>DATAZG010000212.1:0-3013 GCA_036272155.1 Pseudonocardia sp.
CGCGGCGGCCAGGCTGCTGGCCGATCATGCGTTCAGCCTGACCCTCGACGGGCAGGCGCGGACCATCGAGGTGCTGGTGCGGGCCTTCCCGCCCGGCGCCGCCGCCGACCCCGAGCTGGCCCTGGTCCGCGCGGGCAGCGACCTGCTCCAGGGCCATCTAGACGAGGCGGCCGCCCATCTGGCCGTCGCCGCGTCGTACGCCGGGACGGCGCCGCCTGATCGCCGGCGCCGCCTGGAAATGGCGATCGCGTCGCTGCAGCTGTGGCTGGCCCGGCGCCGCGGTCACCTGGCCGGCGTCGTCGAGCAGGCCGGGTTGCTGTCCGCGGCGGTGACCGGACGGTGCGGCGAGGAGATCGCGCTCGCCCACGACCTGCGGGCCGTCGCGCTGATGAACCTCGGCACCGTCGAGGCGTGGTCCCTGGCGCTGGCCGACGCCGAACGTCACCTGCGGGAGGGCGCCGCCCTGGCCCGGGAGATCGGCCGCCCCTATCTCGAGGTCGCCTGCCTGACCCAGCTCGGCTTCGCGCCGGACACCGGTTCCCTGGCCACGGCCCGGGAGCGCTGCCGCGAGGCGATCGCGCTCGCCGAGCGGCACGGCTGGGGGACCGAACCGGTGATCGCGCCCGCGCTGCTCGCCCTGGCCGAGAAGATGATCTGGACCGGGGAGTTCGGCGACGGCGAGCGGTGGCTGCGGCGCACGGCCCGGGCCGTGGAGGCCGACGACGCGCCCGGCATCCGGCTCGGGCTGCACCTGGTGACCGGGATGCTGCACCTCGGCCGGGGGTGCCCGCGGGAGGCACTCGAGGAGTTCCGCGCGGCCGCGCGCCTGCAACCCCGGCTGGCGAGCCCGCTCGCCATGGGCCGCCAGCTGACCGGCTGGACGCTAGCCACGCAGGCCCGCCTGGGGCGGACCGGCGAGGCGCGGGCCGGGCTCGCGGCGCTGGCTGACGACCAGGCCGGCGCGGGCGAGATCCGCAACGCTCGCGCGGTGCTCTGCCTGGCTGACGGCGATCCGGCGGGGGCCCTGGCCGCGCTGCGCGAGGTGCTGGACGGCACGGCGCCGGTGACCGGCTACGCCACGGCGGTAGAGGCTCAGCTGCTGGCCGGGCTGGCCTCCGGTGCGCTAGGTGACCGGCGCGCGGCGCATCAATCAGCCGAACGGGCCCTGGCTCTCGCCGAAGCTGACCGGCTCGTGCTGCCGTTCGCGATGACCGGATCGCGGGAGCTCCTCGAGGCCCTGCCGCGGCACCAGACCGCGCACGCCGCCCTGCTCACCGACATCCTTGATCTGCTGGCTGGCTCGTCCGCCCCGATGGCCGACCGGTCTTCCCCGCCGGCGGAGTCGCTCAGTGCGGGCGAGCTCCGGGTGCTGCGGTACCTGCCGACCAACCTGTCCCGGCCGCAGATCGCCACCGAGCTGTCGGTGTCGGTGAACACCGTCGGCACGCACATCCGCAGCATCTACGCCAAGCTCGGCGCCGAGGACCGCTCCGCGGCCGTCCATCGCGCCCGCGAGCTGCGTCTCCTGTCCGCCGTCCGGCGATAGTAGGCGTATGAAGGCTGACGATTTTCCCGTGCCCACGACCCTGCCCGTGGTCATCGGGGTGCGCGGTGCCCGGCATAACAACCTGCGGGATATCGACGTCGACGTGCCGCTGTGGCGGACGGTCGCGGTCGTCGGGGTATCCGGCTCGGGCAAGACATCGCTGGCCATGGGCACGCTGTACGCCGAGGGCATGCACCGCTTCCTCGAGGGCCTGAGCACCTACAGCCGCCGCCGGCTGACCCAGGCGCAGCGGCCGGACGTCGACCGGATCGACCACCTGCCGCCCGCGCTGGCCCTGCGGCAGCGCCCGCCGGTACCGGGGCCGCGCAGCACGGTCGGCACCATGTCCGAGGTCCTCAACGTGCTCCGCCTGATGATGTCGCGGCTCGGCTCCCACCGGTGCCCGAACGGGCACCGTGTCCCGCCGTCGATCGCGGCGCTCCGCGAGGAGATCACCTGCCCGGTATGCGGCGCGCGTTTCGAGCACCCCGGCGCCGAGTCCTTCGCGTTCAACTCCTACGGCGCCTGCCCGGCGTGCCAGGGCCTGGGCGTACGGTCCGAAGTCGACGCCAGCACGCTGGTTCCGGATCCGGGTAAGACGATCGCCGATGGTGCGGTGCTGCCGTGGAACTCCGGCGGCCGGCGGCTGTCGATGTACGCCGCGGGCGAGCTCGGGGTCCGGCTCGACGTTCCCTATCAGGAGCTGACCGATCACGAGCGCGACATCGTGCTGCACGGTGCGGCGGTCAAGCGGCCGGTGACGCTGCCCTCGGGCCGCAACGGGCGGGCCGTGCAGCTGTCGGTCAACTACGACAACGCGATCGCCGCGGTGGAACGGTCGCTGCGCAGCGACAACGAGCGCACCCGGCGCCTGGTGCAGCGGTTCCTCGTCACCCGGACGTGCTCGGTGTGCCATGGCACCCGGCTGCGGCCCGAAGCGCTGGCTTCGCAGCTCGCCGGGCGCAACCTCGCCGAGATCAGCGCGCTCAGCCTGGACGGGCTGGCCGCGTTCACGGCCGGCCTGCCCGCCGGGCTGCCCGCCGAGATCAGCCGGATGACGAACGGGTTGCTCGCCGAGCTGGACGGCAGGCTCACGCCGCTGCTCGACGTGGGCCTGGCCTACCTGACGCTGGACCGGGCCGGTGCCACGCTGTCGACGGGCGAGCGGCAGCGGATCGAGCTCACCTCGACGGTGCGGGCCAGCACCACGGGCATGCTGTACGTGCTGGACGAGCCGTCGGTCGGGCTGCACCCGGCCAACGTCACCGGGCTGCTCAAGACGATCACGGCCCTGGCTGCCAACGGTAATTCCGTGGTCGTGGTGGAGCACGAGCGGGAGGTCATCCGCAGCGCCGACTGGGTCATCGAGCTCGGACCGGCGGCCGGCACCAAGGGCGGCACGGTCATCGCCCAGGGGCCGCCCGGCCGGCTGGAAAAGGACCCGCACTCGGTCATCGGCCCGTTCCT
>DATAZG010000213.1:0-38344 GCA_036272155.1 Pseudonocardia sp.
CCAACCCCGCCACTCACGGGGTGCTCAGCCGCGCAGGCGGTCGGCGCTGGCGTAGATGGACTGGTACTCGAGGTAGTTGTTCAGGCCCTCCGGGCCGAGCTCGCGCCCGATGCCACTGTCCTTCATGCCGCCGAACGGCGCACCCAGGTCGAGGTTGTAGTAGTTGACCCCGATGGAGCCGGTGCGCACCCGGCGGGCGATGTCGACGCCTCGGTCCTCGTCGGCGGTCCACACCGAGCCGCCGAGGCCGTAGTTGCTGTCGTTGGCAATGGCCACGGCCTCGTCGTCGGTCTCGTACGGGATCACCGCGATGACCGGGCCGAAGACCTCCTCGCGGGCGAGCTGGTCGGTGTTGCGCACGTCGGCGAACACGGTGGGCTCGACGAACCAGCCGCGGTCCTGGTCGGCCGGCCGGCCACCGCCGGTGATCAGCCGGGCGTCGCTGTTCTTGCCGACCTCGATGTAGCCGAGCACCCGGTTCAGGTGCGTCTCGCTGGCCATCGGGCCGCAGGTCGTCGCCGGGTCCAGCGGGTTGCCCACGGTGAGCTCGCGGGCATAGCTGGCCACCGCCTCGACCACCTCGTCGTAGCGCGAGCGGGGCGCCAGGATCCGGGACTGGGTGGTGCAGGTCTGGCTGTTGTTCATGAACGACGCGGTGCCGAGGCCGCCCTTGAACGTGTCGATGTCACCGTCGTCGAGAAAGATCGCCGCCGACTTGCCGCCCAGCTCGAGCGTGCAACGGCGGATCAGCCGGCCGCACTCGCCGCCGATGATCCGCCCGGCCGCCGTCGACCCGGTGAACGCGATCTTGTCCACCAGCGGGTGCGTGACCAGCGAGGCTCCCGCCTCCCGGCCGGCCAGCACGATGTTGAGCACACCTGGCGGCAGGCCGGCCTCGGCGGCCGCGTCGCCCAGCACGTACGAGTCCAGCGCGGTCTCCGGGGACGGCTTGAGCACCACGGTGCAGCCCGCCGCGAGCGCGGGGCCGAGCTTGAACATGGCCAGCGCGAGCGGGTAGTTCCACGGCGTGATCGCACCGACGACGCCGACCGGGGTGCGCCGCACGATCGTCGCGCCGCTCTGGCTCGGGCGCACCTCCTCCAGCGGGAAGTCCTTGATCAGGTTCGCGTACAGCTGCAGCAGGCCGGCGGGGGCGGCGCCGTTGAACACACTGGACAGCGTGATCGGCATGCCGTTCTCACGGCTGACGAGCGCGCTGGTCGCCTCGCCCCGGGCGGCGAGCGCGGCGGCGAAGCGCAGCATCACCTCGGAGCGCTCGGCGGCGGTGCTGCGCCCCCACGGGCCGCTGTCCAGGGCGGCGCGGGCGGCGCGCACGGCGGCGTCGATGTCGGCGTCGGTGCCGAGCGCGGCCACCCCGATCGGCTCGCCGGTGGCGGCCTCGATCGCCTGGTGCCGCTCGGTACCGCGCGGTTCCACCCACTCGCCGTTGATGAAGAACCGGGTGCGGTCCAGGTCGGTCTGCTGGTCAACGGTGGCTGTCACAGGATCCTCCGGCAGGGGGCGGCTACGGTGCTGCTGCCCTGCAGTCTGGTCCTCAACTACGGTCGCCCGCCACCCAAACCTCCGCGCCAGCGGGTTTCCCGGCCCGCTTCGACCGAAGGTGCGGCACCGGACCCGATCACTCGGCGGCGGGCTGGCCGTCCGAGCTGCTGGTCCGGACGTTGCGCACGATGTCCCGGCCGAAGGTCACGTCCAGCCGCTCGGACACCGCCAGCTGCAGCACCGCGAGCATCGCGTCCCCCGAGACCTTGCGCAGCTGCTCGATCGTCTCGTACACCTGCGGCCACTGCGCCTCGGGCCGGCCGGAGTCGTCGAACGGGCGCCACACCTCACCGAGGAACAGCTCGACGTAGATCTTCGCGATGCCGTCGGCGTGCTTGCGCAGCTGCTCGACGACGTCCAGCGACCGGCTCAGCGGGATGCCCATCTCGACCATCGACTGCGCCACGCCCATCAACCGGGGACTGACCTCTTCGTACTGGTCGTCGGAGATCTCCCGCAGCAGGTCCAGCTTGACCGCCCGCCGGAGCAGGCCGCCGCCGTCCTCACCGAAGCGCTCCTGCAGCTCCTTCACGTGCACGATCTGGCGCTGCTCGGCGGCAAACAGCTCGCGGACCCGGCGGATGAAATACACCACCTGCTCGGTGGAGCCACCCGTCGTGTCCAGCAGCTTCTTGATCGTGTCCAGCTTGACGCCCTCGCCCTGCAGCTCCTTGATCAACTCGAGCCGGGCCTCGTGGCCGGGGCCGTAGTAGCCGGTACGGGCGCGCACCTGCGGCGCCGGCAGCAGACCCCGGGCCTGGTAGGCGCGGATGTTGCGCACGGTGACTCCGCTGACCCGGGCCAGCTCGTCGATGGTCCGCCACTCGACACCGTCAACCTCCGTCGTCATGTGACACACGATACCACCCAACCCCGCTTGCTATGTGACATCACTCTGTGCTCTCCTGATGTCATGTTCTTCCGAGTTGCCTCGCCCCGCCGCCCCAGCCGGCTGCTCGCGGCGGCCGTGTCCCTGACCACGCCGTTGCTGCCCGAGGACTACGTCGGGCTGGTCAACCCCCTCTGGTCGACCACCGCCCTGCGCGGCCGGGTCGTCGAGGTGCGGCCCGAGACCGAGCGCGCGACCACGCTGCGGATCCGTCCCGGCCGGGGCTGGGCCGGCCACCGCGCCGGCCAGTACGTCCGGGTCGGGGTGGACGTCGACGGCGTCCGGCACTGGCGCACGTACTCGCTGACCAGTGCCGAGCGGGCGGACCGTGACCTTTCGATCACCGTGCAGGCCTTGGACGGCGGTGTCGTGTCGCCGCACCTGGCGCACCGCACCCCGGTCGGCACGATCGTGCACCTGGAGGCCGCCGAGGGCGACTTCGTGCTGCCCGCGCCGGTCGCCGCGCCGCTGCTGATGATCACCGCCGGCAGCGGCATCACGCCGGTGATGGGCATGCTGCGCACGCTCGCCGAGCGCGGCCCGCTGCCCGACCTGGCGCTGCTGCACAGCGCGCCGAACGCCGACGACGTGATCTTCCGCGACGAGCTGCGCGCGCTGGGCGCCCGGGTGGTACTGCGCCACACCGGCACCGAGGGGCGCCTGGACCTGGCCGAGCTCGACACGCTGTGCCCCGACTGGCGTGACCGCGAGGCGTACGTGTGCGGTCCGGCCGGCCTGCTCGACGCCGCGGAGGCGCACTGGGCGGAGCACCCCGACCGGCTGCACCTCGAGCGTTTCACCCCGCCGGCGCGCAGCACCGGGGGCACCGGCGGCACGGTCCGCTACGGCAGTGCCGACGGCGATGCCGTCGAGGTGGCCGCCGACGCCAGCCTGCTGGAGGCCGGTGAGGCCGCCGGCGTGCTACTGCCCAGTGGCTGCCGGATGGGCATCTGCTTCGGCTGCGTGCTGCCCCTGCGCGAGGGCCAGGTCCGGGACCTGCGCTCCGGCGAGGTGCACGGCGAGCCCGGCGACCTGATCCAGACCTGCATCTCCGGGGCGAGCGGCGCGGCCCGCCTGGACACCCCGACTACTTCTTGAGGAGCGACATGACAGTCACCCTGCCCAGCGGAGTCACCACCACCGACCCGGTCCGGCCGGCCCGGCTGCGCCCGGTGCCCTCCACCCCGGCCCCGGCGGCCAGCGGCCTCACCCCCGAGCAGGTCGAGGAGCTCGGCCGCCAGCTCGACGAGATCCGTGACGGCGTCCTGGCGGACCGGGGAGCCTCCGACGCCGAGTACATCCGCCGGATCATCGGCATCCAGCGCAAGCTCGAGATCGGCGGCCGCGCCCTGTTGTTCGCCGGCGTGCTGCCGCCGGCCTGGCTGGCCGGCACCGCGCTGCTTTCCGTCGCCAAGATCTTGGAGAACATGGAGATCGGGCACAACGTGCTGCACGGCCAGTGGGACTGGATGCGCGACCCGAAGATCCACTCCAGCACCTGGGAGTGGGACCTGGTCAGCGACGCGAAGAGCTGGAAGCACTCGCACAACTACATGCACCACACCTACACCAACGTCGTCGGCAAGGACCGCGACGTGGGCTACGGCATCCTGCGGCTGTCCGAGGAGCAGAGCTGGCGGCCGTACTACCTGGGCAACCCGGTGTACAACTTCCTGCTCTCGCTGTTCTTCCAGTGGGGCGTGGCGCTGCACGACCTGGAGGTCGAGAAGGTCGCCAGCGGGGAGAAGAGCAAGAAGGACGTCTGGCGGCAGATCAAGGGCATCGGCCGCAAGATGCGCCGCCAGTTCACCAAGGACTACCTGGTCTTCCCGGCGCTGGCCGGCCCGTTCTTCCTGCCGGTGCTGGCCGGCAACGCGACCGCGAACCTGGTGCGCAACATCTGGTCGCACGCGGTGATCTTCTGCGGGCACTTCCCGGACGGCACCGTGCAGTTCACCGAGGAGCAGCTGGAGGGTGAGACGCGGGGCCAGTGGTACCTGCGCCAGATGCTCGGCTCGGCGAACCTGGACGGCGGCCCATTGTTCCACCTGATGACCGGCAACCTCAGCTTCCAGATCGAGCACCACCTGTTCCCCGACCTGCCCAGCAACCGGTACTCGGAGATCGCGCCGCGGGTCAGGGCGCTGTGCACCGAGTACGGCCTGCCCTACACCACCGGCAAGCTCGCCACCCAGTACGGCCAGGTGCTGCGCAAGATCAACCGCCTGGCGCTGCCGCCGAAGCACGTCCGGCCGCGCCAGCTCGGCTGATCCACACCCTCGTGAGTGGCGATGGTCGCTATCGCGCCCAGCGCCACTCACGACGTCATTCGTGGCTCGCGGCCCAGAGCACCTCGAACAGGTTGCGCTGGGTGTCGGCGTACTCCGTGCTCTCGATGACCAGCGCGAAGTTCTCCACCGTCGAGGAGATGACCGCGACCGCGTCGGCGCCGATGATCAGCGTCATGGTGAACACGTGGCCGGCCGGGGCGTACCGGGTGCGCCGCAGGTCCGCCTCGCTGGACGGCCAGCCGCTGGTGTAGTCCTTCTCCGGCGAGCGGACCACGTTCAGCCACAGCCCGCGCTCGCGGCGGGCGGCGATGTACTCGCGCATGGCGATCGCACCGGGCACCGCCATCAGGTCCCGCATCGACAGGATGCCGCGCAGCGGCGACGGCCAGTCCAGCGTCTCGAACAGGGCCGTGCGGATGCCGGCCGCGCCCTCCAGGTAGCGCGACCGGGGCGCCGCGCCCCCCTTCGCGTGCATCGCGCGCAGCCTGGGCACCAGCCGCTCCAGGGCCTGGCGGCGCTGCCTCCACTCGTCGAGCAGGTGCCCCGGGTCGGCGGCCCGCAGTACGGTCCGGCCGCCGCTGCCGCCCTCGACCAGCGAGATCAGGCCCCGGCCGGCCAGCCGCTTGGCGATGTCGTAGCCGTTGGTCCGGCTGACCCCGGCGGCCTCGGCGGCCCGCGCCACCGTGGGCCCGTCCAGGCTCAGCGTGGCCAGGTAGAACTTGGCCTCCTTCGGGTCCAGCCCGGCGTCCGCGAGTTCCGCCCACATCGCCGCTCCCCTGTTGTCGAGCCCAAGCTGCCGTCGAGACCGTGCTGTTGCTGAGACCAAGCTGTTGTCGAGGTCTCGTGACACTAGTACCCCTTGACCAGCTGAGCCATGGTCTCTACCTTCACGGAGCTCCGGTCCGGAGCGGCCCGCTGTTGTCGAATTCCGTCGACACCGAACCTGTCGGAGGCGCCCGATGTCCGCACTCGATCTGCCCAGGGTCACGGTGGCCGCCGTACAGGCCGCCCCGGTCTTCCTGGACCGGGCCGCCACGCTGGACAAGCTCGAGTCGCTGGTTGCCGAGGCCGCCGGGCGCGGGGCCGAGCTCGTGGTGTTCGGCGAGTCGTTCGTGGCCGGCTTCCCGATCTGGAACGGGGTGCTCGCGCCGGTCGACCAGCACGAGCTGCACGCGCGGCTGGTCACCGAGTCGATCGTGGTGCCCGGGCCGGAGACGCGCCGGCTCGGCGCGCTGGCCGCCCGGTTCGGCGTGGTGCTCTCCGTCGGGGTGAACGAGCGCAACCCCGCGACGCTGGGCCAGGTGTGGAACGCCAACCTGGTGTTCGACCGCACCGGCCGCCTGGTCAACCACCGCCGCAAGCTCGTCGCCACCTGGTACGAGCGGCTGACCTGGTCGCACGGCGACGCGCACGACCTCGCCCCGGTGCCACTGGACGGCTGGCAGCTCGGCGCCCTGATCTGCGGCGAGAACACGAACACGCTGGCCCGGTTCACGCTGCTGGCCCAGGGCGAGCGGCTGCACGTGGCCAGCTACCCGCCGAGCTGGCCCTTCGACGCCCGCACCGAGGGCGGCGGCTACGACCTGGCGGAGAACATCCGGATCCGGGCCGCCGCGCACTGCTTCGAGGGCAAGGTGTTCACCGTGGTCGCGGCCACCGCGCTCGACGACACCGCCGTGGCCGAGGTGGCCGGCGGGGACTCACGGATCGAGAAGATGCTGACCGCGCACCCGACGGCGTCCATGGTGGTCGGCCCGGACGGCCAGCTCGTCGCCGGCCCGCTGCTCGGCGGCGAGGGCATCGTGTACGCGGAGGTGGACCTCGGCCTCGAGCTGATCGCCAAGCAGGCCCACGACATCGTCGGCACCTACCAGCGGGCGGACATCTTCCAGCTCTCGGTGGACACCCGCCGGCCCGAACCGCTGCGCCGCCACTCCGGCCAGCCCTCGCACGACCCCGGCAGCCCGGACGCCGACCGGCTGAACCTGAGCTCGCGGCGGGCCGATCTCGGCGAGGACTGACCGGCGGCGGCATCGAACCTGGATACTGCTGGGGTGGCAGCGACCCTTGCGACCCGTGCGGTTGCGCTTCTCCGGCAGGCCGAGGTCCCACTCGAACGCGGTCTGAGTGAGGACGAGCTCGCCGGGATCCAGCGCCGGTTCGCCTTCGAGTTCGGGCCCGACCACGCCGACCTGCTGCGCCTCGCGCTGCCGGTGGACGACGGCTGGCCGGACTGGCGCCGGGACGCCGAGAGTGACCTGCGGACCCGGCTGGACTGGCCGGTCGACGGCGCGGTGCAGGACGTGCTGCACAACGGGTTCTGGCCGGCCTCGTGGGGGCCGCGCCCTGACGACGAGGAGCTGGCCGAGCAACAGGCCCGCGAGCAGCTGCTGCGCTGGCCGAAGCTGGTGCCCGTCTACAGCCACCGCTTCCTGCCCGCCGCGCCTTCGGTCAGCGGCGCCCCGGTGTTCTCCGTCTACCACACCGACGTCATCTACTACGGCTCCGACCTGGTCGACTACCTGCGCCGCGAGCTGAATGTCGGGCCGGTGGCGCCCCGGTCGGCGATGAAGGTCGCGCACCTGGTGCCGCCGTGGTCCGACCTCACCGCCGGCCCCGGCAACGACGAGCTCTAGGTCTGCTCAGCCGGCGCGGCTCAGGGCCAGACCCCGGTAGCGGGCCGGCGGATGCCCGGTGACGCGCTTGACCGCGGCGCTGAAGGCGCTCTCCGGGCCGTAGCCCCACTCGGCGGCCACCGAGGCGACCGTGCGGTCGTCAGGCGCGCTGGAACAGGTGCTCGACCAGCGCGGGCACGGTGTCGTCGGTGAGCGTCAAGATCGGCGGCGCCACCGTGCTCGCCGGCACCGCGATCATCGTCGCCGGCGTGGCCCTCGGCGTGATGCCGCTGCTCTGGGTCGGCGGCATCGTCGGCGGGGTCGGCTTCGGGGCGTCCTTCTCCGGTGCGCTGCGCACGATCACGCCGCTGGCCGCGCCCCACCAGCGCGCGGGCCTGTTCGCCGCCGTGTTCCTCGTCGCCTACCTCGCCTTCGGCATCCCGGCGATCGTCGCGGGATTACTGGTAGGTGTGGTGGGGTTGCTCAACATGGTGCTCGGCTACGGCGTCGCGGCGGCCGCCGTCGGGCTGCTCGCCCAGCACCGGGTCGCGGGTCGCTGAGCGGCCACCACGTTCGCTTGTCGTGACATAACCGTCAGACTTACGCTCTAGTCAAGTAACGGTCCCATCCACCCCACCGCCGAGGAGTCCAGCACCGTGCCCACCCGAACCCGCGAGATCCACCTCGCCGCCCGCCCCACCGGCGAGCCGACCCCTTCGGACTTCCGCCTGGTCGAGACCGAGCTGGCCGACCCCGGCCCCGGTGAGGTACTCGTCCGCAACCTGGTCATGTCCGTCGACCCGTACATGCGCGGGCGGATGAACGACGTCCCGTCGTACGCCCCGCCGTGGGAGCTCGACAAGGCCGCCCAGGGTGGCGCGGTCGGCGAGGTGATCGCGGGCGGCGGCACCGGGCTGGCGGTCGGTGACCTCGTACTGCACAACGCGGGTTGGCGGGAGCACGCGCTGCTCAAGCAGGAGCACGTCCAGCGGCTGGAGCGCGTCGACGGGGTCTCCGAGTCGCTCTATCTCGGCGCGCTCGGCATGCCCGGGCTGACCGCGTTCGGCGGCCTGTTCCGTACCGGCGAGTTCCGGCCGGGCGACACCGTCTTCGTGTCGGGCGCGGCTGGCGCGGTCGGCGGGCTGGTCGGCCAGTTCGCCCGCCTGCGCGGCGCCAAGCGCGTGATCGGGAGCGCGGGCTCCGCGGAGAAGGTCGCCTTCGTGACCGACGAGCTCGGCTTCGACGCCGCGTTCAACTACCGCGAGGGCCCGGTCATCGACCAGCTGCAGGCGGCCGCCCCGGACGGCATCGACGTCTACTTCGACAACGTCGGCGGCGAGCACCTCGAGGCCGCGATCGGCACGCTCAACCTGCACGGCCGGGTCGCGCTGTGCGGCTCCATCTCCGGCTACAACGCCACCGAGCGCCCCGCCGGGCCGCGCAACCTGGGCCTCGCGGTCGGCCGCCGGCTTACCCTGCGCGGGTTCATCGTGTACGACCACAACGACCTGCAGGCGGAGTTCGCCCAGACCGTCGGCGAGTGGCTGCGCTCCGGCCAGCTGCAGGTGCGTGAGACGGTCGTGGACGGGCTGGACAACGCGGTGTCCGCGTTCATCGGCCTGCTGCGCGGCGAGAACGTGGGCAAGATGATCGTCCGACTCACCCCGCCGACCGCCTGACCGGCCCGCCGTTGGTGACCATCAGAGTGTGCGGCGGGAGGTACGCGGGAGCCAGGCGCTGCGGCGTTCGCGGAGGCGGCGCAGGCCGTCGGCCGTGTAGCGCTTCACCGCGCCCGAGCTGAGCTGCATCACCTCGGCCGCCTCGGACACACTGAGCTGCCACTGCATCCGGATCACCACGGCCTCCCGTTCCCTCGGCGGCAGCTCGGCCAGCGCGGCCCGCACGGCGAGCGCGTCAGCCACCTGCGCCGAGATGTCGGGCCGGCCGCTGGGCAGCTCGCCCCGCTCGTCGTCGGACTCGGCCGCCAGCGTCTGCCGGTCGGGGATGATGGAGCGCAGCTCCCGGCACGAGCCCGAGGACGGTGCCCTCGCCACGGTCCGCCAGCTGCCGGAGTAGCACGGTGACCTGGCCGAACTCCTCCGTCAGGTCACCTTCGACGATCTCCGTCCTGATCCCCCCTCCGACCGAGCCCATTCTGACCGCGAGCGCCCCGCACGCGAGAGATAACCGCTGCGCGGCTCAACCCGGCCGCGTTCGGCAAATCCCTAGTGAACTTCGGACTCCGGCCACTAGGTGAGCTGGACCGCTCAGTGCTGAGATCCCGGGGCGATGGCGACGACCTCGGGAGGCCGGCGATGAGCTACGCGTTGCGACTGAGCACCGGGGAGCAGGCCCGGTACCGGTTCATGGCCGAACAGGCCCGGGGCGCGGAGGCGCCGGAGTGGGCGGCGGCCGGCATCGGGCCCGGGGCCCGGTTGGCCGACATCGGCTGCGGCCCCGGCGCGATGCTGCGGGTGCTCGCCGAGGCCGTCGGGCCCACCGGCGCCGCGCACGGGGTCGACCAGGACGCCGACGCCGTGGCGGCGGCCACCGAGGCGGTCGACGGCCTGGGCCACGCGTCGGCGCGGGGCGGTTCGGCGACCGACAGCGGCCTGCGGCTCGGCACGTACGACGTGGTGGTGTGCCGGCACGTGCTGGCGCACAACGGCGGGCGCGAGGCGGCGATCGTGCGGCACCTCGCCGCGCTGGCCCGCCCCGGCGGCGCGGTACTGCTCGTGGACGCGGACGCCGTGGCCTCGCGGATCTTCCCGGACGACCCCGACCTCGCCGACCTGACGCAGCGGTACCACGGGTTGCACCGGGCCAAGGGCAACGACCTGGACGTCGGGATCAAGCTGGGCTGGCTGCTGGAGCGGGCCGGGCTGGCCCTGACCGCGTTCCGGTCCACCAGCGCGATGCTGCGCATGCCACCGGGGCTCCGGCCGCCGAGCTGGGCCGCCCGGGACGCGATGGTGGCAGCCGGGCTCGCCGACGCCGACGACCTCGCCCGTTGGGAGCGGGCGTTCGAGCGCGTCGACCAGCTGGCCCAGCGGCCGTGGCTGCACCTGGTCACCTTCATCGCGGTGGGCCACCGGCCGACCTGACCCCCGCGGGGCCGCTCAGCGGACGGACTCCTCCAAGGCGCGGACCACCATGTTCTCCAGCTGCGGCCCGCCGAACGTGGTAGCCATCGCGACGTCGGAGGCGTCCCGGCCGCGGCCGATCACGATCCGCCCCTTGCGCCGCACGTTGTTGCGGGGGTCGAAGGTCCACCAGCGCTCACCGAGCCAGACCTCCATCCAGGCGGCGAAGTCCATCGGGGCCGGGTCCACCGGTACATCCAGGTCGGGCAGGTAGCCGAACACGTAGCGCGCGGGAATGTTCAGGGCGCGGCAGAACGAGATGGCCAGGTGGGTGAAGTCGCGGCAGACGCCGAGGCCGGAGGTGTTCACATCCTCGGCGGTGGAGAACGCGGTGGTGCTGCCGTACTGGAACGTCAGGTGGTCGTGCACGTGCTGGCAGATCGCCTGCACGCGCCGGTAACCGGGGGCCAGCCCGCCGAACCGGGACCACGCCTCGTTGCCGAGCACATCGGGCAGGCAGTACCGGCTCGGCAGGATGTAGAGCAGGGTGTGGTCGGGCAGCGCGTCCGGGGCGCACTCCGGGGCCAGCTCGTCGGCGTCCTCGAAGGCGTCCGGGCAGGCCGCGACGGCGTCGTAGCTGAAGCTGGACCGGCCGGCCCGCAGCACCGCGCGCACGCACGGGTTGCCGTACAGGTCCGAGTACCCGCGCACCTCGATCGCCGGGTCCGACGTCCACCGCTCGGCCTCCATGGCGATCAGCCGGGACTCGATCGGCTGCACCTGGAAGATCACCGGCGTATCCACCTCGGCCACATAGGTGAAATCGCAACCAACTCGCACTCGGCGCAGCACCATCACCGCATCATCTCCCGCTGCCGGCCGAGAACCTAGGCTGGGTACGCGCCCCCGGAGTGATATTGGTCGTTATCGCGCGGAGGGCGAGCGCGTAAGCTGCTGGTTGTCCTGGTCCGACAGCATTTCTCCGAGGTGCGGCGCCAGGAGCACCACTTCCTCGCCGGCCGCGTCGGCGAAGTCAGGTCGACAGATGACGACCGAGTTCGACGGCCGATCCTCGGGGACGGCCCCAGCCGAGACCGAATCCGACACCCAAGTGTGTCCCGCCTGCCAACACGACCTGTCGGTGCACGACGCGACCGCCACCCGCTACTGCCGGGCGAGCCAGGACCGCGGGCTGGACCGGCGCTGCATGTGCCCGGGCCGCGCGGCCGCCGACGCCGCCAAGGCACGGGCCGCCAGCACCACTCCGACCAGGGACGACGCCCCGATGTACGGCCGAGGCCGGTTCAGCGGCAAGTAGCGCGCCGCGGGGCTGGTAGCTCCGCCGCGCGGCACCTCCCGTGCCTGTTCGAACTACGGGGTCAGCCCTTCGAGGCGACCCCGAGGTCGAGCTCGGCGAGCATCGAACGGGCTCGCTCCGCGTTGCGCGGCTGGCTCAGCACGTCGTAGCGGCCGGCCACCAGCTGGCTCGACGACGTGAAGTCGCGCCGGCCGCGCTGCACCGCGTAGCCGAGCGCGGCGAACAGGACACTGAACAGCACCCCGGCGACGAGGCCGACGACCACCGCGCCGGTGTTGCGCTCGAAGTAAGCCAGCAGGGCGCCGACGAACAGGCCCATCCACACCCCGGACGCCGCGCCACTGGCCAGCACCCGCCCCCAGGTCAGCCGGCCGAGCACGCGCTCCACCAGCATCAGGTCCACCCCGACGATGGTCACGTCCTCGACCGGGAACGCGTGGTCGGCCAGGTGATCGACGGCGCGCTGCGCCTCGGCGTATGTGGCGAACGAGCCGACCGGCCAGCCGGACGGCGGGGTGGGCAGGTTGGGCAGCGCCGGGTGACCGGCCTGGCCGCCGAACGGAACTGTCATCGCGGTATCCCTTTCCGGAAGATTTCTTTCCTCACCACCGAAGCTACGCCGGGGAAATACCCCCAACGGGCGGTGAGCCGATATTCTCAGCCAATTCTTCGGCAGTTGCGTTTCCCGCGAAGGAAAGCAATCTGTGACGGATTACTTACGCGCCTGATTTAGTTCCGAGCCGCATTGTGACGGTACCCACGGAACAAAACCGGGACGGACCTCACCGCGTCGGAACGCGCTATCCAGATAGCAGCAGCGCACGGACAGGTCAGCTGGCCGGGGTCACGCGCCGCCCGCGCCCCCACCCGTCGACCAGGGCAGGTTCTTGCGCCGCGACCGGCCGCCGCGTACATTGCTGAACCTGCGGAGAGCGCTTTCCGAACTTCCCGAACGGACCGTAGATCGACCTCGCTGTTCGCCGTTGCGACGACCGGCCGAAGGTGGCTGCCCGCCATTCCCAGGCCGCCACCCCGCCCGGGCGCCGACATTGATCGGAGGAACGCCAGATGGCCACACCGACGGTGCCGACCGGCAGGGGCGACGGTTCCGACAACGGTTCCGGGGTGCACCTGCGCCGGGTACTGGGCACGGGGTCGATCCTGTTGTTCGGGCTCGCGTACATGCTGCCGCTGGCGGTGTTCACGACGTACGGCGTGGTGACCGTGACGACGGGCGGCCACCTGGCCGGCGCCTACCTGGTGACCACGGTGGCCATGCTGTTCACCGCCTACAGCTACGCCAACCTGTCCCGCGTCTATCCGCTGGCCGGCTCGGCGTACACATACACGCGGCGCAACTTCGGCGGCCACCTCGGCTTCCTGGCCGGCTGGGCGCTGCTGCTGGACTACCTGTTCCTGCCGCTGCTGAACTACCTGGTCATCGGCATCTACCTGAACGCCCAGTTCCCGGCCGTACCGGCGTGGGTCTGGGTGCTGGCGGCCGCGATCGTGGTGACGGCCCTCAACGTCGTCGGGGTGAACGTGGTGGCGAACCTGAACTACGTGCTCGTCGGCGCCCAGTTCGTCTTCGTGGTGATCTTCGTGGCCAGCTGCATCCACCACCTCGCCGGCACCGCGGCGCCGATCAACCCGCTGGCCCCGCTGTTCGACTCCTCGACGCACCTGTCCGCCATCGCGGCCGGCTCGGCGATCCTGTGCCTGGCGTTCCTCGGTTTCGACGCGGTGTCCACCCTCTCCGAGGAAGCCAAGGAACCCACCCGCTCGATCCCCCGGGCGATCATGCTGACCACTCTGATCGGCGGCGTGACCTTTGTCGTGGTGGCCTACGCCGGTGGCCTGGTGTTCCCGGACTGGCAGCACTTCAGCAGCGCGGACGCCGGCACCCTCGACGTGATGCAGCGGGCCGGCGGGGCGGTCCTGTCGGCGCTGTTCACGGCCGCGTTCATCGCCGGCAGCTTCGCCTCGGCGATGACCTCCCAGGTCAGCGTGGCCCGGATCCTGTACGCGATGGGCCGCGACGAGATGCTGCCCCGCCGCGTGTTCGGCGCGCTGCACCCCCGGTTCCAGACGCCGTACCTGAACGCGCTGCTAGTCGGCGCGGTCGGCCTGCTGGCGCTCGTGATCAGCCTCGACACGGCGTCCTCGATGATCAGTTTCGGCGCACTGATCGCGTTCACCTTCGTGAACCTCGCGGTGATCAAGCACTTCCTGGTGGACGGCCGGCTGCGCGGCGCGGCGGCGTGGCTGCGCTACGGGCTCGCCCCCGCGGTCGGGTTCGTGCTCAGCCTGTGGCTGTGGACCAGCCTGTCCCGCACCACGTTCGTGATCGGCATCTGCTGGCTGGTCGTCGGGCTCGCCTACCTGGCCTACCTCACACGCGGCTTCCGGCAGCGCCCGCCGGAGCTGGACTTCAGCGAGGAGGCCCCGGTGGCCCCGCCGGCCAGTACCGAACCGGCCCGCTAGCCGTCAGCCCCACCAGACCCCCTGACCTCGACAAACCTCCCTGGGAGACCGTGCATGAGTACCTCTGTTGACCCGGCGGTGGCCCAGCGCCACCCGTCGGACGCGATCGAGCCCGCCGAGGTGACCGGCTGCCGGCAGCTGCTGGTGGACGCCGGTCTGGTGCTCCCGACGACGACGTTCGCCTACTTCGGGCTGGCCGAGCCGGACCGGTCGGCGGTCGCCGCGCACTCCCCCGGTGACCCGGTCAGCCGCGAGTTCCGGGTGATGCTGATCGACACCGCGACCGGGCACTCGCACGACGCGATGGTGTCCACCTCCGAGTCACGCGTGGTGTCCGTGCGTGAGCTGGAGCCGGCGGTGGACGGCGGCGTGCCGGTGATCGGGCTGGAGTTCGAGATCGTCGAGCAGATCGTGCACGCCGACCCCCGCTGGCTGGCGGCGATGGCCCGGCGTGGGCTCACCGATCTTTCGGTGCTGCGCGCCCAGCCGCTGTCCGCCGGGGTGGCCGGCAACGCCGACGAGACCGGGCGACGGCTGCAGCGGGTGTTCACATTCCTGCAGAAGTCCAAGAACGACCTGCCGTGGGCGCACCCGGTGGACGGCGTCACCGCGTACGTGGACGTGATCAGCCGCGAGGTGATCGATGTGATCGACGACCTGGCCCTGCCGGTGCCGGACGAGGACGCGAACTTCCACGACCCGGAGTTCGTCGGCCCCACCCGCACCGGGCTGCGGCCGATCGAGATCAGCCAGCCCGACGGGCCGAGCTTCACCCTCGACGGCAACGAGCTGTCCTGGCTCGGCTGGCGGCTGCGGGTGGGCTTCGACGCG
Organism: Pseudonocardia sp.; assembly: GCA_036272155.1. GTDB lineage: Bacteria > Actinomycetota > Actinomycetes > Mycobacteriales > Pseudonocardiaceae > Pseudonocardia. The sequence goes on from DATAZG010000213.1 coordinate 15,075, forward strand.
CGCGAGGGCCTGGTGCTGCGGGACGTGTCGATCGACGACCGGGGCCGGCGGCGCCCGCTGCTGCACCGCGCCTCGATCGCCGAGATGGTGGTGCCCTACGCCGACCCGAGGCCGAACCGGTGGTTCCAGAACTTCTTCGACTGCGGTGAGTACCTGCTCGGCTCGTACGCCAACTCGCTCGAGCTCGGCTGTGACTGCGTCGGTGACATCACCTACCTGGACGTCGTGCTGGCCGACGGCGACGGCAACCCGCGGCTCGTGCCGAGGGCGATCTGCATCCACGAGGAGGACGCTGGCATCCTGTGGAAGCACACCGACCCGTTCACCGGCTCCTCGGACAGCCGCCGCCAGCGCCGCCTGGTCGTGTCGTTCTTCACCACGGTCGGCAACTACGACTACGGCTTCTACTGGTACTTCTACCTGGACGGCACCATCGAGCTGGAGGTCAAGGCCACCGGCGTGGTGTTCACCTCCGGCTACCCCGGCGCGGGGTTCGAGTACGCCTCGCAGCTCGCCCCGGGGCTCGGCGCGCCGTACCACCAGCACCTGTTCGTGGCGCGGCTGGACACCGAGATCGACGGGCCGGGCAACGCGGTGGACGAGCTCGAGGTGGTCCGGGTGCCGGTCGGTGAGGGCAACCCGCACGGCAACGGGTTCACCCAGAGCGTGCGCCGGCTGGCCACCGAGTCCGGGGCGGCCCGGCTCGCCGACACCGCCGCCGGGAGGGTCTGGCGCATCGTGAACACCACCGAGCGGAGCCGGTTCGGCGCCGAGACCGGCTACGTGCTGCACCCGGAGGGCCGCCCGACGCTGCTGGCCCAGGAGGGCAGCGACATCCACCGCAGGGCCACGGCCGCGACCAAGCACCTGTGGGTGACTCCGTACCGGCGCGACGAGCGGTACCCGGCGGGCGACTTCGTCAACCAGCACCCCGGCGGCGCCGGGCTGCCGGCCTGGACGGCAGCCGACCGGCCCGTCGACGGCGGCGACATCGTGGTCTGGCACACCTTCGGCATGACGCATTTCCCCAGGCTGGAGGACTGGCCGGTGATGCCGGTCGACACCTGCGGGTTCAGCCTCAAGCCCTCGGGCTTCTTCAACGCCAACCCGACGTTGGACGTGCCGGCGTCGAACCACTGCGACCACTGACCCTCGGGCCCGGCGCCGTCCGGGCCAACGGGCCGCGCGGGGGGAGCCGGCGCCGGCCGGCTCAGCCGGCCGGGTCAGCCGGCTGGCTCACCCGAGGCGCCGGCGGGCTCGGGTGAGCCGACCACCATGCCGCGCAGCACCACGTCCAGCATCTTCAACAGCTCGGTGCGCAGGTCGAACGGTTCCGGCTCCGCGCTGATCCAGCTGGTCAGCGTCAGCAGGTAGCCGGCCGCCAGCAGCTTGCCGGTCTGGTCGGCGTCGATCTCCGGCCTGACCTCACCCCGGCCCTGCCCCTGCCGGACGAGGCAGCCGAGCTGCCGACCCAGGGCCAGGTTGGCCAGCACGTTGATCGACTGCACGGCGGGGCTGACCAGCGCGACCGCCTCCGCCCGGGCACTGGTGTTGATGTGGGCTAGCTCCCGCATGTACCTGGCCAGGATCTCGCCGACATGGTGCTCCGCGAGCTGCACGTCGGCCACCGCCGCCATGGCCCGCTCCCGCCGCCGGGCCGTCCACTCGTCGAGGAACATCATCTTGCGCTCGAAGTGGTTGAACACGGTTGCCCGGGCGACGTTCGCCCGCTCGGCGATGTCCTCCATCGTCGTGTTGTGGTAACCGCGCTCGACGAACAGCTCGACGGCCACCGCGAACACCCGGTCCCGCCGCTCCTGGCGCCGCCGGGCACGGCGGTCCGGGCCGGTCAGTGGCTCGCCCACGCCGTTCTGAGCCGCGCTGGGTGTCATTGCCGGCAAGTACACCACTCCGTCGTCCGTCCCGCTCTGGTCACCGCACCCCGTTCGGGTAAGCGCACGGGGTGACAGGCTCAGACACGGAGAACGGTTGCCGGCGGTTCACCGGGCGCGGCTGGGTTTCAGGTCACAACGGATCCCGGGCGGTCCGGCAGCGCAGCCGAGCAGGCGGGTTGCGGCCACCGGCACGGCCCGCGGCTGATCGGGTCGACGCGCGGGGCGGCCTCGAGGGCGGTGTCGGGGGCGGTGTCCGGGGCGGTGGGGCGAAGCTCGGTGCCGGTCAGCACGCTCTCCTGTCTGGTAGCCGGCCAACGCGATGGCCAGAACAATGGCGATTGGCGGGGTGCCTGGCCACCTTGGCCCCGTTGCCAATCTGTGCGTATCTTTTCGGGCCGATTTGCAAATCTTGCGAATAGCAAAGTTCGCTACTCTGTCCGCCATGGTGAAGGTGGTGGCAGGCCCCCGGCTGCGGCAGCTGCGCGAGGCGCGGTCGATGAAGCAGGCTGAGCTGGCCCGCACACTGGGGCTGTCCCCCAGCTACCTGAACCAGATCGAGCACGGCTCCCGGCCGCTCACCGTGCCCGTGCTGCTGCGGATCACCGAGGTCTTCGGCGTCGACGGCACGTTCTTCGCCGCCGGCGAGCCGGCGCGCCTGGTCGCGGAGCTGCACGAGGCGTTCACCGCGCTGGCCGGCCCTGACCAGCCCACCGTCCGGGCCCAGGAGATCGAGCAACTGGCCACCGAGCTACCCGGCGTCGCCGACGCCGTGCTCACCCTGCACCGCCGCTACCGGCGCACCTCGGAGCAGCTGGCGGCCGAGACCAGGGGGCCCGAGGCGGGGCTCACCGTCCGCCGCGCCCCGCTACCGCACGAGGAGGTGCGCGACTTCTTCTACCGGCGGCGCAACTACGTCGCCGAGCTGGACGACGCCGCCGAGGCGCTGGCCACCGACATCGGCGTCCGACCGGGCGAGGTCCGCCGGGCACTGGCCGAGCGGCTGCGCATCCGGCACGGCGTCCGGGTCACCGCCTTGGACCGGCCGGCCGGCCCCGACGACCTCGGGGAGCTGCACCGCTACGACCCCCAGCAGCGCGTACTCGCCCTCTCCCCGCACCTGCGCCCGGGCCAGCAGGCGTTCCGGATGGCCACCCAGCTGGCCTATCTGGAGCACCCCGCGCTGCTCGACGAGCTGGCCGCCGGGCAGGCCGACGCCACCACCCGGACGCTCACCCGGATCGGGCTCGCGAACTACTTCGCCGCCGCGCTCGTCCTGCCGTACGGGGAGTTCCACCGGGCCGCCGAGAGCTTCCGGTACGACCTGGAGCGCCTGGCCGACCATTTCGCGCAGGGCTTCGAGACGATCGCGCACCGGCTGTCCACACTGCAGCGGCCGACCTCGCCGGGCGTGCCGTTCTCGTTCGTCCGGGTGGACCGCGCCGGCAACATGTCCAAGCGCCAGTCCGCCACCGGCTTCCACCTCTCCCGGGGCGGCGGCACCTGCCCGCTGTGGAACGTCTACCAGGCGTTCTCCTCCCCCGGCGCGGTGCACGTGCAGGTCGCCGCGATGCCCGACGGCGCCCGCTACCTCTGGGTGGCCCGCACCGTGACCCGGGGGCGCGGCCAGTGGGGTGCCCCCGGCAAGACGTTCGCGATCGCGCTGGGCTGCGAGCTGCGGCACGCCCACCGGCTCGTCTACTCCGCCGGGCTGGACCTCGACGACCGCGCGGCGGCCACCCCGATCGGCGCCGGTTGCCGTGTCTGCGAACGCGACAACTGTGCGCAGCGCGCATTTCCGCGAATTGGTCGCGAACTGGTCATCCGGGAGAACCGGGGCACCTCTGTGCCGTATCCGACTGTGCCGTATCCGATCGAGGCCGGCTAATCGCGCGCAACCCGGGCCGGGCTCAGTGGTCCAGCGACGCCTTGTCGACCGGGCCCCACTGGTTCACCGTGGCGAGGTCGACCTCCCAGGTCCTCGGGTACATCGGGAAGCTCTCGTGCCACGGGCGGGGCTCCCAGTAGCCCTTGGCCTCGTCGTGGATGAGGTCGATCTGGGTGAACAGCTCGATCGTGTTGCCGTCCGGGTCGCGGTGGTAGGTGAACAGGTTGTGCCCGGGGCCGTGCCGGCCGGGGCCCCAGTGCAGCCGGTAGCCGTGCTGTGCGAGGTGGTCCAGCATGCTGATCAGGTGGCTCGGGTCGCGCATCTCGTAGGCGATGTGGTGCATGCCCTCGAACTTGGTGCTGGCCATGAAGTTGGCCGCGTGGTGGTCGGCGTTGCAGCGCAGGAACACGAAGAAGTCGCCGACCGTGTCCGACCACCGGAACCCGAGCAGGTCCTGGTAGAACTTCTGCATCGGGTCGAGCGCCGGGGTGAACGCGGCGACGTGCCCCAGCTTGGTGGGCCGCAGCGGGGTGTAGCCGTCGACACCGCTCGGTTCCTGCGCGCTGATCAGGTGCAGCGGCACGTCGGTGCCCGGCTCGTCGAGCACCAGCACGTCCGGGGTGCCCGGGCCGATGTCGGTACGCCGCTGGACCTGGTAGCCGGCGTCGGTCAGCGTCCGCTGCGCCTCGTCCAGCGTCTCCCAGATCTCGTAGCCGACCGTGCTGCGCGCCCTCGGGCCGCCCTTGGTCAGCACCACGCAGTGGTGGTCGAACCCCGTGGTCAGGAACGCGCCCTGGGCCGACTGCTCGACGAGGTTGAAGTCCAGCACCCTCGTGTAGTACTCGACCATCCGGTCCAGGTCGGGCGTCTCAAAACCGACGTAGCCCAGCTTGGAGACGCGGACGGCCGACGGGGTCTGCTGACTTGTCATGATCATCCTCTCGTCGGGCGCTCGGCGACCACGTTGCGCAGGGCGCCCACGCCGTCCACCTCGGCGATGACCTCGTCGCCCGGGGCCAGGAAGTCACCGCGCGGGAAGCCGACGCCGGCCGGGGTGCCGGTGGCGATCACGTCCCCGGGCTCCAGGGTGGCGACCGCGCTGGCGGCGGCGATCAGCTCCCAGATCCCGGTCACGATGTCCTCGGTGGAGCCGTCCTGCTTGACCACCCCGTTCACCGTAGTCCGCAGGGCCAGCCGGTGCGGGTCGCCGACCAGCCAGTCCGGCACGAGCCCCGGGCCCATCGGGCAGAACGTGTCCTCGCCCTTCGCGGCGAACCAGTCGAACCCGAACGGCGGCGCCACCGGCGAGTCGCGGTGCAGCTGGTCCCTGGAGGAGATGTCGTTGACCACCGTCCAGCCGGCCACCACCTCACGGGCCCGCTCGACCGGCACCCGGTGGCAGCGCCGGCCGATCACCGCCGCCAGCTCGACCTCCCAGTCGATCTGCCGGCCGGCGCGGTCGGGCAGCAGCACCCGCTCGTCCGGCCCGATCACCGTGGTGCTCGGCGGCTTGAGGAAGAAGTAGGGCGGCACCGGCCCGGCCGGCCTGGCGATACCCATCTCGGCCAGGTGCCCGTAGTAGTTGGCGCCCGCGCAGAGCACCTTGGACGGGTAGCGCAGCGGGGCGAGCAGGGTCGCCTCCGGTACCTCGGCGCCCTCGGCCGGGTCGAGCGCGCGCAGCAGCGGCTCGAGCGCGTCCCAGTCGGCCAGGACCTCCAGCAGGTCCAGTGCGGCCAGCTCGGCCGGTGGCTGCCGCACCACGCCGCCCGCGCGCACGCCGAGCCTCGGCTTGCCCGGGTCGCCCTCGTGGTAGGTCACCAGCATCCAGGGTGGGTCCTGCATCGGCGCCTCTCCTCCCTCGACACATCCAGGCCAATAGTGCACACACTTTTTGGATGGGTGTCAACCGACCACCGGGGCGGAACCAGACGCCCGCCGCCGCACAGACCGCGTACCCGCCGCACAGACCGGGCACGGTCTGTGCGGCGAGGGAACGGCCTGTGCGGTGCTCGGGCAGCGTTGGCGCGGCGGGGTTGCGAGCGGGCGGGTCAACTGTGGACACCTGATCGAGCGGGCGCGGCGGACGCGACGGCGGGCTACTCCGCGTCGGCGGAGACCACCGGCCAGTCACCGGCCGTGCCGGTCACCATCGCCACGGCGGCCGCGACCGCCGGCGCGCCCCGGCCCGGCGTGAAGTTCTCGATCACCCGCCGCGCGGTACCAGCCAGATGGCCGGCCATGGCCTCGACCGCGCGCTGGACATCACCGTCCCGCACCGCGTCCAGGATCGCGGCATGCTCACACTGCCGCGCCGCGAACCCGTCCCGGTGCGCGCTCTGGTCCAGGCGTACGTAGCGCTCGCTCTGCTCCGCGTACGAGCTGATCGTGCGCAGCACGGACGGACCGCAGCGCCCGACGACCAGCCGGTGGAACCGCCGGTGCGCCAACGCCCAGCTGGACATGTCGCCGGCGCGGTGGGTGCGCTCCATCTCGCGGTAGGCGGCACCGGCGTCCCGGCTCTCCTCCCTGGACAGCCGGCCGGCGGTGAGCCGTACGCCGAGCGACTCCAGGGTGACGCGTGCCGCGTAGAGCAGCTCCAGCTCGGTCGGGTCCAGGCCGATCACCTGGCTGCGCTGGTTGGGCTCCGCCGAGACCAGACCCTCCTCCTGCAGCATCCGGAAGGCCTCCCGCAGCGGGGTCCGGCTGACCGCGAAGATCTTCGCCAGCTCCGTCTGCTTGAGCACGGTGCCGGGCGGCAGCGCGCCCGAGATGATCAGCTCCCGCAGGTGGGCGTGCACCTCGACGCTGGTCTGCCTCGGGTCGCTGATGCGCAGGCCGGTGCGCCCCTGGAGTAGGTCCGCCAGTACCACCGCTCCCCCAACCCCCGCCCGCTCGGACGTGATCAGTCGAGGCACAAGTGTATGCAGAGCGGCCGAACCCGTTCATCGAGGTCGTAACCCCGTTGCGCTTCGATTTCAGAACCGTTAACGTGCGATTCGAAAACCGAAGCACTCCAGAGGAGGCCGCCGTGCCCGAAACCCACCCCAGGATCGCCCCACTCGAGCCGCCCTACGCCGAGGCCACCGGCGAGATGCTGCGCAGGTGGATGCCGCCCGGCGCCGACCGGGAGCCGCTCGAGCTGTTCCGCACGCTGGCCGTGCACGACGAGCTGTTCTCCCGGATGCGGCCGCTCGGCGCCGGCATCCTCGGCCGGGGTCGAGTGGCGCCGCTGCTGCGCGAGATCGTCATCCACCGCACCAGCGCACTGACCGGCGCGGAGTACGAGTGGGGCGTGCACGCGGTCAGCTTCGGCACCCCGCTGGGCCTGACCGACGCGCAGCTCGTGTCCACCGTGCACGGCGGCGCCGACGACGGCAACTGGTCGCCCACGGAGGCCGCGGTGTTCCGGCTGGCCGACGAACTGCACACCACCAGCCGGCTCAGCCGCGAGCTGTTCGACGAGCTCAGCCGGCACTTCGCCGACGACCAGATCCTCGAGCTGGCCATCACCGCCGGCTGGTACCACACGATCGCCTACGTGATCGGCACCGCCGGCGTGCGGCCCGAACCGTGGGCTGCCACCTTCCCGCCGGCCCCAGCGCCGGCACCGATTTCAGCACCGGTTTCAGCGGAGGCAGAGCGCTAGGCCGACGTGCTGGCCGCCGCCTCGGGAGCCGTCTCGGCGGCCTCGGCCCGCGCGGCCTGCAGCGCACCCCAGGACAGCAGCGCCATCCACCCGCCGAACGCGAGCAGCGGGATCCAGAACGAGATGATGCCGTCGTAGGCGAACGGCCCGGTGTGGAAGAACAGCAGCACGTCACCGGGGGCGAGCAGCACCGCCACCCACACGCCGACGTAGCCCAGCCACCTCGGATACACCGGCCGCTCGCTCCGGTCACCGAGGATCGCCACCCCGGCGGCCAGGGCCTGCAGCACAAACGGGACCGCGGCCAGGAATGCCATGAACCAGCCGATGTCGTGCAGCAGCTGGGTGCTCTCCGGGGCCCGCTCCGGGCGGAACGCGGCCGCCGCGAGCAGCACGATGAACAGGGTCAGGAACACGTAGCAGGCCGTACCGGCCACCGCCTGCAGCGACGCCATCACCGGCCGGGGTCCCTCGACGCGGTTCAGCTGCACCCACACCACCGACACCAGCGTCGCCCACCCGGCCATCCCGAACAGGCCGATCAGCAGCCCGAGGCGGATCGCGAAGGTGCTGCCGCTGTAGAACCCGGCGATCTCGGCCGGGGTGGCGTCCGCCCTCGGCGGCGGTATATAGCCCGCGAGCACCATCGCGACGAGGATGAGCACGACACCGATCAGCCCTGCCCAGGCGCACGCGGCCTGGCTGCGAGTGTTCATCACCGGAAGTTACTGTCGCCGGCGGGGGCGGACCAGTTACACGATCAGGGCAGCCTGGCGCCCGGTCGGTGGGTCACATGGGCCACCAGGTCAGCCACACGTCGCTGGACCAGCCCTGAAACAGGCTCTCGAACACGCTGCGCCGGCGCCGACCGTGGCCGCGCCCCGAGGCCAGGCCCGCGTACACCGAGGACTGGAACTCGCCGAACAGCGCCTCGGTGCGGTCCGGCCCGCCGGGGGCGCTGCGGGCGAAGAGCAGCCCGGTCACGCCGGTGGCCGGGTCCAGCCAGCAGTACGCGCCCCGCCCACCGGCGCAGGTGAGGCTGCCCGCGTCGGGCCCGCCGGGCACCGGCTCGACGGTCAGCATGAAGCCGAGGCTCCACTTGCGCGCGGCCGCCGGGTACAGCCGCACCTCGGGGTAGAAGTTGATCTCACTGGGCATCCGCACAGGGCCGAGGCCCAGCACCCGGGGCGCGGTCAGGGAGCCGATCTGGTTACGGCGCAGCAGGTCGCCGGAGTGCCGGGACAGCAGGCCCGGCTCGCCGCGCAGCAGCGCCCCGGCGAACGCGAAGTAGTCCCTCGGGGTCGAGTAGAAGGCCAGCCCGTCGGCCCCACCAGCACCAACTGCATCGCCGGAACCACCGGCACCGTCGAGACCGGTGTGCCGCATGCCGAGCGGCTCGAACACCTCCGCGCGCAACCAATCGGCCAGCGGCCGGCCGGACACGCGTTCGATGACCCGGCCGACCGGGCGCGGGTCGGCGTTGTACAGCCACCGGGTGCCCGGCTCGAACGCCACGCTGCCGGCCGCTGTGCCGGCCGCTGTGCCGGCCGCTGTGCCGGCTCCTGGGCCGGTGCCGGTTCCTGGGCCGGTCCCTGTGCCCGGGAGCAGCCCGGACGTGTGGCTGAGCAGCCGTCGCAGCGTGACGGAGGTCTTCGCCGGCCGGTACCGGGGCTCGTGTGCCGCGTCGAACCCGGTCAGCCGCCGCAGCCCGGCCAGCTCGGGGAGCACCCGGTCCAGCGGGTCGTCGAGCCGGAGCAGCCCCGCGTCGACCAGTCGCAGCGCGGCCACCGCGAGCACCGGACGCACCAGCGCGCGCAGCGAGAACTCCGTGTCCGGGGTGACGCCGCCGGTCGGGCACGAGCCGAATCCGCCCGAATAGGTGACCTCGCCCCCGGCCGCCGCCATGGCCACGACTCCGGAGACGTGGCCGGCGCCGACCGCGCGCTCCAGCAGCAGGTCGACGTTGTTATCCATGCTCAGCCACCCGGCAGCCAGGCGGGGGCACCCTCGAGCTCGCAGGACCGGCCATCAGTCACCGACACCTCCGGCACCGTGCTCACCCGCGGCGGGGGACCTAAAAAGTACGGTATCGCCGGAGATCCCGGAAGACCGTCCACGGCCGTGTTTCCGCAGGCCGAGGGCAGTCACCCGGCCCGGTAACCCGGCCGGGTGACCGCCCCTCGGTCAGGCCTCCCCGGAGCGGGCCCAGAGGTTGATCCCGGCCTCGACGGCGTGCTCGTCGATCCGGGTCAGCTCGTCGGCCTTGAACGCCAGGTTGTCGAGCGCGCCGAGGCTGTCATCCAGCTGGCGGACGCTGCTCGCCCCGATCAGCACCGAGGTCACCCGCGCGTCGCGCAGCGCCCAGGCCAGCGCCAGCTGGGCCAGTGACTGGCCGCGGTCGGCGGCGATCGCGTTCAGCTGCCGGACGTGCGTGAGGTTCTGCTCGCTGAGCAGCTCGGTGGACAGCGACGCGTCCCGGCTGGCGCGCGAGCCGGCCGGGATGCCGTCGAGGTACTTGCTGGTCAGCATGCCCTGCGCGAGCGGCGAGAACGCGATGCAGCCGACGCCGGTGTCGCCGAGCACGTCCAGCAGTTCGGTCTCGATCCAGCGGTTGAGCATCGAGTAGGACGGCTGGTGGATCAGCAGCGGCGTGCCGAGCTCGCGCAGGATCCGGACGGCCTCCCGGGTGCGTTCCGGGCCGTAGGAGGAGATGCCGACGTAGAGCGCCTTGCCGGCCCGCACCGCGGAGTCCAGCGCGCCCATCGTCTCCTCGAGCGGGGTGTCCGGGTCGAACCGGTGGCTGTAGAAGATGTCCACGTAGTCGAGACCCATGCGGCCGAGCGACTGGTCGAGGCTGGCCAACACGTACTTGCGCGAGCCGCCGCCCTGCCCGTACGGGCCCGGCCACATGTCGTAGCCGGCCTTCGTGGAGATGATCAGCTCGTCGCGGTACGGCCGGAAGTCCTGCGCGAACAGCGTGCCGAAGTTGCGCTCGGCGCTGCCGTACGGCGGGCCGTAGTTGTTGGCCAGGTCGAAGTGCGTGACACCCCGGTCGAACGCGCGCCGCAGGATCGCCCGCTGGGTGGCCAGCGGCTCGTGGTCACCGAAGTTGTGCCAGAGGCCGAGCGAGATCGCGGGCAGCTGCAGCCCACTGGTCCCGCAGCGGCGGAAGTCGGCGCTGTCGTACCGGTCCGGTGCGGCGAGGTAGGTCATGCCACCAATCTTGATTGGCCGACAGACGCCTCACCATCTGGGGGTCGCACCCTGTGGTCGGCCTCTCCGCGGGACTCACAGCTCGTGCCTAGCAATCGCAATTACTTTCGTATGAGTGGCCGACGCCGGCCGATGACTCGAGGGCCCCCGGACGACGATTGGAACTTTGTGACCGCCGAGCTGCAGCTCCTTGCCACGATCAATGATTTCGCCAGGTCCACGCCCTGGCTACACCTTCCGGTGCTGCTGCTGAGCACCTACGCCATGGTGGTGTACACGGTGCTGTGGGTGGGTGTCTGGTGCATCGCCCGTCAGCAGGTCAGCCCGCGCGCGATGGCCGCGGCGGTGTGGGCGCCGATCGGGGTGCTTGCGGCTGCTCTGGTCGCCCAGCCGGTGTCGCTCATGGTCAAGGAGCACCGGCCGTGTCGGGAGCTGCCGAACATCGAGGCGATCGGCAAGTGCAGCAAGGGGGCGTCGTTCCCCAGCGATCATGCGGTGGCCGCCGGCGCGGTGGCCGTCGGGCTGCTGTTGGTCAGTCGCCGGCTGCTGGCCTGGGTCGGGGTGCTCGCCGCGCTGCTGGTCGCGGGCTCCCGCCTCTACCTGGGTGTGCACTACCCGCACGACGTACTCGCCGGGCTGGTGTTGGGCGCGACGGTGAGCCTGGTCGGCTGGTTGGTGCTGCGCGTGGCGCTCACCCGGATGATTGCCGGCCTGGCACGTACCCCACTCCGGCCGCTGTTGAGCAGTGCTCCGGCCCGGGTCGCCGTGCCGGCGTAAGAGGCGGGATCAGGCGTAGAGGGCCGAGCTGTAGGCGTGCTCGAGCAGGCGCTTGTTCTCGGTGGTCGACAGGGCGGGTCTCCTCAGCTCGGGGCTCTCGGGGTTCTCGGGGCGGTGGCTCGGTACCTGTCGATCAGGTGGGCGGCGGCCCGCTTGGCCCTGGCCGCCGCGCTCGGGTCCCGGTGGGCGCCGCCGGTGGCGAACGCTCCGTCGACCAGCAGCGCGAGCTCGCCGGCCAGCTCGGCGTCGTCGACCCCGGCCTCCCGGAGCAGCCGCGCCACCAGCTCGTTGCGTGCGGTCAGCTTCTCGCGGGCCGCCCGGCGGGCCGGGTGGTCCGGGTCGGCCAGCTCCAGGCTGGCGTTCAGCAGGGCGCAGCCGGCCGGCATCGGCCCGGCCAGCAGTCGCTCGATGACGTCGAACAGCGCCAGCACCGCCGGCTGACCGGTGCGCCGCGCGCGGCTCGCGGCGGCCCGGCCGAACAGCTCGAGCGCGACCTCACCCCGCTCGCTCAGCGAGGCCGCGACGAGGTCGTCCTTCGATCTGAAGTGTTGGTAGAGCGTGCGCTTGGTGACCCCGGCGCGCTCGGCGATGAGGTCCACGCCGGTCGCCGTGATACCCCGCTGGTAGATCAGCTCGGCGGTGGCCTCGAGCAGGGCCTGCCGGGTAATTCCGGTGCGGGTCGGCACGGCGTCGAATATACATACCGGTCGGTGTACCTCAATCCGATTTGCCACCGCACCGCCCGCGCACCCGAACCGACGAGGAGAGCCAGCAGATGCGATTCGGCCTGAAGGTCAACGCCGCCACGTGGAGCGAGGCCCAGCAGTGGGCCGGGATCGCCGAGGACGTCGGCTTCGACGGGCTGTGGACCGGCGACAACATGCGCAACCCGCGCGACCCGGCGGTGCCGGTGCACGACGGCCTGACGCTGCTCGCGGCCTGGGCGGCCACCACCAGCCGCATCCGGGTCGGCGCGCTGATCGCCAACGCGGTGTTCCGCCGGCCGACGGTGCTGGCCAAGCAGGCGATCACGCTGGACCACGTGTCCGGCGGGCGGTTCGACCTCGGCATCGGGTCCGGGCTGTGGCCGACCGACCACAACATGTCCGGCGTGCCGTGGTGGGAGCCCGGCGAGCGGGCCGAGCGGCTCGCCGAGTTCGTCGCCGTCGTGGACCGCCTGCTGGCCGGGGACATCCGCGACCACGCCGGCCCGCACTACCCGTACTCGGACGCGGCCACCACGCCCGGACCGATCCAGCCCCGCATCCCGCTGGTCATCGCGGCGAACGGGGCGAAAGCGCTCACGGTGGCCGCCGAGCACGGCGACGCCTGGGTGACCTTCCCCGGCGCGGCCACCGAGGACGAGTTCGGCGCGGCGACCGTGCGGCGGGCCGGCACGCTGGACCGGCTCTGCCGGGAGCACGACCGCGACCCGGCCACCCTGCGCCGCATCCTGCTCGCCTACGGCGCGATCACCCCGTGGTCGTCGGCCGACGGGTTCGCCCGGATGGTGGACCGGTACCGGGCGCTCGGGTTCGACGAGATCGTCTGCTACGCGCCTAAACCCGAAGATCGGACGGTGTTCGACAAGGTCGTGGCAGGGCTGGCCGCTTTCTGAGCGGTACCGGCCCCGGCCACGCGCGGCTGGAAAGGACTTGGCGGTGGGCCCCGGCCCGGGGCCACACTGCATTCTCGTGACTCCCCTCGTGACGTCAGAGAAGATCGTCAGCGTCGGCCGGGGCATCGACATCGCGCACGAGCGCTTCGGCGACCCGGAGGCGCCCGCCGTCCTGTTGCTGCAGGGCATCTCCCAGCAGATGCTCGGCTGGCACGAGGCGTTCTGCGCCGAGCTCGTGACCAGGGGCCTGCAGCCGATCCGGTTCGACAACCGCGACATCGGCCGCTCGACCCACCTGTCCGACGCCCCGTTGCCGGACTTCGCGGCCGCGATGGCCGGGGACGTCTCGAGTGCCACGTACACGCTGTCGGACATGGCCGCCGACGGGATCGGGCTGCTCGACGCCCTGGGCCTCCCCCACGGCCACGTCGTCGGGCTGTCGCTCGGTGGCCAGATCGCCCAGACGATGGCCATCGAGCACCCCGACCGGATCCGCTCCCTGACCTCGATCAGCACCACCACCGGTGACCCGGCGGTCGGCCAGATCCACCCCGGGACCTGGGAGAAGCTGGCCACGCCGCCGGCGATGACCCCCGAGGAGGCCGGCGAGCAGGCGGTCGCCGTGCTCCGGGTGGTCGGCTCGCCCGGGTTCACCCTGGACGAGGCGGAGGTGCGGGCCAGGGCCGGCGCCGCCTTCGAGCGCGCCGCACCGGACCGCGACGGCATCGTCCGGCAGGCGGTCGCGACGATCGCGTCCGGCGACCGCACTCCCCTGCTGCGCGGGCTCGAGCTGCCCACGCTGGTCGTCCACGGAGCCGGCGACCCGATGGTCGACGTCAGCGGCGGGCGCGCCACCGCCGCCGCGATCCCGGGCGCGGAGCTGGTCGTCTACGAGGGCATGGGGCACAACCTGCCGAGGGACCTGTGGCCCGAGGTCGCCGACCGGATCGCCGGGGTCGTCCAGCGCGCCGGTTGAACCTGCTCTCGAACTCGCGCGCCGCTGGTGCGACGCCGGGCCGCTGCTGATCCGCGTGCGGGCCGCTGGAGCCGGATACCCGGACGTGATGATGGCGGCGGGACAGTTCCCGCTGCTCGGAGCGCCACCGTTCGGCCTCGGTGAGGAAGCGGCCGGAGAGGTCGTCGCGGTGCCCGAGGGGTCACGGTTCGCGGTCGGGGACCAGGTCACCGGCATCGCCGCATTCCTGGACGGTTGGGGCGGCTACGCCGAGTACACGTACCTGCGCGAAGAGTCGACCATGCGAATCCCACCCGGCATGACGGACACGCAGGCCGCCGGGTTCCCCATCGCCTTCCGGACCGCCTACGCCGCACTGGTGCACCGGGTACCGGTGTCACGGGGCCAGCGGCTCGCCGTACTGGGGGCGGCCGGCAGCTCCGGTGTGGCCGCGCTGCAGTTGGGCCGGGCCCGGGGCGCCGAAGTGATCGCGCTGGCCGGTAGCCCGGAGAAGACGAACTTCTGCCTGCGGTTGGGTGCGGATCACGCCATCGACTACCGGACCGAGAACGTGGCCGACCGGCTCGCCGAGATCACCGGCGGTGCCGGGGTCGACGTCGTGTTCGACCCGGTTGGCGGGGACACCGCCGCCGAGGCCGTGCGGGCCATCGCCCGCAACGGGCGGGTAGCCCTGGTCGGCCTGGCCAGTGGCCGCCCGCTGGCGCTCGACCAGATGGACCTGCTGCTGCGCAACTACACCGTCAGCGGCGTCCTCGCCACCCCCCTGGCGGACCCCGCGGCCGAAGCGGCGGTGTGGACCGAACTGGTCGAGCTGGCCGCCACCGGCACGATCACCACACCGGTCGGCACGGTGTACGACTTCGAGGACGTACCGCTCATGGTCGCCGAGCAGGCCACACCGGGTCCGGGAAAGACCGTGGTCGAGGTCTCCGGCCAGGCCCGCGAGGGCTGAGTTGCTCGCCTGACTTGACCGTGCGCGGCACCCGGTTTTCAGGACCGGGTCTTAATCATGCCGGCGGCGCGGGGCCGCCCGGATACGGTCGGCGCCGTGCGGATCGAGATGCCCAGCGACATCGTGGCCACCGTCGACGGAATGTACGCGAGCGACCTGCTCGCCGCCGTCGTCACCGAGTTCGACCTGTTCACCTGGCTGGCGGGACGGGGTCCCTCGGACGCCGCGGCGATCGCCGGCCACTTCGGGCTGGACCAGCGCGCGGTCGACGTGACGCTCACCTACCTGGTGGCCGCTGGTCTGCTGCACCGCCTCGCCGACCAGTCGGTGGAGCCCACCAAGATCGCCCGCTCGCACCTGGTGGCCGACGCCGGGCCCGACGACCTGCGGCTCTACTTCGGCATGGCGCGGGAGCGGCCCGGCTGCCTGGAGCTGGTCGACGTGCTGCGCACCGGTGACCCCGCCCCGTTCGGCAGCGCCCGGCGCGGCCAGCAGTGGCTAACCCGGATGGCCAGCACGCCGTTCGCCAACCAGTTCAGCGCGGGCATGGACGCGCGCGGCCGGTTCCTGGCCCCGTACGCGGCGGGGGCGCTGGCCGGCGTCGACTACCGCCGGGTGCTGGACGTCGGCGGCAGCACCGGCGCCTACTCCTGTGCACTGCTCGACGCCCGCGCCGGCAGCACCGCCACCGTGCTGGAGCTGCCCACCGTGGTCGACCTCAGCCGCACACTGGTCCACGAGCGGGGCTTCGGCGACCGCGTCGAGGTGGTCGCCGGCGACATGTTCGAGCCGCTGCCCACCGGCTACGACCTGCACTTCTACTCGCACGTGCTGCACGACTGGGACGCCGCCAGCATCCACCGCCTCGCCGCCAACTCCTACGCCGCGCTGCCGGCGGGCGGCTGGCTGGTCGACCACGACGTGCACATCAACGACGACAAGACCGGCCCGCTGGCCGCCGCCGCGTTCTCGATCTGGATGATGCACGTGACCCGGGGCAAGTGCTGGTCCCGCCCCGAGCTGGCGCGCATCTTCGGCGCCGTCGGCTTCACCGACATCACCGACCACCCGACGACGGCGGGCTGCACCGCCATCGTGGCGCGCAAGCCCTGACCGCTCCGCTCCGGCGTTCTCGACTCCAGAATGTCGGCCACCGGAGGGCGGCACGGCCGTAGGTTGCGAGGCACGGCGCCCGTGCCGTGCGGTGCTCCCGGAGGTGGCTGCGATGGACGTCGGTACCGCGACCCGGTCCTGCCCGGTACTGGCCGGGTTCGACCCCCTGAGCGAGGACTTCCTCGCCGACCCGTACGCGGAGTTCGCCCGGGTCCGCGACCAGGGGCCGGTGTTCTTCACCCCGGTGCTGGACCGCTGGGTGGTGACCGGCTACGCGGAGATCGAACAGGTGCTGCTCGACCCGGCGACCTTCTCGGCGGCGGAGGCCCAGCGGACCCTGTTCCCGCTGTGCCCGGAGGCCGAGGCCATCCTGGGCGGGCTGGACCTGGTGCCGACGATGTCCAACGCCGACCCACCTGCCCACTCGCGCTACCGCTCGGTGATCATGCGGGCACTCTCGCCCCGGCGGATGGCGAAGCTCGAGCCGGTGATCCGGGAGCGGGCCGTCGCGCTGATCGACGCGATGCTGGCCACCGGTGCGGGCAGTCCGACCGGTGCGGGCGGCACTATCGGCGAGGGGCCCGGCGGCCCGGACATCGTGGCCGCGCTCTGCCATCCGCTGCCGGCGGCCACCCTGTTCGCGCTGATCGGGTTCCCACCGGGAGACGCCGAGCAGATCAAGGCGTGGTGCGAGGACAAGATCGAGGTCAACTGGGGGCGGCCGTCCACCGAGCGGCAGGTCCGCTCCGCGCACAGCATGGTGGCGTTCCTGGACCACTGCCGGGCGCTGGTCCGGGCCCGTCGGGCCGCCCCGGAGGACGACCTCGCCAGTGACCTGGTCGCCGACGAGCGGGCGCTGCGCGACGAGGAGGCCGCCAGCCTGCTCTTCGCGCTCAGCTTCGCCGGCCACGAGACCACCACGAACCTGCTCGGCAACGCGCTGTACCAGCTGCTCTCCCGCCCCGGCCTGTGGGACGAGGTCCGAGCCGACCGCACGCTGATCCCGGGCGCGGTCGAGGAGACGCTGCGCTACGACTCGTCGGTGCCGATGTGGCGGCGGGTCAGCACCGGGGAGACCGTGCTCGGTGGGGTGCGGCTGCCGGCGGGTGCGCGGCTGGTGCTCGCGTTCGGGGCGGCCGGCCACCAGCCCGACCGGTTCCCGGAGCCGGAGCGGTTCGACATCCGCCGGCCGGACGCGCGGCGGCAGCTGTCCTTCGGCAAGGGCATCCACCTGTGCGCCGGCGCGCCGTTGGCCCGGTTGGAGGGCAGGATCGTGCTCGACGCGCTGGCCGACCGGATGCCCCGGTTGCGCCTCGCGCCCGGCCACGACCCGCGCTACCCGGCGAACATCTCGTTCCGCGGCCCGCGCGAGTTGTGGGTTGAATGGGACTGACCTCGGAACACGACTCTGGCATCGATGCTGACATCGACTCTCACATCTCGGACGGGTAGGACGGTATGACCGAAGCGGTCGACAAGGACAGCTACGTCCGGGCACCGGTGGCGCTGGACGCGCGGATCACCGCGGACGGCTCGTCTCCCTGGCCGGTCGAGGCGGACCGCTACCGGCTGGTCATCGCCAGGGCCTGCCCGTGGGCGAACCGGGCGGCGATCTCCCGGCGGCTGCTCGGGCTGGAGCCGGTGCTGTCCATGGGCATCGCCGGGCCGCTGCACGACGAGCGCAGCTGGCGCTTCCACCTCGACCCCGACAACCGCGACCCGGTGCTCGGCATCGAGTGGCTCGGCGACGCCTACCGCGCCGCCGACCCCGACTTCGACGCCGGCATCACCGTGCCGGCCGTGGTCGAGGTGACCAGCGGCAAGGTGGCCACCAACGGCTTCGCCCGGCTGACCCTGGACCTGGCCACCGAGTGGCGGGCGCTGCACCGCGAGGGCGCCCCCGACCTGTACCCCGAGCCCCTGCGCGCCGAGATCGACGAGATCAACGAAGGCGTGTACCAGGACGTGAACAACGGCGTGTACCGCTGCGGCTTCGCGCGTGGCCAGGAGGCCTACGAGCGCGCCTACCTCGCCCTGTTCGCCCGGCTGGACACGCTGTCGGAGCGGCTGGCCGACCAGCGTTACCTCGTCGGCGACACGATTACCGAGGCCGACATCCGGCTCTGGGTCACCCTGGTCCGGTTCGACGCGGTGTACCACGGCCACTTCAAGTGCAACCGGTCCAAGCTCACCGAGCTGCCCGTGCTGTGGGCCTACTCCCGGGACCTGTTCCAGACGCCGGGCTTCGGCGACACCATCGATTTCGAGCAGATCAAGCAGCACTACTACGGCGTGCACCGGACCATCAACCCGAGCGGGATCGTGCCGCTCGGGCCCGACCCGTCCGGCTGGCTCACCCCGCACGGCCGCGAGCAGCTCGGCGGCCGCCCGTTCGGCGACGGCACCCCACCCGGTCCGCCGCCGCCCGGTGAGCGGGTCCGGCCGCTGGCCTGAGCGAGGGTCCTGACCGAGGCGAGGCCATTGGCCTTGCGTACCGGCCCGGAATTGGCACTTCAAGCGAGCCAATCGGTGCCCGAGGATCGACGGGTGCTGATGAACGAGCTGGGCCAGCCGGTTGGTCACCCCGTCCCGGAATGGACGCCGCGACCACTCCCCACCGCGGCGGTGCTCAAGGGAAGGTACTGCCGGTTGGAGCGGCTGGACGCGGACCAGCACGCGGAGGAGCTGTTCGCCGCCGACCAGCTCGATACGCGGGGCGAGAGCTGGACCTACCTGCCGTACGGACCGTTCGGCACCCGGGCGGACTACCGGCCATGGGTCGAGCAGGTGTCCGGCGGCGAGGACCCGATGTTCTACGCGATCATCGACACGGACCCGGCCGCCGCCGGGTCCGTGTCGGAGCGCGCGGTCGGTGTCCTGAGCTACCTGCGGCTGCAGCCCGAGATCGGCCTGATCGAGATCGGCCACGTCCACTACTCGCCGCTGCTGCAGCGGCGCCGGGCCGCGACCGACGCGCAGTACCTGCTGGCCAGCCACGCCTTCGACGAGCTGGGCTACCGGCGGCTGGAATGGAAGTGCAACGCGCTGAACGCCCCGTCCCGGGCCGCCGCGACCCGGCTCGGGTTCACCTACGAAGGCACCTTCCGCCAGGCGGCGCTGGTCAAGGGCCGCAACCGCGACACCTCCTGGTACTCGATCACCGACGCCGAGTGGCCGGCCGTCCAGGACCGCCTCACCAGCTGGCTGCACCCGGACAACTTCGACGCGGAGGGCCAGCAGCGGACCCCGCTGCGCCGGGCGACCTGACGCGAGGAGAGTTGGCGCCGGACCAGCTGGCAGCCGCGGTCAGAACACCCCGCCGCCGGCGGCAATGTTCTGCCCGGTGACCCAGCGCCCCTCATCGCCGGCCAGGAACACCGCGACGTCCGCGACGTCCACCGGGTCGCCCACCCGGCCGAACGGGGACATCCCGGCCGCCACCGCGCGGTCCCGGTCCGGCAGCAGGTCGGTGTCGGTGAACCCGGGCGAGAGCGCGTTGACGGTGACGTTGCGCCCGCCCAGCTCGCGGGACAGCACCCGGACGAACTGCTCGACGGCGCCCTTGGTGCCCAGGTACAGCGCGGTCTCGGTGAAGAACATCTTCGTGCCGCCGGTGGACGTGGCGATGATCCGGCCACCGTCACGGACCCGCAGCGCCGCCTCCCGCATGGTGAAGAACGCGCTCTTCACGTTGGCCGCGAACAGGAAGTCGTAGTCCTGCTCCGTGCACTCCACCACCGGCTTGATCACCACGTCCGCCGCGTTCGCCACGACGATGTCCAGCGGGCCCAGGGCAGCCTCGGCCCGGTCGAACAGCCCGGTCACCTCGGCCGGGCGGGACAGGTCGGCCCCCAGCGCGACCGCGGTACCGCCCTTGTCCCGGATCGCGGTGACGACCTCGTCCGCGAGCTTCTCGTTCTTCAGGTAGCTCACCGCCACCGAGGCGCCCCGGGCGGCCAGCCCGAGCGCGATCGCCCGGCCGATCCCGCGTGAGCTCCCGGTGACGACGGCCGCCTTGCCGTTCAGATCCGTGGACATGACACTCCCCCTCTGGCGGGCCGCCCGCCCGCTCGTGGCGCACACAGCTGGCCGGCGCCACACGGGCGCCGGCCAGCTGGGCTCGGTCTGTCGTCGGGTGAGCGGCTAGGCGCCGACCCACACCGTCTTGAGGTTGCAGAACTCGCGGATGCCGTGGCCGGACAGCTCCCGCCCGTAGCCGGACCGCTTGACGCCGCCGAACGGCAGCTCCGGGTAGGAGATCGTCATGCCGTTGATGAACACCTGGCCGGCCTGCAGGTCGTTGACGAAGCGCTGCTGCTCGTCCGGGTCGCTGGTCCAGGCGTTGGAGCCGAGTCCGAACGGGCTGTCGTTGGCGACCGCGATGGCCTCGTCGATGTCCGCCACCCGGTACAGCGAGGCGACCGGGCCGAACACCTCCTCGCGGTACAGCGGCATGTCCTCGGTGATGTCGGCGATCACCGTCGGCGGGTAGTACCAACCGGGCCCGTCCGCGCGGCTCCCGCCGCAGAGCACGGTGGCGCCCTTGCCGACCGCCTCCTCGACGAGCTTCTCCACGTCGACGCGGCCCTGCTCGGTCGCCAGCGGCCCGACGTCGGTCTCCGAGTCGAACGGGTCGCCCACCTTCAGCGCCTTCATCCGCGCCACGAACTTCTCGGCGAACGCGTCGTAGACGTCGGTGTGCACGATGAACCGCTTGGCGGCGATGCAGGACTGCCCGTTGTTCTGGACCCGGGCCGTCACGGCTACCTGGGCCGCCTTGTCCAGGTCGGCCGACGGCATCACGACGAACGGGTCGCTGCCGCCGAGCTCCAGCACCGTGTGCTTGACCTCGTCGCCGCAGATCGCGGCCACCGAACGGCCGGCGGGCTCACTGCCGGTCAGCGTCGCCGCGGCCACCCTCGGGTCCCGCAGCACGCCCTCCACCTGGCCGGACGTGATCAGCAGCGTCTGGAAGCAACCCTCCGGGAAACCGGCGCGGCGCAGCACGTCGTCCAGGTACAGCGCGGTCTGCGGCACGTTCGACGCGTGCTTCAGCAGGCCGACGTTGCCCGCCATCAGCGCCGGCGCGGCGAAGCGCACGACCTGCCACAGCGGGAAGTTCCACGGCATCACCGCCAGCACGACGCCGATCGGCTGGTAGGTCGCGTACGCCCGGACCGCGCCAACCTTGCTGGCCTCGGCCGGCTCGTCGGCCAGCAGCGCCTCGGAGTGCTCGGCGTAGTAGCGCATGCCCTTCGCACACTTGTGCACCTCGGCCGCCGCGGAGGCGAGCGTCTTACCCATCTCCGTGGTCATCAGGCGCGCGGTGTCGTCGGCCTCGGCGTCGAGCAGGTCGGCCGCCGCCCGCAGCCAGGTCGCCCGCTGTTCGAAGCTCGTGTTCCGGTAGGTCAACCAGCGCTCGTGCGCGCGGGCGATCCGCGCCACCACCTCCGACGAGTCGGCTGCCTCGAAGGTCTTGATGGTCTCGCCAGTTGCCGGATTGATCGTGGCGATCATTGTCCGTGTGGTCCTTCCCTCTGCGACATTGCGGGCGGGAACCGACTACCCCGGTCTCCGGTGCCTCACTCCAAACCTTGGCACTCCGGGCACCGATCGGCCACCGCGCTCTTCAGCACGTGCACCGATGGGTGGCTCCGGCAGGGTGGGCCCACCCCGCCGGAGCCTGACCGGTCGGGATCACTTCCCGTGACCACCGTGCCCGCCGCCGCCGTGCCCGGAGCCGCCGCCCGAGCCGCCGCCGTGGCTCGAACCCGAATGGCCGCCACCACTCCCCGAGTCGTGCTTGCTGGAACCGCCGCCGGAGTCGTGGTCGCCGGATCCGCCGCCGGAGTCGCTCTTGCTGTCGTGGCTGCTGGAGCCGTTGTCGGAGGAGTCCCGGCTCAAGCTGTGCTTACCGGAGCCGCCACCGCTGTCGTCGCTGCTCGAGCCACTTTCCGAGTCGGTCGACTCGCTGCTCGACACCCGGGCGGACCTGGTCCCGGACTTGCCGCTCGTGGTCCCCGAGCCGCTGTCCGAGCTGCCGAGGCTCTCGGTCGAGCTGGACCCGGACTTGCTGACACTCTTCGCGGCGCTCTGGCTGGCGCCGGCGTTCGCCGAGTCGGAACCTGCGTGGCTGCCGCCACCCAGCAGGGAGCCGACCGCCCCGGTTGTCGAGCGCACCGCGTCGCTGGCCGCGTCCGAGTGCGTGATCGAGCTGGTCAGCCCGCTCAGCGCGGAACCGACCGAGCTGGCCGCCGACGAACCCGACGGCGCGTTGCTCGACGGCGCCGAGCTTGACGGTGCCGGGCTTGACGGTGCCGGGCTTGACGGTGCCGGGCTTGACGGACCGGGGCTCGGTGACGCAGCGGCCGGTGCCGCGGGGCTGGACGCCGGCGTAATGGACGTCGAGGTGGTCGACGCCGCGGCGCTCGGTGCGGCCGTGCTCGATGCCGCCGCGCTCGATGCCGCCGTGCTGCTCGCCGCGGGGACCTGGCTGGTCGCTTGAGCAGCGGGCTGTGCCGTCTCCGACTGTGCCGGCGCCGCCGCGGCCGCGAGCGGCGCGCTGGACGGCGCGGCGGTGGCCTTGGTAGCGGCTCCGCCGCCGAGGATCCCGGTGAGCGCGCCGACCGTGTTCCCCAGGCCGCTGGTGAGTCCGCCGACGGTAGTGGTCAGGCCGCCGGTGAGGTCGCCGACCGCGCCGGTGAGCGTGCTCGTCGTCTGGCCCACCGCCGAGCCGACGCCCTGGGTCACCGTGCCCAGCCCCGCCGCGACCGCGCCCCCGCCAGTCGGCGTCGTTCCGCCCCCACCGGTCGGCGTCGCGGTTCCGCCTCCACCGAGCAGCGACGTGAGGCCGCCTCCGCCACCGGCCGGTGCCGACTGAGGCGTGCCGACAGTCGCGGGAGCGGTCGCGGGGGTGCCACCGAGCAGGCCGCCAGCGAGCCCGCCGACGACGTCGTCGACCGTGCCGGCGAGGGCGCCGGTGGTCTGCGTGACGGTGGACCCGAGGTCCTGCACCACTGGCCCGAGCAGCGGGATGCTGCCGCCGACCTGCTCCACGGTGTTGCCCAGCGTGCTGCCGACGCCGCCGACCACACCGGACACGGTGTGGGTCGCGACCTGCGCGACGCCGCCGACCGCGCCGACGGTCGCACTCAGAGTGTCTGCGACCGCGTCCGTGGTCTTCGTGACCGCCCCG
>DATAZG010000214.1:0-49780 GCA_036272155.1 Pseudonocardia sp.
CCCCCCCCCCCCCCCCCCCCCCCCACGACCCTGTGGATCAGTGTGCGGGTAGGCGCAGCGCGATGCCGGCGGCGTCCTCGTACAGCCGGACCGGGACCATCTCACCGGCCAGGTCCCCGTAGCTCGCCCTGGCCCGCCGGAACACCTGCTCGACCAGCGCGGACAGCTCCACCGGCACGGCGGCCGACCGGGCCACGTCGACGGCGAGCCCGAGGTCCTTGCAGGCCAGCGCCATGGCGAAGGACTCGTCGTAGTCCCCGTCGCGCAGCAGCGGGAGCAGGTCGTGCTCGAGCAGGTTGCCCCGTGCCGGGCTGGCCAGCAGCGAGTCGCGCAGCACGGGCAGCTCGACGCCGGCCCGCACCCCGATCGTGAGCACCTCGGCCGTCGCCACCAGCTGGGCGAACCAGAGCAGGTTGACCATCAGCTTGACGACGTAGCCGGCGCCGTGCGGGCCGACGTGCAGGATGCGGGCCGGGTCGCCCATCGCGCGCAGCGCCGGCAGCACCCGCTCGTAGTGCTCCCGGGGCCCGCCGACGTAGATCTGCAGGGTGCCCGCGTGCGCGCCGGCGGCCATGCCGGCGACCGGGGCGTCGAGCACCGCGACGCCCCTCGGCCCGGCCAGCTCGCGCACCCGGGCGGCCACCTCCGGCGTACTGGTCGACATGTCGAGCCAGGTCGAGCCGGCCGCCATGCCGCTGAGCAGGCCGCCCGCGCCGAGCAGCACCGACTCCACGACGGCCGGCGTGGGCAGCATCGTGATCACCAGCTCGGTGCGCTCGCCGACCTCGCGCGGGCCGGCCGCCCAGCTGGCCCCGGCCGCCTCGAGCGGGGCGCCGGCCGCTCGCAATGCGTCGTGCACGACCAGCTCGAACCCCGCCGTCAGCAGGTTCGCCGCCATCGGGGCGCCCATGTGGCCGAGCCCGATGAACCCGATCCGGGTCAGCGTGTCCATCGCCGCACCGCCGCCTCGTCGATCCGTGCGCCGAGCCCCGGCGCGTTCGGCACATTCAGGTAGCCGTCCGAGTCGATGGCGACCGGCTCGGCCAGGAAGAAGTCCCGCCGGGCCGGTGTCCAGCCGGGCGGGTCGTACGGGAACTCCAGGTACGGCCCGGCACCGACGCCGGCGGCCAGGTGCAGGTTGGCCAGCAGGCCGAGCCCGTCGGTCCAGGTGTGCGGGGTGAACCAGCGGTGCCGCAGCTGCGCCAGCTCGGCGAGCGTGCGGGCGCGGGACAGGCCGACCGCCAGCACCGCGTCAGGCTGGTAGACGTCCAGCGCGTCCGCCTCCACCATGGCCACCAGCTCGGCGAACGTACGGACCATCTCGCCGCCGGCGACCCGGATGCCGACGTTCTCGCGCAGCCGCCGGCCGCCGGCCAGATCGTGGGCGGGGAGCGGCTCCTCCAGCCACAGCACGTCGAGCTCGGCCAGCGCGGCGGCGAACCGGCGCACCGAGGCCAGGTCGAGCGCGGGCGCGATGTCACCGGGCATCCGCCAGGCCTGGTTCAGGTCGACCATGATCGTGACGTCGGCGCCGAGCACCTCGCGGATCGCGGTGACCGCCGCCAGCCCCTCGGGCAGCCCGTCCCTGGCCACCCGGACCTTCATCGCCCGGAACCCGGCCTGCCACGCGGTCACCGCTGCCTCCGCGCGCTCCGCCGCCGGGCGCAGCTCGCCGAACGACGCGTACGCCGGCAGCCGGGACACGCTGCCGCCGAGCAGGGTCGCCACCGGCACCCCGCAGACCTGGCCGGCGAGGTCCCACAGCGCGGCCTCCAGCGGCCAGTACCGCCGGGCGTGGAAGGTGATCGTCTCCAGCGTGCGGACGTGGTTCAGGATGCGTAGCGGGTCCTGGCCGAGGAACAGCGACTCGTAGTCCTCGAAGCCGTCCATGGTGTCACCGGAGCCGACGCCGGTCAGCCCCTCGTCGGTGTCGACCCGGACCAGGGTGGCGTCGAAGTGCCGGCGGGGCACCGGGTCCCAGGCGGCCGCGAACGGCGGGTCCAGCGGCAGCCGCAGCCGGTCCAGCCGGATGCCGGTGATCTTCACGGGTGTCCCGCCGCGCCGTCGGACGGGCTCACCACGCGCCACCGGCCGGGCTGTGGTGGCCGCCGCTGGGCCGGTAGAACGGGTTGGCCGGCTGGTCCCGGGCGGCGAGCACCTGCTCCAGCAGCTCGCCGGCGGCCGGACCCGAGGCGGCGGCGCCGGCGGCGAGCGCCCGCGCGGTGGCCTCGCGGTTGTTCGTGTACACCGCGTCGGCGTACTCGGCGAGCGGGTTGACCCAGACCGCCGCGATCAGCACCAGCTCGTCGACCTGCTCGCGCGCCACGGTGCCGGCGTGCACCGCGTCGGCGACTCCGGCGGCGACCCCGGCCTGGGCCGCACCCCAGGTCAGCGTGGCGTGGCGGTCGCCTTCGATGGTGGCCTTGTTGACGAACAGGGTGAGCGGGCGTGTTGGCAGCCCCGGTTGCAGGACCGCGACGAAGGGCACGTGCCCCTGTCTCGGGGTGGCCAGCGCGGTCGCCCAGGCCACGCCGACCGGCCCGTCCTTGGCCCCGAGCACGGTGTTGATGTGGGCGGCGTCCACCCCGTCGCCGATAAAGCTCTCGCCGATCCGCACCGGTGGCCCCCTCGTATGCGGGGGCCGTCCGGCACCGGTCGCGGCGACCGGGCGCGGGCTTCCGACCCCTGGTTTCGGAGGGTAGGAAGGGGCTTCAATGGGCGCAATGCATGTTGCGATGAGTGCAATCGGCGAGGGGGACCGCGATGGTTCGGCACACCGAGGGGCTTGCGACCGAGCCGGAACCCGCCACCTTCTCCGCCGGCCTGCGCCGCGACATGGAGCTGCTGGACACGCTGGCCGCCGCCGACCGCTCGGACGGCGCGGGCCTCGGCGTCGCCCAGGTCGCCGACCGGCTCGGCCGCAGCCGGAGCCAGGTGTCCCGGGCGCTGCGTGCCCTGCAGACCGAGGGCCTGGTGGAACGGGACGAGCGCACGCTGCTCTACCGGCTCGGGTGGCGGCTCTACGCGTTCGCCGCGCGCACGGTCGAGGCCCGGCTGACCCACCTCGCGGCGCCGTACCTGCGCCGGCTGGTGAGCAGCCTGCACGAGACGGTGCACCTGTGTGTGCTGCGCGGCGACCAGGTGCTCACGGTGAGCTCGGTCAGCCCGCCGCACGCGTTCCGCGGCCTGGGCTGGGAGGGGCTCACGGTGCCCGCGCTGAGTACCTCGGCCGGGCGTGTGCTGGTCGCGGACTGGCCGGCCGAGTCCCTGCGCGCCCTGCTCGAGGCGCAGCTCGCACCCGGGCCGCCGCCCCGGTCGGCCGCCGGCCCGAGCCGCCGGTTGACCATCCGCACCGAGCAGGACCTGCACCTCGAGCTGGCGCGGGTCCGCCGGCACGGCTTCGCCATGGTGGACGAGGAGTTCGAGGAGGGCGTGGTCGGGGTGTCCGCGCCGGTGTACGACTTCCGGCGACAGGTGGTCGCCGCGATCAACGTGTCCGCGCCGAAGGGACGCCTCGGCCAGCACCTGCCGCGGGCCGGCCAGCGCACCCGCGCCATCGCCCGCGAGCTGTCCGCCGAGCTCGGCCGCGAGCCCTCATCACCGTGACCAACCCGCACCGGGCCAACTCGCACCGGGCCGAGCGCCGAGTTCAACCGCACCGGCCTCCGACCGGCCCTCGGACCCCTGCGCGGTTGAGCTCGGCGCAGGCGCTCGGCGCTAGGCGCGCACCTCGTGCCGGCCGACCGTCCAGGCGCGGGCCTGGTCGCTGAGGGTCACGCCGAGCCCGGGCCGGGTGGGCAGCAGCATCCGGCCGTCCTCGGTCTCCAGCCGCTCGTTGAACAGCGGCTCCAGCCAGTCGAAGTGCTCCACCCACGGCTCGGCGGGGTAGGCGGCGGCAAGGTGCACGTGCAGCTCCATCGCGAAGTGCGGGGCGAGCTGCAGCTTGTGGTGCTCGGCCAGCGCCATCACCTTGAGGAACGGGGTGATCCCGCCGATCCGGGGCGCGTCCGGCTGCAGGATGTCCGCCGCGCTGTGCCGGATCAGCTCGGCGTGCTCGGCGACGCTGGTGAGCATCTCGCCGGTGGCGATCGGGGTGTCGAAGGCGGTGGCGAGCGCGGCGTGCCCGGCGGCGTCGTAGGCGTCCAGCGGCTCCTCGATCCAGACCAGGTCGAACTCCTCGAGGTTGCGGCACATCCGGCGCGCGGTCGGGCGGTCCCACTGCTGGTTGGCGTCCACCATCAGCGGCACCCGGTCGCCGACGCGCTCCCGCACAGCGGCCACCCTGGCCAGGTCGACGGCGTGGTCCGGGTGGCCGACCTTGATCTTGATGCCGCCGATGCCGGCCTTCACCGACGCCTCGGCGTTGTCCACCACCTGCTCGATGGGGGTGTGCAGGAACCCGCCGGAGGTGTTGTAGCAGCGCACCGAGTCGCGGTGCGCGCCGAGCAGCTTGGCCAGCGGCAGGTCGGCCCGTTTGGCCTTCAGGTCCCACAGAGCCACGTCGAACGCGGCGATGGCCTGCACCGCGA
Source organism: Pseudonocardia sp. (assembly GCA_036272155.1). Taxonomy (GTDB): domain Bacteria; phylum Actinomycetota; class Actinomycetes; order Mycobacteriales; family Pseudonocardiaceae; genus Pseudonocardia. Next base: position 4,530 of record DATAZG010000214.1, read on the forward strand.
GCCCGGCCCGCCCGACCGAGGCGCCGGCCCAGGCCAGCTTGTCCCAGATCTTGCCGATGTCGTTCGGATCCTCGCCGAGCAGTACCGGGGCCAGCTCGACGGCGTGCGCGAACTGCGCCGGCCCACCGGCCCGCTTGGAGTAGCTGAGGCCCAGGCCCTCCCGGCCGTCGGCGGTGCCGATCTCGGCGAACAGCATGGCGACCTCGGTCATCGGTCGCTGCCGGCCGGTGAGGACCTTCGCGTCGCTGATCGGGGTGGCCAGCGGCAGGGTGACCGAGGAGAGCCGGACCGAGCTGATCACGGACTGCGTCATGGGCAGGGCCTTTCGGTCGGGGCCGGCCGGGGCGCGCTCAGGCGTCCAGCCGCAGGGTGTCGAGCAGTGCGATGATCCGCAGCAGGGCCGGGCTGGTGGCGGTCCGGCGCCACACCGCGTGCAGCTCGACCCGGTCCTCCGGTCGGGTGGCCAGCTCGCGGAACCGGACGCCGTCGAGCCGCAGGTGGGTGGCCGACGCGGGCACCAGCGCGATGCCCCGGCCGGCGGCGACCAGGCCGACCATCGTGTGCACCTGAGTCAGGTAGTGGGTGGACCGGTAGGCGACCGGCGCCAGCACCCGGTCGGTCAGCTCGGCGAAGTAGCGGGCCTGGTCCGGGGAGTAGCGCAGCAGCGCCTCGCCGGCCAGGCCGGTCGCCGGGAGCGGGTCGGTTCCCTCCGCCAACGGGTGTCGCTCGGGCAGGGCGACGACCAGCGGTTCCCGGTGCACCAGCCGGGAGCCGAGCGCCGCCTCGAACGGCGGCCGGGCCAGCGCCAGATCCAGCCGGCCGCTGCTCAGCTGGTCGAACTGCGCCGAGCTGACCATCTCGCTGAGCACCAGCTCGACGCCGGGCAGCGCCGCCTCCAGCTGGTTCACGATCTGGCCGAGCACCCAGAACCCGGACACCGCGGTGAACCCGATCCGGACCGTGCCCAGCTCGCCGGCCGCCACCCGGCGCGCGGTGTCCGGCGCCGCCTCCGCCGCGGCCAGCAGCCGGCGCGCCTCGGCGAGAAAGGCCCGGCCGGCCGCGGTCAGCACCGCACCGCCCTGGGTACGGTCCAGCAGCCGGACGCCGACCTCGCGCTCGAGCTTCTGGATCTGCCGGCTCAGCGGCGGCTGGGTGATCCGCAGCCGGGCGGCGGCGCGACCGAAGTGGCCCTCCTCGGCCACGGTCACGAACCCGCGCACGTGATCCAGTGAAAGCATCAGAGCCGCACGTTACCGCGCTACGGAGCATCGAAGGTGATCCGCCGGATCGTGCCCATCACGGCCAGCCCGGCCAGGGCCAGCACACCGTGCGCCGCGACGAACCAGAGCGCGACGTTGAACGACCCGGTGGCCTGCACGGTGTAGCCGATCACGATCGGGGTGACGATGCCGGCCACGTTGCCGAACGCGTTCATCGTGGAGCCGACGAAGCTGCTGGCCTCGGGCGGCGCGATGTCCGTGGTGATCGCCCAGCCGAGCGAGCCGACGCCCTTGCCGAAGAACGCCAGTGTCATCACCGCGACGATCAACGTGGTGCTGTCTAGCAGGCTGCACAGCCCGATCGTGGTGGCCAGGACCATGCCGAACACCGAGGGCACCTTGCGGGCCGCCGTCAGCGACCAGCCCCGCCGCAGCATCGCGTCGGAGATGAACCCGCCGGCCAGGCCGCCGACGAAGCCGCACAGCGCCGGCAGTGCGGCCACAAAACCGACCTCGAGCAGGGAGAGGCCCCGGCCCTTGAGCAGGTAGACGGGGAACCAGGTGATGAAGAAGTAGGTCAGCGCGTTGATCGCGTACTGGGAGAGGTACACACCCCAGAGCGGCCGCGTGGCGAAGATCCGGGCGACGGTGGCCCGGTTCAGCGGCGCCCGGCTCGGCACCACAGCACCCTCACCGCCCCGGCCGCCCTCGCCCGCCGAGTGGTCCAGGTCGACCAGCCCGCCGCCTTCGATGATCGTGTCCAGCTCGGCCGGGGAGACGCGGCGGTGCCGGCGCGGCACGTCCATCCAGCGCAGCCACAGCACTGCCAGCAGCAGCCCGAGCACACCCAGCATGACGAACACCCAGCGCCAGCCGAACTCGTGCGTGATCCAGCCGATGATCGGTGCGAACAGCGCGGTGGCGAAGTACTGGGCGGAGTTGAACACCGCCGTCGCGCGGCCTCGCTCGGCGGTCGGGAACCACATGGTGGCCACCCGCGCGTTCGCCGGGAAGGCCGGTGACTCGAAGATTCCGAGCGCGAAGCGCAGCCCGAACAGGATCGTGAGCGCCACCAGCACCGGCGTGGTCACCAGCCCGACGAAGCTGACCCCGAGCGTGACCAGTGTCCACAGCGCGAGGCTCGCCGCGTACATCCGCCGGGCCCCGAACCGGTCCAGCAGCACCCCACCGGGCAGCTGGCCGAGCACGTACGCCCAGCTGAACGCCGAGAACAGGTAGCCCAGCTGCACCGTGCTGAAGCCGAGGTCCCGCTGCACGCTGGAGCCGGTGATGGCCAGGCTGCCCCGGTCCGCGTAGTTCACCACGGTGATGATGAAGATCAACGCGAGGACGAGGTAGCGGGTCGGCACCACCCGCCGGGTGCGCGAACCGCCGGCCCGGGCCCGCGCGGGTGCCGCGTCGGTCTCAGACATGGTCGGTCCCTGGCTCGGACATCGCTGTCTCCCCCCGCCCGACGGGCTCACGCGCGGCACGCCGTGAGTGCCGAATCCCGTGTACGGGGGAGGCTAGGTCCACCGCTGATACCCGTCCAGAACCCGTTGAGCATCACCCGATACCCAACGGACATCGCCCGATGTGGGTTGTTCCCACCCGGCCGGTGGGAATTGTCACCGGGGTGGGGGCGGCCCGGGCTGGTACTGATCAATGTGACGACTTTTGCGACGGAGAGGGGCGGCACATGGAGTACCGGCAGCTCGGCCGGTCCGGCCTGCGGGTGTCCACGCTGACCATGGGGGCGGCGACCTTCGGGGGTACCGGGGCGCTGGCCGTGTGGGGCGACACCGACGTCGAGGGCGCGCGCCGCCAGATCGACCTGTGCCTGGACGCCGGCGTGAACCTCCTGGACACGGCGAACGTCTACTCGACCGGCCTTTCCGAGGAGATCGTCGGCAAGGCCATAGAGGGGCGGCGCGACCAGCTCCTGCTGTCCTCGAAGGTGCGGATGCCGATGGGCACCGGGCCGAACGACGCCGGCCTGTCCCGCCACCACATCCGCAACCAGGTCGAGGCGAGCCTGCGCCGGCTCGGCGTCGAGCACCTGGACATCTACCACGTGCACGAGTGGGACGGGCAGACCCCGCTGGAGGAGACGCTCGAGGCGCTGGACTCGCTCGTCCGCGCCGGCAAGGTCCGCTACCTCGGGGTGTCCAACTACTCGGGCTGGCAGCTGATGAAGGCGCTCGCGGTGTCCGACGCGCACGGCTACCAGCGGTTCGTCAGCAACCAGATCTACTACTCGCTGGAGAGCCGCGACGCCGAGTACGAGCTGGTGCCGCTCTCGGTGGACCAGGGCCTCGGCGTGATGGTGTGGAGCCCGCTGGCCGGCGGGCTGCTCTCCGGCAAGTACCGCCGCGACCAGCAGCCCAGCGAGGGTCGCCACCTCGGCGACTGGGACGAGCCGCCGATCCGTGACGAGGACAAGCTCTACGACACGATCGAAGAGCTGATCAAGATCGCCGACGGGCACGGGGTGTCCGCGGCCCAGGTCGCACTGGCCTACCTGCTCACCAAGCCCGCCGTGAGCACGCTGGTGATCGGCGCCCGGAAGGACTCTCAGCTCATCGACAACCTCGCCGCCGCCGCGCTGAAGCTGGCCGACTCCGAGGTGGAGCACCTGGACCGGATCAGCGCCCCGGACCTGATCTACCCGCACTGGCACCAGGCGCGGACTGCCGCCGACCGGCTCGGCCCGGCCGACCAGGCACTGCACGGCCCGGCCCGCTAGCCGCGCGCCGGCGGGACTGCCCCGAGGGGGCGGTCAGCCCGGGGGTGGGGGTGGGCCGGGGAGGAGTACCTGCTGGCCTTCGGTCAGGCCGGAGCGCACCTCGGTGGTCTGGTCGCCGACCACGCCCGGCCGGAACGGGGTCCGCACGGGTTTGCCGTCCGGGCCGGGGACGAGTACGTAGGTACCGGAGCCGTCGCGCAGCACCGCCGCGTTCGGCACGACCAGCACGTTGTGCGCGGAACCGGTGTGCACGGCCGCCGTCGCCGTCTGGCCGGCCCGGAGCCGGGGGTCGCCGGCGGTCAGCACGACCGTGACGTAGTAGTTCGTGACCCCGGAGATGTTCACCCCGCTCGGCGCGACCGCGAGCACCGAACCGTCGAGCTCGAGCCCGGGCACCGCCGGGAAGGTCACCTGCACCGGTTGACCGGCCACGATGCTCGCCGCCGCCGACTCCTCGAACGGCACGACCAGCACGCTGCCGCCCCCCGGGGTCACCCCGGACAGCGCGCCGTCCGCCGAGACCGTGCGGGACACGTCGCCACGCACCACGGTGGCCGTCGACTGGGCCGGCGCCGACGCCCCGGCGCACGCCGCCAGCACCGTGAGCAGCACCGTCAGCACGGGGCCGAGCGATGCCCGCACGGCTCGCGTGGGGCGCCGCGACGCGGCGATGCCTGCCATTGCGCGAAGGCTAGCCGGTCCGCCGGACCCCGTCCGAACCCGCCGAGTTCAACCGCGCCGGTCTCGAACTGCGGTGTGCGGCCCGCTGTGGTTGAGCTCGGCGAGGTGGCGGCCTTCGAGAGAGCCTCCTCAGAGGCTCAGGGCCGGCGGTTCGGGCAGGTGCCGGCGGGAATGTCGGGCTATCACCGCTGTGCCGGCCAGCGCGATCACCGCGAGCGCGGACAGCAGGATGGCGTAGCTGGCCACCCGACTGAGCGCGGCGAGCGCCGAGGGCAGCAGGAAGCCGACGTAGGCCAGCGCGTAGTAGATGCCGGTGAGCTCGGCCAGCTCGGCCGGCCGGGCCATCCGCTGCAGCTCCAGCAGGCCGGACACGATGGCGATGCCGTACGCGGTGCCCAGCACGAGCGCGGTGGCGAGCGCCAGCCAGGGGGACCGCAGTGCGGCGGCCACGGCGCTCAGGGCCAGCCCGGCGCACATCACCGCCATGGCCACGACCACGGCGCGGGCGCTGGTCGTACGGTCCAGCCGTTTGGCGATCGGCTGGATCCCGACGCCGGCACCGATCGCGCACACCGTGAGCAGCGTCGAGTACGCCAGCGACCACGAACCGACCTTGTCGTCGACGATCTCCGGCATGATCGCGTAGGCCACCCCGAGCGAACCGAAGATCCAAGGCGCCATCGGCAGGATCACCCGGCGGAACCGGGGGTGGCGCGCGCCGCCGACCGTGCCGGCGGCCCGCGTCCGGCTCCGGGAGCCGTCCCGTGCGGCGGCGCGCCGGGCGGTCGTTCGGGTCTCGGGGCTGAACGGCAGGACGGCCAGCGCGGCGCCGACCAGCGCGACGTGCACCAGGTAGGGCAGGACCATCGGCCACGGACCCCACTGGGCCAGCGCGCCGGCCGCCCCGGGGCCGATGCCCAGCCCGAGGGTGAGCCACAGCGCGGCCCGCCGGGTGCCCAGGTCCGGGGCGCTGGCCGGATCGAGGTCTGCGAGCTCCTTGACCCAGGTGGAACCGACCGCCATCGCCACGGCCACCGCCGTCCCGGTGACGAACCGCCCGGCCGCGAGCCAGCCCACGCCCAGGCCGCCGAGTGCCAACATCACGCTGGCCAGCAGTGATGCCGCCGTGCCGAGCAGCATCACCGGCTTGCGGCCGTACCGGTTGGATAGCCCGCCCGACAGCAGCAGGCCCGGCACCAGCCCGACCACGTAGGCACCGAGCAGCGCGTCCACGGTGAACGCCGAGTAGCCCGCGCCCCGGTACATGATCAGCAGCGGGGTGAACTGGTTGCCACCCCAGCCGCAGCAGAACACGGCGGCGGCCACCGGGAACCAGTTCGCGCGTCGCCGGCCCGTCGTGTCGGCGGATGCGGGTGCGGGCGTCTTTGCCCTGGTCATCGGCGGTGCACCCGGTCCAGGTGGGAGCGCAGCGCGGGACCGAAGGCCGCGTGGTCGCCCGCCTCGATGATGTCGATCAGCTCCTGGTGCTCGCGGAGCACGACGGGCAGGCGCTCCGGGGTCGGCCCGAGGGCGTGGATGCTCATGCGGCGCTGTCGGTCGGCCAATGTGGCGTAGAAGCCGGTGAGCAGGGCGTTCCGGCCGGCGGTCACGATCGCGCGGTGGAACGCCTCGTCGGCCTCGGCGAAGGCGGCCAGGTCGCCGGCCTCGGCGTGCCCGCGCTGGGTGCGCAGCGCGGCGCGCAGCTCGTCCAGGGCCGGCGCCACGCGCTCCGGGCTGCGCAGCAGGCGGCGTACGGCGGCGGTCTCGATGGCCTCGCGGGCGTCGAGCACGTCCTCTGCCTCGCCTGGCGGGACGGGTAGCACGATCACCCCGCGCTTCGGGATCAGCCGCAGCAGCCCCTCCGCCTGCAGCCGGATGAACGCCTCGCGCACGGGCGTGCGGCTCAGGCTCAGCCGGTCCGCGATGTCGCCCTCGCTGAACAGGTGCCCGCCGGGGAACTCCCCGGTCAGTACGAGCTCCTTGGTCAGCGTGTAGGCGCGGTCGGCGGCCGGGGCGTCCGGCTGGCGGTCGGCCTCGCGAGTTCGGTCCACGAGCTTCGACGCTAGCATAGACACAAGGTTGTATCTAAGAGTCGGCTGAGGGGCTCACCCCCACCCGCCGCCGCTGCCGTCGCAAGCCGAAGCCGCCGCCGGCGGACGCCCGTCGGCGGCGACCCCGGGAGGCGGCGGGGTCAGTCGGTGACGAGCTCGGTGTGCACCGGGGTGGGGTTGCTGAACAGGTCGAGCACGGGGCAGTGCTCGTCCACGGCGGCATGCAGCTCGCGGTAGCGCTCCGGCGACGCCGGACCGGTCAGCCGGACCTTCACGCGGACCGCGCCGAGGCCGGCCCGGACCCCCTCGCGCAGGCCGAGGAAGCCGCGCACGTCGAGGTCCCCCTCGGTCTCGACCTGCACGTCGTCCAGCGGGATGTCCAGCTTGGCGGCCCAGAAGCGGTAGGTGACGACCTGGCAGGAAAGCAGCCCGGCCAGGGCGGTCTCCACCGGGTTGGGGGCGCCGTCGAGACCGCCGAGGCCCGGCGGCTCGTCGACCCGGACCTGGTGGCGCCCGATCTTGATGTCTGTGGCGACGCCGTCGTCGCCGGTGCCGGTGGCGCGGAACACCACGTTCGCCCGGCCGGCGTCGGTGGCGACCGCGCCGGCGGTCGCGTCGATGATGCCGCGCAGCGACCGCGCGCGGTCGGTGGAGGTGTCGGTGCTCATGGGGAGGCCTTCCGGGTTCGCCTGATGAGTGTGGGGGATGGGATCAGCGCGGACTCGGACACGCACAGGTGCAGACCAGGCCATGGTCGACGTGTCGGCGGCGCACCAGAACGACGCCGACGGTCATCTGCCGTTCGTACCAGACTCCCCGGCCGTCTGCTAGCCGCTGGATCAGCTCGGGTTTGTCACCCGTTCGGTCGGTGGTCACCGAAGCGTCGGTCTGGGTGCCGGCGGGTCGGCCCGGTTTGCTGTGGAACTCTCAGAATTGCGGCGGCTCTACCTGGCAAAGTCCCTCAGAGCTTGGGAATCAGGGTCCTGAGAGCGTCGTTGTTGCCAGCTGTTTACCCGGTGCTTGCTTAAGCGTCCTACGGTCCCGCCGTGTCGCGGGCGCAGCGCGGCCGCCACGAGCAACACCGCGAAAGGATGCCTCCATGTCGGTCATTGTGATCGCGGTCATTTTGACCGCGCTCATGTTCGATTTCACCAACGGGTTCCATGACACGGCGAACGCGATGGCCACCTCGATCGCTACCGGGGCCCTCAAGCCCAAGGTCGCCGTGATCCTCGCCGGCATCCTCAACCTGGTCGGCGCGTTCCTCTCCGTCGCGGTCGCCAAGACGATCTCCAGTGGGCTCGTCGACGAAGCCAAGATCACCCCGGTGGTGATCTTCGGGGGGCTGGTCGGCGCGATCCTGTGGAACCTGCTCACCTGGTTGCTCGGCCTGCCGTCGAGCTCCTCCCACGCTCTGTTCGGGGGGCTGATCGGGGCCACCTGGGTCGCCGCCGGATCGAGCGCGATCAAGTTCGCCGGGGTGGTGAGCAAGGTACTGCTGCCCCTGGTGCTGTCCCCGATCGTGGCCGGCATCGTCGCGCTGGCCGCCACATACCTGGCCTACCGGATAGCGACCCGAGGTGAAGAGGGCACGATCACCAGAGGGTTCCGGCTCTCCCAGATCGTCTCGGCCTCGATGGTCGCGCTGGCGCACGGCACCAACGACGCGCAGAAGACGATGGGTGTCATCACCCTGACCCTGATCACCGTCGGCGTGCTGCCGACCGACGCCGGCCCGCCGCTGTGGGTGATCGCCAGCTGTGGCGTGGCCATCGCGCTGGGCACCTCGCTGGGTGGCTGGCGGATCATCCAGACTCTGGGCAAGCGGATCAGTGACATCCAGAGCCCGCAGGGCTTCGCCGCCGAGACGAGCAGCGCGGCCGTCATCCTGGTCTCGGCGCACCTGGGCTTCGCCCTGTCCACCACGCAGGTCTGCACCGGCTCGATCTTCGGCGCCGGTGCTGGCCGGCGGCTGGCCGGCGTGCAGTGGGGCGTCGCCGGCCGGATGGCGCTCGCCTGGCTGCTGACGCTGCCGGCGGCCGCGATCGTCGGCGCGCTCGCCGCGTGGGTGGCCGGCACCGGCACCGCGGGCACCGTGGTGGTCGCCGTAGTGGCGATCGCGCTGGCCGGGGGCATCTACATGGCCTCCCGCCGCCAGCCGGTCACCGCGGACAACGTCAACGACGTGCCGGCCGCGCAGCCGGTTCCCGTCAGCGCCTGAGCCGGAGGAGAACCGATGAGTATCGCGTGGGGATCCCTGCTGGTCGTCTTCATCGTGTCGTTCGGGGCCGCGGTCGCCGTGGTCGTGCTCGTGACCTGTGCGCTGGTCGGCCTCTCGGCCAGGGAACGGGCCACCACCGCGGCTGCCGCGGGCACCGCGGGTGGCGGGCTGAGCGCGGGCGCGGGCACGGCGGTGGCCGGGGTCTGCCTGGCCGCCGCGGCCGCGATCGTGCTGTACGGGCTCTACGTCATCGTCGCCGCTTGACACCGATTGACACCGATCTGAGCTGACCCGATCCGCCGGGTCCGAGCCGGGTGCCCCGCACCCGACCCGGGCCCGGCGGCTTCGCGAGCGGCTCCGGTAGTCGGGGCTGCCTCAGCGGAGTGTCAGCGCCGGGCGTTAACCACGGGTCAGGCGCGACGGGTGAATATGCCCCTGACCGGGTGGTGGATATCACCTGTCCGACCGAATCTTCGTCGCTGGAAGGTCGGTCGCGTTAAGGACCCGTCAGGAAGGCATCCTCGCGGTGTTAGGACGGTGTCGAGGGCCTGTCTGAGCGGCCTTCCGAGAGCTGTACTCGTCTTGGCCGGCGGCTTATCACTCGTTCCCCCGACGGCTCATCGAGTGTGGATCGAGGACAGGAGCCCCGGTGGCTGATCTGATCTTTACGGTGCTGATCATCGGCGTATTCGCGGTCTTGGCGCTGCTACTGCGGGGAGTGGAGCGACTGTGAGCGTGCAAAACGTCGTTGGTCTGGTGGTTGCGGTGTTGTTGGCTGGCTATCTCGTGGTAGCCCTGGTCCGTCCGGAGAAATTCTGATGAACTGGACCGCCGCGGCCTGGCTGCAGGCCGGCCTCTTGGTAGTCGCGCTGGCCGTGAGCTATCGGCCGCTGGGCGACTACATGGCCCACATATTCACCACGGAGAAGCACTGGCGCGTTGAGCGGGTGCTGTATCGGCTTATGGGAGTTGACCCCGACGCCGACCAGCAATGGCCGGTCTACGCCCGCAGCGTGCTGGCGATCTCCGCCGTTTCGGTACTCTTCCTCTACGTGTTCCAGCGGGTGCAGAACCACCTGGTGCTGTCGCTGGGCTTCGGCCCGGTGTCGCCGGACCAGTCGTTCAACACGGCCGCCTCGTTCGTGACCAATACGAACTGGCAGTCCTACTCCGGTGAGTCCACCATGGGTCACCTGGTCCAGATGGCCGGCCTGGCGGTGCAGAACTTCGTCTCCGCCACGGTCGGGATCGTTGTGGTCATCGCGCTGATCCGGGGGTTCCTGAGGTCCAGGACCGACCGGATCGGAAACTTCTGGGTCGACCTGACCCGAGGCACGTTGCGCCTGCTGCTGCCGATCGCGTTCGTTTTCGCGCTGGTCCTGGTAGCGGGTGGGCTGGTGCAGAACTTCTCCGCCCCGCACGACGTGACCACGCTGGCCGGCGCGCAGCAGGCCATCACGGGCGGCCCGGTCGCCTCCCAGGAGGCCATCAAGGAGCTCGGCACCAATGGTGGCGGCTTCTACAACGCGAACTCGGCGCACCCGTTCGAGAACGCCAACCCGTTCACGAACCTGGTGGAGATCTACCTGCTGCTGGTCATCTCGTTCGCGCTGCCGAGGACCTTCGGCAAGATGCTCGGGGACAACCGGCAGGGCTATGCGGTCGTGGGTGTGATGGCAACCATCTGGGCGTTGTCCGCTGGCGCGCTCAGCTACTTCGAGTCCGCTACGCACGGTGCGGCTGCCCTGGTCGCCGGTGGGGCGATGGAGGGCAAGGAGGTCCGGTTCGGGCCACCTGCGTCGGCGTTGTTCGCCTCCTCCACCACACTCACCTCGACCGGTGCTGTCAATGCGGCGCATGACTCACTGACACCGTTCGGTGGTGGTATCGCGCTGTTCGACATGATGCTCGGCGAAATTGCGCCGGGCGGTACCGGGTCTGGCCTCTACGGCATCCTTGTGCTCGCGATCGTGACAGTTTTTGTGGCCGGGCTCATGGTGGGCCGCACTCCGGAGTACCTGAAGAAGAAGATTCAGGCCCGGGAGATCAAGCTGGCGTCGCTCTACATCCTGACCACGCCGACGCTGGTACTCGTGGGCACCGCGTTGGCTATTGCGATGGCCGGTCAGCGCGCCTCTATTGCCAACCCGGGCGCGCACGGGCTCAGCGAGGTGCTCTATGCATTCACCTCGACCGGTAACAACAACGGCTCCGCTTTCGCCGGGCTGAGTGTCAATACGGTCTGGTACAACACCGTGTTCGGCATCGTCATGCTGCTGAGCCGTTTCGTTCCGATGATGTTCGTGGTCGGGTTGGCCGGTTCACTGGCCCGGCAGAAGCCGATCCCGGCGTCGGCGGGCACGCTGCCCACCCACCGTCCGCTGTTCATGGTGATGTTGTTCGGCGTGATCTTGATCGTCGTCGGTCTGACGTACTTCCCGGCGCTCGCGCTGGGTCCCATTGCGGAAGGTTTGTCCTGATGTCGCTCACAACTGTCGGTACGTCGCAGACCCCGCGCAGTGGCGGCGGTCCGAGCGGTGACCCGGGCCAGCCGAAGCGGGTGTCGGGCGGTCTGCTCGACCCGGTGCAGCTGCTGCGGTCCACCCCGGACGCGCTGCGCAAGCTGGACCCGAGGGTGCAGCTGCGCAACCCGGTGATGTTCGTGGTCGAGGTCGGTTCCCTGCTGACCACCGTCTCGGCGATCGTCGACCCGAGCGTGTTCTCCTGGGCGATCGCCATCTGGCTGTGGCTGACCTGCGTGTTCGCCAACCTGGCCGAGGCGGTGGCCGAGGGTCGGGGCAAGGCACAGGCGGAGACCCTGCGCCGGACCAAGCGCGAGACGATGGCGCGCAAGCTCACCGGCTGGCACCCCGGCCAGCCGGCCGGGGACAGCCCCGAAGAGGCCGTCTCCGGCTCGGAGCTGACGATCGGCGACCACGTGGTCGTCGAGGCCGGCGAGATCATCCCCGGTGACGGGGACGTCGTCGAGGGCATCGCCAGCGTGGACGAGTCGGCGATCACCGGCGAGTCCGCGCCGGTGATCCGGGAGTCCGGTGGTGACCGCAGCGCCGTGACCGGCGGCACCAAGGTCCTGTCGGACCGGGTCGTCGTGCGGATCACCTCCAAACCGGGCGAGACGTTCATCGACCGGATGATCGCGCTGGTAGAGGGGGCGTCGCGGCAGAAGACGCCGAACGAGATCGCGCTGAACATCCTGCTCGCCTCGTTGACGATCATCTTCCTGCTCGCGGTGGTGACCCTGCAGCCGATGGCGATCTACTCCGGCGCCGAGCAGGGCATCGTGGTGCTCATCGCCCTGCTGGTCGCGCTGATCCCGACCACGATCGGCGCGCTGCTGTCCGCGATCGGCATCGCCGGCATGGACCGGCTGGTGCAGCGCAACGTGCTGGCCATGTCGGGCCGGGCGGTCGAGGCCGCCGGTGACGTGAACACGCTGCTGCTGGACAAGACCGGCACCATCACCCTGGGCAACCGCCAGGCCAGCGAGTTCCTGCCGGTCCCCGGCGTCGATGTCGCCGAGCTGGCCGACGCCGCGCAGCTGGCCAGCCTGGCCGACGAGACGCCGGAAGGGCGCAGCATCGTGGTGCTGGCCAAGTCGGCGCACGGGCTGCGGGAGCGCCACGAGGGCGAGCTGGCCGGCGCGGAGTTCGTCGAGTTCACCGCGCAGACCCGGATGAGCGGCATCGACCTGCCCGGCGGGCACGAGGTCCGCAAGGGCGCGACGAACTCGGTGCGCGCCTGGATCAGGGAGAACGGTGGCACCCCCGCGCCCGAGCTGGGACAGCTGGTGGAGGACATCTCCAACGCCGGTGGCACGCCGCTGGTGGTGGCCGAGCGGGCCAACGGCACCGCCAGGGCCCTCGGCGTGATCCACCTCAAGGACGTGGTCAAGGAGGGCATCGCGGAGCGCTTCGCCGAGCTGCGCGCCATGGGCATCAAGACCATCATGATCACCGGGGACAACCCGCTGACGGCGAAGGCGATCGCGGCCGAGGCCGGGGTCGACGACTTCCTCGCCGAGGCCACTCCCGAGGACAAGATGGCCCTGATCAAGAAGGAGCAGGAGGGCAACAAGCTGGTCGCGATGACCGGTGACGGCACGAACGACGCCCCGGCGCTCGCCCAGGCCGACGTCGGCGTGGCCATGAACACCGGCACGTCGGCGGCCAAGGAAGCCGGCAACATGGTCGACCTGGACTCCAACCCGACCAAGCTGATCGAGATCGTGGAGATCGGCAAGCAGTTGCTGATCACCCGGGGCGCACTGACCACATTCTCCATCACCAACGACGTGGCCAAGTACTTCGCGATCATCCCGGCCATGTTCGCCACGGTGTACCCGGGCCTGAACAAGCTCAACATCATGGGCCTGCACAGCCCGACCTCGGCGATCACCTCGGCGATCATCTTCAACGCCCTGATCATCGTGGCACTGATCCCGCTCGCCCTGCGCGGCGTCCGCTACCGGCCGGCCTCGGCCTCCTCACTGCTGCGCCGCAACCTGCTCGTCTACGGCGTCGGCGGTTTCATCCTGCCGTTCATCGGCATCAAGGCGATCGACCTGATCGTCCAATTCATCCCAGGGATCCGGTGACTGACATGACCATGCCCTCCCGCCTGCCGACCCCGGTCCGCCAGCACCTGGCCGCCCTGCGCGCCCTGCTGGTGTTCACCGTGATCGTGGGCATCGCCTACCCGCTCGTGGTGGCCGGGGTCGCCCAGCTCGCCTTCCCACACCAGGCCAACGGGTCGCTGGTCAGCAAGGGTGGTACCCCGGTGGGGTCCAGCCTGCTCGGCCAGGCCTTCGTTGACGCCAAGGGCAACCCACTGCCGCAGTGGTTCCAGCCCCGGCCCTCCGCCGCCTCGGACCCCTCGAACAGCAGTGACCCCGGCTACAACCCGCTGTTCTCCGCGCCCAGCAACAAGGGGCCGAGCAACACCGACCTGATCAAGGCGATCAACGACCGGCGCGCGGCCGTGGCGGCCTTCGACGGCGTCCCGCCGGCGTCGGTGCCCGACGACGCCGTCACCGCGAGCGGGTCCGGCCTGGACCCCGACATCTCGCCGGCCTACGCACAGGAGCAGGTCAACCGGGTGGCCAAGGCGCGCCACCTCGATGCCTCGGCGGTCGACAAGCTGGTGGACCAGTACACCCAGGGCCGCACGCTGGGCTTCCTCGGCGAGCCGAGGGTGGACGTGGTGGACCTGAACCTCGCACTGTCCCAGGCCGGTGGCGCGCAGTGACCGGTTGAGGTCGGCCGGATGCCGGGTTGGGGTGGGACTGCCGGAAGCGAGCACGGGGCGCATGCGATGTCACGGGTGCTCATCGTCGACGACGAGCCAAAGCTGTTGCGTGCGCTCAGCATCACCCTGCGCGCGTTCGAATACGAGGTGCACACCACCTCGACCGGGTCCGAGGCGCTGGACCTCGCGGCACGACAGCGCCTCGACCTGGTCATTCTCGATCTGGGGTTGCCGGACATGGCCGGCACCACGGTGATCCAGGGGCTGCGGGCCTGGAGCACCGTGCCGATCATCGTGCTGTCCGGCCGGACCGACCCCGCGGCCAAGACCGAGGCGCTGGACCTCGGCGCGGACGATTACGTGACCAAGCCGTTCGCGATGGACGAGCTGGGCGCCCGGATCCGCGCGGCACTGCGCAGAGGGGCGACGGAGCCGCCTCGGCCGACGGCCCACCGGATCGGCGACTGGGTGATCGACCTCGCCGCGCACACGATCACCCGCGGCGGCCGGGTGCCCGGCGAGCAGGAGCGGCCGCACCTGACACCGACCGAGTGGAAGCTACTGGAGATCCTGCTCGCCCACCCGGGCAAGCTCGTCGCCTCCACACAGCTGCTGACCGAGGTGTGGGGCACAGGCTACGAGCACGCGACGAACTACCTGCGGATCTACCTCTGGCAGCTGCGCAGCAAGCTCGAGCCGGTGCCGTCCCAGCCCCAGTACCTGATCACCGAGCCCGGCATGGGCTACCGCTACCAGCCATGAGGCGGCTGACGTCGTGATCGAGAGCGTGCCGACACCCCCCACCCGATCGGCCAGAAGGGGCCGGCTGCGCGTGTACCTGGGCGCGGCGCCAGGGGTCGGCAAGACCTACGCGATGCTCGCCGAGGGGCGGCGGCGGGCCGACCGGGGCACCGACGTCGTGATCGGCTTCGTGGAGTGCCACGGCCGCCCGAAGACCGAGGAACAGATGTCCGTCCTGGAGTCCGTGCCGAGGCTGACCAGGACCTATCGGGGCGCGGAGTTCCGCGAGATGGACCTGGCCTCGGTCCTGGATCGGCGCCCCGAGGTGGTGCTGGTCGACGAGCTGGCGCACACGAACGTGCCCGGTGGCCGCCACGAGAAGCGCTGGCAGGACATCGAGGAGCTGTTGGCTGCTGGGATCAGCGTGATCACCACGGTGAACGTGCAGCACCTGGAGTCGCTGAACGACGTCGTCGAGCGGATCACCGGGATCCCGCAGCGGGAGACCGTGCCGGACGCCGTCGTGCGCGCGGCCGACCAGATCGAGCTCGTCGACATGAGTCCCGAGGCGCTGCGCCGCCGGATGGCGCACGGCAACATCTACCACCCGGACAAGGTGGACGCCGCGCTGGCCAACTACTTCCGAATCGGCAACCTGCACGCGCTGCGCGAGCTGGCACTGCTGTGGCTCGCCGACCGGGTCGACGAGGGCGTCAAGCGGCACCGCGAGGAGAACCAGATCACCCGCACCTGGGAGACCAGGGAACGGGTCGTGGTGGCGCTGACCGGCGGCCCCGAGGGCTCCACCCTGATCCGGCGGGCCGCCCGGATCGCCGCCCGGACCAGCGGCGGGGACCTGCTGGCCGTGCACGTGGCCAGGGCCGACGGCCTCGCCTGGGTGTCCAGGGCCGAGCTGCTGGAGCAACAGCGCCTCGTCCAGTCGCTCGGCGGGACCTACCACGAGGTGCTCGGCGACGACATCCCCACCGCGCTGCTCGAGTTCGCCCGCGCCGAGCACGCCACACAGCTTGTCCTGGGTACCAGCCGCCGGCGCTGGCTGAGCGAGGTGGTCACCGGCTCGGGCGTCGGGGCGACCACCACCCGGCTGTCCGGCGACATCGACGTGCACATGGTGACCCACGAGCAGTCGGCCCGACGGCGCCGGCTGACGCCGCTGGGTCGGGGCCTTTCCACCCGCCGGCGGGTGTCCGGGTCGGTGCTCGGGGTGCTGCTGCTGCCGCTGCTCACCATGGCGCTGGTGGGCCAGCGCGACGCGCTCAGCCTGTCCAGCCAGATCCTGCTGTACCTGAGTGTCGTGGTCCTGGCCGCCCTGCTCGGCGGGCTGCCGACCGGGGTCGGTGCCGCGGTGGCCGCCTCGCTGCTGCTCGACTACTACTTCACGCCACCCATCGGCAGTCTGGCGATCGCCGACCACAACAACCTGATCGCCCTGTTCGTCCTCGTGTTCGTGGCCAGCTCGGTCAGCTCGGTGGTGGAGTTCGCCGCCCGCCGGACCGCCAAGGCGAGGAGGGCGGCGGCCGAGTCGGACACGCTCGCGATGCTGGCCGGCAGTGTGCTCGGCGGCGAGGAGGCGTTGCCCGCGCTGCTGGACCGGCTGCGGGAGACGTTCGCGATGGACTCGGTCGCGCTGCTGCGCCGGGACGCCTCCGGTGCCCTGGACGGCGTCGGCGACTGGACCGCGCTGGCCCACTCGGGGGAGAGCCCGTGCACGGCCCCGGGGAGGGCGGACACCACGGTGCCGGTCGGCGAGACCGCGGTGCTGGCCCTGTGCGGCCACCCGCTGCCGGCCGCCGACCGGCGGATCCTCGCCGCGTTCGCCGCGCGGGTCGGCAACGCCCTCGAGCAGCGGGAGCTGAGTGAGGAAGCCGCCCAGGCCGGCCCGCTCGCCGTCCTCGACCGCACCCGGACCGCCCTGCTGGCCGCCGTCAGCCACGACCTGCGCACCCCGCTGGCCGCCGCGAAGGCCGCCGTGTCCAGCCTCGCCGACCCCGAGATCACCTGGTCGGCCGCCGACTACCGGGAGCTGCTGGCCACCGCCGACGAGTCCATCGACCGGCTGATCACGCTCGTGCACAACCTGCTCGACACCAGCCGGCTGCAGGCGGGCGCGATGCCGGTGGACCCCAGGGCGCTGTCGGTCTCGGAGATCATCCCGCTCGCGCTGGCCGAGCTCGGTCCCGCCGGCCACAGAATCGCGCTGGACCTGCCGCCCGAGCTGCCCGAGGTCACCGCCGACCCCGACCTGCTGCAGCGGATCATCGCCAACGTGGCGGCGAACGCGCTGCACTACGCCCCGCCGGGCAGCCCGGTCGGCATCACCGCCAGCGCCATCGGGCAGCGTGTCGAGCTGCGCGTGATCGACCGGGGCCCCGGGGTGCCGGCCGAGACCCGTGAGTCGATGTTCGTGCCGTTCCAGCGCCTCGGCGACCGCGACAACGAGACGGGCGTCGGGCTCGGGCTGGCGCTGTCCCGGGGGCTCGCGCAGGCCATGGGCGGCACGCTGGACGCCGAGGACACCCCGGGCGGCGGGCTCACCATGGTGCTCACGCTGCCGGCCGTCGCGTTCCTGGTCGCCCCGGTGCCGCCGGCGGAGCACACGCTCACCTGAGCCGGGGTGTCTCGTTCTGGTCCGGGCGAGGGGGCGCGGCCGTGGCAGGCTGCCGGGTATGACGCCGGGCATCCAGGAGGTCATGCGCGCACTGGAGCGCGCCTGGGACGAGCACACCGACGCCCTGCTGGACCGCCGGGACCCGGCCGCCGCGCTCGACCGGGCGGGCCGGGAGATCGAGGTGCGGTACCTGCCGACCGGGGCGGGCGCGCGGGGGCTGGACGAGGTGCGCGCGTTCTACACCGAGGACCTGGTGCCCGCGCTGCCGGCCACGGTGGGCCGGCGCTCGGTCAGTCGCACGGTGGACCAGTTCCGGCTCGTCCAGGAGTCGACCTGGCGGTTCCGCCACGACCGACCGATGCCCTGGCTCGCGCCCGGGGCACCGGTCGGCGGGGTCGACGTGGAGCTGCTCGTGGTGGAGATCGCCGGCTTCCGGCAGGGCCGGCTGGTCAGCCGCCGGGTGCTGTGGGACCAGGCCTCCCTCCGGTCCCAGCTGGCCGGCCTCAGGCCGGCAGCAGGTCCTTGAGGTCGGCGCGGATGTCCTCGGGGGTGTCGGTGGACTCGTACCGGCGGATGACCGCGCCGTCGGGGCCGACCAGGAACTTGGTGAAGTTCCACTTGACCTCGTCCGTGCCGATCGCCTCCGGCCGCAGGGCGCTGAGGTGCTCGAAGAGCCGGCCGTTCGCGGGGCCGAAGTCACCGGGGGCCTGGGCGCGCAGGTAGACGTACAGCGGGTCGGCGTCCGGGCCGTTCACGTCGATCTTGTGCAGGACCGGGAAGCTGACGTTGTAGGTGGTGCTGCAGAACTGCTGGATCTCGGCGTCGGTGCCGGGCTCCTGGTCGCCGAACTGGTTGCACGGGAAGCCGAGAATCCGCAGGCCGGCGTCCTTGGAGTCCTGGTACAGCGACTCCAGCCCCGTGTACTGGGGGGTGAACCCGCACTTGCTCGCGACGTTGACCAGCAGCAGGACCTGTCCGGCGTAGTCGCCCAGGTTCAGGGTGTCGCCTTCGGCGGTGGTGACCGAGAAATCGTGAACGCTCATAGCTGCTCCAACAGGTTGGCGAGGGTGAAGATTCCGGACAGTTGCTCGGTGGGGCGGTGGATCAGCGGTGGATCAGCGGTGGATCGGCGGTGGATCAGCGAGGGGCAGTGGGTCAGCGGGGCAGTGGGTCAGCGGGGCAGTTGGTCGGACAGGTTGGCCCGGCACACGAGCAGGTAGCCGCGCAGCTCGGTGGCCTGCGCCTCGTTCAGCCCGCGCAGCATCTCCCGCTCCAGGGCGGCGACCTCGGCGCGGTACTTGTCCAGCAGCCGGCGCCCCGCCGCGGTCAGGGCCAGCACCAGGCGGCGCCGGTCGGCCGGGTCGCGCTGCCGCTCCAGCAGGCCGCGCCCCTCCAGCGTGGTGACCATGTCGGCCATCGACTGGTTCGTCACGAACGAGTTGCGGGCCAGCTGCGCCGAGGTCAGGTCGGGATGGCGCTCGAGCACGGTGAGCGCGGTGTACTGCAGCGCGGTCATGCCCTCGGGCCGGAACAGCTCGTCCAGCCGCGCGCGGACGGCCTGCTCGAGCTGCTTCATCAGGTACAGCAGCGTGCTGCCGGTCGCACCCGGCGGCTCCGGGTGGGGCGGCCGGTGCGGGTCGGCACGCGTCATGGCCCTCTTCGCCTCTCGCGGTCTCCAGTCCTGCCACGACACTAGAGCGTCGGCCAGTGAGGTCGGCGCTGAGACCCGGCTGAGCGAATGATCACTACTGGTGGCGGAATGGGCCGGTAGAGTGATATTAGCTGGCCAGCGAGGCGCACGGAGGCGCGTCCAGCCGTGGGGTACACCGGTCGCCGGAGTCGCCCGGTGCAGGGGGTCCGGCCTGCTCGGATGATCTCCGCAGGGCACCGTACTGTTCCCCACATCCTTCGTCGTACAGCTCACGGGGGAAGCGCTCGACGATCGCGCTCAGCTGGAGTGCGAGAGAAAGTGGTGGCGATGGCTGAGGTCGACAGCATCAGGGTTTTTCGGGGAATCTACGGCGGGTTCGCCCTCGCCATGAGTGAGGCCGAGTCGGGAATTCACTTTGACGAGCTGCCGTCATCGGATGAGATGGCGAACAAGGCTTTCGAGCTGGCCTCGCAGGTCATCGACGCTGACCAGCGGGACGCCATGCCGGGGGCGCAGCAGGAGTACGCCGCCATGACGATTGCGCTCGCCATCATCGAGCACAACGGCAAGGCGGAGGAGCTCGACGCGGACTCGGTGATCGGGACCTTCGGCGGGCTCTGGTCGCTGATCTCCGGCCGCTGGGCCGAGCAGCCGGAGACGGTGCCGAGCGACGCGGGCTGAGCACGAGCGGATAGCGCACCCCCGGGGAGACGCGATGGCGAACGGCCGGCAGTCCGAGTGGCCCGAGCTGGACCGCCGCCGGATGGTGGCGGGCGCGGGTCTCCTGGGGCTGTCCGCCGCGCTCACCGCGTGCGGCGCCGCGCCGCCCGCTGCCCCGGCGACCGCGCCGCCCAGCCGGGCCCCGAGCGCGCCCGCCGCGGTGCCGCCGGGCAGCGGGCTCATCCCGGCCGGCGGCGACGTCCAGCTGGCCCCCAGCTCCGACGTCCCGGTCGGCGGCGGGGCGGTGTTCCCGGAGCACCGGGTCGTGGTCACGCAGCCGAGCGCGGGCCGGTTCGCCGCCTTCAGCGCGATCTGCACACACGAGCAGTGCACGGTCAGCCAGGTCGCCAACGGCACGATCAACTGCCCGTGCCACGGCAGCCGGTTCGCCATCACCGACGGCTCGGTGGTGCACGGGCCGGCAACGCGCCCGCTGCACGCCCGCACGGTCACCCTCCGGGACGGAGCGCTCGTACTCGGCGAGTGACGCCCGCTCAGCCGGCCGTGTTCAGCACCGTCACGTCGTTGGAGCTGATGTTCGTCACGTAGGCGTGCTTGCCGTCCGGCGTGACGAACACGTTGGTGGGGTCCTGCCCGACGCCGATGGTGGCGGTCACCTGACTGGTCGCGGTGTCGATCACCGAGACGGTGTTGCTGCCGTCGTTGACCACGTACGCGTGCTTCGAGTCCGGGGCGAACGCGATGCTCTGCGGCTCACGCTGGACCTGGATGGTGGCGGCCACCGTGTTCTTCGCCGGGTCGATCACCGAGACCTGGTCGGAGTCGTAGTCCACCACGTACACCCGGGACCCGTCCGGGGACATGGCCAGCGCGTGCGGGCTGTGGCCCACCGGGATCTCGTTCAGGATCGCGCCGTTCTTGGTGTCGAGCACCGTGACGATGTTCGAGGCGTGGTTGGCGACGTAGGCCCGGCGGCCGTTGACGGAGTAGGCCACGGAGTGCGGGTTCGGCTTGACCGCGATCTTCTGCACGACCGTGTTGGTGGCGGTGTTCACCACGGACACGAGGTTGACGTCGTGGTTGGGCACGTAGACCTGCCGGCCGTCCGGGCTGACCGCGATGGCGTACGGGAACTTCTCCGCCGGGATGGACGCGGTCACGGTGCGGCTCGCGGTGTCCAGCACCAGGATGGCGTTGCCGGTGTTGTGCAGCTCGTCGTAGACGCTGACGTACGCGGTCTTGCCGTCCGGGGTGAACGCCACGTACTGCGGGGGGCCGGCGGCGATCGGGATGCTGCCGACCACGGCGTTCGTGGCCATGTCGAGCACCGTGATGCTGTGGGTGTTCACGCTGGTCACGTACGCGAACTTGCCGTCAGGAGTGACCGCGCCGGACTGCGGGCCGGCGGCCACGGCGATCCTGCCGGCCACGGTGGGCGTCGCCGAGCTGGCGGCGGCGGGCGGAGGCGGCGGCGCGGGCGGTGGGCCGGGGGTGGGCACGGTGACGCCCGGCGCGGCGGCGCTGGGGGCACCCGGTGTGCTCGACGTGCCGGGGCGGATCACCACGAACAGCAGCGCGGCGAGCACGACCAGGGCGGCGGCCACCCCGATCACCCAGTTGCGGGCGCTGCCCGAGCGGGCCGGCTCCGACGGCGGCAGCTCGAACGGCTGCGCGGCGCCGGCGTCGGGCTGGTGCCATGCGGCCGGGGGTTCGAACGTCGCCGCCGGCTCCGGGTAGCCGTTCGTCGGCGGGTAGCCGGGCGCGGTCGCGGTGCCGGCGGCCGCGAGGGAGCTGCCCGTACCGCCGTTCGTACCGCCGTTCCCGGCGCTGTGCGTACCGCGCCCTGACCCACCGGCCTGGTCGGCGGCCGCGGCGACGGCGGGTGCACCGAGGCCAGCACCGCCACCGGCGCCGGCCGTGGCCGGTTCGGCGACCGGCAGCGGCGCGACGACCGGCGTGGCGAGCGGGGCCGGCGCGCCGAGGTCGGCGTGCCGGCCGGGGCCACCGGCCGGGCCGAACGACTCGGACTCGGGCACCGGGTGGCCGTTCACGGCGGTGGCCGCGCCGGCCGCCGCGAGCGTCGCCGCGCCGAGCGCCACGGCGTACTTCGGGTGGGTGTCCACGACCGTCGGGCAGCCCAGCTCGTCGGCGACCGTCCTGGCCACCAGCGGAATCCGGGACGAGCCGCCGACGAGTAGCACCGAGGTGAGGTCCGACCGCTGCAGCCCGGCCGAGTGCAAGGTCCGGACCAGGGCCTGCGTCGTCGACTCGATCGGGCCTCGGATCATGCCCTCGAACTCGCTCCGGGTCAGCTTGACCTCAAAATGCCCGGTCGGCAGGAAAACCGGAATGACCGTCTCGGTGTCGGTGGACAGTGACTCCTTGGCGAGCACGCAGTCCTGGCGCAGCCGGGCCATCGCGTGCGCGGTCTGCAGGTCGGTCATGTCGAGGCCGTCGAGCGCCCCACCGGAGGAATAGTTGACGAAGTCGAGGATCGATTCGTCGAAATCCACGCCGCCGAGTCGTTCGATTCCTTCCGGCCGGCCGAGGATTTCCACGGCATTCGGACCACCGCGCAGAATGGTCGCGTCGAAGGTGCCGCCACCGAGGTCGTACACCGCCACGACCTGCCCGTCGTGCAGTCGCCGGGTGGCGGCGTAGTGCGCCGCGGCGGCCTCCGGCTCGGTGATCGTCTCGGTGTTGCTCAGCCCGGCGCGCACGGGTACCTCGTCGAACAGCTTGCGGCGGAACGGGCCCCAGTTGGCCGGGTGGGTCAGCACGACCCGGTCGGGCGGGCCGCCCTCCCGGCCGACGACCTGCGTCAACACGTCGCGCAGCAAGGTGGCGAGCAGCTCGGTCACCGCGAACGACTCGGCGCCGAGCAGGATCGGGGTCGGGTCGCCGAGGCGTCGCTTGAACTGGCTGCCGATCCGGTCCGGCCGGGCGTCGGCCCGGCGCCGCGCGGCGTCACCGGTCACCAGCGTGCCGTCGTCGAGCAGGCACACCATTGCGGGCGCAACAACTGATTGATGAGCCAGCGCCACCATTTCCGCGCCGTAGGGACGAGCTATCGCGGCCGCGACAAACGTGGTACCGAGATCAACACCAAGGCTGTAGGACACCGCGCCTCCTCCGGAAACCGGAGCGCGATTCTAACCCTGCATTGACCTTGATCCCATGATGTTTTATGGGGATCCGGGGCACCCGGTTCGCGCACCCGGCCGGACGGTCGGCGGAAATCCGTTTCGAACGATCACCAATGATCGTCAATTCGGCCGGCGCCGGTTCAGCGATGGGTCGAACCGCGTCGATCGACCGGAGGTGGGGCGGCGGGCCGCTCGTCGACCGGCTGGCAGCCGCCGAGCGTGCGGTCTATCAGCAGCGCCGCCCCGAGCGCCAGCACGTCCTGGGTGAGCGGCCGGCCCAGCAGCGCCTCGGCCTGGGCCAAGCGGTAGCTGACCGTCTTGTGGTGCACGTGCATCTGCTGGGCCGTGCGCGTCTTGCTGCAGCCCTGCGAGAGGTACACCAGCAGCGTCTCGCGCAGCCGCTCGCCGGTCTCGTCCTGGCTGCTCAGCGCACCGAGCCGGTCGTCGGCCAGTCGGCGGGCCCGATCCGGGTCGGTGCACAGCACGGCGGCCAGCTCGACGTCGCGGTGGCGGACCACGCCCGGCCTCGGGTGCCGGCTCAGCCGGGCGGCGCGCTCGGCCTCCTTGGCCTGCTGGTGGGAGCGGCGGAACCCGGTCCGCCCCCGGCCGGGGGCGCCCATGCCGGCCAGCACACCCCGCAGCGGGGTCGCCGCGACGGTGGCCAGCAGCTCGTCGCCGGGCCGGGACGGCCAGTTCAGCCACACCCACCAGGTGCCGTCGCCGACCGGCAGCGTGAGCGTGCCCGCCGAGGCCACCGCGCTCAGTGCCTGCAGCGCGATGCGGACGTCGCCGGTCGGGTCGATCGGGGCCAGCACGAGCGAGACGTGGTGCCCGCGCACGTCGAACTGGAGCACCGAGCTGGCCGCGCTCTCGTCCACCGGCTCCTCGCCGAGCAGGTCGTGGATGACGTCCGCCGGCGCCGGCCGGCCCCCGTTCGACGGGCGCAGCCCGCCGAACTCGTGGCGGTACTCGTCGACCAGGTGCTCGCACGACCGGTCGATGAACGTGAAGATGTGCCCCGAGGACTGCGCCAGCGCCTCGCTGAGCAGGTCCGACCCGGCCAGCTGGCGGGCCAGGTAGCTGCTCCAGCGCTGCCAGATCAGCTCGTGGCCATACCGGTAGGCCCGCAGCAGGTCGGTGATGTCGCCGCCGCCGGTCACCGAGTGCCGCATCAGCTTGCGGGCGCCCAGCGGCGGCTCGGTGGCCGTCGCCGGCACCCCGAAGGCCAGCGTGGACAGGATCGCGCCGATGTTCTGGTCGGTGCTCTCGCGCACCGCGTCGATCGCCTCGGCGGAGCCGGTCGGCACCAGCCCGGGCAGCTTCGCCAGCACCTGGGCGGTGATCTCGGCGGCGATCTCGCCTGACCGGGGCAGCAGCTCGTGTGCGCAGCTCTGGACGGCCTCGGCGGCGCGCTCCGCCAACGCCGCCGGTGCGCCGCCGGGCCCGCCGACTCGGTCGAACGGGTCGAGCCGGTCGAAGGCCCTGACCCTGGCACGGTCCACGGCCCTGACCCCGGCACGGTCCACGGCGCGGTCTCCGGCGCGGTCGCCCGACATGCCCCGACACTAGCCTGAATGTCGCAGCCGGTATGACCCAGGTCACCTGTTCGCTATCTACATTGCCGACCTTCGTCGTCCCTCCCGGATAAGCCGTGTCGGAAGGTGGCCGTTCGACCTGGCCGGACCTCGTGTTCCGGATAGCCGACCGGACACACCTTGCCCGCTCCTGCCATTGGCGCGCCGCCCGGGCGGCACCACGATCTGTCCCACCGCGCACCGGCCTGAGCACCGGGTTCGGCTCTACGCATCACAAGGGAGTGATCGAGATGGACGACTTCGTGCCGGTCGGTGCCGGGCTGACGGTGTTCGAGCACGACGAGCCGGTGCAGGGGCCGGTCGTGTGGCTGGACTCCCCGTCGGCGGTGCTGGAGTTCGTGTCCGGCGGCGACGTGGCGAACTCGATCGTGCTGGCCCGGGGTGGCACCACGACGTTCCTGACACCGGCGCTGTCCGCCGGGGTGAAGGGCGTGATGACGCTGCAGGGCGCGCCGGAGAGCCACCTGGGCATCCTGAGCCGGGAGTACGGCATCCCGTGCCTGATGTCGGTGGCCTTTACCGAGGGCGTGACCAGCGGCCGGGGCGAGACCATCCCGCCGGACGGCGCCGTAGTGCGCCTCGACGTGTCCGGCTCTCCCGAGGGTCAGGTGTTCATCGAGCGGGCCGCGCGGAACTACGGCACGGCGGCGGCGGACGGCGCAACCGAGGTGGACGCCGAGGCCGAGGCGGCCGCCGCCGCCCAGGCCGAGCAGCTGCGGGCCCTGCTGGCCAGCTACCGGGGCGAGATCGACAACGGCGTCGCCGGCAACCGGCAGATGCGCGCCCGGCTGCGCTCCGGGGTGCTGGACGGGACTCGTGAGAACCTGCACCGGGACCTCGAGCCGCCCGAGATCGCCGACATGCTGGCGTACTCGGGCTGGAACCTGTGGGACCTGATCGCCGCCCGGCAGACCGAGGGCGAGTCCGGGCTGATCCCGCGCCAGGAGTACGAGACGATCGGCTTCGTCCAGCAGTGGAGCAGCTACGCGCGGTGGATCGAGATGATCACCGACAAGATCGGCGTGGCCGGCGTGATCGAGCTGGGCGGGCTGCCCCGCCGGGAGATCGGCACCAAGGCCAACCACGTGCACATCTGGGGCGCCGGGGTGTGCCCGCTGATCGGCCGGGCCATCGCGGGCCAGCTCGGTGCCGGCTCCGGGCTGGGGCTGGACGACCGGCGCAACGCCAACACGATCATCCAGTTCCTGCGCCGGCTGCAGTACGGGCTGTGGGGCGAGGGCGCCGGGTTCGTGTCCGGCCGCGGCTACCGGGTGCCGGCGATGGCCGAGCACTGGCTGGAGCGGTTCCACGACGAGGAGACCCGCCTCGACGACCCGGACCGGCTCGCCGCGTTCCGCTCGTTCAACGCCACCACCGAGCTGACCGGGTTCCTGCTGCACTACGACTGCCGGGCCGGGCTGTGCGACACCGGCCCGTACCCGCTGCCGGACGGCGGCTTCGTGATCGTGCGCGACCACTTCCTGTACGAGCCGGCGTACGCCTGGGCCTCGGTGCTGGAGGGCCTGCCCTACTGCGTGACCGAGGCGATGTTCTTCCGGCCGGACACCCCGGTGGAGATCGCGATCAACGACATCGCCACCACGTTCGCCCGGCCGCGCAACTACCTGAAGTACCTGTCCGGCGCCGCCGTCTACGCCAGGGACCGCTGGGACACCCCGGTCGAGGACGTCCGGCGGCTGGGCGACGCGGAGATGGCCGCCATCGTGGCCCGGTGCAACGAGTCCATGCTCGCGCTGTACACCTCGATCGGCGAGCTGTCCTGGGACCAGCGGATCCGCAACGGGGTACAGGTGTACTGCCGGGAGATGCTGCTGCCGTATGCCAGGGCGGCCGGGCTGTGGGACACCATGCTCGGCGAGGGGTTCGACGAGCTGACCCCGCTCACGGAGCAGGTCTACCCGACGCTGGCCGGCGGCACGGCGCCACAGGTGCTCGGCGCGGTGTTCCTGATGGGCGAGGGGCTGGTGCCCGAGCAGGGGCTGGGCGAGGCACCCTCGGTCGGGGCGGAGGCACTGCCGGTGCTGCACGCCGTGGCGCTGCGCGGCAACCTGGCCGAGCTGCCCGGTGACCCGGAACCGCTGCTGGACGCCGGCCTGGTGGTGCACACGGCGGCCGGCTACCTGCTCACCGAGGCCGGCCACCGGCGCCACGGCGAGCTGCTGGCCGAGGAGCGGGCGGGGGTGGACTCCGAGCGGCTGGGCCGGGCGTACGAGCGGTTCCTGGCGGTGAACGGGCCGATGAAGGCGCTGTCCGCGCGGGCCACCGCACTGCCGGCCGACGACGTGGACGGCCGCTTCGAGCTGCTCGGTTCCGTGGCCGAGCTGGTCGGGCGCGTCGACCCGGCGCTGCGCCGGACCGGCGAGCTGCTGCCCCGGTTCGCCGCGTACCGGGCCGAGCTGGCCGAGGCGCTGCGCCGCGTCGAGGACGGCGACTGGCGGTACCTGACCGGCCCGACCGTCGACTCCGTGCACACGGTCTGGATGCGGGCGCACGAGGACTACCTGCGCACCCTGGACCGCGACCGCGAACAGGAAGGCAGCTACTGACCCCGTGAGTGGCGAGTTGGGTCCTGGCCCAACTCGCCACTCACGGGTTCTGACCTGGGGAGATGTGATGTTCACGTACGGGTTCGACGATGCGGGGGATGCCGGCCGCGACGTGCTCGGCGGCAAGGGCGCCGGGCTGGTGGAGATGGTGCATCTGGGGCTGCCGGTGCCACCGGGGTTCGTCATCGGCACGCCGTGCGGGCGGGCCTACCTGGCCTCCGGTGCACTGCCGGACGGGCTGGAGGGCGAGCTGGCCGGCCGGCTGGCCGCGCTGGAGGAGGCCGCCGGGCGACAGTTCGGAGACGACGCCGACCCGCTGCTGGTGTCGGTGCGCTCCGGGGCGTCGGTGTCCATGCCGGGGATGATGGACACCGTCCTGAACGTCGGCCTCACCTGGCACGGCACCGAGCTGCTCGCCGAGCGCACCGGGGACGGCCGGTTCGCCTGGACCTCGCTGGAGCGGCTGCTGGACGGGTTCGCGCGCACGGTGCGCGGGGTCGACGCCGGCGAGCTGGAGGACGCCCTGTTGGACCTGCCCACCGAGCCCGATCCGGCGCTCGCCGCCCGGGCCCGCTGTGCCGCGCTGGCCGAGGTGGTCGAGCGGGAGTCCGGCACCCCGTTCCCCGCGCCGGCCGGGCAGCTGCGCGAGTCGGTCGAGGCGGTGTTCCGGTCCTGGCGCAGCCCGCGCGCGGTGGCGTACCGGCGGCACAAGGGCATCGACGAGCAGGTCGGTACGGCGGTCGTGGTGCAGACGATGGTGTTCGGCAACCGGGACGAGCTCTCCGGCAGCGGGGTCGCGTTCACCAGGGACCCGTCCACCGGCGCCCGGGGCGCGTACGGCGACTTCCTGTTCACCGCTCAAGGGGAGGACGTGGTGTCCGGTGAGCACGACACCGACCCGCTGCCGGTCGTCGCCGACCGGCTGCCCGAGGTGTACCGGCAGCTCACCGCCATGTTCGGCACGCTGGAGCGACACAGCAGGGACCTGTGCGACGTGGAGTTCACCATCGAGTCGGGCCGGCTCTACGTGCTGCAGACCCGGGTCGGGCAGCGCAGTGGCCGGGCGGCCGTGGCGCTGGCCGTGGACCTGGTGGACGAGGGGCTGATCACCGAGGCGGAGGCGGTCGACCGGGTCACCGACGAGCAGGTGGCCGCCGCCTCGGCGCCCCGGTTCCCCGACGAGCCGCCCACCGAGGCCCTGCTCGCGCGCGGGCTCGCCGCCTCACCGGGCGCGGTCACGGGCCGAGCCGCGTTCGACGCCGAGCGGGCCCAGCGGCTGCACGCCGACGGGGTCGACGTGGTGCTGCTGCGGCCCACGACCTCGCCGGCCGACCTGCCCGGGGTGATCGCCTCGGTCGGGGTGGTCACCGGGCGCGGCGGCCGGACCAGCCACGCCGCCGTGGTGGCCAGGGGCATGGGCCGGGCCGCCGTGTGCGGCGTCGGCGAGCTGGTCGTCGCGCGGGACCGCCGCTCCGCAACCCTGGCCGGCCGCTCGCTTTCCGAGAGCGAGGTGATCTCGGTGGACGGCGACCGGGGCATCGTCAGCCTCGGGCACCGCGATGCCGAGGCCGCCACCACGACCGATCCCGCGCTCACCCGGTTCCTGGGCTGGCAGCGCACCCACCGACCCGCCGCGACTCCGACTCCCACGACGACTCCCACGACGACTCTGACCGCGAGAGGCACCGCATGACCGCCACCCGAGAGCTGACCCGGTTCACCGCCGCCGACGACCTGCTGCACGACGAGATCTCCCGGTCCGGCCCGCACGCCAGGGAGAGCCTGCTGCTCACCGCGCCGATCCCCGAGGAGCGGCTGCTGGTGTTCCTCTACCTGTGGCGGGAGGGCGGTGACCGGTGGGGCCGGTTCGTGTTCGTGGGCGGGCCGGACATGGACACGCCGCTGTTCGTCTCGCATCTTGACGATGCCGAGTTCGCCGGGGAGGACCTGCGCGACTTCACCGTCGGCGGCCTGCACTGGCGCCAGCCCGAGCCGCTGCGGGTGGCGGAGGTCGACTTCGCCGAGGTGAGCGCCGGCGGAACGAGCATCGGCACAGCCGAGGAGCTGACGCTGTCGGTGCGCTTCGAGGGCATCCACGAACCGTTCAGCTGGCACGACAATGCCGACGGCTGCCCGGACTGGGTGGCCCACAACCGCTATGAGCAGTCGGGGCTGACCCGCGGCGTGCTGACGCTGGGGGAGCGGCGGGTGGAGTTCACCGGCGCCGGGCACCGGGACCACTCCTGGGGCAGCCGCAACTGGAACATGCTGCAGCACTGGAAGTGGATGAACGCCGCGACCCCGGACGGCGCCACCTCACTGCACGCGATGATCATGTCGGTGAAGGGGGAGACGCTGGTCAACGGCTACCTCTACCGGGACGGGCTGCTCTCGCCGATCGCCGCCGCGCACGCCAGCGCGACGCTCGATGAGCGGATGTACCACCGCGCGCTGTCCGGCCGGTTCACCGACGAGGCCGGCCGCGAGATGACCCTGGAGTGCGAGTACGCCGCCGGCTGGTCGATGCCCATTCAGCACCTGCTGCTCAACGAGATCGGTATGACCGCGACGCTGGACGGCCGCCCGGCGGTGGCCCACGTCGAGCTGGGCTGGCCGGCCGACTACGTGCGCGCGCTGACCGGGCCGGCGGCCTGATGCTCGAGCCGAAGGACGACCTGCGGCACCGACTGGCGCCGGGGCCGCACGCCCGGGAGAGCCTGTTCTACAACGTGCTGCTGCCCGACGAAGGTCTGATGATCTTCGTGTACACGTGGGTGGACGCGGAGAGCATGGCCGGCCACCTGTTCGCGGTGGTCGGGGACAACGACGAGCGGCTCGCGTTCAGCGCGGTGGACGGGGTGCCGGTCGGCGACCGCGACTTCGACGACTGGGCCGTGGACGGTATGTGGCTGCGGCACATCGACCTGCTGCGGACCGCGTCGCTCGGCTTCGCGGGCCCGGCGGGTGGTTCGGCCGATGGTGCAGCCGGTGGTTCTGCCGGCGCCGAGGTGTCCCTGCACGCCACGTTCACCGGCACGCACGAGGCGTTCGACTACGCGCGCAACGAGGACGGCTGCCCGGCGTTCATAGCGGACAACCGGTTCGAGCAGTCCGCGCACGTGACCGGCGAGCTGGTGCTGGGCGGTCGGCGCATCCCGTTCGACACCACCGGACACCGCGACCACTCGTGGGGCACCCGCGACTGGGACACGCTGCAGGACTGGAAGTGGGTGTCCGCGCAGGCCGGCGACGGGCTGTCGCTCAACGTCATGCAGCTGCACGCCCGCGGCGAGACGACCCGGCACGGTTACGTGTACCGGGACGGCGCGCTCGCCGCGGTGGTCGACGTCCGGACCAGCGCCGAGTACGACGAGCGCTGGTGGCAGACCGGGCTGCGGATGACCGTCCGGGACGACGCCGGCCGCCAGACCGAGCTGACCGCCCGGCGCTACGCGCTGCTGCGGTTCGACGCGGGAGAGCGGCTCGCCCTGCACGAGGCCGGCTGCACCGGCACGATCGACGACCGTCCCGCCCTGATCCACTTCGAAGCGGGCTGGGACCGGTCCTACGCGGAGTCCCAAGCACGCCGGCTCAGCGGAGGGACGTAACCGCGCGCGCCGAGGGGGCTCGCGCTGTCGTGTGGCTCGCGCCGGGCCGACTTGTCGCGTCTTTTTGTCACGACAAGTGGCTCTTGTCGTGCCTATTTCCAACGACAAGTGGGGTC
Source organism: Pseudonocardia sp. (assembly GCA_036272155.1). Taxonomy (GTDB): domain Bacteria; phylum Actinomycetota; class Actinomycetes; order Mycobacteriales; family Pseudonocardiaceae; genus Pseudonocardia. The sequence goes on from DATAZG010000214.1 coordinate 35,448, forward strand.
GGACGTATCCAGCGTAACTGCGAGCTGACCCAATCCTGGTCACACAATTCTGAGGTTCGACACCCTCAGATGCAGGTATGAGCTGTGCAGACATCGGCTCAGGTGCCGAGTTGCACGCTACTTCTTGAGTCCTGGTGTCAGAATACCTAGGGTGGGAGTGCGCGTCGCCAGCGATCTTCGAAGGGGCAGTCGCATGACGATCACCACCGAAGGAACCGGCCTGACCATCGACGCCGGGGGCATCAGCACGCACTACCACGACGTGGGTGCGGGCTCCGGCGTCGCCGACCCTGTGCTGATGCTGCACGGCTCCGGGCCGGGGGTCTCGGCGTGGGCCAACTGGCGGCTGAACATGTCCGCCCTGGGTGAGCGGTACCGGGTGGTGGCGCCCGACCTGGTCGGTTTCGGCTACACCGAGCGCCCGGAGGACGTGCACTACTCGCTGGAGACCTGGCGGGACCACGTCTGGGCGTTCCTGGACGCGTTGGGCCTGGCGCGGGTGTCCGTCGTGGGCAACTCGCTGGGCGGCCGGATCGCACTGGCGATGGCCGGCCAGCACCCGGAGCGGGTCGGCCGGATGGTGCTGATGGGCGCGCCCGGCGTCGGCATGACGATCACCGAGGGGCTCAAGGCGCTGCGCGCGTACCAGCCGTCCGAGCACAACATGCGCCAGCTGCTGCTCGACTGCTTCGCGGTGGACAAGTCGATCATCACCGAGGACCTCGTGCGCGACCGGTACGAGGCCAGCATCGCGCCCGGCGCCTTCGAGGCGTACCGCGACATGTTCTTCTCCTCGAAGCACTCCGGCAGCCAACTGGGCATCACCGAGGAGGAGGTCGCCGCCATCCCCACCCGGACGCTGCTGCTGCACGGCCTGCGGGACAAGGTGGTGCCTGTCGAGGTGGCCTGGAACATGCTGCGACTGCTGCCGGACGCCGACCTGGCCGTGTTCGCCGAGTGCGGGCACTGGACCCAGATCGAGCGGGCGGCCGACTTCAACAGCCTGGTCGCGGACTTCCTGGCGCCGGCCGACGCCACGCACCGGTGACCGGGCCACTGGCCGGCCGGGCCGCGATCGTCACCGGCGGCGTCACCGGCATCGGGATGGGCATCGTCGAGCGGCTGCTCGCCGACGGGGCGCAGGTGCTGGTCGGGGCACTGGGCGAGGCGGAGCTGGCCGGCGCGCTGGACACGCTGCGGCTGGCGGGGCACAAGGCGGCCGGTCACGTCGGCAACCTCGCCGAGCCCGGCCGGGCCGACCAGTTGCTGGCCGCCGCGGTGGACGCCTTCGGCCGGGTGGACATCCTGGTCAACAACGCCGGCGGCGGGGTGATCCGGCCGACGCTGAAGCACACCGAGCAGACCCTTCAGGCGACCATCGACAACAACCTGTGGACCACGATCCGGTGCACGCTCGCGCTGCTGCCGCACATGGTGGAGCACGGGTACGGCCGGATCGTGAACATCGGCGCCGAGTCGGTGCGCAACGGGCTCACCGACCACGCCATGTACAACGCGGCCAAGGGCGGCGTTCACGCGATGTGCAGCGCGCTGGCCAGGGAGTTCGCCCACGCCGGGATCACTGTGAACGCGGTGGCCCCTTCCTACGTGCAGACCCCGGAGATCACCGCCGCGCTGGCTGCCGGCGCGTACGGCCCGGAGTACCTGCGGATGCTGGACCGGGCCACCGAGCTGATCCCGCTGGCGCGGCCGGGCACGGTGGCCGACGTGGCCGGTGCGGTGGCCTACCTCGTCGGCCCGGACGGCGGCTTCGTGACCGGGCAGGTGATCAGCGTCAACGGTGGCAGCAGCATGGGCTGACCTCGGCCGTCTGGCATCCTCGTGAGCCATGGACGGACCGGTCCGCGCGCCCGCGTTCTCCCTGCGCCAGCTGCTCTACTTCGTGACCGTCGCCGAGGCGGGCACGATCCGGGAGGCGGCGGCGCGGCTGCACGTCACCGAGTCGGCCGTGTCGGTGGCGATCACCGAGCTGGAGCGGGCCATGCGGGTGCGGCTCTGCGTACGCCGCCGCGCCCTCGGTGTGACGCTGACGCCATCCGGGCTGAGCACGCTGCGCCGGGCGAAGGTGCTGCTGCGGCAGGCCGGGGAGCTCGCGGCGGAGGCGTCCGGTGGGCCCGGCGCTCTGGTCGGGCCGCTCGCGGTGGGCTGCTACCCGTCGCTGGGGCCGACCACCATGCCGGGCCTGCTGTCCGGCTTCGGCGAGCGCCACCCGGCCGTCGTGGTCGACTTCGCCGAGCACACCCAGGAGGAGCTGTGCCGGCGGCTGGTCGGCGGCGAGCTGGACCTGGTGATCACCTACGACCTGGAGCTGCCGACCGAGCTGCGCCGGATCGAGCTGCACAGCCGCCGCCCGTATGTACTGCTGGCGCGGGACCACCCGCTGGTCGGCGCCGAGCTCGACCTGGCCGCGCTCGAGCCGGAGCCTATGGTCCTGCTGGACGCTCCACCCAGCTCGTACCACGCGCTGCGGATCTGCGCGGACGCCGGGATCCGGCCGGTGATCAGGTACCGCACGGCCAACTTCGAGACGGCGCGCGCGCTGGTCGGCCGGGGTCTGGGCTGGACGTTGCTGGTGTCGCGGCCCGAGCTGGACTTCACCTACGAGGGGCTCGGGGTGGTGCCCGTGGAGCCGGTGCGCCCGGTGCTGGCTCCCGTCGGGGTCGTGCTGGCCTGGGCCGACGACGCCGCACTGAGCCCCCGGGCGCGCGAGTTCATCCGGTTCGCGGGCGCCGCTACTTGAGCTCAGCTCAAGTTGTAGCGCTGGAACGTGAACTATTCCGAGGTAGCCCCTGACCGGCATCATCGGGCCCAGTCGAGCTCAGGGAGGACCACGATGGCGGCCTACCCGCGCCCCCGCGTCTATCCGGCCTCGGTGCCGCCGACGTCCGAGGCAGCGATGTCCGAGGCAGCGACGTCCGAGGCGCTGACCGTGGTTGTCGTGGGCGCCGGCCCGGTCGGGCTGGCCACCGCGCTCGGCCTCGCCCGCCGGGGCGTGCCCGTCTCGGTGCTGGAGGCGGGACGGAGCGTGTCCTTCGGCAGCCGGGCGATCTGCGTGTCCCGGCACTCGCTGGAGATCCTGGACCGGCTGGGCGTCGGCGGGTCCGTCACGGGCGCGGCCCTGGCCTGGACCGGCGGCCGCACGTACTACCGCGACGACGAGGTGCTGGCGTTCGAGATGCCGACGGGGCCGCGCGCTGTGCACCCGCCGATGGTCAACATCTCCCAGGGCGTGCTGGAGCAGCTGCTGGTGGACGCCCTGGACGCGACGCCCGGGGCGCAGCTGCACTGGGGCGTGCGGGTCACCGATTGCCGCACCGACGACGACCGTGCGGTGCTCACCGTGGTGACCGAGGCGGGGGAGCGGCAGTTCGCGGCCGGCTGGGTGGTGGCCGCCGACGGGGCCGGCAGCGCGGTGCGCCGGAGCCTGGGCCTGCGTTTGTCCGGGACGAGCTACGAGGCGCGGTACGTGATCGCGGACATCCGCTGGCCGGTCGACCTGCCGGCCCAGCGCAGGGTGTGGTTCGACCCGGCCGGCAACCCGGGTTCGACGATCATCATGCACCGCCAGCCGGACGACATCTGGCGCGTCGACTACCAGCTGAGGCCGGAGGAGGACGCGGCCGCCGAGCTCGCACCGGAGCGGGTCACCGAGCGGATCGGCCGGCACCTGGAGCGGCTCGGGCACGGGGTCGGCTGGACGCTGGAGTGGAGCAGCCTGTACCGGGCGCACGCGCGGTCGCTCGAGGAGTACCGGCACGGCCGGGTGCTGTTCGCCGGCGACGCCGCGCACCTGGTACCGATCTTCGGGGTGCGCGGGCTGAACTCGGGGCTGGAGGACGCGGACACCCTCGCCTGGCAGCTGGCGGCCGTGCTGCACGGCACCGCGGGGCCGGCGCTGCTGAACGCCTACTCCGCCGAACGCCGCGACGCCTGGCGGCAGAACATCGAGGCGGCCACCAAGAGCACCCGGTTCATGTCGCCCACCGGGCCCGGGGCCCTGCTGGGCCGGGACGCCGTGCTGGCCCTGGCCGTGCACGAGCCGGAGTTCCGGCCGCTGCTCGACCCGCGCCAGTCCACCGCGGCGCGGGTGCGGTCGTCCCCGATCACCTGGCCGGCCGGCGCCCCGGGCTCCCTCGCCGCACAGCCCGGTGACCCGCTCACCGACCAGCTCGTGGAGGTCGGCACCCTCGGGGGCAGGCGGTCGTCCACCCTCGCGGCCGAGCTGGGCGGCGGGTTCGCGGTGCTCGGCTGTGCCGTGCCGGCCGGTGAGCTCGCCGAGGCGGTCGCGGGTATGGCCAAGGCGCTCGCCCCGGAGCCGGTGCGCGCGGTGCCGTTCGGCTCCGGTGGGCCGCCCGCGGTGGGCAGCGTGCTGGCCGACCCGGAAGCGCTCGCGGGTGTGCCCGGTGAGGTGATCGTCGTGCGGCCGGACGGGCTCGTGCTGTGCCGGCTGCCCGCCGCGGAGCGCGACCGGCTCGACGAGGTCGCCGCGCACCTGGCCCGTGGCGCGGCGCCGGGGGAACGCGCATCCGGTCCCGCCGGGGCCCCGCCGGCCGCGGTCGACTCTCCGGGGGAGCGGGCCTGGACCCTGCTCAGCGCCGAGCTGGACGAGGTCGCGGACCGGGAGGCGTTCCTCGCCCGGCTGGCACTCCTGCTGGGCAGCCGGTGCGACGGGGCGACATTGCGCGGTGCCCTCGCGGCCGCCCGCCGGACGGGCTGACGCCCAGCCGGACACCTTTCCAAGGCCCCGGTAACAAACGGGAGCGGCCGGCACCCGTGGTGCCGGCCGCTCCCGGTCGCTCGAACGTACCCGATCAGGCCCCTGAGGCGCCGCTGGGCTGCGGTATGCCGCGGTGGCGGACCCGGGACGCCGGCATCGTGATCCGGTGCAGCAGGTGCAGGATCAGGGCCAGCCCGACGAACACCGCACCGGCGACGGCCAGCCAGGAGATCGTCGCGCTGATGTCGTTGGACAGGTCGGCCACCGAGGCGCCGGCCACCGGGTCGGTCGCCCGCACGTTGGAGTTGTGCAGCACGACCCGGTCGGAGCCGCCGAGACCCTGTACGTCCAGGCCGACGTCCCGCGCAGTGATGCGCCCGTCGTCCACGGTGAGCTTGGCGTTCGGCCCGAGCACCACGCCCTTGCCGACCTTGCTCATCTGCACGTTGGGCAGCACCGCCGTGCCGGCCACCACGACACCCTTGCGGGCATCGCTGATCGCGGTTGGCGCCCCGGCCAGGGTGATCGTCGCGGCGTTGTGCACGTCGATGCCGACTTCGCTGGCGCTGATGTTGGCCGCGTTCAGGGTCGCCGCGGTGCCGTCGTTCAGCACCACGCCGCGCAGCGCCTGCTGGACCGAGAGGTTGCTCACCGTGGACGGGCCCCGGCCGATCACCACGGCCTTGCGGGCGTTGATCACGCTGTCACCCTGGCTGGTCGAGGGTTCGCTCAGGATGATCGCGGAGTTCACGGTGTCCCGCACGACGTTGTTCTGCAGGGTGGTGTCGCGGGCGCCGCCGTAGACGTTGATCCCGTTGTGGTTGCCGCTGAGCTGGTTGCCCGCCACGTGGTTGGCCACCGCGATGCCGAGCTCGTTGCCGTTCACCCGGATGCCGAGCGTATTGCCGGCGACCACGTTGTTGATCACCTGCACGTTGGACGAACCCTGCAGCACGATCCCGCCGCCGTGGTTGCGCTCGACGATGTTGTTCTGGATGACGTTGTTGTTGGACAGCTCGTCCATCATGATCCCGTTGGCGCCGTTGTCGTGCGAGTGGTTGTTGGCCACCACGCTGTCGATGACGCCCTTGGAGAAGATGATGCCGTGCGTGTTGTTGCCGTACGCCTCGTTGCCGATGATGGTCAGGCCTCGGCTGTCGGTGTGCGGGTCCAGCCCGTAGCGGGCGTTGTTGCGGAACACGCTGTCCTGGAACGTCACGTTCACGGCCCGGCCGGTGTACGCGCCGAACAGGTTGTTGTGGAACACCGAGCGCAGGGCCTGGCCGCCGGTGTCCTGGCCCCAGCTGACCCCGTAGGCGCGGCTGGCGTCCGTCCCGAGGTAGCACATCTCGGAGTCGATCACGTCCAGCCGGGCGCCGGTCTGGTCGTAGGAGACGAACGGCCGGCGGTGCGTCGCATCGTTGTCAGGCGCGTTGTTGGCCACGATCCAGGACGTCACCTTGACGCCCCGGAAGATGCCGGTGGCCGAGACACCCGCGACGTAGACGTACGGGTTCGCGGCCAGCCGCAACTCGCGGACCCGGGGCGCGGCCACCGTCATCGTGGTGCCGGGCGCCTGCACCAGGCCGACCTTGAGCAGGAACACGCCCGGCTCGGTCTCGGCCAACCAGTCCGGCGTCGGGCTGTTCTTGACCAGGGCGGCGACGTCCTCGAGCGCGATCGAGCCGTCGTAGTGCGGCAGCGACCGGAAGTAGCCGATCCAGGTGACCCGGTTGCCGAGCATCGTCTTGACGCCGTCCGGCATCACGACCATGTTCGCCCACGGGGTACCCAGCAGTTTCTTCGGCGCGGTCACCGCGTCGAACTGGTCCGGGATCATCCGGCGGTTCTGGGCACGCGGTGGAGCCTTGTCGATGCCGACGTCCGAGCTGAAGCCCTCGGTCGGGTTGGCGACGGAGCCGCTGAGCGGGTTCGATGCGGCGGTCGACCAGCTGCCCAGCAGGGAACCCTGCGGCTTCCAGATGCCGACGCCGGCGAGCACGCCCAGCGTCGCGCAGGCCACCGCCGCGATGGCGACGATCGCGAGCAGCGTCCGGCGCACGCGGTGTTTCTTGGTCATCGGGCGTGCTCCGTGCCGCTCGAGGCAGGCTCGGCCTCAGCGGAAGAGTCGTGGTCACCGGTGTCGGGCACCGAGGCGAGCTCCCCGGTGTCGGGCACCTTGGCCAGCTCGCCGGCCTCGGGCTTGGCGTCGAGCGAGTCCAGGGACTCCAGCGAGTCGAGGGACTCCGACTCGTCGGGCGCCTTGGCCAGCTCCTCGGCCAGCTCTTCGGAGACGGGCAGCTCCTGCGGCACGGCCGGCAGCTCTCTCGGCACGGGCGACGGCTTCTTGGCCGCTGTCGCCACCGCTGCCGGAGCCGCTGTCGCCACAGCTGTCGCCACCCCCGCTCCCGCCCCTGCCGGCACGGCTTCCGGGAGCACCTCCGCCATCCCCTCCGGGGTGGCCGCCTCGAGCGCGCTGACGTCGGCGTCGATCATGCCGCCGGTCCGGCCCACGGTCTTGGTCTTGGCCGACACGGCGACGTCGCGGGTCAGCCAGCGCTGCTGGCGGATGGTCAGCAGCGCCCAGATCTTGGTGAGCGACATGGCGAAGCTGGCGATGATGAAGAACGGCATCATCGTGATGAAGTGCCACGGCTTGCGTTCCAGGTGCGCCAGCATCTTGGCCGAGCGGCTGAACATCCACCACGCGCCGAGGATGCCGGCGACCGCGTAGCGGCGCTCGACCAGCGACAGGATCAGGTAGGCCGGCGAGAACAGCAGCGTGAACGAGCTGATCGCCTTGTCGATCATCCAGTAGGCGAGGAACTTGCGCTTCCACAGCCACGGGCTGCTCAGCGCGCGCAGGTCGGAGCGCCAGGTGTTGCGCGCCCAGCGCAGCCGCTGCTTGAAGAAGTTCCGGCCCTCCGGGGGGAACTGCGACCACACGCAGGCCGAGCGCTGCAGGACGGCGTGGTAGCCGTTCTCCAGCGTGAGCATGGTGAGCCGCTTGTCGTCACCGGACAGGCACGGCACACCCCAGAAGCTTTCGTTCATGAAGTCGTGGGAGATCGACTCCAGCAGCGTGCGGCGGTAGATGGCCGTCCGGCCCGACAGACAGGAGACCGCCTTGCCAGCCACCGACTGGGAGGGCAGCTCGTGGTAGTACCGGTAGTCCAGGTACATGTCGTTGAGGTGCTGCCACGGCGAGCGCGGGTTCATCACGTTCTGCCGGGTGGTGACCGCGCCGACCTGCGGGTCGGCGAACGGCATGGACGCCTGTACCGCGACGTCAGGGGCCCACACGGTGTCGGAGTCGACCAGCGCGACCAGCGGGGTGGTGGCCGCCTCCCAGCCTCGGCGCAGCGCGTCGCGCTTGCCCGGCACGTCCGTGATGATCACGGTGGTGCCGAGCTCCCTGGCGATCTCGATCGAACGGGTGTCTGTGTAGTCGATGACACAGATCACCTCTTCGATGTCGTTCGCCAGCCACGACGTCACGGCCGCCCGGAAGAGTGCGGGATCTTCCTGGTAAACCGGGGTGACAACGGTCATCGCCTCACGGTGGTCGTTCACCACCGGGCGGTAGAACGTCGCCGGAACCTGGCGCACCACCCAGCTCAGCCACCGGACGAAGCCGAGAATGCCGAGTGGAATGTAAATGAGAAGGTTATCCATCAGCCCCTCCGCGGCGGGAGGCCCGCGCTATTGACCCGACTCAACGTCAGAGCCACGACCAACTCCCTCCGCCCTCTGGTAGCCAACGGCCAACCCCTCGTGCCACGTTCGAGCGACCACCCGCCGAACTGGGTGGCCCGGTTCGGGCAACACCAGTACGGTGCGGGCGGCCACCATGGCACGCGTCCTTACGACTGCTGCGTCGGCGCCGACGGCCTGGTCGCGGTACTGCGGGAATGTCCCTTTGGCTTTGATTCCACGTTGAGGATATTGGCCGGCTCGGGCCGCCGACGAGGCGGGGTACGACGAAATACGCAGGAAACAATGTGTCACGGGTGGGTGGTCCGCGAGAATGCTAGGCGGACCCGCTGGCCGAACGACGTGCGGCATCTTTCGTGAGGCCAACGGTATGCCTCGCCGTTGCAGGCCGTAATTAGCCCGCTTGGGGTACCACTTTAGTGCTAATTTCTGTGACTTCTATCAATCAAAATCGGTAGCGGACTGTGACCTTTGAATTGTCTCAGGTTTGCTCTACCGCCGAGCGGGCGGGGTCGAGGGCCGGCCGGCGGGATCGGCCCGCCCGCGCCACCCATCCGTGCGAGTGGAGGGGATGTGGTCGCCGGCGCGGGGCCGCTCACCGACCGGAGGTGGCGATCCGGTCGCCGTTCGGGCATGGGTCACCGGTGAGCTGAAACACTTCACAGCCGCCCGGCGATGCACAGGTCAACGGTCTGTTCGTCGCACCTGGGGGGTACACGTGCCGAGCACCTCGATCACACCGAGTTGGGCTCCGCCGGCGTCCGGTGCACCCGTGCGGGCCTATGTGCCGGCCTACGTCCCACCGCGGAGGCAGCCCGTGGCGCCCATCCCGGCGCAGCTGGGTCCGGCGCGGTTGGGTCCGACTCACCTGGGGCCGGCACAGTTGGGGCCGGCACAGCTGGGTCCGGTGCGGGTCGGGCCGCCGGCTTCGCTGGCCGCCGGTCCGGGACCCGGGGGCACGCCGCCCACCTGGGGTCCGCCGCCGGCCGGCCTGGACTGGTCCGACGTGTCGAGCATCCCCGACCTGGCCACCAACCGGCACCAGCTGGTGGCGCTAGCGCTGTGTCTGGTGCTGTTCGCCGTCACGGTCGTCGTCGCGCTGACCCTGAGCATGGTCACCCAGGGGCCGGTGTCGATGTCGCCGCTGTGGGGCGGGATCGCCCCGCTCCTGCACCCCGGCGGCTGACCCGAACCACGCGGGTCCGGCTCACCGGCTGAGTTCACTGGGGGCTGAGCTGACCAGGGGCTGAGCTGACTACGGGCTGAGCTGACTACGGGCTGAGCAGGGTCGCGGCCCGCTCGGCGATGGCCAGCACCGTGGCGTGCGGGTCCGCCGAGACGATCGACGGCATCACCGAGGCGTCCGCCACCCGCAGGCCGTCGATCCCGTGCACCCGCAGCGACGGGTCGACCACGGCCCCGCTGTCCGTGCCGATCGCGCAGGTGCCGACCAGGTGGAAGTGGGAGTTGGTGGCCCGCCGCAGGTACTGGCGCAGCGCGTACGGGTTGCCGACCTCGAAGCCCGGGCCGATCTCCTTGTCCCGGTACGGCGCCAGCGCGGCGGAGCCACCCAGCTCGCGCGCGAGCTCCAGCCCGACGAGCATCCGGTCCAGGTCCCGCTCGTCGGCGTAGTAGGCGGGGTCGATCAGCGGGGCGGCGTCGGGGTTGCGGCTGGCCAGCCGGACGCTGCCGCGGCTGCGCGGGGTCATCAGCGCGAACGTGACCGAGTAGCCGCCGGTCCGCCACACCGACTTCGAGCTGCCCCACGGCTCGGTCTCCTCGGCGCTCGAGCGGGCGGTCATCGGCCGGTGCGTGACCACGAACCGCAGGTCAGGGGGCATGTCAGGGTCGCTGCGCAGCAGGATGTGCGGCACCCGGGAGGGCAGCGCGCCGGACAGGTCGGCGCCGCTGCTGTAGGTGACGTGGGCCAGCACGTGGTCGTGCAGGTTCGCCCCTACGCCGGGCAGGTCGAGCACGACGTCGATGCCGAGCTCGCGCAGCCACCCGGCCGGCCCGATCCCGGACAGCTGCAGCAGCCGGGGCGACCCGACCGCGCCCGCCGCCAGCACGACCTCGCGCGCCGCGTGGCAGCGCCGCGTCTCCGGCCCGCCGTGCAGGTACTCGACGCCGTGGCAGTGCTGGCCGTCCAGCAGCAGCCGGCGGACCCTGGCGTTGGTCACGACGGACAGGTTCGGCCTGTTCAGCACCGGGCGCAGGTAGGCGTCGGCCGCGCTCTGCCGCCGGCCGTCGACCAGGTTCAGCTCGGTCCAGGAGACGCCCTCGGCGCACTCACCGTTGCCGTCGGCGTTGCTGGGCTGGCCGATCTCCGACCCCGCCGCGTGGGCGGCCAGGTAGAAGTCGCTGACCGGGCCGGGCGTGCTCACCACCATCGGGCCGGCGACCCCGCGCCAGCGCCGCGAGCCACCCTCCACCCGCTCGCTGCGCTTGAGGTGCGGCAGCAGCGCCCGGTAGTGCCAGCCGGACGCGCCCCGCCGTTCCCACTCGTCGTAGCTGGACCGGTGGCCGCGCACGTGCAGCATGCCGTTGATCGCGCCGGACCCGCCGAGCACCCGGCCGAGTGGCACCGGCACCGAGCTCAGCCCGAGGCCGGCCTGGGGCAGGGTGCGGTAGGCCCAGTCCACCGGCGAGCCCCACAGGCTGACGTAGTCCGAAGTGTCACCAGCGTCACCGGTCGTGCCCGCCGGCCCCGCCTCGAGCAGCAGCACCCGCGCCCCGGGGTCCTCGGAGAGGCGCGCCGCCAGCACGCACCCGGCCGTACCGCCGCCGACCACGACGTAGTCATAGCTCGGCACGTCCGCGGCCGGACCTCGCCGTGCAGTCCGGTACGTCATGACCGGATAGCCAACCAAATGAGTGTCAACTTGCGGTAGACGTGAGCTGGACGAGCCTCAGCCCCGGCCGGCCAGCCCCAGGGCGGGGGCCAGCTCGGCCAGGCTGGCCAGCGGGTCCTCGCTGTCGGGCACGACGTGCACGGCGACGTGGTCGGCCCCGGCGGTCAGGTGCTCGCGCAGCCGCCCGGCCGCGCTCGCCGCGTCGCCCTGCGCCACCAGCGCGTCGATCAGCGCATCGCTGCCGTCGTCGCTCAGGTCGGCGTCGGTGAAGCCGAGTCGGCGCAGGTTGGCCAGGTAGTTGGAGAGGCTCAGGTACGGGTTGGCCACCGAGGGGCGGGCGGCCGCGCGGGTCTTCTCCGCGTCGGTGCCCAGCAGCACCTTGTGCTCGGTCGCCAGCAGCGGCCCGCTACCCAGCGTCTCCCTGGCGCCCTCGGTGTACGTGGCGGGCACGAGGTACGGGTGCGCACCGGCGGCCCGGTCGGCGGACAGCCGCAGCACCTTCGGGCCGAGGGCGGCGAGCACCCGCCGCTCCTTCGGCACGCCCCGCTCGTCCAGCACGTCGAGGTAGTTGACGAGCGCCTGGTAGGGCTGCAGGTACTCGGTGGTGTGCTCCCGGTGACCGGCTCCGATGCCGAGCAGGAACCGCCCGGGATAGGCGGCCTCCAGCCGGTGGTAGGAGTCCGCGACCGCGCCGGCCTCGGCGCTCCAGATGTTCACGATGCCGGTGGCCAGCGACAGCGTCGAGGTCGCCGCGAGCAGGGTCTCCACGATCTCCAGGCCGGCCTCCGGTGACCCGCCGACCCACAGGGTGCCGTAGCCGAGCCGCTCGATCTCGGCGGCCTGGGCGGCGGTCAGCTCCCAGCTCGCCGCCCACACGCCGACGGTTCCCAGTTGCACCGGAGTAGCAGCAGAGCTCATTGATTCGCTCACCTTCGCGCGGCGTGGTCGTGGTCGCTTCTCAACTCCGACAACCACGCCGGTGCCCGGTGAATTCCACGGGTCGGGCGCGCGACCTGATCCGGCGGAACGGAGCAGCGGGCCGAGCCCGACGGGTAGCGCCGACTCCTCCGAACGGGGTACTCGCGCGCCAAAGGACGGCGCTCGGTTGGTGCAAATGGGCTCGCCCCGGCTGGTCCTAGTTGATCACGTTCCGTTAGCGTGGAGCGATAAGTGGCCAGTTTTAGACGACTAACGGTCGTTGAGCTAGACGGGTGGTAGCGATGGGCGGGTGAGTAGCACTTGGCGGCGTCCGCTTACGCGCAGTACAACTACAGATCCCTATCACTCGAACGAGGGATATTGATCGTGGCAAGGCCAGCTCCCCGACACAGCGGTCAGCCCAACGAGCCCCGGATTGTCCTGGGCGAGCTGCTCGGCCGACCGACCGAACCCAGGCCGGTGCACCCCGCTCATCCGCCGGCGAAACGCATCACGATGCCGGTGCGGTCCATGACCCGACGGGAGGTGCGCGCCTCCGGCCCCGCGGACCCGGCGCTCGTCTTCTGTCCGGCCCTCGGCACCGGCCGCGCACCCTTCCCGCACCGCAAGCTCGCCAGCAGCGCGAGCGCGATCGTCGCGGTCAGCTCGCTCGCCGCCGGCGCAGCCCTGTTCGGCCCCGTGCTGCCCGGTCCGGCCGGCACCGGCGCCTCCGACGGGGGCTACCCCGAGCCCAGCATCCTCGGTATGCCCGGCTACGGGTCCCCGAACGGGCTGGCCGGCGCGCTCGCGGCGGGCGCGGCAGGCGCGGCGGACGGTGGCCTCGGCGTACCGCTGGCCTTCGCGCCAGCCTCCTTCGATGCCCCGTCCGGCGGGGCATCAGCGCTGTCCGGGCCGGGCGGTGGACTCGCCGGCGTGCCCGGTTTGGGTGGCGTGGGCGGCGTCCTGCCGCCCGGCGGCGGGGTGGTGGTCACGCCCCCCGTGGGTGGCGGCGGCACGACCACACCTCCCGGTGGGGGCACCACGACCCCGCCGCCCACAGGGGGTAGCGGTGGGAGTACGCCGCCCACAGGGGGTGGGGGCTCATCACCCGGTGGCGGTGATGGAAACGGCGGTACTTCGCCGCCCGCCAAGCCCCCCACCGGTGGGGTTACCGGCGAAGTGGTAAACACCGCGGTCGGTGGCCTTGGCACCGTTGCGGGCGGACTGTTCGGTGACGTTGGCGGACTGGCCAGCAACCTCGGGCTGGGCTCCTTGGGAGCGCCGGTCACAGCGCTGGGTGGAGTCCTTACGAACACCACGGACGCGGTCGCAGACACCCTGAGTGCGACCGTCGGCGCGGTCGGCGGCGTCGCGCAGGTCGCGACCCACACCGTGTCCGGTGTGGTCGGCGGCGTCGGCAGCACGCTGGGCAACACTGTGGAGCAGGTCGGCGGCAGCATCCCGCTGCTCGGGCCAGTGGTACAGGACCTCGGGTCCACCGTCACGCAGACCACCGGCGTCCTCGCCGGCACGGTCGACGACGTCGTCGGCGGGCTCGCCGGTGGCCTGCTCGGTGGTACCCCGGCATCCGTTCCGACGACTGTCAGCGCAGCTCCGACGGCGCCGACCGGTACCGGCGGCGGAGGCGCCCTTACGTCGCTGCTGGGTGGGGGCGGAACCACGACGCCGCCTGGTGGGGGCGGAACGACGCCGACTGGTGGGGACGGCGTTGCGACGGGCCTAGGCACGGTCGCTCAGGGCGTCGGTACGGCGGTGGACCAGACCGTGGGGACGCTCTCCGGCGCGGTCGGGGGCCTCACCAGCGGCCTGGGCAACACGGTCGGCGCGCTCACCGGGATCCTCGGCGGCGGCGGAGCGGCCGCCAAGGCCACCGCCGCGCCGTCCAGTACACCGCTCGCGGCCGCGGCGGCGCCGGCACAGTCCGAGACGGCACAGCCCGCTGCTCAAGCGACCAGCCAGGTCCCCGCGGGGAGCAGCGCGGCGGCATCGAGCACGGCGGCATCGAGCACGGCGGCATCGAGCACGGCGGCATCGAGCACGGCGGCATCGAGCACGGCGGCATCGAGCACGGCGGCATCGAGCACGGCGGC
>DATAZG010000215.1:0-29429 GCA_036272155.1 Pseudonocardia sp.
CGCGCGGGTTGCTGGAGGGCACGAACCTGAGTGTCGAGGAGATCGCCGGGGCGGTCGGCTTCGGCTCCGGGCAGGCGCTGCGCCGGGAGTTCCAGCTCGCGCTGCGCACCGCGCCGACGGCCTACCGCCGGGCGTTCCAACCGCGGCCGCCCCGGGGTGGGGGTCAGCCGCCGGTGTAGGCGCCGGCCTCGATGTTCCGGAGCAGGAGGCCCGGCCGGGTGCCGGCCGAGCAGCTCGCGCGCACGGGCGCTCGACGCGAGTGCCGTCGGGCGGCCCAGGTGGGTTTCCCCTAAGTGAGGTGGGGTTTGCCTCGGCCAGTCGTAGGGCTACCTCGACCGTGTCGGGTCGTCGGCATCGGCACTCTTGAGCCACACCGGGCAGCGCACACCGGCCAACCTCAACAGAAACGGTGAGCGGGCGAATCGACCTCGATCCACATTCCCGAGCAGTCCGTCCCCCGGCGTCCGTTGGGACATATCGCGAGCCGTAAATGAGGTCACCGTGTCTCCAGCAACACCCGAATGGCCACCACGCCGGCACGACCTGAATGATCCGCGCCAGCCAGGTCGTCCACCGGCCGGGCGGGCATGGACGTTGCGGGTCATCTATCAGGTGCTGCCGGCCGTGCTGGTCGTTGCGGTGTTCGTGATTCCGCTGAGCGTATGGTCGCGCCTGCCCGCGCGGGTCGCGGTGCACTGGGGAGCCGCGGGCGAGGCAAACGGGGCGCAGCTGAAACTGCCCGCGTTCCTACCCTGCGTCCTGCTCGGGATAATCGGCGCGGGGATCACGTGGTGGTTCACACCGCGACCGGTGGGCGGTCCACCCGTGGCCGCCGCGCGGGGGGCCGCCGCCATCGGATTGTTTCTCCTGGGCCTGGCAGCGTCACTCTCGATGGTGCTGACCCGAGCCAACTTTGATGTGGTGAGTTGGCGGCAAGCGCACGTCGGGCTGGCCGGTGGGCTGGCGTCGGTGCTCGGCGGGCCTGTTGCGCTCGCCGCGGTGGGGACGTTCGCGATCATCCGGTGGGGGCCCACCGCCTCGACGACACCGGTGAGCCGCGTGGCGCCCGGGGCCCGCGAGTCGGCTCAGCGCAGGGACCCGCCGCCAAGCCCAGCGGCAGGCCTGGGTGAGGACGCGGTATGGGTCGGGCGGGCCCGCGGCTTCTGGATCGGCCCCCTGGCGATCGGGGTGCTGGCTTATGCGGTCGTGGAGGGGACACGCCAGTGGTGGGGTGCGGGGATTCTCCTGGGCGTGATCGGGCTGGGGCTGCTGCTGTTCACCTCGGTCCGGGTGATCGCCACACCCCGCGGTGTCCGCGTCGCCTACGGCGTGGTCCGGGTGCCTCTCACCCGTATCCCGATCCAGCGGGTCAGCACAGCGGAAGCGACCGATCTCGTTGCGCTGTCCTGGGGCTACCGGGGCAGCCTGCGGCTGTCCGGGAAAGCCGCGGTCGTGATACGAGGCGGAGCCGCCCTGCAACTGAACCTCGACGGTGGCAAGCGCCAGTTCGTGGTCACGGTTGACGACGCCCAGAACGGCGCCGCGTTCATCAACAAAGCGATCAACACACCCGGACCCGACACACCGGGAGCCGAGCCGTGGCGCGGCTGAGCGGTGCCGCTCAGTGGTGGGCCGGTGCGCCAGACGTCGGCGGCGACTACCGACGCCGCGGACAGCGCCCACTGTCGTAACCATCAACTGGCGTTGCGGTGCTAACGGGCTCTCGCAAAGGCGCGCATCTGCTCGGCCACACGGTCGAGTTCGCCGAACTCCAGCGGTCATTTCTTGTCGACATGAACCGGGTGCCGGCTTGGGCTGGCTGTGGCTGGCTGGCTGTGGTCCCGTTCAAAGCTTTTTTAGAGATGACTAGCCGTCCTGAAATGACCAGCCATCCCGAGGTGACCCGGCTAGTGGGTCGGGCAGGTTCCCGGGATGGGGTCGCCGGCGAACGCCTTGCGCACGAACGGTGTGGAGTCCGCCAGCGAGGCGTTGACCGTGGCGCTGTGGTCGAGGTTCGGGTACAGGTGCTGCTCGATGGTCGAGCCGGCCGCACAGGAATCCTGGAACAGGCTGAGCTGGCGTTCGGTCGGCGAGTCGAGGTCCTTGCCGCCGGTGCCGATGAACAGTGACTTCGCCACCTTGAGGCTCGTGAAGAAGCGCGGCGGGACACCTTCTCGGGCCAGGATCTCCTTCGGATCGACGGTGAACGCCGCTCTCGCGGTGAGCTTGTCCTGTTCGATGCCATCGGCTACCTGGGAGAGGCAGCCGGTGCGGGTGAGTCCGAGGATGGGCTTGGCCCGGTCGGTGACCACGTCGTCGGGTTTGAACGTCGGGTCGACCTGGCCGATCAGGTGCAGGCCGAGCAGTTCGTAGGCGAGCAGATCGGCTTCCACTGCGTCCGGGTCGAGTTTCTTGGGATTGTCCGGAGTCACGTAGTTCGGGCCCGTGGCGACGGTTCCGCGCAGGTCGAGGTCGGGCGCGTAGGCGGTGGCGTCGGCGGCGGCCGCGATGACGACGGCCGCGCCCTGGCTCTGCCCGACCAGCACGACCTTCTTGGCGAGGCCGAAGTCGGTCGCCTGCGCCGCGCGGACCGAGTCGAGCACGGAGTACGCGCCGGGCCGTACGGCACGGTACGGATGGCCGCCCGGGGTGCCGAGGCCCTGGTAGTCCGTGGCCACGATCGCGTAGCCCTGATCCAGCCAGTGGTTCAGATACGCGGCGTCGCGCGTCGATCGTTGGTTGTTCGACGGGGCGCAGCGGTCGGCGACCCCGACCGTGCCGTGCGCCCAGGCGATGACCGGCCAGCCGTCAGCCGGTCGGTCTCCCTTCGGTAGGAACACCGCGCCGGAAACCATGATCGGCGACTTCCCGTCGAGACCATCGGTGGACGAGTAGAGAATGCGGTCCGCGCGCGCCGCGCTGGCCAGCGAGAACTCGGCCGGCAATGCCTCCGTGCGGATCAGTTGGCCCGGCTTGCGCAGCACGTCCAGGTCGGTCGGGGGCGTGGCGTAGAAGTCCGATACGCCGCCGTCACCATTCAACGGATCGGCGGTCGGCAGCACCACCGGAGCGCCGCCGCTCGCGGTGGCGGACGGGTTCGGGCCGGGAGGTGTCGAAGGCGCGCCGCAGGCTCCCAGCACGGCTGCCGCCACTGTCACCGCGACAACCGAGCGCAATCCCGACGGCCAATGACCCTGCCGCCTCGAACCCCGCCACCTCGGAAACGGCATCCTGAGTACCTCCGACTGTCCGCACTGAGATTCGTCCGGTCCGACCAGACGCTGCCCTGTTCGGACCATAGGTGCCAGCCGAGGCAAGGTCGGGTTGCTCGCCAAATGTGCACGTACTTCACGTTCTGAACGTTCTGCGCATTTCGCTCCCCCGCTTTGTGCGCGGGACACGGTGGGGCGAGTTCCCCTCGCCAGCCGGAGACGGAAGCATGTGGCGCATGGCTGAGGCAGTGGTGGTGACCGGGGCGGCGGGCGCGTTGGGGCGGGCGGTACTGGCCGAGCTGCGAGCGCGGGGCGTGCCGACCATCGTCGCGCTCGACCGGCCCAGCGAGCATCTCGACGAGGTCGGGCAGGCCGACGGGGTGCACGCCATCGGGGTCGATCTCGCCGACCGGGCCTCGGTGGTGGCGGCGTGGGAGCGGGTCGACGAGGTCGCGCGGCCGGACGCGCTGGTCACGCTGGCCGGCGGGTTCGTGCCGGGCTCGCTGGCCGACCTGGACGAGGCGACCATGGACTCGCTGTGGCGGTCGAACGTGGCCTCGCTGCTGTGGTGCTGCCAGGCGGCCGCGGCGCGGATGGCCCGGACCGGCGGCGGGTCGATCGTCACGGTGGGGTCCAAGACCGCGGTCGGCGGGCCGGCGCCGATCGCCCACGCGACGACGAAGGCGGCGGTCGTGCGGGTCACCGAGCTGCTCGCCGATGAGCTGCGCGGCTCGGACATCCGCGTCAACAGCGTGCTGCCGTCGGTGATCGACACTCCCGCGAACCGCACGTGGATGTCCGAGGACCTCGCGGCCCGGGCGGTGCCGACCTCGGCGATCGCGAAGGTGATCGCGTTCCTGTGCAGCGACGACGCCTGGCCGATCAGCGGCGCGCGGATTCCGGTGTACGGCAAGGCCTGACCGGAGCGTGTCCCATTGACAACATCACCGGTTGCGGTTTGATGGCTCGGTGCAGGTGGAGCCTTTTCTGCGAGCTCATCGGTCGCTCGTTGTCGGCGCCGCCGCCGTGGTGCCCTTTGCGGCCTGCGCGGTACTGAGCCTGTTCCGGGACAGCATCGCGAACACCAACGCCGCCCTCGGCCTGGTGCTGCTCATCGTCGTGGCCGCCTCCACCGGTATCCGGGCGGCCGGCCTGGTGGCCGCGCTGTCGAGCGCGGCCTGGTTCGACTACTTCCTCACCGCGCCGTTCATCCGCTTCGCCATCACCGACCGCGCCGACATCGAGACCGCGGTGCTGCTCATGCTCGTCGGCGCGGCCGTGTCCGAGGTGGCGCTCTGGGGGCGCCGCCAGCAGGCCCAGGCGAGCCGGGGGCAGGGCTATCTGGACGGCGTGGTGAGCACGGCCGCGACCGTCGGTGCCGGCCTCACCTCCACCAGCTCGCTGATCGAGCACGTCGGTCAGCAGATCGTCGACGTCCTCGAGATCGACAGCTGCCACTTCGACCCGGGCGGCGCTCCGGTGCTGGCCACGCTGAACCCCGACGGCACGCTGACCTACAACGGCCAGCCGTACAACGTCCGCCGGCTCGGGCTGCCCACCGACACCGAGATCGAGCTCGTGATCCAGAGCGCCGGCGTGACCGGTGGCCGGTTCCTGCTCACCGCCGCCAGCGGCGTGGCCCGGCCGACGCTGGACCAGCTCCGCGTCGCGGTCGCGCTCGCCAACCAGGTCGGAGCCGCGCTCGCCTCGGCGCACCGCGACGGGCCAGCGCCGAGCACCAGCTCCTGAGCTTCGCGCGCGTCAGGCCCAAACGGCGCCGGCGCCAGCTGAGCCGGACGTCGTAGTCGCCGGCCGACCCCGTTCTGTAAGGCGCCTGCAAGGTCGCCATGTCACTGTGCGAATGGGCCGCCCGACGATTTCCCCGACCCGACAGGGGGTTTCGGTGGGCGGCTCAATGCGCGTGAACACGGTGTGCGGCTGGCTGGGAGAAGGGGGACAGCCCTACCCCCGCGGTGGGGTTGCCGAAGTGCGGCTGGTCGGGGCCGCCCTCTGGCTGGGATCTGTTGAATTCGCCAATCTGATCTAGACAGCGGCGAGCACACAAACCTACTGACCCGGTGGCGGGGCAAAAGCGCTTCCGTCGGGGCGGCCACTCGCGTCCGGATACACGCCGAATACTTCGCAGGGGGACCACAGTCATGAACACATCCAAGAAGCGTCGAATCCTGAGCATTGCCCCGGTTGCGGTTGCGGTCGTGCTGTCCGTCGCCGCGTGTGGCGCGCCGTGCATGGCCGGCTCGAGCAGTGCGCCGGCCTCGAACACCTCGGCGACGTCGAACGGCGCCCTTTCGAACACCGCCGCCGGTTCGGCCGGCTCCGGGGCCGGGGCGGGATCGGCGACCTCGGGTGCTTCCGGGTTCGGCGCGGCCGGCGGCGCCACCGCTGGTGGTTCGGCCGCTGGTGGTTCCGCCGCCGGTGGTTCCGCGGTCGGCGGGCAGGGCGGCTTTTCCTCGGGTGGTTCGGCTGCCGCCGGGACGGCCACTCCCGGCCAGGCCGGGGTGTCGAGCGGCGGGGCCGCCGGCGGCTTCGGGACCTCGGACCCGGCCGCCGGTATGACTCCGGACCAGGTGGCCGCGTTCTGCACGGGATTCCCCTACGACCCGACGATCGAACAGGGCAAGGGGGGTGTGGACGCCTACACGGCGCTGCGCAAGGTCACTCCGGTGCAGCTATTGCCGTACGTGGACGCAATGCTGGCCGATAACCAGGCCATTGAGTCGCAGAAGCGCGTCTACGCCCAGTTGAAGGACGAGATGGACGAGAACTTCAAGCCGCTCAAGGACTTCCACGACCAGATCTGCATCGCGCACTGAAGACGGGCAAGTCGAGAGACACGATCGCCGGCGGCTGAGAAACGCGAGGAAAAGAATGAGCACCACCGTCACGCGGTTCTCGCGGATTGTGCCGCTGGTGGCAGTTGTGGCGTTGTCGGTCGGGGCCTGCGGTTCGCCGTGGGCCCGCGACGGCGGCGCCACCGCGAAGTCCAGCAGTACGACCAGCAATGCGTCGGCCGCTTCAGCCGGGGCCGCGGCCCCGACCGCCCCCGGAGGGCCGGTCCAGGACAACGGGATCGTGGCCAAGGGGGAGTCGTCCCTGGAGGCGGCCGAGGCGCGCAACGTCCGGCTGGTCCGCAACGGGCCGGCCGAGGTGGCGCTGCAGTTCGAGCTGTTCAACGGCACCACCACCAGTGTCACGGCCAGCCAGTGGACCGACCCGACCACCCGGCGGTTCCTACTGTTCGACCTGCCCCGCGGGACCAGCTACCAGGTGCTGAAGGAGACCAGCGACCCCGGTTACAAGGGCACCTGGGGGCGGCTGAGCGGAAACTGGCTGAACCCGATCGGGCCCGGCCAGTCGGTCACCCTGACCGCCGTGTTCGGTGCGCCGCCCGCCGAGGCGGCCAGCATGGTCGCGGCGCTGGCCGACCTGGTGCCGGTGCAGGTACCGATCCAGCCGGCCGGGGCTCCGGCGCTGAAGCCGGACCCGATCCTGGCGGACAGCCATAACGGCAGCAACTCCGGGCCGCTGGTCTGCGCCTCGGCCAAGCAGGGCGGGCCCACCAGCTTCCGGCTGCCGGCCGACGTGCTGTTCGACTTCGACAAGGCCACCCTTTCGCCGGCCGCACAGGTCGCGCTGGACTCGCTGGCCAAGCAGATCAACGGCACCGCGGGTGCGGTCTCCGTGGCCGGCAACACCGACGCCATCGGCTCCGACGCCTACAACCAGACCCTGTCCGAGCAGCGGGCCGCCGCGGTCGCCGACGCGCTGAAGCAGAAGCTGGGCGGCAACTTCACCTTCGCCTCGGTCGGCAACGGCAAGACCAAGCCGGTGGCCCCGAACACCAACCCCGACGGCAGCGACAACCCCGACGGGCGGGCGCAGAACCGGCGCGTCGACATCGAGGTCACCACGACCAACCCGGCGCCGTCGACATCCATCGATCCCGCGTCGAACGCCGTGCCGAGCAACGTCACCGCCAGCGTGCAGAGCGTGCGGCGGGTGGGTGGCTTCCTGTTGACCACGCTGCTGGTCAGCAACCCTGGCCCCACCCCGGCGCCGTTCGCCTACAACAACACCGCCACCGCCGACTCGATCAAGGGCGGCCTGTTCCCCGGAGAGGTGACCGTGCTCGATCCCGCCGGCGCCTCGCGCGCCAGCCTCTGCGTCCCGGGCGGCATCCCCAACACGTACTTCTCCTACGCGGCGAGCATGAACGCCTACAACAGCGTGCCGCCCGGCGGTTCGCTGACGCTCTGGGGGATCACGCCCGCGCCGGCCGCCGACGCCGCGACGGTGAACGTCCGGATCGGCGGGTTCGCGCAGCCCTTCCCGACCCAGGTCACGCCGAACTCGTAGCCTGCTTAGCTCAGATCCGCCCGGGGCTTGTCCATAACGGACAACCCCGGGCGGTCGGTCGGTGTGGGTGCTCGGGACCGACGCCCAAACGGAGCGCCACCGGGCCCCGCGCTGTCCCTCGCGGCGATGGCCGGTCGAGGTCGCGGCGCCCTACTGTCCGGTGACCTGAGCCACCGGCGGCCGGGGCGACCCGTCGCCGGCCCGACCAGCGCCGGCCCGACCAGCGCCGGCCTGATCAGCGCCGGCCTGATCAGCGAGGAGAGGCCGCCATGACCCTGACCGAGTCCGGAGCCACCGCGCGGCGCGTCGAGTCCCGGGACGCCGGCGCCCTCGCCTTCTACGTGGTGCCCGGGCACGTCACGTCGGCGGCCCCGGTAGCGCGGGAGGTCGCCGACGGGGCGGCGCGCGGCTTCGGCGCGGTCCTGGTCTCCGAGCGGCTGAACGTCAAGCACAGCGCGGTGCTCGGCGGGTACGCGGCGGCGCTGGCCGGGGACATGGAGGTGGTCACCGCCCTGACCTTCCCGCACACCCGCCACCCGATGGACCTGGCCAGCTACGGCGCCACGCTCGCCCAGCTCGCCACCGGCGGCTTCACCCTGGGGCTGGGGCGCGGCCCGAACCACCAGTGGGACGCCTGGGGCATGCCCCGGCCGAGCATGGCGATGCTGGCGGACGCCGCCGGTGTGCTGCGCGCGCTCTGGCGCGGCGAGATCGTGGCGGACCACGACGGCCCGCTCGGTCGGTTTCCCGGGCGGCTCTCGCTCGGCGTCGAGCTGGCGCGGCCACCCCGGCTGGCCCTCGGCGCGCTCGGCCCCCGGACCCAGGAGCTGGCCGGCCGCGCCTTCGACGACCTGATCCTGCACTCGCACTGGACCGACGAGGCCGTGGCCGGCAGCGTCGCCAGGGCCAGGCGCGCCGCCGAGCTGGCCGGCCGGGACCCCGACGCGCTGCGGGTCTGGGCGATGCTGGTCACCGCCTGCGACCAGCCGGAGGAGCAGATCCTGCTGCGCGTGGTCCGCCGGATGACCGCGTACCTGCAGTGGCCGGGCTACGGGGAGCTGATCGTGGCGGCCAACGGCTGGGACCCCGCCGTGCTGCGCCGGGTCCGGCAACACCCGCTGCTGGCCGACCGGATGGCCGACACCGCCAGCTTCAGCACCGACGAGCTGCGCGCCCTCGCCGAGCTCTACCCGGAGTCGTGGCTGCGCGACGGAGCCTCGATCGGGGACGCCGCGCACTGCGCCGAGCGGGCCCGCCGGCAGCTCGCCGCCGGGGCACACCGGGTGATCCTGCACGGCAACGCGCCGGCGGACCTGGACGGCGTGCTGCGCGAGTTCCGGGCCGGCGGCTGACCCGGCGACCCCGGGACCCGGTGACCCGACGACCCGTGGTGGGTGATTGGGGGCACTCAGTTCGGCGCCGCTAGGGTCGGCAACCCGCGCCGCGTCGATGGGGATGCGGCGGACTCACCCAGAGGACGTGGCCGACCCGATGACCGAGCTCGCCGCCCCGAACGGCACCGGCACGCACAGCACTGCCCCGCAGGGCACTACCCGGACCGGGGCGCTACTCGCCCGGGTGATCCTGCCGCGCGCCGGTGATCCGCTGGACGTGCGCGCGCTCTACCTGGACGAGGACGAGGGCAACCGGAAGCGGGCGGCGGCCGACTCGCGGACGCAGCTGCGGCTGCCGGCCCAGTCGGAGATCAGCTTTGCCAGCTACTTCAACGCGTTCCCGGCCAGCTACTGGCGCCGCTGGTCGGTGCTGGAGAGCGTGGAGCTGCGGCTGGCGGTGGACGCGGAGTGCCGGGTCGACATCTACCGGTCCAAGGCCGACGGCACGCAGATCCACGTGCGCGGTCAGGTGCTCGGCGAGGGTGCGCGGAGCGCCTCCGGCGTGCAGCAGGGCCGGTTTGTGCTGGACCTGGGGCCGTTCGAGGACGGCGGCTGGTACTGGTTCGACCTGACCACGTCGGACGAGCCGGTCACCCTGCTCGAGGCCGGCTGGTACGCGACCGTCGACGCCCCGGGCGCGGCCAGCGCGGCGATCGCGATGACCACCATGAACCGGCCGGCGGACTGTGTGGCCGCGCTGACCGCCCTCGGGGAGGACCCGCTGGTCCGCGAGGTGCTCAGCGCGGTCTTCGTCGCCGACCAGGGCACCAGCAAGATCCGCGACGCCGCCGGTTTCGACGCGGCCGCCGAGGCACTCGGGGACCGGCTGCGGGTGATCGACCAGGCCAACCTGGGCGGCTCCGGCGGCTTCACGCGGGGTCTGCACGAGGCGCTGACCGGCACGGACTGCGCACAGATCTTCATGATGGACGACGACATCGCCATCGAGCCGGACTCGGTGCTGCGGGCGGTCGCGTTCTCCCGGTTCGCCGAGCACCCGATGATCGTCGGTGGCCAGATGCTGAACCTGCAGGCCCGCAGCCACCTGCACACCATGGGCGAGGTGGTGGACCGGCACAAGTTCATCTGGCAGGCCGCGCCCCACGTCACCTACGACCACGACTTCGCCAAGTACCCGCTGCGGCACGCGACCAAGTCGCTGAAGCTGCACCGGCGCATCGACGTGGACTACAACGGCTGGTGGATGTGCCTGATCCCGCGCGTGGTGGCGCAGCGGATCGGGCTGCCGCTGCCGCTGTTCATCAAGTGGGACGACACCGAGTACGGGCTGCGCGCGCAGCGGGCCGGGCACCCGACCGTCTCGCTGCCGGGCGTGGCGATCTGGCACATGCCCTGGTCGGACAAGGACGACGCGACCGACTGGAAGGCGTACTACCAGCTGCGCAACCGGCTCGTGGTGGCCGCGCTGCACAGCCCGTACCGGCACGGCGGCGCGCTGATCCGGCACAGCCTGAAGTCGACGCTCAAGCACCTGATGTCGCTGGAGTACTCCACGGTGGCGCTGCAGGAGCTGGCCATGCGGGACTTCGCCGAGGGTCCGCTCGCGCTGTTCGACCAGCTGCCCAGCTCGCTCGGTGAGGTGCGCGCCCGCCGGGGTGAGTTCGCCGACGGCCGGGTGCTGGCCAGCGCGAAGGACCTGCCGCTGCCGTCGATGGACCGGGTGCGCGCGTCCCGGTTCCTGCAGCCGCCGACCAACCCGATCACCATCGGCGCGACGCTGGTCAGCGGGCTGGTGCACAACCTGCTGCCGGTGCAGACCGAGCACCACAGCCGGCCGCAGCTCAACGTGGCCGCCCAGGACGCCCGCTGGTTCCTGATGGCCCGCCTCGACGGCGCGACCGTGGGCACCTCCGACGGCCGGGGCGTGGCCTACCGCAAGCGCGACCCGAGGGTGTTCTGGAAGCTGCTCGGCACCGCGGTCGGCAACCATCTGCGGCTGGCCCGCGAGTTCCCGCGCTACCGGCGGCTCTACCGCGACGCGCTGCCCGAGCTGGTGGGTCAGCGGCGCTGGGAGCGGGCGTTCGCCGACCGGACCTGACCCCGGGCCGGTTCCCCGGCCGCGCTGTTGGCCACCGGGTTCGTGGCCGCCGCCGGTAAGTCGCTCGTCCGGCCGGCCGCCCCGTGATTCACTCGGCGGATGGGGCAACCACTGCTGTCCAGTCGGCGGCTGCGGCTGGAGCCGATGCGCCATGACCACGGCGCCGGTGTCATCGACGTGTTCGCCGACCCGGCCAGCAACCGGTACTTCCCGGTCGACCTCAGCGATCCGGAGGCGGCGCGTGCCTCGGTGGCCACCAGGCTGGCCTACGCCGGCCCGCCCGAGCTCGGCCACTGGGCGTTCGTGCTGGCCGCGGCGGGCATCGCGCCGGCGGCGGGTGGGCCGGCCCCCGGCGACGTGGTCGGGATCGGGCACCTGAAGCCGTCGGTGGAGCTGCCCGGTGAGTTCGTCGAGATGGGTTGGTCGATCAACCCGAGGTACGGCGGCATGGGGCTGGCCACCGAGGGCGTCCGGGCGCTGACCCGGTACGCGCTCGACGAGGTCGGCCTGCCGGCGGTCTGGGCGCTGATCCACCCGGCCAACCGGCCGAGCCTGCGCCTCGCCGAGCGGCTCGGCTTCCACCTGGTCGGCACCGGGGTGCACTACGGCGAGCCGCACGGCGTGCACGTGGCGCTGCGCCGGCACTGGGCGTGCTGATCAGCCCACCGGGTATTCGCGTTGTCGGGCCGGCGGGGACCCGGTAGCAATGATCTTATGACTGCTCTCGGCGCGGTGTTCCGTCCCCAGCTCGCCCCCGAACGGCTGCGTGCCGTCGCCACGGTGGCCGACGAGGTGGGCCTCGAGCAGCTGTGGCTGTGGGAGGACTGCTTCTACGAGAGCGGCATCGCCGCCGCCGCCGCGGCCCTGGCCTGGACCGGGCGGGTGCGGGTCGGCGTCGGGCTGCTCCCGGTGCCGCTGCGCAACGTGGCGCTCACCGCGATGGAGGCCGCCACGCTGTACCGGATGTTCCCCGGGCGGGTCAGCCTCGGCGTCGGGCACGGCGTGCAGGACTGGATGGGGCAGACCGGCGCTCGGGTCGACTCGCCGGTGACCTTGCTGCGCGAGTACCTCGGCGCGCTGCGGGCCCTGCTGCGCGGCGAGCGGGTCAGCACCCAGGGGCGCTACGTTCGGCTGGACGACGTCGCGCTGGTCTGGCCGCCCGAGACCGCGCCACCGGTGCTCGCCGGGGCACAGGGGCCGCGCTCGCTGCGGCTGACCGGCGAGGCCGCCGACGGCACCGTGCTGGACGCGAGCGTCTCCCCGGCCGGGGCGCGGCGGGCGCTGGCTCTGGTCGAGGAGGGCCGGGCGGCGGCCGGGCGCACCGGCCACCACGAGGTGGTCGCCTACCTGCTCACGGCAACGGGGTCGGACGCCGTGGCACGGCTGAGCGCCGAGGTGGCCGGCTCCAACGCGAGCTCCAACCCGAGCTCCGACCCGAGCTCCAACCCGAGCTCCGACGCGAGTGCCGAGCCCGACGCCGAGGTGGGCGTGGCCGGTGACGCGGCGGCGGTGGCCGGGGCCGTCAAGCGGCTGGCCGACGCCGGCGCGCACACCGTGGTCCTGCAGCCGACCGCCGACGAGCCGGACCCCGAGGGTTTCGTCCGTTTTGTGGCCGAGCAGGTCCGCCCGCTGGTCGACTGACCGCGGCAGCTGCCCGCGCCGTACACCCTCTTCGGGTGCCGCACACCCACTGCGGCGGGTGTGCGGCACCCGAAGAGGGTGTATTACCGCGCGCGCTCCGCTGTCCGGCCGGCGCGGGCGCGGTCAGGCCGGTGTGGTCAGAGACCGAGGTTCGTCATGAGATAGCCGAACTGCTGGGCGATCGTCCCGAAGTACCCGGGCCCGAGCAGCGAGGTGGTGGTGGAGCCGGTGTCGGCGTACGCCACTCCGCCGAAGGCGACCAACGCGACGGTGGCCGCGACGGCGGCGATGATGACCCTCTTCAGCACGGCAGCTCCCCACTCGTGAGACGTCCCGGCGGCGTCCCGGCCGCTATGGGCTCGCCCCAGGGACGTTACTTCGGCAGCCCCGCCACGAGAATCCCCCTGGTCGCAACAGAACCAGTCGTCACACGTTCGAGCGAACCGGCCAGGGGTGTGGGCCGAGCCCGCTGGCGGCGCGGACCGCATGCACGAACCGGTCGGGGTGGAAGTGCTCGGGGTCGGTCAGCACGAGCCGGGCGGCCATCTCGAACAGCGTGATCACGGCGTGCGCGGCGATCTCCGGGTCGACGGCCGGCGGGGTGTCCAGCGAGCCGAACACCCAGCGGGCGATGACCACCGCGCGGTCGAGCACCACGGCCCGGCCGCGCTCCCGGGCGGCGTGGAACTCGGCCGGCATGTCAGACATCGGCATCACGATGCAGTGCCAGCGGTCCGGCGCCTCGCGCACCACCCGCAGGAAGTTGTCCAGCACACCGGAGAGCGCGGCGCCGAGGTCGGCGGGGGGCTGGCGGTCGAGGTCGGTGGGCAGCACCGCGAGCAGCTGGCGCAGCGCCTGCTCCTGCTCCCGGCGCAGCAGCGCGGCGAGCAGCTCGACCCGGTTGGCGAACACGCCGTAGACCACCGGCTTGGTCACGCCGGCCTGCTCCGCGACGGCGTCCATGGTGGCGGCCTGGTGCCCGCTGCTGACCACGAGGTGCAGCGCGGCGTCGAGCAGCTGGGTGCGCCGCTCGTCCGGCGGCACCCGGCTCGCGTAGGTACGCCGCTTGCGCCCCGCCGCTGCCCGCACCCTGCCTCCTCGTCAACCCGCTGGTCAGGTCACTCTACTGGACAAACTACTCCGCCGTAGTATTATCCCGGGTATTCCTACTCGCCAGTAGTAATTGGTGTCGGACTCGTTGGAGGCCCAGGTGCAGAACCGTCCGGAGACGGGTTCGCCACTGCTCGACCCGCACCGCTACGACCCGGTGCACCTCGACGCCGAGACGCGCCGGCTGCTGCGGGCGACGATCGACTGGTTCGAGGAGCGCGGGCTGCGCCGGCTGACCGAGGACTTCCACGGCAAGGTCTTCTACGCGGACTTCCTGGAGTTCGCGGCCAAGGAAGGGCTGTTCGCCACGCTGCTGACCCCGGCCAGGGACGGCGCGGGCCACCCGGACAAGCGCTGGGACACCGCCCGGATCGCCGCGATGTCCGAGGTCCTCGGCTTCTACGGGCTGAACTACTGGTACCCGTGGCAGGTCACCGTGCTCGGCCTCGGCCCGGTGTGGCAGAGCGACAACGCCGGCGCGCGCGGGCGGGCGGCGGCCGCGCTGGACGCCGGTGGGGTCGCCGCGTTCGGGCTGTCCGAGCGGGAGCACGGCGCCGACATCTACTCCTCCGACCTGGTGCTTACCCCCGACGGCCAGGGTGGGTACACGGCGAGCGGCGAGAAGTACTACATCGGCAACGGCAACTGTGCGACCACGGTGTCGGTGTTCGGCCGGGTGGCCGGTGTCGAGGGGCCCGACCAGTACGTGTTCTTCCTGGCCGACTCGACGCACCCGAACTACCACGTGGTGCGCAACGTCGTGCCGTCGCAGATGTATGTGGCGCAGTTCCGGCTCGAGGACTACCCGGTACGCGCCGAGGACATCCTGCACACCGGCGAGGCCGCCTTCTCCGCCGCGCTGAACACGGTGAACATCGGCAAGTTCAACCTCAGCTTCGGCGGCATCGGGCTGGCCACGCACGCGCTGTACGAGGCGATCGGCCACGCGCACCACCGGATCCTGTTCGGCGCCCCGGTGACGAACTTCCCGCACATCCGGGGCGACTTCGTGCAGGCGTACGCGCGGCTGGTCGGGATGCGGCTGTTCTCCGACCGCGCGGTGGACTACTTCCGCTGCGCCGGCCCCGAGGACCGCCGCTACCTGCTGTACAACCCGATCACCAAGATGCGGGTCACCACGGAGGCCGAGCGCGTGCTGGCCCTGCTCGGGGACATCGTCGCGGCGAAGGGCTTCGAGGCCGACAACTTCCTGCCGATCGCGCGGCTGGACGTGGTCGGGCTGCCCAAGCTGGAGGGCACCGTCGCGGTCAACCTCGCGCTGATCCTGAAGTTCCTGCCGGCGTACCTGTTCCAGCCGACCGAGTACCAGCCGGTGCCGACGCGGCTGGACGCGGCCGACGACGAGTTCCTGTTCCGGCAGGGCCCGGCGCGCGGCCTCGGCAAGATCCGGTTCCACGACTGGCGGGCCGCCTACACCCGCCGCGCCGACCTGCCGAACGTGGCTCTGCTGTTCGAGCAGGCCAACAGCCTCGCCGAGCTGATGCGGACCGCTGGGCCGGACGCCGCGCAGCAGGCCGACATGGACTTCACGCTCACCCTGGGCGAGCTGTTCACCCTCGTCGTCTACGGCCAGCTCATCCTGGAGCAGGCCGAGCTCACCGGCGTCGGTGACGACCTGCTCAGCGCGGTGTTCGACGTACTGGTGCACGACTTCTCCCGGTTCGCCGTCGAGCTGCACGGCAAGCGCGGCTCCACCGAGGCGCAGCGCGAGTGGGCGCTCTCGGTGATCCGCCGGCCCACCACCGACGACGCCGCGTTCGACCGCGTGTGGCAGGACGTGGCCGCACTCAGCGGCACCTACCGGATGAACCCCTGACCTCCACACCGACCACACCGCCCTGACCGCGCAAAGGAGCACGTGATGGCAGCCGATGCCACGCCAGCGACTCGCCCGCCGCTGCGGCACCACGACTACGGGTTCTTCGGCCCCGACTCGCCGACCTGGAAGGTCTGGACCGCCCCGACGGCCCTGATCGGCTTCCAGCGCTCGGTGGTGCTGGAGCACTTCGACCCGTTCCTGGCCGCCGCGGTCGCGGACATGCAGGGCATCTACCGCGATCCGCACGGGCGGCTGGACCGCACGCTGGCCTACTTCCTCACCGTGGCCGTCGGCGACGGGCGCACCGCGGTCGCGGCGTCGGAGTTCCTGATGAAGGTGCACGCGAAGGCCACCGGCATCGAGCCGATCAGCGGCAAGCGCTACAGCGCCAACAACCCCGAGTCGCAGCTGTGGATCCACGTCACCGGCTGGCACTCCGTGCTCAAGTGCTACGAGAGGTACGGCCCGGGACCGCTCAGCGCGGCGGACGAGCGGCGCTACTGGGCCGACTGTGTCGTGGCCGCCGAGCTGCAGACCTGCAAGCCGGCCGACGTGCCGAGCTCGCGCGCCGAGGTGCGCGAGTACTTCGCGGCGGTCCGTCCCCGGCTGTGCACCTCGGAACGGGCCAACGAGGGCATGCACTACCTGCTGCGCACGCCGCGCAAGCGGGGCGGGGTGAAGCTCTGGGCGTTCAGCCGGCTGATCGCGCCGGCCACGGTCGCCACGCTGCCCAGGTGGATGCGGGAGACCGGCGGGTTCGACCAGCCCCGCGCGCTGGACCGGGCGCTCGTGCCGGCGGTCCGCGCGGGGGTCAAGGCGTTCAGCTCGCCGGCCGCCAGCGTCGCGGCACTGGACCACATCGCGCCGGCCACCGGTCGGGTGCTGCGCGAGCACCTGCACTCCGCCCCGCCGATGCGCGCCGAGACGATCACCCCGGCCCAGGCCCGCGAGGTGTACGGCCGGTCCGCGAGCCCGAACAACGGCGCGGTGCCCGCGCGCGGTGTGCCGATCCCCGGGCCCGAGGTCGCCACCACGTGAAAAGCGCCCCCACGGCATTGCCGGTGGGGGCGCTTTTCACGGATCGAGCTATTGCCCGATTCGCTTGAATCAGAACTTGACGTGGCCCAGGCCGGCCAGCAGGCCGTCGCTGTCGCTGGAGTTCACGCCGGGGGTCATGTGGCCATTCACAATGCTGCCGTGGTCGGACGTGACGTCCGAGTCGTTGTCGGCGGCGAAGGCAACTCCACCAACGGCGATCGTGCCGCCGAGAACAACTGCCACGGTCAGGGCCAAACGGCGGGTACGGCTCATCTGGAGTTCCTCTCCCTCATATAAACGATGCGTACGTTCGTTGGAGCGGACGGCACCGTCGCACCCCTCCGCGTCAACCAACGAGCCACCTCCCCTGCAGATAACGATCCAGCCAAGGAACTCACCACAGTGAGTGATCAACTCGGTGAGGCCGTGGCGATCTCACGCAACGTGACCGTGGCCGTCGGGCGAACTTCGCAGGTCTGAACATGATCCGGTCGGCCGGGCGCTCGGCGTGTCGGCACTGGGGTGACTCTCCGCCACGAGCCGTGACGAGGCGCGCGCGCGGTCAGGTCGGTCCGCTCCGGGGCAGGTGACCGTCTTCGGGGTAAATACCAACAGAGCGTTTCCGTGATAACAGAATTTCGTTCACCCCAAAGAGAACGTAACTTTTCGAGATCTACCGAGAGTGCACGATTGTGCTACTGGGGTACTTGTGGGGGAAGAAGATCCGCTACGTTAGTGGCCGCCAGCGAGTGCTCCCCATTCATCGCTGGTGTCCCTGGCGGAGTCGTGAGGCGCCGCCGACATGAACAGGAGAACCTCTGTGCTGAAGAAGGCTGGAATTGTGGTGGCGGTTGCCGCTGCTGGTCTGCTCGCGGCGACCCCGTTCGCCTTTGCCGACGACGGTGGCGTCCTGAACGGTGCGCACGGCCAGGTTGGTTTCGTGAACGTTCAGGACAGCGCCGGCCAGGTGCCGGTCCAGGCGTGCAACAACTCGGTCGTCGAGGGCACCGCCGGCCTCGCCGCGGCGAAGCAGAAGAACAGCGACAGCCACGACGGTGACTGCGACCAGGACAACTCCTACGACGACAGCGCCGGAAGCCGCTGACGTCGGGCACCAAACGGAAGGGCGTCGGACCTCGGTCCGGCGCCCTTCCGGCGTCTCCGGGGTCGGTCCCCGGTCCGCCCACCCATTTGCGCGGCGCCTCGCCCGGTCGGCCCAGTGCGTGGCTCGGCCCGGCCGGCGGTGAATGGCGGAGTGGGCGTTACCCGAAACGCCACTCGCTCGTTGGGTAACGCGAGGTGCGCCGCCGCGACTGCTCCATTCGGTGATCGCGATTCCTACTCTGTGTGATCGAGGGGTCGCCGACGGTCACTCAGGCCCGCCTGGATATGGTTCCGCCATTCAGCGGGTTGACGTCCGCCGGAAGGGACTAGGCATGTCTGGACTGAGCGCATGACCGGCCACCGGGCCCGTCGCGGATCGCGGCGGATGTGGCTGGTCGCCAGCCTCGGGGCGGTGGCGGCACTGGTTGCGGTACCGCTGCTGGGCTCGACGCCGGCCGAGGCCGCGGGTGGGCTGGTGCCGGGCACGCCGTGCCATATCGGCACGGACGCCTGCGTGGTACTCGGCCCCAAGGGTTTCGACGGCAAGGCCTGGTTCATCTCGCACGGTCGGGCGGTGCGCGGTCCGGTCGCGGCCTCCACCGGCGGACCGGGTGAGGACACCCCGGTCGGCACCTTCCACGTGCTCTCCAAGGACGTCGACCACCGCAGCACGGAGACGACCGACGCGGAGGGTGCGCCCTCCGCGATGCCGTACTCGGTCTTCTTCACCAGGTCCGGGGTGGCCTTCCACGGTGGCGGCGAGCCGACCAACCGCACCGCCGGCTGCGTCCGGCTGGCCAACGGCGACGCGCGGTACTTCTACGACAACCTGAACGTCGGCGACACCGTGCAGGTGGTGGACGGCTCGGACGCGGACTACGCGCCCGCGCCCAGCCGCCACCGAGGCGGCGGCGGCGGCCTGCTCGGCGGGCTGTAAGCGCTCCGCGCCGATCTCGCGGCCCGGCCCCGCTCCCGACTTCGGGAGCGGGGCCGGCGTATGTCCGGGGTAGGGTCGGAGCAGGTGAAAATAAGTGAAGTCACTTCTTGACGAGTCCGCGCGGGGCTGGCTAGCTTGCCGGCATGACCTCCACGACCAGCGGCGTCCCGGGTGCCGTGAGCTACGAGACGATCCACTACGACGTCGCGGACCGGATCGCCACGATCACCCTGAACCGCCCCGAGCAGCTCAACACGATCGTGCCGCCGATGCCGGACGAGCTGCAGGCCGCCGTGCACCGGGCGGTGCGCGACGCGGAAGTCTCGGTGATCGTGGTCCGGGGTGCGGGGCGCAGCTTCTGCGCCGGTTACAACTTCAGCGGCGGCTTCCACCACTGGGACGACAAGCTGGCCACGGACGGGCAGTGGGACCCGGGCAAGGACTTCGTGTTCGCCACGGCGGACGCCGTCTCGCCGACCCAGCAGTTCATGAGCGTCTGGCGCTCGCCGAAGCCGGTGATCGCGCAGGTGCACGGCTACTGCGTCGGCGGCGGCAGCGACTTCGCGCTCTGCGCCGACCTGGTGATCGCCAGCGACGACGCCGTGATCGGCACCCCGTACAGCAGGATGTGGGGCTGCTACCTGTCCGGCATGTGGCTCTACCGCCTTGGCCTGACCAGGGCGAAGGAATTCGCGCTGACCGGCAAGCCGCTCACGGGTGTCGAGGCGGCCGAGGTCGGCCTGATCAACCGGTCGGTGCCCTTCGCCGAGCTGGAGGCGACCGTGGCCGAGCAGGCCAGGCAGCTCGCCTCGATCCCGCTCTCGCAGCTGTCGGCGATGAAGCTCGTGGTCAACCACGCCTACGAGAACATGGGCATCTCCTCGACGCAGACGCTGGGCCCGATCCTGGACGGGCTGATGCGCAACACCCCCGACGCCCGCCGCTTCATCGGGATCGCCGAGCGCGACGGCGTGCGGGCGGTGATCACCGAGCGGGACGGCCCGTTCGGCGACTACAGCCAGGCGGCGCCGGAGCACCGGCCGAACCCGGACCACGTGATCAAGCTCTGAGCCGCACCGCCAACCACGAGGGAGCGCAGATGACCAACGACCGGGGCTTCCTGCCCAAGGCCCGCCGGGAGGAGCTGGACGAGCGGCTGCGCCAGCGGCTGGACCGGTGGTACGCCAACGCCTACGAGGACGACAACCTGTTCCTCACCTTGGCACGGCGGCCCGGCGTACTCGACGCCACCTGGGGCTTCATCCGCTACATCTACGGCGGCGGCTCGCTGATCGAGCCCGAGCTGTTCGAGCTGGTCCGCAAGAAGCTGGCCTACAACAACCGGTGCCTGCACTGCAGCGCGGTCACCTCGCGGGCCGCCCTGGCCGAGGAGCGCGCCGAGGGGGAGGGCGCCGCGCTGCTGGCGAAGCTGTTCGACTACGAGCGCTCCGACCTGCCGGACCAGACCAAGGCGGCGCTGGCCTTCGCCGATCGGCTCAGCGGCGAGCACACCGGGTTCGACGAGGTGGAGTACCGGCGGCTGCGCGAGCACTTCAGCGACGACGAGATCCTGGACCTCGGCATGACCATCGGGTTCGCCATCGGCTGGCAGCGCTTCAACACCGCCATGGAGATCCTGCCGGACAGCTGGCGGGACGGCTCCGCGCTGCCGTGGCAGCCGCTGCTGGACGCCGGGGCGGGCGCCGCGGCCGTGGCGGAGAATCCCGTGTCATGCCCCCAACACAGCAGCTGAGCCGCAAGGGCCAGGCCACCCGGCAGCGATTGCTGGACATCGCCCGCGACGAGCTGGCCGACCACGGCTCGATCGAGATCGCGGCCGTCGCCGAGCGGGCCGGCGTCGCGCCGAGTGTGCTCTACCGGTACTTCCAGGGCAAGGACGGCCTGGTCGAGGCGGTGGTGCACGACTTCTGGGACCAGTACGCGGCCGAGGTGTTCAACGCCCCGGTGGACGGAGAGCTGGGCTGGATGCCGCGCGAGGTGCTGCGGCTGCGCCGCGAGGTGCACTTTCTCTATACCCACCCGCTGGGCCGGGCGGTCGCCACCGGGCTGCTGCACGAGGCGGCCGCCACCCGGGCCGGCGCCATCCGGCAGCGCGAGCAGGTGCACGCGGCGGCCCGCAACATCCGGCACGGCCAGCGCACCGGCCAGCTTGCCGAGGACATCGACGCCGGCCTGGCCGCCGCCGCGATCATCGGCGCGCTGCACGCGATGCTGGCCGAGGCGCTCAGCCGCGACCCGGCGCCGCCGGAGCACCTGGTGGCGGAGTCCGCCGCGCGGCTCGGCGCAGCTCTGCTGCCGGCAGCGGTGGGTGACCAGAACGGGTAATGGACGCCACCCGATCGATGATTCGGCGTGGCGCAGCCGTGCAATCGGCGCACGGTGGGTGAAGATTGATCGAGCTGCCGGCCGGGCGTGGGCGCGAAGGATGACGCGCCGCGGCTGTGTCAAGAGCGCGCACCGGCCGGCAGCCTTGCTTTGATAACGAAGTCCGGTGAGCCGAGGTTACGGGCGGTTTTCGTAGCTGGCTGTTGTCATGACCAGCCATCCGTGTGACGTTTCGAACCACTTGCCGGCACGGTCGTTAACCTCGGTAACTAGCACCACACGAGTGGAGTAGGTCGTGGTTCGGTCTTTCGGTTCTGTCGCGGCAATTGCTGCCGCCGCCCTCGCGCTGCTGATCGGGTTCCTGGCGTTCAGCGCGCACACCAACCACGACCAGAACCGGCCGCCGGTGGGTGCCCAGACGGGCGTGCCGGGCGGTGGCCGGCTGGTCGGCAACCAGTCCGCGCCCGGGCCGACCGAGCTCACCGCCAGCCAGGCGAGCGCGAACGCGACTCCCGCCGCGCAGCAGGCGCAGACCTCGGCCAACTTCGTCACCTTCGGTGGTGGCAGTGGCGGGCAGGCCGCCGCCAGCAGCTCTCGTGGGTCGTGCACGCCGGGGCTGCTGCAGTCGCTGGTCGGGTTGGTCGGTGCGCTGCTCGGCGGCGGCGGGGCATCCTGTTGACCTTGCTGTTCTGACGTTCTGACGTTCTGACGTGCTCGGGCCCGGTCCTCTCGGACCGGGCCCGAGTGCTGTCCGGCCTGTGGTCAGGGGCGCGGGCGGGCGCACCAGCGGGCGGCCGCGGCGTGCAGCAGTGCCAGGTCCGCCTCGGTCAGCGGACCGGGCGGCGCGGCCCAGCACACGTAGCCGTCCGGCCGGATCAGCACCGCGCCGGCAGCGAGCTCCTCGGCCGTCTTCGCCGTCACCCGCGCCACCCCGGGCAGCGCCGGCAGGTCCGCCAGGCCGGGGTCGTCGCGCAGGTCGAGCAGCACCGGCCGGCCGGCCCACAGCAGGTCGCTGACCCGTCCGCCGCGCCCGGTCGCGCTGAGCGAGAGGTCCGGCATCCGGGCGCCGACCAGCGGTCCCTCGGGCTGGCCCGGCATCGGGTAGCGCAGGCCGAGCCCGGACATGAGGCCGGCCAGGTGGGCGTTCGTGTCCGGCAGCCGGAGCAGCTCGGTGACGAGGTCGCGCAGCGCGACCACGTCCGGCGTCGGCCTCCGCTCGGCCAGCACCCGCTGCGCCCTGGTGTGCGCGAGCACGCCGGCGCCGACGGGGTGCCGCTCGTCGTGGTAGCTGTCCAGCAGGCCGTTCGGCGCGGTACCGGACACCGTGGCGGCGAGCTTCCAGCCCAGGTTCATGGCGTCGTGGATGCCCAGGTTGAGGCCCTGTCCGCCGAGCGGCGGGTGTACGTGCGCGGCGTCGCCGGCGAACAGCACCCGACCGTGGCGGTAGCTGGCCAGCTGCCGGGTGGCGTCGGTGAACCGGGACGTCTCGAACAGCTCGCCGAGCCGCGCCGGGCCGTGTACCGCGCGCAGCACGTCGGCGACCTCGGACGGCGTGACCGGGGCGTCCCTGGCCGGGCCGGCGGTGGGATCCAGCGTGCCGTAGACCAGCCGGTGCCGGCCGCCGTCGGCGCGGCTGAGCATCGTCCAGTAGCCGCCCCCGGTGTGCACCAGGCTGGACATGTGCCCGTCCCGGGCCGGGGTGGGCGCCGACCCCGGGGTCAGCCGGAGGTCGGCGACCGTCGACGTACGCGTACCGGGCTCGCCGGGAAACGGCGCATCCAGCAGCCGGCGCACCGTGCTGTGCGCGCCGTCGCAGGCCACCGCGTAGCGAGCGGTCGCCCGGAGCTCGCCGCCGCCGTCCCCCGTGCACGCGGTGACCACCACCCCGTCGGCGTCCTGGTGCACCGCGGTGACCCGGTGGCCGGACCGGACCGCGACGCCCCGCCGCCCCGCGACCTCGGCGAGCACCGCCTGCACCGCCGCCTGCGGGACGCTCACCGGGTAGGGATGCCGGGTGTGCCACGGCCGGCAGTCCAGCTCCACGGGCAGCGCGGCGAAGTGGCCGCCGACCGGCTCGCGGGGCAGCGCGTGCTCGAGCACCGGCGCCAGCAGCCCGCGCAGCTCGAGCACCTCGCAGGTACGGGGCTGCAGCCCGCCGCCCTTGCTCTGGGAGCTCGGCGTGGGCAGCGCCTCCAGCAGCACGGTCGGCACGCCGGCCAGGCCCAGCTCGGTGGCCAGCATCAACCCGGCGGGGCCGGCCCCGATCACGATCACGTCGGTGTCCATGAGTTCAAAGTATACCGAGTTTACTTTTAAACCTGGTCTACTATTTACGGTCATGAGCGGTACCGAGCCGTCCGGGCTGCGCGAGCGCAAGAAGCAGCGCACCAGGGCGGCGATCTCCGACACGGCCATCGCGCTGTTCCTGCGGCACGGGTTCGACGAGGTCGGGGTCGTGCGGGTGGCCGAGGCGGCCGAGGTGTCCAAGCGCACCCTGTTCGCCTACTTCCCGACCAAGGAGGACCTGGTGCTGCACCGGTTCGCCGACCACGAGCGGGAGCTGGCCGACGTGGTGCGGCGGCGAGGGCCGGACCAGTCGCCGCTGGCCGCGCTCCGCGAGCACACCCTGGCCGGGCTGCACCGCCGCGACCCGATCACCGGCCTCACCGACGCCGCCGAGCCGCTGGCGATCCACCGGATGATCATCGAGACGCCCAGCCTGGCCGCCCGGCTGCTGCAGTACTTCGCCAGGTCGGAGGCCGCGCTGCGGGAGGCGCTGCGCGACACGGGCCCGGCCGACGAGGTCGAGGCCACCGTGCTGGCCGCCTCGGCGGTCGCGGTGCTGCGCGCGCTGGCGGAACAGAATGCGCGCCGGCTCGCCGCCGGTGAGTCCGTCGACGCGGTTGCCCCCGCCGCCGAGGCTCAGGTGCGACGGGCGTTCGCGCTGCTCGCGGAGGGTCTGTCCGGTTGAGGCGGTAGGGGATCGACGCACGAAAAGGGGGTTGAACGGCGCCGGGGGCGGTTACCCTTTGCGCGTGGAGGCGAGCAACCTGCCGGATCCGTCGACGCACCCGATCCGGCCGATGCTCGCCACCGAGGGGGCCATGCCGGGCGGGTCGGCCTGGGCGTTCGAGTTCGTCTGGGACGGGCTGCGCGCGGTCGCCTACCTGCGCCCCGGCCGCACCCGGCTGCTCAGCGGCACGGACCGGCCGATCACGTCCAGCTACCCGGAGCTCGCCGCACTGTCCGCGCTGGCCGACGTGCACGGCCCGCTGGCGCTGGACGGCAAGATCGTCGCGTTCGACCAGCTGGGCCGGCCCAACGTGATGCCGCTGCGCCAGCGGATGAGCAACTCCCGGCCGTCCACCGCGCTGGTGCGCCGCACACCGGTGACGTTCTACCTGCTCGACGTGCTCCACCTGCACGGCCGCTCGACCCTGGAGCTGCCCTACCGCCAGCGCCGCGAGCTGCTCGCCGAGCTGGACCTGACCGGCCTGCCCACCGCACTGCCCCCGTTCTTCCTGGACACCGACGGCCAGACCGTGCTGCACGCCGCCGAGCGGCACGGACTCGCCGGTGTGGTGGCCAAGCGGCTGGACTCCCGCTACCAGCCCGGCCGGCGCTCCCGGGCCTGGGTGGAGACCCTGCCCCGGCACACCCAGCAGGTGGTGGTCGGCGGCTGGCAGCCGGGCGGGCGCTCGTCCAACGGCGCGGCGGGGCCGCCCGCGAACGGTTCGTCGCCCAACGGCGCCACCGGGCCGGCGTCGAACGGCGCGACCGGACCGTCGCCCGGCGGCGCGACCGGGCCGGCGTCGAACGGCACGGCTGGGCCGGAGCGGGTCGGCGCGCTGCTGGTCGGGGTGCCGGGACCGGCCGGGCTGCGCTACGTGGGCCGGATCAACCTCGGGCTGGACGGGGCGGCGCGGCGCGAGCTGGCCGGCCGGCTGGACGCGCTGGCCCAGCCGGGCTGCCCGTTCGCCGAGCCGAGGCCGGCGGACCTGCGGGGCGCCCGGTGGCTCGCGCCCAAGCTCGTCGGTGAGATCTCCTACCGGCGCTGGGAGATGGACGGCCGGCTGCGCAATGCCAGCTGGCTGGGGCTGTGTGCCGACGTGCATCCCGCGAGCGTGCGCGGCCCGGTCGTGCTGACCTCCGCCCCGGACGCCGGGCTGCCGGTCGGGCCGGCCGGCTCGGTGTCGGTCGGGCTGGTACTGCCGCCGCCGGCGCCGGCCGCCGAGCTGTCCGCGCTCGACGAGGCGGTCCGGCTGGCCCAGGCCGAGGTGCGGGCGCTGCGCGCGCAGATCTCGCCGCACTTCGTCTACAACGCGCTGACCACGATCGCGTCCTACGTGCGGACCGACCCGAACCGGGCCCGCGAGCTGCTGCTCGAGTTCGCCGAGTACACCCGGTACTCGTTCCGCGCGGCCGCCGAGTCGACCACTCTGGGCGACGAGCTGGCCAACGCGGACCGGTACCTGGCGCTGGAGAGCGCCCGGTTCGGCGACCGGCTGCAGGTCGAGCGGGATGTGGCGGACGAGCTACTGGGCGTGGCGCTGCCGTTCCTGACGGTGCAGCCGCTGGTGGAGAACGCCGTCCGGCACGGCATCGAGGGCACGCCGAGGGGTGGCACCGTGACCATCACGGCGGCGCGGGTCGGCGCGGACTGTGTGCTCACCGTGGCCGACGACGGCCTCGGCATGGACCCGGCCCGGCTGACCGACGCCGTCACCGACGTCCGGCAACGGCTGCGCGCCGCCCCGGGGCCGGCCGCCGCCCTCGAGGTGGCCACCGCCCCCGACACCGGCACCACGATCACCCTCCGCCTACCTGGGACCCCATGATCAACGAGATGTGATCAAGGGAGGCCGGTGGCAGACTGGGGGCTGTGATCTATGAGATCCGTGAGTACGTCACGGTCCCCGGTCGGATGCCCGCGCTGGTTCGCCGCTTCAACGAGCACACCTTCGGCTTCTTCGAGAAGCATGGCTTCGAGGTGGTCTTCATCTCGCTGACCGAGGTGGGCGAGAACTCCAACAACGAGCTGGTCTACACGCTGCGGTTCGACGACTACGCGGACCTGGAGCGCAAGTGGGCCGCCTTCCAGGCCGATCCGGGCTGGCAGCAGGCCCGCGCGGACAGCGAGGTCGACGGCCCGATCGTCGCCCAGATCCGCCGCCGGATCGTGAACCCGAGCCGTTTCGAGGGCCGATGACCGAGGCGGACACGAGCACAGACACGTATACCGACGCGGGCATCGGTGCCGGGACCGGCGCCGAAACCGGAGCAGAGCGCTGGGTGCCGCTGGAGGGCTGCGAGAACGTCCGGGACCTCGGCGGGCTGCCGCTGCGGGACGGGGGCCGGACGCGGTTCGGCCAGCTGCTGCGCAGTGCCCGGCTGCACGAGCTGACCGAGCGCGATGTGAACTTCCTCACCGATGAGTACGGCGTGCGCACCGTGATCGACCTGCGCTCGCCGCGCGAGGTGGAGCGGGATGGCCCCACGCCGCTGGAGCGCGCCGGCGTGCGCACAGAGCACCTGACCGTGCTACCAGAGGGCCAGCGGCCGATCCCGCGCGACGACGAGGACCCGAAGCTGTTCAGCTACCGCGGCTACCTCGACCACCGGCCGGAGAACATGCTGGCCGCCGTGCGGCTGCTGACCGAGCCGGACGCCGGCCCCGCGCTGGTGCACTGCGCCGCCGGCAAGGACCGCACCGGGGTGTTCTGCGCGCTGGTCGCCGACACCGTCGGGGTGGCCAGGGACGCGGTGGTGCACGACTACGCGCTGTCCAACGAGCGGCTGGAGGCGGTGCTGCGCCGGGGCGTCGGCACCGAGTACGAGATCGACCTGGCCGACATCGACCTGTACCGCTGCCCGCCGCACGTGATGACCGCGCTGCTGGCCGAGCTGGACACCGACGGCTCGGGCGCCGGCTGGCTGCGCCGCCAGGGCCTGCCCGAGGAGGAGCTGGACCGGCTGCGCGCGCGGTTCGTCGCCTGAGCCGCGTGCCAGCCGAACCACTGACCCTGACGGGGCTCGCCTCGTGGGGTGATCCCGGGCGACCGGGCGCACAAGTTACCGACCGGTATGCCAAGCTGGCCGGAGCAGGACGTCCGGCACTCGCAGGGAGGCGCGGCGCATGGACCTGACCTACACCGCCGATGAAGAGCGGTTCCGCGAGGAGCTGCGCGGCTGGCTGAGCGCGCACATCCCGGCGGAGTGGGCGCGGCCGGGGTTCTGGGCCACGCTGCCCTCGGCGGAGAGCTTCGAGATGCGGCGCGGCTGGGAGCGGGAGAAGGCGCTGGCCGGGTTCGCCGGCATCCAGTGGCCGACCGAGTACGGCGGCCGCGGCGGCACCCCGGGCATGAAGGCCATCTACGACGAGGAGATGGTGCTGGCCCGCGCCCCGCAGACGGTCAACCCGCTCGGGCTCACCTTCCTGGCCCCCACCGTGATGGCCATCGGCACCGACGCGCAGCGCAAGGAGATCATCGGGCCGCTGCTGCGCAGCGAGGTGATCTGGTGCCAGGGCTTCTCCGAGCCCGGCGCGGGTTCCGACCTCGCCGCGCTGTCCACGAGGGGTGTCCGGGACGGGGATGGAGATGACGCGGACTTCGTGGTCAACGGCCAGAAGGTGTGGACCACGAACGCGGTGCACGGCGACAAGATCTTCACCATGGTGCGCACCGAGCCCGGCTCGGAGAAGCACCGGGGCATCTCGATGCTGCTGATCGACATGCACCAGCCCGGCGTGGAGGCCCGCCCGCTGAAGCAGATGAGCGGGGCCAGCGAGTTCGGTGAGGTGTTCTTCACCGACGCCCGGGTGCCCGCGGGCGAGTGCCTCGGCGAGCTGGGCGACGGCTGGCGGACCGCGATGCTGCTGCTGTCGTTCGAGCGCGGCGCCTCGGGCATGTCCCAGTACACCGAGTTCCGCCGGCAGTACGACGAGATCGCCGAG
This sequence comes from Pseudonocardia sp., assembly GCA_036272155.1. Taxonomy (GTDB): domain Bacteria; phylum Actinomycetota; class Actinomycetes; order Mycobacteriales; family Pseudonocardiaceae; genus Pseudonocardia. The sequence continues at coordinate 28,014 of DATAZG010000215.1, forward strand.
GTCGCCCGTGCCCTCGGGCGCGACCGGGACCCGGTGGTCCGGAACAAGCTGGCCCGGGTGCTGACGGAGCTGGAGTGCCTGCGCTACCACGCCATGCACGTGCTCACCCAGGTCGAGCAGGGTCGTGACCTGGGCTTCGAGGCGTCCATGACGAAGCTGCAGTGGTCGGAGACGTTCCAGGACCTCTGGGAGGTGTTCGACGACGTACTCGGCCCGGACGCCACGCTGCGCGAGCCGGTGCCCGGGCTGGACCTGGCCGCGATGCACGCCCAGGCCATGTGGTCCCGGTCGGTGACCATCTGGGGTGGCTCCTCGCAGGTGCAGCGCACGATCGTGGCCGAGCGCGTGCTCGGCCTGCCTCGGTAGGGGGTTGGCGATGTTCTTCGCACTGACCGACGACCAGCGTGACTTCGGCGCCGCCGTGCGCGACTTCCTGGCCGGCAAGTTCGACCTCGAGGCGGTCCGGGCGGTGGTCGAGGATCCCGACGGCGACGGCCACCCGGCCGCGCTGTGGCAGGCCATGGGCGAGCAGGGCTGGCTGGCCGCGCTGGTGCCCGAGGAGTACGACGGCCTTGGGCTCGGCATGGTGGACGCGCAGGTGATCGCCCGCGAGCTGGGGGCGGGCGTCGCCCCGGGGCCGTGGCGGGGCACCGTGCTGGCCGCCGAGGCGATCCGGCTGGCCGGGTCCAAGAGCCAGCAGCAGCAGTGGCTGCCGAAGCTGGCCGCCGGCGAGGTGGTCGGTGCGCTCGCGCTGCGCGGCTCGGACTCGGGGGCCGACGGCTGGCCCGCCGTGGAGTACGCCGAGTCGGCCGACCTGATCGTGGCGACCGACTCCTTCGGCCTGCGGCTGCTGCGGTCCGTCGAGGTGCACACCCGGCGGCTGGACAGCTTTGACGGCACCACCCGGCTGGCGACGGTCACCCTGGCCGACGGGGTGGGCGAGCCGCTGCCGGGCGGTACCGGGCGGGTGCGGGACGAGCTGGCCGCGCGCGCCGCCGTGCTGATCGCGGCCGACCTCGTCGGCGGGGCCCGCGAGGCGCTGACCCGCACGGTGGCCTACGACCGGGAGCGCAAGCAGTTCGGCGTACCGGTCGGCTCGTTCCAGGCGATCAAGCACACGCTGGCCGACCTGCACGTCGGCGTGACCATGGCGGAGCACGCGGTGCTGTATGCCGCGCACGCCCTGGACAGCGGCCCCGGTGGTGGCACGGAGCTGGACGACGCGGCGGCGCTCGCGGTGGCGGTAGCCAAGTCGAAGGCCAGTGACACCGGTGCCCTGGTCACCGCCGCGATGATCCAGTACCACGGCGGCATCGGCTACACGTGGGAGCACGAGGCGCACTTCTTCTACAAGCGCGCCAAGCGGTTGGCGGGTACGGGCGGAACGGCCGACGAGCAGCGAGAACGCATCGCCGA
>DATAZG010000216.1:0-16113 GCA_036272155.1 Pseudonocardia sp.
AGTTCGTCGACCGCATCGGCCAGACGGTCTACCTGTCGGCCACCCCCGGCAACTACGAGCTGGGTCGGACCAAGGGGGAGTTCGTCGAGCAGGTCATCCGGCCCACCGGCCTGGTCGACCCGAAGATCGTGGTCAAGCAGACCAAGGGCCAGATCGACGACCTGGTGCACGAGATCCGGGACCGGGCCGAGAAGGACGAGCGGGTACTGGTCACCACGCTCACCAAGAAGATGTCCGAGGACCTCACCGACTACCTGCTCGAGCTGGGCATCCGGGTGCGCTACCTGCACTCCGAGGTCGACACGCTGCGCCGGGTGGAGCTGCTGCGCCAGCTGCGGCTGGGTGACTTCGACGTACTGGTCGGCATCAACCTGCTGCGGGAGGGGCTGGACCTGCCGGAGGTGTCACTGGTGGCGATCCTCGACGCGGACAAGGAGGGCTTCCTGCGGTCCGGCACCTCGCTGATCCAGACGATCGGCCGGGCCGCGCGGAACGTGTCCGGTGAGGTGCACATGTACGCCGACAAGATCACTGACTCGATGCAGTTCGCGATCGACGAGACCGATCGGCGCCGCGCCAAGCAGGTCGCCTACAACACCGAGAAGGGGCTGGACCCGCAGCCGCTGCGCAAGAAGATCGCCGACATCCTGGACCAGGTCTACCGGGAGGCGGCCGACTCCGACGACGCGGTGCCGATCGGCGGCTCCGGGCGCAACTCCTCCCGGGGCAAGCGGGCCGCGGGCGAACCGGGCCGGGCCAGCTCCGGCGTGGTCACGGGCCGGGACACCTCGAAGATGCCGAGGGCGGAGCTGGCGGACCTGATCCAGCAGCTGTCCGACCAGATGCTGGGTGCCGCGCGTGACCTGCAGTTCGAGTTGGCCGCGCGACTGCGGGACGAGATCCACGACCTGAAGAAGGAGCTGCGGGGGATGGACGCGGCCGGAGTGGGGTGAGGCCATCCGGAGCCCGGTTCGGCGTCGGCGATACGGTAGTGGGCGAACTATTCAGCCGATGATCAAGCCGATGACGGAGTGGGGAAGCCGAGCGTTGACCGCTGCAGCCACGTTACGCGGCCGGGTCGGCAGCCTCGGGACCGCGCTCCGGGAACACCCCGCCCGGATCTATCTGCTGTCGCTGCCGCTGCTGGCGGCGTCGGTCGCCGTGTTGGCGATCAGCCTCGGCGGGCACTACCTCGATCTCGAGGTGTACCGGCTGGGCGTGCAGACCTGGCTGTCCGGCGGTGATCTGTACGGCGCGCTGCCGGTGACCAGCGCCGGTATCGCACTGCCGTTCATCTACCCGCCGTTCGCCGCCATGGTGATGGTGCCGCTGACGGTCACCGGCTGGGGCTTCGCGTCGATGGCGCTGTTCGTGGTCTCGCTGCTGTCCCTGGTCATCACCATGTACGTGGTGCTGCGCCGGCTCTGGCCCTCCGGCGGGCACGCCGGCGCGCTGGCCGCGACCACCGGGGTGGTGCCGGTCTGCCTGCTGCTCGAGCCGGTGTCCCAGACCTTCGGCTTCGGCCAGATCAACCTGATCCTGATGGCGATGGTCGCCGTGGACTGCCTGATGGTCCGCACCCGGTGGCCCCGGGGCGTGCTGATCGGGCTGGCCGCCGCGATCAAGCTGACGCCGGCCGCGTTTGTGCTGTTCTTCCTGCTGCGCAGGGACTACCGGTCGGCGGTGGTCGCGGCGGTGACCGGGGCGGTGGCCACCGGGATCGGGGCGCTCGTCGCACCGGGCGCCTCCGAGCGGTACTGGGGCGGCGGCATGTCCGGGGTCAGCGGGGTGAGCGGCTCGCCGTTCTTCACCAACCAGACCTTCCAGGCGGTGTTCGCCCGCGCCGGCATCGGCGGGCTCGAGCTGAAGCTGGGCTGGCTCGTGCTGTCGGCGGTGCTGCTGTTCCTGGCCGCGCCGGCGATCCGGCGGGCGCCCGGGCCGCTGGCGCTGGTGGTGACGGCCGGGGTCGCGCTGCTCGTCTCGCCCACGTCGTGGTCGCACCACTGGGTGTGGATCGCGCCGGGCCTGCTCGTCGCCGGTGTCTCCGCGTGGCGAGCCCGCTCGACGCTGTGGGCGGCGGTCACCGCCGTGCTCGCGGTGACCTTCGTGGTGGCGCCGTTCCAGCACCTGCCGCACGGCGACGGCGCGGAGCTGAGGTGGTCGGCGCTGCAGCAGGCAGTCGGCGCCAGCTACGTGATCATCACGATGGCCGTGTACGTGCTGCTCTGGCTGACCTGGCGCCGCCGGCCGGCGGTGCACCCGGCCGCCGAGCAGACCACGAGCCCCGCCGCCTAGCGGGCACTACTGCTGCCGGCGTCCCCGGCCCCGTGCTGTGAGCTGGCGACGTGGCCGGGCCGTCCCGTCAGCAGCGGGCGACGACGATCTGGTCGTCGCCGACCTGCCAGAGCGGCGCGGCGGCCGAGTAGCCGGCCGCCCGAAGCAGCCGGACGTGGTCGGTGACGCTGAGCCGGTTACTGCCGTGGTGGTGCTCGGCCCCGTCGGTGCTGTGTTCGTCGGTGCTGTGTTCGTCGGTGCTGTGCGCGTCCGTGCTGTGTGCGTGCGCGTCACCCGTGTCCGGCGCGTCGTTGGCCAGTGTGCTCGCGGCGCGGGGGCGAGCCCGGCCGGCGGCGATGGCGGCCAGCCGCTCGTCGTGCAGCGCGGCGTCCCACCAGTCGCCCCACTCCTCCCGCCCGGCGACCCCGGCGCGCACCGCCCGGCCCGCGCCGACGGCGTCACCGAGCGCGGCCAGGCCGTCATCGGCGAGGCCCAGGTGGTCGCCGTTGGCGAACACCCCGCCGGGGGCGGTGTGCTCCGCCAGGGTGCGGTACAGCGCGGCCAGCCGGTCGGGCAGCAGCCAGTGCAGCGCGGTGGTCGACACCGCCGCGTGGATGGGGCCGGGCAGGGCGTCGGCCCAGCTCGGGTCGGCCAGGTCGGCCCGCACCCAGGTGGCCAGCGAGCCGTAGTGCGACCGGGCCAGCCCGAGCAGCAGCGGGTCGGCGTCCACCCCGACGAACGTGGCGCCGGGCAGCCGGGTGGCCAGCCGGGCCGCGAGCGAGCCGGGTCCGCAGCCGAGGTCGACCACCAGGGGGTTCGGCACGCCGTCGACCGCGGCCGCGACGATGTCGGCGAGCACCGCGAACCGCTCCTCACGGTCGGCGACGTAGCCCTCCTGCTGGGCGTCCCAGCGGTCCAGCCACTCCGCGGCCACGGAGGGGGCGATCGGGGCGTCGTTCACGGGTGCGGCCATCGTGCGCTCCGTTACTGTCGATACTGTTTTGGACAGTGACGACACTAGGAACCGGGAGGTGACTGGTCAAGTGGAGTTCGACAGTCACATGAGCGATGTCGTGGCAATGGCCATCGGCGCGGTCAACGTGCTCACGCCCGGTTGGCAGCGCGGCCGCGCGTACGCGGGGTCGCGGCGGCCGGAGGATCTCGCGGATGTCCTGGTCACGCGCGTCGGCTCGTCCCATCGGGGCCCGGACGGCGACGACCTCGCCCAGCTGCGCGGCTACACCGACCGGATGTACGCCGTGTTCGCGGCGATCGAGGCCGGTGACGCCGACACCGCGTGCGCGACCGTGAACGAGCTGATGGCGGACACCCTCGCCGCCCCGGTGCTGTCCCGGCACGGCGACCAGCCCTGGCACCTGCACTTCCACGCCCCGGACGCGAGCTGGGCGCGCAGCTGGGCCGCCTCGATGGCCACCGCGCTCGCCATCGTGCTCGGCAACCCGATGTCCGACCGGCTCGGCGTCTGCTCCGCGCCGCAGTGTGACCGCGTGTTCGTGGACACCTCGCGCAACGGCGCCCGCCGGTTCTGCTCGACCGCCTGTCAGAACCGGGTGAAGGCCGCCGCGTTCCGCGCCCGCCGGCGGATCGCCTAGGAGTCGGTGCTCAGCTCGTCTGGGTGCTCAGCCGGACTCGGGGAGCTCGGCCTCGGCGCGCAGCCGGCCGAACTCCTCGGCCATCGCGGGCAGCGTCCAGTGTGCGTTGAGCCCGCTGGGGTTGGGCAGTACCCAGATCCGGGTGTCGCCGAGACGGCGCTCGTTGCGGCCGATCGCCGCCTTCGGCTCGGCGAACGCGACCCGGTACGCGGTGACCCCGACGACGGCGAGCCAGCGTGGCCGGACCCGCTCGGTCAGCTCGCGCAGCCGCCGACCCCCGGCGGCCAGCTCCTCGGTACTGAGCTCGGCGGCCCGCGCGGACGCCCTGGCCACCAGGTTGGTGATGCCGAGGCCGAGCGAGGGGAGCACGGACTGCTCGTCCGGGCGCAGCAGCGTCGGCGTGAAGCCGGACTGGTGCAGCGCCGGCCAGAACCGGTTGCCGGGGCGGGCGAAGTGGTGCCCGGTGGCCGCCGACACCAGGCCCGGGTTGATGCCGCAGAACAGCACCCGCGGCGACGGGTCGGCCGGACCGGGCAGCAGGTCGGGCAGTGTCCCGGTCACGTCCCGCTCGTGCTGGGGACCCGCCGCGGGTGCCGCGCTCAGAGCAGCCCGGCCAGCACGTACGCGGTGACCGTGCCGACCAGGAACACCGCCCAGCCGAGGCCGGCGGCGACCAGCGGGGACGCGCCCCGGCGCAGGATGACCCGGCCGCCGATCAGGCTGACCGCGAGCCCGGCGATCAGCGTGGCCACCGGCAGCGCCACGGTGACCGCGTGCATCCGGTGCCGGCAGACGAGCAGGCCGGGGGACTGGGCGCACTGGTTGATCGCCGAGCCGAGCGAGCCGAGGGACAGGTAGCCGATCAGCAGACCGATCGCCAGCAGGCCCATCGTGGCCAACCCCCAGGACGGGTACTGCGCGGCCAGCGCGGCGCGGTTGACGGACGGGTGCGGGTCGTTGGTCAGCGCGTCGAGGTGGGCTTGGGCGGCGGCTCGATCGGCGCCCGGCTCGGCTCCATCGGGGCTCGGAGCGCCGGTGTCAGGCATGCCGGCACTCTAACGGGTGGCCCCTTTGGGCCGGTCGGGCGCTCACCGGGTGCCCTGCGCGGCCCGGCCGGGCGCCGCCGGCGGTGCTCTCCCCGGGCCGGTCGGGTGCGCACGCGGCGATTTCCCTGGCGTCGGACCGGTTCAGCCGGCCGGCTCCGCCACCCGCGCGGCCTCGATACGCAGCGCATCCAGCACCGTGCGCACCGCCGGCCGGACCAGTGCGCTGCGCCGGGCGACCGCCTCGACGAGCCGAGCGGCGCGCACCTCGGCCAGCGGCCGACGGACCAGCCGCCGGCCACCCCGGTCGTCGGTGGAGTAGCGGGGCAGCAGCGCGATGCCGACGCCGGCGGCCACGAGCTCCTCGGTGACCCCGAAGTCGTTGATCCGCTGCACGATCCGGGGCCGGGTGCCGGTGCGCAGCGCGATCGAACGCAGCACGTCGTCGACGGGGAACCCCTCCAGCACGCTGATCCAGGGTTCGTCGGTCAGGTCGCCCAGCCGCAGCACGGGTTGCCGGGCCAGCCGGTGCCCCGGTGGCAGCGCCACGTCCAGCGGCTCGCGCAGCAGGTGGGTGACCTCCCACCGGTCGGTGCCGAACGGCGGGGCGTGCTCGTCGCGGTGCGCCACCACCAGGTCGAAGTCGGCGGCCAGCGCGGGCACCTCGGCGGGGGTCATGTCGACGTCGCTGAACCGGGGCTCGATGCCGGTCAGACCGGCCAGCCGGTGCAGCACCGGGGCCAGCAGCAGCCGGGCGGCGGACTGGAACACCGCGACCCGCACCACCCCGGTCGGCTCGGCCCGGTACCGCTCGACGGCGGCCTCCGCCTCGGCGAGCGCGGTGAGCACCGCGTCGGCGTGCCCGACCAGCGCCAGCCCGGCCTCGGTGAGCCGCAGGCCCCGGCCGGCCGGTTCGGTCAACACGAGGCCGACCTCCCGCTGCAGGGCGCGCAACTGCTGGGAGATCGCCGACGGGGTGAACGAGAGTGCGTCGGCGACCGCCGACACCGAGCCTCGGTCGGCGAACTCGCGCAGCACGCGCAACCGGCGAACGTCCATGAAGCAACTCTAAACAGTGCCAGCAGACTTTATTGATTGTCTTTTCAGTGCGGAGCACGGACGTTGGACGGGTGACGATGCGGGATCGCGTGCTCGCCGTGCTGGTCGCGGCGCTCTGGGGTGGCAACTTCCTGGCCATCCACTACGGGCTCGACCACTTTCCACCGCTGCTGCTGGCCTCGATGCGGTTCCTCGTGCTGGCGGTGCCGACGGTGCTGTTCGTGCGGCCGCCGGCGGTGCGCTGGCGATGGCTGATCGGGTACGGGCTCGGCTTCGGCACCGCCCAGTTCGCCTTCCTGTTCCTGGCCATGGCGAATGGCCTGCCGACCGGGCTGGCCTCGCTGGTGCTGCAGGCGTCCGCGCCGTTCACGGTGCTGCTCGGGGGGCTGCTGCTGGGGGAACGGCTCAGCCGCCGGCAGGCGATCGGCATCGGCGCCGCGGTGGCCGGGTTGGTCGTGATCGCCGTGGCCCGGTCGCTGGTCGCGCCGCTGCTGCCGCTGGCGCTGTGCCTGCTCGGCGCGCTGGGCTGGGCGCTGGGCAACCTGTGCAGCCGCAAGGCCCAGTGCGACGAACCGCTGCGGATGATGCTGTGGATGTCGGTGGTGCCGCCGGTGCCGCTGTTCCTGCTGTCCTGGTTCGTCGAGGGGCCGAGGGCGATCGGCGCCGCGCTGGCCGTCGCGGTGACCCCCGCCGGTCTGCCCGGGCTCGCCGCGCTCGCTTACCTCGTCGTGTGCGCGACCGTGATCGGCCAGGGCATCTGGACGTACCTGCTGTCGCGGTACCCGGCCGGTGTGGTCGCGCCGTACTCGCTGCTGGTCCCGGTGCTGGGCATCGCGCTCGCGTTCGTGCTGCTCGCCGAGCGGCCGAACTGGGTCGAGCTGGTCGCCGGCGTGGTCATCGTGGGCGGCGTGCTGCTCGGTACCCCCCGCCCGGCCCCTCGGCCCTCGGTGTCTCCGGTGCCCGACGTGCCCGACTCGACGGCCGCCGACCCAGTCACCGCCCGTACCCCGTGATCAGCGGGACCGGAGGGCGGTTCGAGCGGTTCGAAATCAGCCCTCAGGTCCTGATGATCACCGGGGGCCGGGCCGAACGGGCTATGGCGTCCACCACAGTGGCTACCTAGGCTGGGCCACGGGCGGCGGTAGCCGTCGGCGGAGGTATGTCGGTGGTGGACGAAGGCGTCTGCGCGGTTCGGCCGGGGGTCGATCTCGGTCGGCACGCCCGCATGCTCGTTCGCGTGCACGACGCGCTGCTCTCCGGGGACCGCCCGCCGGCGCGGCCCCGCGGCCTGGTCGAACGGTCCTGGACCCGGGTGCGCGAGTACGGCGTGAGCCCCGACCTCGCCGACCCGCCGGCCCCGCTGACCCCCGAGCAGGTCGAACAGCGCCGGCAGGCCTCGCCGCTGAGCCGGGTGATGCCGCTGCTGCGGGCCAGCCTGACCTCGGTGGCCGAGGACGCCCGGCACATCATGGTGGTCACCGACGCGCAGGGTGTGGTGCTCTGGCGGGAGGGCGCCGCGAGGGTCCGGCACCGTGCCGACGGGCTGGGCTTCGCCGAGGGCGCCATCTGGTCCGAGGGCAACGTCGGCACGAACGCGATCGGTACCGCGCTGGCCGAGGCCGCCCCGGTGCAGCTGTTCTCCGCCGAGCACTTCGTGCGCCGGCAGCACCCGTGGACCTGCACCGCCTGCCCCGTGCACGACCCGAGGACCGGTGAGCTGCTCGGCGTCGTCGACGTGACCGGCCTCGCCGAGACCGTCCACCCGACCACGGTGGCGCTCGTCTGTACGGCGGTGAAGCTCGCCGAGTCCAGCCTGTGGCAGCAGCACGAGGGCCGGCTGGAGGCGCTGCGCACGGTCGGTGTGCCGCTGCTGGCCGGCGTGCCGGGGCCGGCCCTGGTGGTCGACGACCACGGCTGGGTCGCCGCCGTCACCGGGATGGCGCCGGTGGACCGTGTCGCGGTGCCCCGCCCCGACCAGCCGCTGGCCGTGCACGGCGTCGGCCTGTGCCGCCCGGAGGCGGTGCCCGGGGGCTGGCTGCTGCGCGCGGCCGACCCGGCCACCAGCGCGAACCGGCCCGACCGGCTGTCGCTGAGCCTCGAGCTGGATGCGCGGCCGGCGCGCGCCGTGGTCGAGGGCACCAACCGGTGGCTGCACCCGCTGTCCACCCGGCCGGCCGAGCTGCTGTTGCTGCTGGCCATGGCGGGCCAGGTCGGCATGAACGCGGCGGAGCTGAGCCGGGCCCTGTACGGCGACGGCGAGCACCTGGTCACGGTGCGCGCCGAGCTGTCCCGGCTGCGGCGGACCCTGGGCGGGCTGCTGCTGGCGCGGCCGTACCGGATCGCGCCCGGCATCGACGTCCGGCTGCCGGACCTGGCCGGCTCCGCCTTCGTGGCGGGCTCCACGGCGCCAGGGGTACGCGCGCTGGCGGCCCGCCGACCCTGACCGTCCGGCGGGGCGAGGCCGGAGCGGCCGAGGCCGGCTCACGCTGGACGGGGCACCGACGTCAGGGGTGGGCGGCGCTGCAACCCCGCTGCAACCGTTGCTTCCGGCCCTCAGAGCGAGTGAGCTGAGTCACGGCGGGCGGCCAGCAAGGGAGCTGAGGATGCCGGGACAGCGGGACACCGACGGCGCGCTGCCGCCGGTGTCCGTGCGGCCGGTGTCCGTGCCGCTGGTGTCCGTGCCGCTGGTGTCCGTGCCGCCGGTGTTCGGGGTGTCCGCGCTCGGACCGCCGGTGCCCGGGTCGGCGATCGGCATCATCGCCAACCCGATGTCGGGGCGGGACATCCGCCGGCTGGTCGCGCGGGCGTCGGTGTTCCCGAACGCGGAGAAGACCAACATGGCGCTGCGGCTGATCGCGGCGGCCGGGGCGCTGGGCGTCGAGCGGGTCTGTATGTCCACCGACGCGATGGGGGTGGCGGCCGGGGTGCTGCGGGCCGCCGGCAAGCGCCGTCCCCGGGACGGCCGCTGGCCGGAGCTGGAGTTCTGCGAGCTGGCGCGGGCCACCGGGGACGCCGAGGACACCCGCCGGCTGGTCCGCCGGATGCGCGAGCGGGGTGTCGCGGTGCTGGTGCTGCTCGGCGGCGACGGCACCGTGCGCGCGGCGTCCACCGACTGCGCCGACGTGCCGCTGCTGCCCCTGTCCACCGGCACCAACAACGCGTTCCCGGAGATGTGGGAGGCCACCGTGGCCGGCGCGGCCGCCGCGCTGCTGGCCACCGGGCGGGTCACCCCCGACGAGGCCACCTACCGGGCCAAGGCGCTGCGCGTGCACACCGGCGGGCGCACCGAGGCCGCGCTGGTCGACGTGTGCCTGAGCACCGTGGCGCACGTCGGCGCCCGCGCCCTGTGGGACGTCGGCACGCTGCGCGAGCTGTACTGCGCGTTCGCCGAGCCGCATGCCATCGGCCTGTCCAGCATCGCCGGCCTGGTCGCCCCGATCGGGCGCACGGAGCCGGACGGCGTACGGGTCAGGCTGGCCGGGTCCGCTGCCGCTGCTGCTGCTGCCGTGCCACGCCAGGTGCTGGCGCCGGTGGCTCCGGGCGTGCTCGCCTCCGTCGGGCTGCTCGAGGTGGCCCCGCTGCGCGCCGGCGAGCCGGTGACCAGCGCGCTGGCCCGGGGGACCGTCGCGGTGGACGGCGAGCGGGAGCTCGAGTTCGGCCCCAGCAGCCCGGTCACGGTGACCCTCACGCCGCACGGCCCGGTCGTGCTCGACGTGCGGGCGGTGCTGGCCAGGGCCGCCGAGCGCGGCCTGCTGCTGTCCACCCCGGCGCCACAACAGACGGCCGAGACCGACCAGACCTACCAGGAGGTCAGATGAGAGCAGCGCGGTACCACGGGCGCGGGGACATCCGGATCGACGAGGTACCGGAGCCGGAGGTGGGCCCCGGCCAGGTCAAGGTGGCAGTGGACTGGTGCGGCATCTGCGGCAGCGACCTGCACGAGTACCTCGAGGGCCCGCTGTTCATCCCGCCGCCCGGATCCCCGCACCCGCTCACCGGGCAGACCTTGCCGGTAGTGATGGGCCACGAGTTCGCCGGCACGGTGGCCGAGCTGGGCGACGGCGTCGAGGGGCTGAGCATCGGCGACCCGGTGGCCGTCGAGCCGTACTACGTGTGCGGGACCTGCCCCGCCTGCCAAGCCGGCCGGTACAACGTGTGCCGGTCGCTGGGCTTCGTCGGGCTGGCCGGTACGCAGGGCGGCTTCTCCGAGCGCTGTGTGGTCGACCAGCGGTGGATCCACCCGCTCGGCACGCTCGGCACCGACCTCGGCGCGCTGGTCGAGCCGCTGGCCGTGGGCTACCACGCGGTGCGGCTGTCCGCGCTGCCGAAAGGCGGGACCGCGGTGGTGTTCGGCGCCGGTCCGATCGGGCTGGTCACCATCGCCTCACTGAAGGCCACCGGCGCCGGGCGGATCATCTCGGTGGAGCCGGCCGCCGCGCGCAAGGGCAAGGCACCCGGGGCCGGCGCCGACGTGGTGTTGGACCCGACCGAGGTGGACGTGCCGGCCGCGGTCCGCGAGCTGACCGAGGGCGCCGGCGCGGACGTGGCGTTCGAGTGCGCCGGCATCAACGCGGTGCTGGCCAGCGCGATCGGCTCGGTGCGCCCGGGCGGCACGGTGGTGAACGTGGCGATCTGGGGCCAGGCGGCGACCGTGGACATGAACTCGCTGGTGATCTCCGAGGTCTCCGTGCTCGGCTCGCTGGCCTACTGCGGCGACCACCCGGACACCATCCGGCTGCTCACCGACGGCACCGTCGACGCCGCCCAGTTCATCACCGGCCGGATCGGGCTGGAGGACCTCGTCGAGGGCGGCTTCCGGCAGCTCATCGACCACAAGGACGAGCACGTCAAGATCCTCGTCCACCCGTAGGGACCGAGAAGGAGGCGCTATGACAGCGCAACGGGTCGCGCTGGTGACCGGCGGAGGCCGGGGCATCGGCAGGGGGATCGCACTGCGGCTGGCCAGGGACGGGCTGGCGATCGCGGTGAACGACATCAACCCGGACGCCGCGGCCACGGTCAGCAAGGAGATCGTCGCCGACGGCGGCCGGGCCGTCGCGGTTCCGGCCGACGTGACCGACCGGGACGCCGTCTTCGCCATGGTCGAGAGTGCCTGTGCGGAGCTGGAGCGGCTGGACGTGATGGTGGCCAACGCCGGCATCGCGCTGGTCAAGACGCTGCTGGAGGTCACGCCGGCGGACCTCGAGGCGATGTTCTCGGTGAACGTGTTCGGCGTGGTCTACTGCCTGCAGGCGGCCGCCGAGCGGTTCATCGCCCAGGGCGGCGGCGGGAAGATCATCAACGCCGCCTCGATCGCCGGGCACGCCGGCTTCGAGTATCTCGGCCACTACTCGGCCACCAAGTTCGGCGTCCGCGCGCTCACCCAGGCCGCCGCCAAGGAGCTGGCCAAGCACCAGATCACGGTGAACGCCTACTGCCCGGGCATCGTCGGCACCGACATGTGGGACCTGATCGACGAGATGCTCGGGTCCTACCTCGGCACGAAGAAGGGTGAGGCGCTCGCGCGCTACTCCGAGCTCATTGCACTGGGTCGGGTGCAGACCCCCGACGACGTGGCCGGGTTCGTCTCGTACCTGGCCGGACCTGATTCGGACTACATGACCGGGCAGTCGGTCGTGATCGACGGAGGGATCGTGATGTCATGACCGGCACCCTGGCCAGCCAGCAGACTCAAGCGCTCGGACCGGACCAGCTGCTCGAGGCCTACCGGATGATGCGCACCATCCGGGACTTCGAGGAGCGCGTGCACGCGGAGTTCGCCGGCGGTGACATCCCCGGCTTCGTGCACCTCTACGCGGGGGAGGAGGCGTCCGCGACCGGGGTCTGCATGCACCTGGACGACCGGGACGCGATCGCCAGCACCCACCGCGGGCACGGCCACTGCATCGCCAAGGGCGTGGACGTGATCGGCATGATGGCCGAGATCTACGGCCGGTCCACCGGGTCCTGCAAGGGCAAGGGCGGCTCGATGCACATCGCCGACCTGTCCAAGGGCATGCTCGGCGCCAACGGCATCGTCGGCGGCGGCCCGCCGCTGATCTGCGGCCGAGCGCTGGCGTCCAAGCAGCTGGGCACCGGCGGGGTGGCGGTGGCGTTCTTCGGCGACGGCGCGTCCAACCAGGGCACCACGCTGGAGTCGCTGAACCTGGCCACGGTGTGGAACCTGCCGGCGATCTTCGTGGCGGAGAACAACGGCTACGCGGAGGCGACCTCGTCGACCTGGTCGGTGGCCACCGACGACATCGCCGACCGGGCCGCCGCGTTCGGCATGCCCGGCGTGATCGTGGACGGGTTCGACTTCTTCGCGGTGCACGAGGCGGCCGGCGAGGCGGTGGCGCGCGCCAGGGAGGGCGGCGGCCCGACGCTGATCGAGGTCAAGTTCACCCGGTACTTCGGCCACTTCGAGGGCGACCAGCAGCTCTACCGGGGCGACGAGGTGGCCAACGCGCGGGAGAAGCTGGACTGCCTGAAGCGGTTCCGGGCCAGGGTCACCGAGGCGGAGCAGCTCACCGCCGAGCAGCTCGACGCCGTGGACACCGAGATCGCCGCGCTGGTCGAGCGGTCCGTGGTGGAGGCCAAGGCGGCGCCCAAACCGGGCCCGGGCGACCTGCTCACCGACGTCTACGTCTCGTACTGACCCCCGCGGCATCAGGACGGCTTCAGGAAGGAACCGGACATGGCACGCAGCATCAGCTACCGCGAGGCGATCAACGAGGCGCTGGCCCAGGAGATGGAGCGCGACCCCCGGGTCGTGGTGTTCGGCGAGGACAACGTCGGCGGCACCGGGGCGCCGGGGGAGATGGACGCCTGGGGTGGTGTGCTCGGCGTCACGAAGGGTCTGTACGGCAAGTTCCCGGGGCGGGTGCTGGACACCCCGATCTCGGAGTCGGCGTTCATCGGCGCCGCGATCGGTGCGGCCACCGGCGGGCTGCGCCCGGTCGCCGAACTGATGTTCATCGACTTCATGGGCGTCTGTTTCGACCAGATCTTCAACCAGGCGGCCAAGTTCCGCTACATGTTCGGCGGCAAGGCGGTCACCCCGGTGGTGATCCGGACCATGTGGGGCGCCGGGCTGCGCGCCGCCGCGCAGCACTCCCAGTCGCTGCTGTCGGTGTTCACCCACATCCCCGGGCTGAAGGTGGCCGCGCCGTCCAACCCGTATGACGCGAAGGGCCTGCTCATCGCGTCCATTCGGGACGACGACCCGGTGATCTTCGCCGAGCACAAGATGCTCTACGACACCACCGGCGAGGTGCCGGAGGAGAGCTACGTGATCCCGTTCGGCGAGGCGAACATCGTCCGCGACGGTGGCGACGTGACCATCGTGGCGATCGGCCGGATGGTCGGCACCGCCGTCGAGGCGGCCACCGAGCTGGCCGCCGCCGGCATCGAGGCCGAGGTCATCGACCCGCGCACCACCAGCCCGCTGGACCTCGACACGATCCTGGAGAGTGTCGAGAACACCGGGCGGCTGGTCGTGGTGGACGAGTCGAACCCGCGCTGCTCGATGGCGTCGGACATCGGCGCGTCGGTCGCGCAGGAGGCGTTCGGCGCGCTGCGGGCCCCGATCCAGCTGGTCACCGGGCCGCACACGCCGGTGCCGTTCGCCGACTCGCTGGAGGACCTGTTCATCCCGGACGCTCAGAAGGTCATCGGCGCGGTGAAGACCGCGCTCGACTGGACGAAGTGACCATGGCTGATGACCGGATCCAGCGGGTGACGATGCCCAAATGGGGCCTCTCGATGAAGACCGGCAAGATCATCGAGTGGTTCGTTGGCGAGGGTGACCTCGTCGGCAAGGGCGACGACCTGGCCGACATCGAGACGGAGAAGATCGCCGGCACGCTGGAGTCGCCGCTGGCCGGGCCGCTGCGCCGGATCGTCGCGGAGCCCGGGGTGGACCTGCCGGTCGGCGCCACGCTGGCGGTGGTCGCGCCGGCGGAGGTGCCCGACGACGAGATCGAGGCCGTGGTCGCCGAGGTCAGGGCCCAGCTGGAGTCGGGCGAGCTGGGCGGCGAGGAGGAGGTCGCGCCGCGCCGGGTGGAGATCGACGGCCGGTCCATCTCCTACCTGACCCTCGGCGAGGCGGTGGACGGTGGGGGCGCCGGCGACCCGGTGGTGCTGGTGCACGGGTTCGGCGGCGACAAGAACTCGTGGCTGTTCGTCCAGCAGCCGCTGTCCGAGACGCACCTGGTGCACGCGTTGGATCTGCCGGGGCACGGCCAGTCCGGCAAGGACGTCGGCGACGGCTCACTGGACACGCTGGCTGCCGTGGTGCTCGGCCTGCTGGATGAGGTCGGCGCGCGGCGGGCCCACCTGGTCGGCCACTCGCTGGGCGGCGCGGTGGTGGCGGCCGTTGCGGCGGCGGCGCCGGACCGGGTGGCGTCGCTGACGCTGCTCGCGCCGGCCGGGTTCGGCTCGGCGGCGGACGCGGAGTACCTGCGGGGCTTCGCGGCGGCGTCGTCCCGGCGCGAGCTGAAGCCGCTGCTGGGCCGGCTGTTTGCGGACGAGTCGCAGGTGACCAGGCAGCTGGTGGACGACCTGCTGAAGTACAAGCGGTTGGACGGGGTGGCCGACGCGCTGCACACGCTGCTCGGCACGCTGTTGGTCGGCGACCGTCAGGCGATCGAGCTGCCGGCGCTGCTCGGCAAGGTCGCCGGCGTGCCGGTCACCGTGGTCTGGGGTGACGAGGATCGCATCCTGCCGCTGCCGGACGGGGTCGAGCTGGCCCGCGTCAAGGCGGGGCACATGCTGCACATGGAGGCGGCCAACGAGGTGCTGCGGCACATCCGGGCGACCGTCGACTGACCCTGTGAGTGGCGAGTTGGGTCAGGGCCCGACTTGCCACTCACAGGGTCTACTCCGGCTTGCCGATGCCGTTGAGGAACGTGTCCACCACGATGTCCGCGGCCTGCGCCGGGGACAGGTGGCAGTACTGCCGCGCGAACAGCGCGATGATCTTCTGCAGCAGGGCGGCGGCCATGCCCTCGGGCAGGTCGGACTTGATCAGCCCTTCGTCGACCGCGCGCTGGATGAAGTCCGCGATCTTTTTGCGCTGGCCGAGCATGCGCTGATACGAGTCGGCGTCGTCGCGCATCAGCTCCGGGTCGATCGGGTACTGGCGGACGACACCGATGATGCCCTCGACGAACCGGTGCAGCGCGACCGCGACCGGGGCGCTCTCCAGCCGGGACTCGGTGAGCACCTCCTGGATGGCGTCGAGCTTGGTGTGGAACACCGCGTCGCGCAGCGTCTCCCGGCACGCGAAGCGCCGGTAGACCGTGCGCCGGTCGACCCCCGCCTCCGCCGCGATGGCGGCGATGCTCGTGCTGGGATCCTCGGCCAGGAGGCGGGCACCCGTCTGGAGGACCGCGTCGATATTCCGTGCCGCATCTGCTCGCATAGTGTCAACAGCCTACCGCATGGGACATGTACGGCAGTTTAAGTCACACTTAAGACTCTACTGTGAACCTAAGCGCTACAGTGTTGTGATGGTTCTCGTTCGAGATGTCACGGGATGGACGCGGGCGGCCCCGGCCGCCTCGGCCGACCGGACACCGTCGGGGTCCGCCGTGACCGAGGGGGTCGCGGGCGAAAGCCAGGAGAAGAACATGAGTAGCAGCAGGTCAGGTGGTAAAGCCGCTAGTACCCAGACCATCGACAGTACTCCGGGCGCGGTCGACAACCTGCCCCGTCGGGATGTTGGCACGCTGCGGGAGCTGTGGCGGTTCAAGGACTATGCGCGCCCCGAGCGTGGCCCGCTGCTCGCCGGTGTGGCGATGCGTGGCCTCGAGCTCGCGGCCGATCTGGCCACCCCGTGGCCGCTGGCCCTGGTGATCGACGACCTGCTCAAGGGCGACAAGAAGAGCGGCGTGCTGCACCACGTGGCGCAGTGGTTCGGCGGCTCGTCGTTCGCCATGCTGGCGGTCGCCGCGGTGTCGGTGCTGCTGATCACCGTCGCATCCGGCCTGTTCGACTACCTGGGCGACCGGTTCATGAACGGCGCGGGCGAGCGGATCACCTCCCGCATCCGCGCGGACGTGTTCGGTTACGTCGAGCGGCTGCCGATGGCGTATCACGACAAGCAGACCATCGGGGAGCTG
>DATAZG010000217.1:0-45501 GCA_036272155.1 Pseudonocardia sp.
GACACGCCCGCCGAGGCCGTGACCGGCGCCGATGTGATCATCACCATGCTCACCGACGGCGCCGCCGTGACCGAGGCCATCACCGCCGCCGCGCCCGGCCTGCGCGCCGGCCAGCTGTGGGCGCAGATGACCACGGTCGGCGTGGCACCCGCCGAGGAGATCGCCGCGCTGGCCGCCAAGCTCGGGCTGACCGTCGTCGACGCCCCCGTGCTGGGTACCCGAGGGCCCGCCGAGTCCGGCCAGCTGCTGATCCTGGCCGCCGGCGCCGAGTCGGCCCGCGCGGGCCTCGCCCCGGTGTTCGAGGCGGTCGGGCGCACGACGAGGTGGCTCGGCGACGATCCCGCGGGTGCCGCCGCCAGCCGGCTCAAGCTCGTGCTCAACGGCTGGGTGCTCGCCATCATCAGCGCGGGCGCGGAGGCACTGGCGCTGAGCAGCGCGCTCGGCGTCGACCCCCAGCAGTACCTGGACATCATCGCCGGCGGACCGCTCGACTCCCCGTACGTACAGGCCAAGGCCGCCAAGGTGCTCGCGGACCGCTGGGACGCCGACTTCTCGGTCCTCAACGCCGCCAAGGACGCCGACCTGATCGGCGAGGCCGGCCGGAGCAACGGCGTCCGCCTGGACCTCGCCGAGGCCGTCGCCGCCCGGCTGCACCGGGCCGTCGAGCTCGGCCACGGCGACAAGGACGCCTCGGCGACCTACCTGGCCAGCTTCGACGCCTCCTGACCCGCGGGGGCCGCGAGTGGCCCCGGGGACAGACCCGGTCGGATGGATCTCTCAGGAAAGGTGTCCTTCAGACGAGGGGTGCTCTCAGGCGACTCACAGATGCTCGGTTCACACTGGGCCGCATGCGCATTCTCGTGGTCGACGACGATCGGGCCGTCCGCGAGTCGCTGCGTCGCTCCTTGGCGTTCAACGGGTACCAGGTCGACCTGGCCACCGACGGGCAGGCCGCGCTCACCGCGGTGAGCATGGCCCGGCCGGACGCGATGGTGCTGGACGTGATGATGCCCAGGCTGGACGGCCTGGAAGTCTGCAGGCGACTCCGCGGCACCGGTGACGACCTTCCCATCCTGGTGCTCACCGCCAGGGACGCCGTCTCCGATCGCGTCGCCGGGCTGGATGCCGGCGCCGACGACTACCTGCCGAAGCCCTTCGCGCTGGAGGAGCTGCTGGCCCGGCTGCGGGCGCTGCTGCGCCGCCGGATCGGGACCGAGTCCGGCCCGGAGTTCAACCCGCTCTCGTTCGCCGACCTGTCGCTCGACCCGGAGACCCGGGAGGTGAGCCGGGCCGGCCGGCAGATCAGCCTGACCCGCACCGAGTTCGCCCTGCTCGAGCTGCTGCTGGCGAACCCGCGCCGGGTGCTGACCCGGAGCCGGATCCTGGAGGAGGTCTGGGGCTACGACTTCCCGACCACCGGCAACGCCCTCGAGGTCTACATCGGCTACCTGCGCCGCAAGACGGAGAGCGAGGACGAGTCGCGCCTGATCCACACGGTCCGTGGCGTCGGCTACGTGCTGCGGGAGACCCCTCCGTGATGCGGCGTTGAGGCCTTTCACCGGCGGTATCGAATCCCGCTCCGACAGCTCTGAGCCCACGTCCGACGCCCGTGCCGACCGGGGTCTCGGGCCCGTCGGCCCCCGGTTCGACCCGAGGACCGGCGACTTCACCCCGGACCACGGCAGCTTCGACCCGGTCACCGGCGACTTCACCCCGGACCCGGACGACCTCGGCCCGGACTGCGACCCGGACTTCGGTCTCGGTGCTCGTTCCGGTTCCGGTCTCGGTACCGGTTTCGGTGCCGATGTTGTTGCTGAACCCGAGGACGGCCTGCACCCGGACCCGGGTCGGGCCGGGCGGCTCCGGTCCCGGTTCCGCGCGCTGACCTCCCGGCTCAGCTCGCCGTGGCGGGGCGGGACCCCGCGATCACCCGAGGCCGTCGCCGGGGCCGAGAATGCAGGCGTGTTCTCCAGAGGTGCCGCCCTGCGGGCCCGCGCCAGCGAGCAGATCTCGCTGCGCATGCGCGTGGCACTGCTCGCCGCGATCATGGTCGGGCTGGCCACGGCGGGCATCTCGGCGGCGGCGTTCTGGGTGGTGCGCGCCGGGCTGTTCGCCGACCTGGACGACCAGCTGCACCAGCGCGCCGACACCGTGGTCAACAGCGGCCTGCTGGCCAACCCCGCCAACCTGCCGGCGGCCGCGCTGTACGGCTCCGACGTGCGGGTCGCCCTGGTCAACGCGCAGGGCACCCTGATCACGATCGCGCACTCACCGCCGCCGCCGGTCGGTGGCGCCGAGCTGAGCGTCGCCTCCGGTGTGCACACCGACTCGCTGCGCACCGTGCAGGACCAGCGGGTGCTCGCGGTGCCCACGGGGTCCGGCGGGTTCGCGCTCGTGCTGGCCCAGCCGCTGGACCAGATCCGGCACACCCTCGGCGGCCTCGGCGTGGTGCTCGCGCTCGTCGGCGGCGCCGGTGTGGTGCTCGCCGGGCTGGCCGGCGCCACGGTGGCCGGCGCCGGGCTGCGGCCGGTGCAGCGGCTCACCGCGGCCACGGAGCGGGTGGCCAGCACCGGTGACCTGCGGCCGATCCCGGTCACCGGCAACGACGAGCTGGCCAGGCTCAGCCACAGCTTCAACGTCATGCTCGGCGCGGTGGCGGCCGCGCAGGAACAGCAGCGCCGCCTCGTGGCCGACGCCGGCCATGAGCTGCGCACCCCGCTGACCTCGCTGCGCACCAACGTCGAGCTGCTCGTGGCGTCCAGCGAGCCGGGCGCGCACACGCTGCCGGAGGCCGACCGCCGGGAGATCTTCGACGACGTGCGCGGCCAGATCGAGGAGCTGACCACGCTGGTCGGCGACCTCGTCGAGCTGGCCCGCGACGACGCCCCGCAGGCCGTGCACGAGCCGGTCGACCTCGTCGACGTCGTGGAACGGGCGCTGCAGCGGGCCCGGCGCCGCGCGGGCGAGGTGCAGCTGGAGAGCCGGCTGGTGCCGTGGACCCTGCTCGGCGACGCCACCGCGCTCGAGCGCGCCGTGCTGAACCTGCTGGACAACGCGGTCAAGTGGAGCCCGCCGGACGGCGTTGTGCAGGTCGGCCTGCACCCGGTCGGTGACGGCACCGCGATGCTCGAGGTCGCCGACGCGGGGCCCGGCATCGCCGACGAGGACCTGGTCAAGGTGTTCGACCGGTTCTACCGGGCCACCGAGGACCGGGGCCGGCCCGGCTCCGGGCTCGGCCTGGCCATCGTCAAGCAGGTCGCCGAGCGGCACGGCGGGTCGGCCAGGGCTGGACGCAGCACGCGGGGTGGCGCGCTGCTCGCGGTCCGGCTGCCCGGCCAGCCCGGGTCGGGCTTCTGACCGCGGCCGCCGGACGCTCCCGGGGTCCCGTCCGGCCCAGTGGAGTCGGCCGGCCCGGTGACGGCCCCGTGACCATTGATGTCAGGGGTGTGCATTTTCGAGGGTGCCGGTACGGCTGGGCCTCCGGCGGCCTACCCTCGGTCCACGGGGTGCGCTCGACTTGGCCCCATCAGCCGGCTTCGTGAACCACGGTGAGGGTATGGCCTACGACGAGACGCCAGGGCAGCGCGACGAGGCGGGTAACCGCCTCGAGGAGGAGGCGTCGTCCCCTGTGCGCTCCAGCGAGCAACCCCCCGGGCAGCCGGAGCAGGCCGAACCGGCCGAATCCGCACCGGCGGACGCTCACGCGCTGGGGTCCGACTCGTCGGCCACCGATGACGGGAACTGGCGCGGCTCCAGCGAGCGCCCCACCGAAGCTGTTGAGTCCTGGTCGGCCCCCGAGTTGCACAACTCGGGCCTGACCGAGGCCGAGTCGGCGAACGGAACCGCTCCTTCGACAGCGGAATCGTCGTCGGATTCGACGGCGGCCGAATCGTCGACGGTTGGCGCCGAGGCTGGGCACGGGACCGCGCCGGACGCTGCCTCGACGGCGTCGAGCGATTCAACGGGCGCGGCGTCGGCCTCGACCGATTCGACGAGCGCGGCGGGCGATGCGCCCGCACCGGCGGACCAGGCGGCACCGCGGTCCCGACCGGCGGGCCCGCCCTCGCCCTGGGCCCGCGCGGGCGACCAGTCGCCCACCGAGCAGCTGCCGACCGGCACCCTGAACCCGACCGCCCAGCCCGACGCGGCGCCCGGCAGTTACGGTGCCGGGCACCCCCAGCCGGTGCCCAGCGCCTACGCCCGGCCGGCGCCCAGCGGGTACCCGGCCTACCAGCCCGCTACCGGCTACCCCGCCTACTCACCCCAGACCGGGCAGCCCAACGGACTGCCGGGAGGTCCGCCGAACGGCCAGCCAGGGGTGCCCAGCTTCCCCGGTAGCCAGCCGCCGCCCGGGGCAGTGCTCGGTTCGCCGCCCGGCCACGGTGGGCCCCCGATGTACGGACCGCCGACCACGCCCCAGCCGGCGGCCGGCGGGTCCGGCCGCCCGGACTCGTCCCGGCGCAAGCTGCTGATCGCCGGTGTGGTGTTGGCGCTGCTCGCCGCGCTGTTCGGCGGGGGCCTCGGCGGCATGATCGGCTACCAGTTCGCCGCGTCCGGCGGGCACCTCAGCGTGCTGGACGGCCCGACGCCGGACGCCGACTCGGCCGCCGCGCCGGAGGGCGCCGTCGAGCAGATCGCGCAGCGCACCCTGCCCTCCGTAGTGCAGATCCGGGTGACCGCCGGGCAACAGGCCGGCGCCGGCTCGGGCATGGTGCTCAGCCCGGACGGCCTGATCCTGACCAACAACCACGTGATCTCGATGGCGGTCGGCGGCGGCACGGTGAACGTGCTGTTCCAGGACGGCCGGATCACCCCCGCCAAGATCATCGGGCGGAACAAGACGTTCGACATCGCCGTGGTCCAGGCGCAGAACGTCTCCGGCCTGCAGCCGATCAAGCTCGGCAACTCCGACGCCGTGCGGGTCGGGCAGTCGGTCGTGGCGATCGGCTCTCCGCTCGGCCTCGGCGGCACCGTGACCAGCGGCATCGTCAGCGCGCTGAACCGGGCGGTCTCGGTTGGTGGCGACGACGACGGCCCGGACACCCCCGCGCCGCCGGGACTGCCGCCGGGCCTCGGGCCGAACAGCGGCCTGCCGACCCCGAACGCGCAGCCGGACAGCGACGATGACAACAACGAGGTGCTGAACGCGATCCAGACCGACGCGTCGATCAACCCGGGCAACTCCGGCGGCCCGCTGGTGGATCTGGACGGCAACGTCGTCGGCATGAACACCGCGATCGCCAGCCTGGCCTCCAGCGGCCAGGGCGGTTCGGTCGGCCTCGGTTTCTCCACGCCGATCAACCAGGTGAAGCGCATCGCGCAGGAGCTGCAGAACACCGGGCACGCCAACAAGGCCGTGATCGGCGTGAAGATCGAGACGCGCCCCCAGACCGGTCCGCTGAAGGGCACCACGCAGGCCGCGGTCGTCGAAGTCACCCCGGGTAGCCCCGCTTCGCAGAGCCCGCTGAAATCGGGTGACGTGATCACCAAGGTCGATCAGAGAACTGTGACTTCGGCCAATGAAGTAGTGGCGGCCGTGCTCAGTCACGCGCCCGGAGATAAGGTAACGCTAACTCTGAGCGATGGGCGCACGGTCGACATCGTGCTCGGTAGCCAGCCGAGCAGCTGAGCGGGCTCGGCGCCCCGGATTCGGGCCCCGGCCAGGTGAGGGGCTTGAGAGGTCACATCCGGTAAACGGTGTACGCCATACTGAATACCGTCACCGGAATGGGATCAATGGCCGCCGAGTGTGGATCGTTGTTACGTACGGTGACCCTGAGGCCAACTCCGGGGCAACGAGGTCACCGTTGGAAAACGGCCGAAATTTCATTTAGCCGAATCGGCCATTTGCGGGTACCGTAGGGGGTATCCAGCCAGTCCGGGTTCGTCACTGACGAGCCTGGGCGCACAGACGCCGCGCCGGCGTAGGTCCCCCCTCCCCACGCCGGCGCGGCTCCTTAATTTCCGGGGTAGCTCTCGGGGCTGGCTCCGTCGAACCCGGTGCTGTGTCGAATCCGGTGCTGTGTCAGACCCGGTGCTGTGTCAGACCCGGTGCAGCTCGGCGAAGTGCCGGCGTCGGCGGTGCAGCCGGCCCAGGCGCAGCCCGGCCGCCTCGGCCACCGCGCCGATCGCGTCCGCGCCGACCACGGCCCACGGGAACCAGTTGCTCGCCGTGCCGTCCGGCTCGAGCACCCTGGCCGGCCCGCGCCACAGCCCCGGGTCGGCGGCCAGCTCGACGAACACCGAGCCGCGCGGCCCGAGTAGCCGCCGCACCCGGCGCAGCAGTGCCACCGGGTCACCGCCGATACCCAGGTTGCCGTCCGCGAGCAGCGCGTGGTGCCAGCGGCCCTCCCCGGGCAGCGGGTCGAACACGTCCCGGTGCAGCGCCACCGCGCCCCGCCGGGCACACAGCTGCACCGCCAGCGCCGAGCTGTCCACCCCGAGCGCCGGTACCCCCCGCTCGATCAGCGCACTGACCAGCCGCCCAGGCCCGCAGCCCAGGTCCACGGTCGGGCCCTGGCAGCCGTCCAGCAGCCACCGGTCCGACCGGCCCGCTCTGGCCCGCCAGCGCCGCACCCGCAGCGACCTCGCCGGCGCCCCGGCCCGGACGAGCCGGCACGGCCGCCCGGCCAGCCCCGCGTCGAACTGGCGCGCCTCGAGCTGGGTCCGCAGGGCCTCGAGCTGGGGCGGGGGTGTGGTTTCGGGACGGGGAGCGGGTTGGTCGAGGTCGTCGGCCGCGGTGTGGTCGAGGCTCACCGGGCGATCCCGGCCGGGCGGGCCAGCAGGGTGGCCACCTCGGCGCTGAACCGGCGGCCGGCGCCGGCGGCGGCCACCGCGAGTGCGTCCTCGGCGGTGTCCACGTCACGCAGCTCGGGCAGCAGCGCGACGGACAGCCCGCCGGCGCGCAACGCCCGCAGCGTGGCCTCCCCGGTGTCCGGGCGTGACGTCGGAACCGACTCGATCAGCCGGGCCAGTCGCGGGTCGCGCAGGCCGAGCGCCCACCAGCCACCGTCGGCGGCCGGCCCGAGCACCGCGTCCGGCCCATCCGGCGCCGACAGTGGCGCGAGCGCCTCGGCCAGCGTGGCGGCGGTCAGCTGCGGGGTGTCCATGCCGATCTGCAGCAGCGGCGCGCCGGGTACCAGGGCGGCGGCGTCCGCGTGGGCCGCCGCGATGCGTTCGCCCAGGGTGTCGCCGCGCTGCTCGACCCGGCCGACCCGGCGCAGTGCCCCGGCCAGCTCGGAGCGGGACTCGGCGTCGGCCAGCTCACCGGTCCAGGCCACCACCGGGACTGCCTCGGGTACTCCGCACACCGCGTCCAGCGTGTCCAGCAGCGCGGCGGCGGCGATCCGGGCGGCGTCGCGAGGGGAGGCCGGCGGACACAGCCGGGTCTTCGCCCGACCGGCCACCGGCGCCTTGGCGAGTACCAGCAACACCGGACGAGCCCGCCCGGTTCGCTGGCCTCCGTGGGAGCCAGTGATCATTCGCCTGATCATTGGCGCAGCCTATGGAGCCGCGCCGGTGTCGGGGCGTGTTCTGCCGCTTACGGAGTGGTGACGGTGCGCGAATGCTAACCGCGTCGTTCGGTGATCAGGCCGTACGGTGCCGGGGTGGCCGCAATGCCACCCGATCGACACCCCGCTCCGGGATACGCCGCTCCGGATACGCCCGGGTGCGCCGAACCGGTCGGTCGCCGAGGAGGATTTGCCGCATGACCGCTACCGCCGGGCACATCCTGGTGATCGACGACGACCCGACGGTGCTCGACGTGGTCGGCCGGTACCTGGCCAGGGCCGGCTACCAGGTGTCGGTCGCGCACGACGGCGAGCTCGGGCTGAAGCTGGCCGCCGCTCGCGCGCCCGACCTCGTGATCCTGGACCTCATGCTGCCCGGCCGCTCCGGGTTGGAGATCTGCGCCGATCTGCGCTCGCGATCCCCGGTGCCGGTGATCATGCTGACCGCGCTCGGTGAGGAGGAGGACCGCGTCGTCGGCCTCGAGCTGGGCGCGGACGACTACGTGACCAAGCCGTTCAGCCCGCGGGAGCTGGTGCTGCGGGTCGGGTCGGTGCTGCGCCGCTCCCGGGACGCGGCGACCCCGCCGAGCGCCGCGCCGACCATCGTGGACGGCAACCTCGTCGTCGACGTGTCCGCCCGCCGCGCCGTGCTGGACGGCCGCGACCTGGCGCTGACCGTCCGCGAGTTCGACCTGCTGGCCTTCCTGATCCGGCACCCCGGGCAGGCCTTCGGGCGCCCGGAGCTGCTGGAACGGGTCTGGGGCTGGAGTTTCGGCGACCAGTCGACCGTGACCGTGCACGTGCGGCGGCTGCGCGAGAAGGTGGAGGTGGACCCCACCAACCCCCGCCGGATCAGCACGGTGTGGGGCGTCGGCTACCGCTACGACCTGGCGGACGGCTCGACCGGCGGGGACCCCGCGACCGGTACTGAAGAACGGCGGTAGGACATGTTGGCCGAACTGAGCGCGGTCTGGTGGCCGGCGCTGATGTTCACCCTGCCGGTGGCGGTCGCCGGCGCGGTGCTGCTGCACTTCATGCGGCGCTACTCGATCACCGTCGCGGTGACCGTGCTGGCGTTGATCCCGGTGCTCGCGTCCCTGATCGGGGTGCTCGGGGTGGGCAAGTTCATGCTCGACCCCCAGCTCAAGGACACCATGGCCGTCTGCCTCGTGGTGGCCGCCGTCTCGGTGCCCGCCGGGTTGCTGCTCGGGCGGGGGATCGCCAAGGACAGCGTGTGGGAGCGCGAGGCCAGGGAGCGCGAGCGCGCCGCCGAGTCGGCCCGCCGCGAGCTGGTCACCTGGATCAGCCATGACCTGCGCACCCCGCTGGCCGGCATCCGCGCGATGGCCGAGGCACTGGCCGACGGTGTCGTCAGCGACCCCGCCGAGACCGAGCAGTACGCCCGCCGGATCGGCCGGGAGACCGAGCGGCTGGCCGGCATGGTGGACGACCTGTTCCAGCTCTCCCGGATCACCTCGGGGGCGCTGCGGCTGACGCTGAACGCGGTGTCGCTCGGCGAGGTGGTCTCGGAGGCGGTGGCCGCCGAGTCGGCCCGTGCGGCGCGCAAGGGCGTCACGCTGGTCGCCGACCCGGACACCAGCTGGCCCGTCGTGCGCGGCAGCGACCCCGAGCTGGCCAGGGTGGTGCGCAACCTGGTGTCCAACGCGGTCCGGCACACGCCGCCTGACGGCTCTGTCGTCCTCGCCGCCGGCGCCGAGGACGGCCAGGCGTGGTTGGCCGTGCAGGACGGCTGCGGCGGTATCCCCGAGCACGACCTGGACCGGGTGTTCGACGTGGCGTTCCGCGGCAGCGTGGCGCGGACGCCGCAGGGTGCTTCGGACGGTTCCGACGGTGCCTCCGTGGACAGCGGTGCCGGGCTCGGGCTGGCCATCGCGCGGGGACTGGTCGAGGCGCACGACGGCCGGATCGCGGCGGTCAACCACGGCGCCGGCTGCCGGTTCGAGGTGCGGCTGCCGCTGGCCGAGCCCGCCGCCGTCGCGTCGCGGGTCAACTAGCGCCGTTTTGTACGGCACTAGCCCGTCGCGGTCGCGGTCGCACTAGCGCGTCGCGGTCGGGCGGCGTGCCGCGGGTGCGCGCCGGGGCGGTCCGGGGGCACCGACTACGGTGTTCGGCATGGAGATTGCACCACCTCGTATCGGGCGCGCACTGGTTGTCATCGTGGACGATCGGGCGGCCCACGGTGAGCAAGCCGACACCACCGGGCCGCTGGTCACCGAGCTGCTCGAAGAGGGCGGCTTCGTGGTGGACGCGGTGGTCACGGTGCCCGGCGAGGCAGTCGCCATCCGCAATGCGCTCAACACCGCGGTGATCGGCGGCGTCGACCTGGTGGTCACCGTCGGCGGCACCGGGGTATCCCCGCGCGACGTCACCTCGGACGCCACCGCCGGCGTGCTCGACCGCCCGATCCCCGGCATCGCGGAGGCCATCCGGGCGTCCGGGCTGGCCGCCGGTGCGATCGACGCCGGGCTGTCCCGCGGCCTGGTCGGCGTCTCCGGCAGCACGCTGGTGGTCAACCTGGCGGCGTCCCGCGCGGCGATCCGCGACGGCATGGCCACGCTCACCCCGCTGGCCCCGCACGTGATCGAGGAGCTCTCCGGGCTCGACGACTGAGTGCCCGGATCCGCCGTGCCCCCCGTGCCCGACGAACGCGGTGAGGCGGCCGGCCCTGGCGATCGTGCCGAGGTCGACCGGGCTGAGGCTGGCGACCGGGCTGAGGGCGAGCGCTTCGGGTCGGAACATTTTGAGCTGGAAGTGTCCGAGCCGGAGCAGTCCGAGCCGGAAGAGTTCGCGCCGGAACAGTTCGAGCCGGAAGTGACCGCGCCGGACCAGTCCGCGCCGGAAGCGGCTGAGTCGGAAGCGGCTGAGTCGGAAGCGGCTGAGTCGGAAGGCGCAGCACCCGCGGCGATAGCCGCCGACGCGGTCAGGGCGGCGGAGCGGCGACGCCGGCTGGCGGAGGTGTTCGGCGACGTGCTGCCCGAGTCCACGCGCGACGACCGTGTCGAGGGCGGCCCGCCCACCGGCGCCGATGACCGCTGGTACACCGAAAACCGCCCGCCCCACCACGGCGGCTAGCCAATCCGCCCGTGGCGCGCGCCCCACACGCGTTGCCGCCGTGCAGTCGCAACATACAGATCGTTCCGTCACCGCACAGACCATGCACAGTCTGTGCGGTAGGTAGACGGTCTGTGTGGTGGAGGGGCGGCGGTATCCCCGAGGGTGGACGGCGGTATCCCTCCAGGGCGACGGGACGGGGGATGGGTCGCTCGTCCGTTCGCCGCCGCTCGGTCGCTGCACACCCTCTCTCGCCGCCGCGCACCTGCTGCGGTGGGTGTGCGGCAACCGAAGAGGGTGTACGGCGGGGTGACGGCTGCGGCGCGGGCGACGAGCGCCGGGGTGACGGCCGCGGCGCGGGCGACGAGCGCCACGGCCACGGCCGCGGCCGCCACGGCTACGGCGGCTGTGAGCTGGTGGATTGTGACCGTCGGTCCGGGGGCGTGCGCGAACGGTGAACATGATGTTTCGCGTTGGCCGCAGTGATCGGGATCTTGGTAACTCCTGTTTGTTCCGGATGTCATCAGCCGGACACAGCTGAGCAGTCTCCTTGCTGGGCGCCACTTCGTCGACTGCTGTCGATCTCACGCCGCTACCCAGCCAAGGAGCAATACATGACCAGCACGGCCGCCCTGAGTGACGTCGAGCAGAAGAGCCTGACCGAGATCCCGCACCCGTCGCTTCCCGAGGGGTCCTCGATCTACGGCGGCACCAAGGTGTTCCCGGACTACCAGGCGGAGCCGGGCGAGGTCTACTTCACGCTGGTGCACGGCATCGCGCACGAGTCCAGCGTGAGCTTCGTGGCCATCCTGCAGGCCACCCGGGCGCTGCGGAAGGGGTTCGAGTCGGCCCTCTACTTCTACGGCCCCGGCTCGCTGAACTGCCTGGCCACCCGAGGTTTCCCGACCACCGGCAACTCGGCGTTCCCCGGTGAGCACAACATCAACAACCAGCTGGCCACGTTCATCGCCGAGGGCGGCAAGGCGTTCTGCTGCCGCTTCGGGCTGTCGCTGCACGGCGCCCGCGAGGAAGACCTGATGGACGGCGTCATCCCCACCCACCCGCTCGACGTGCAGGACGCGTTGATCCACTACGCCCGCAAGGGCGCGATCATCAACTCGACCTACATGTTCTGATGGCCGAACTCGCTGATCGAGTCGACCTCGCGGTCCGCGGGGTCCGGCTGGAATCCGGCGAGGGTGGCCACGAAGCCGATGCTCCGGTTCAGCGCCGCGCCGGAGCCGGCCCCACCGACGATGGTCACCTGGTCATCGGGGGTCGGAGCGCGGCGCTGCCCATCGTCTCTACCAGTCCGTACTCCCTGCGCGGGCGCCGGCTGCTCTACGAGGGCACCGACACCGGGCTGGAGGTGGAGCCGGTCCGCCGGCCGAAGTTCTACGACCTGCGCACCGCCGACGGGGTCAGCTACGAGCAGCTGGCCCGGCTGCACGGGTCCGACGTGCTGGCCACCACCGTGGTGCAGACCTGCATGCGCTACGACGAGGAAACCCGCTGCCGGTTCTGCGCGATCGAGGCCTCGCTGCGCGCCGGGTCGACGACCGCGGTGAAGTCGCCGGCGCAGCTGGCCGAGGTGGCCGAGGCCGCCGTGCGGCTGGACGGCGTGCGCCAGATGGTGATGACCACCGGCACCAGTCGCGGCCGTGACCGGGGCGCCACCCACCTGGCCCGTTGCGTCGCCGCCGTGAAGGCCGCCGTGCCCGGGCTGCCGATCCAGGTGCAGTGCGAGCCGCCGGCCGACCTGTCCACCATCGACGCGCTGCACGCGGCCGGGGCCGCCGCGATCGGCATCCACGTGGAGTCGCTGGACGACGAGGTGCGCCGGCGCTGGATGCCGGGCAAGGCCACCGTGGCGCTCGCCGAGTACTGGGCGGCCTGGGACCACGCCGTCCGGGTGTTCGGGCACAACCGGGTGTCGACGTACCTGCTGGTCGGGCTCGGCGAGAACCCCGACGAGCTGGTCGCGGGCGCCGCCGAGCTGATCAGGCGTGGCGTCTATCCGTTCGTAGTGCCGTTCCGGCCCGCCGCCGGCACCCTGGCCGTGGACGTCGACCACGCGAGCGCACCGGCCCCGGCACTGCTGGCCGACGTGACCGCCCGGGTGGCCGTGCTGCTCAGCGCCGCCGGCATGCGCGGCGCGGACCAGGGCGCCGGCTGCGCCGCCTGCGGGGCATGCAGCGCGCTGTCCTCGGTCGGGGGCTGAGGTGCTCTCGGGGCTGATCGAGCCGTACGCCAGGCCAGGGCGGCGGCTGCCGGGCGGGGTCGACGTGTGCGAGCTGCTGATCGGCCGGCCGCCGCACACCGCGGCCGCGCCGGCGCTTTTGATCGAGCGGGTGGACGGCGGCGCCGACCCGGCCGCGCTTGCCGGCTACCGGGCACTGCGGCGGGACGTGTTCGTCGCCGAGCAGGGCCTGTTCAACGGTCACGACGGCGATGACATCGACGACGACCCGCGCACCGTCGTGCTGGTCGCCAGGGACACCCGGGAGCCGGGGCGGCCGGTGGTCGGCGGCGTGCGGCTGGCCCCGGTCACCGAGTCCGACCTCGGCTGGTGGGCCGGCAGCCGGCTCGCCGTGCACCCGGCGGCGCGGCGCGGCGGCGCCCAGATCGGCGCGGCACTGGTGCGCGCGGCCTGCGCGAGTGCCGAGGCCGCCGGCGCGCTGCGGTTCGAGGCCACGGTGCAGGCGGCCAACGAGCGGTTCTTCAGCCGGCTCGGCTGGCAGCGGCTGGCCGACGTCGAGCTGCTCGGGGCGCCGCACGTCTCGATGCGCTGGCCGGTGCACCGGATCGGCGCGCTGGTCGCGGCCACCAAGGCGCCGCTGCAGGGGCTGCTGGCCGGGTTGGCCGGCGCGCCGGCCGGATTCGTCGGTGACGACGGCGCCCCGGTACCGGGCAGTGACCTGGTCGCCGCCTGCGACGCGATCCTGCCGTCCATGGTGGAGCGCGACCCGGAGTGGGCCGGCTGGTGCTCCGTGCTGGTGAACGTGAACGACCTGGCCGCGATGGGTGCCATCCCGGTCGGGCTGCTGGACGCGGTCGCCGCGCGGGACGCCTCGTTCGCCGCCAGGGTGCTGGCCGGGCTGCGCGCGGCGGCCACCGCCTGGGGCGTGCCGGTGCTTGGCGGGCACACGCAGCTCGGGGTGCCGGCCGCGCTGTCGGTCACCGCGCTGGGCCGTGCCGCACGGGCGGTGCCGGCCGGCGGTGGTCGGCCGGGCGACGAGGTACGGGTCACCGCCGACCTGGGCGGGGGCTGGCGTCCTGGCCATACCGGGCGGCAGTGGGACTCCACCAGCCACCGCCCGCCCGAGGTGCTGCGCGGCCAGCAGAGTGCAGTGGCGCTGGCCGCCCCGGCCGCCGCGAAGGACGTCTCCATGGCCGGGCTGGCCGGCACCCTCGGCATGCTCGCCGAGGCGTCCGGCTGCGGCGCCGAGCTGGAGGTTGCGGCGGTGCCGAGGCCGACCGGGGCCACCGTCGGCGACTGGCTGACCTGTTTTCCCGGCTACGCCATGATCACCGCCGACCGGCCGGGCGGCGGCCGCCCGGTGCTCGCCCCGGCCACCACCTCCGCGGTGTGTGGGCGGCTGAGCGAAGGGGCGGGCGTGCGGCTGCGCTGGCCGGACGGCGAATACACCGAGGTCGTCGCGGGTGCGGTGACCGGGATGGGAGCGGCATGACGGCCCGAGACCCACAGCCCGCGGTACGCGAAGGGGGTGCACGATGACCATCCGGATCTCGGCGGTGGCCGAGGAGTACGGGCGCGGCCTGCGCCGCAGTCTCGACCAGGTGATCGGCCAGATCGCGCAGGCCAAGGCCGACGCGGTCGACCTGCTGGTACTGCCCGAGGCGTGCCTCGGCGGCTACCTGGTCGACCTGTCCGACGCGGACAGCACCCTGGAGGCCGACGACCCGGGGCCGCCGGAGCTCAGCGTCACCGGCCCGGAGCTCGCCGAGCTGGCCGCCGCCGCCGGTGACCTGGTGGTCTGCCTGGGGTTCTGCGAGATCGCCGACGGCCGCCGGTTCAACAGCGCGGTGTGCTTCTCCGGCGCCGGCGTGCACGGCGTGTACCGCAAGGTGCACCAGCCGCTGGCCGAGGACTCCTACTACACGGCCGGCAGTGGCTTCGCCGCCTTCGATACGCCGGTCGGCCGCCTCGGCATGCTGATCTGCTACGACAAGGCGTTCCCCGAGGCGGCCAGGGCACTCGCGCTGGACGGCGCGCAGGTCATCGTCTGCATGTCCGCCTGGCCGACCAGCCGCACCTCGCCGGCCGCCGACCTCGCCGACGACCGCTGGACCAAGCGCTTCGACCTGTTCGACGCGGCCCGTGCGCTGGAGAACCAGGTGGTGCTCGCCTCGGCGAACCAGGCCGGCAGCTTCGGCTCGCTGCGGTTCGTGGCCAGCGCCAAGGTGGTCGGCCCCGGTGGTGACGTGCTGGCCAGCACCGGGGTGCGGGCGGGCACGGCGACGGTCGACGTGGACGTGCCGTCGGAGCTCGCGCTGGCCCGCCGGTTCATGTGTCACCTGGCCGACCGGCGGCCGGAGACCTACTACGCGCCGCACTCGATGCGCGCGGTCAGTTGATGTCACACTCGGAAGGGACTCCATGGGACGTACCGAGGTGACGATGAGCGGGCCGCGGGTGCTGGTGCTGGGCGCGGGGGTGGCCGGGCTGGCCACCGCCATCGCCCTGAGCCGGCGTGGCATCGCCGTCGACGTGCTGGAGCGTGACCGGCCCCGCGCACCGAGCGGGCGGCGCGCCGCCGGCAGCTGGTACCGGGACGGGGTGCCGCACGCCGGGCAGGGCCACGTGTTCTCGCCGAGGTGCCACCGGCTGCTGGGCGAGGAGCTGCCGGACGTGCTGGCCCAGCTGGTCGGGCACGGGGCCAGGGAGCTGCGGGTCGGCCGGTCCGCCGGGCGGTGGGACGGGCCGGAGGCCGCCGAGACGGGCACCGCGCTCGCGGTCCGCCGGCCGGTGTTCGACTGGATCCTGCGCCGCGTCGCCGAGCGCGAGCCCGCGTTGCGCGTGCACAACGGGGTCGCCGCCACCGGGCTGCGGACCAGCGGCGGGCGGCTGTCCGGCGTGCTGGTCGGTGACGGTGTGCTGGCCACCGAGCTCGCGGTGGACGCCACCGGCGCGTTCGGTCCGGTCGCCGGCTGGCTGGACGACCTCGGCCACCGGGGCGAGTGCCCCTGGCTCGTGGAGCCGAGGCCCGACCCGGACGCCGCCGCGCGGGCAGCGGCCGCCGCCGGCGCCGTCGGGGCCGACTACTTCAGCCGTAGCTACGCGCTGCACTGGCCGGACGAGCTGCCCGGCGAGCTGAACCTGGGCCTCGCCGCCGGTGGCGACTTCGGCGGCTACTCCTGCCGGGTCGTGCCGGCCGACAACAACACGTTCACGGTGATGTTCACGGTGCCGGCTGTGTCGGGCTCCGGCTCCGGCGGGCGGGCGGTGGCTTCGGGGCTGGCGGCGCTGGCCACGCCGGATGGCTTCCAGCTCGCCGCGAGTCGGATTCCGCTGGTCGCCCCCTGGGTGGACCCGGTCACCGCCGAGCCGCTGTCCGGGGTCACCGCGCTGCGGCTGCCCCCGGCGCGCCGGGGCGGGGCCGCCGACGTGGCGCGGCTGCCCGGCCTGGTCGCGGTCGGCGATGCGCTGCACACCGGTGACCCGGTGTGGTGCTCCGGGGTCGCCGTGGCGCTCGCCTCGGGGCTGGCCTGCGCGCGGGCCGTGCACGCCGCCCGGGACGGTCAGACGGTGGACATCGCGGCCCGGGTCTGGTCTGAGGCGGCCGACCTGGCGGCCTACCCCGCGTGTGCCTGCGCGCGGGTGCCCGGGCCGGACGCCGGCGAGCTGGCCGGCGAACTGGCCGCTGAGCTGGGCGGCACCGTGGTCGGCTCGTTCCCGGTGCCGGTGGGGTAGTCGCGAACAGTGGTACTTCTCGCGGCGGCGGCCGCGCAGTTCGGCCGTGACCTGGACTTCGACCTGGACCGGGTCGCCTCGATCGTCGCGGCGGCCCGCCGCGCCGGTGCCGGTCTGCTCGTGCTGCCCGACGGCACGCTCGGCGGCTACCTCAACGACCTGCGCGAACCCCGCATCACGCCCGAGCCGGATGCCGTCGGGTCGGACGTGGTCGGGGGTGGGGCGGCTGTGCTGGCGGCAGCCGGGACGGATGAGCTGCCGCCGGCGCTGGCGGCGGACGACCCGGTGTTCGACCGGCTCGCCGACCTGGCCGGTGACCTGGTGCTCTGCCTCGGCTACCGGGAACGGGTCGGCGCGCTGACCTACAACGCCGCCGTCTGCCTGTCCGGTGCGGGGGTGCACGGCCGGCACCGCAAGGTGCACCTGGCGCCGGGCGAGCGGGTCAGCTACGCCTCGGGTGACCGGTTCGCCGCGTTCGACACCCCGGTGGGCCGGCTCGGCATGCTGATCGACTACGACAAGACGTTCCCCGAGGCGGCCAGGGCACTCGCCGAGGACGGCGCGGTGGTGCTGGCCTGCCTGTCCGCCTGGCCGGCCAGCCTGACCGACCCCGCGCGGCGGGTGGTCAAGGACCGCCAGGCCCGCCTGTTCGACCTCTACGACTGTGCCCGCGCGGCGGAGAACCAGGTGGTCCTGGTGTCGGCGAACCAGACCGGCCGCGGCGGCGCGCTGACCTTTCTCGGCAACGCGAAGGTGGTCGGCCCGGGCGGTGACATTCGCGCCCGCACCTGGCAGAAGGCGGGCCTGGCGATGGCCGAGGTCGACCTGACCGCCGAGGTGTCCCGCGCCCGCCGCGTGCTGCACCACCTGGCCGAACGCCGCCCCGCCGCCTACCGCACCGGCGAAGCGCTGTCGGCTGGTGAGGCGCTGTCGGCTGGTGAGGCGCTGTCGACTGGTGAGGCGCTGTCGGCTGGCGCGGTGCCGCGGGCCGGTGAACCGCTGTCGGTGGTGGAGTCGCTGCCGGTCGATGAACCGCTGCGGGTCGACTGACGGTGCCTACGCCTGTCCCCGTGCCGCGCCTGCGTATCGCGCTGCTGACGTACTCGACCAAGCCCCGGGGCGGGGTGGTGCACACCCTGGCGCTGGCTGAGGCGCTGGCCGACCTCGGGCAGGACGTCGAGGTGTGGACCCTCGGTCGGGGCGGGGACGCCGGGTTCTACCGCCCGGTCGACCCGGCGGTGCGGGTGCGCCTGGCACCGTTCGAGGACCGGGACGGGGAGGCTGTCGGAACCCGGATCGTGCGGTCGATCGAGGTGCTGGCCGACGCGCTGCGCGCCGACGCGCTGCGCGCCGACGGGGTGGCCGCCGACGTGGTCCACGCGCAGGACTGCCTGAGCGCGAACGCGGCGCTCGCGGTGCGCCGGGACGTGCTCCGCACCGTGCACCACCTCGACCAGTTCAGCACGCCCGAGCTGGTGGCCTGCCACGAGAAGGCGCTGCGGGAACCGGCCGGCCACGTCTGCGTGTCCCGATCGGTGGCCGCCGAGCTGGCCGCCGGCTGGGGCATCCGGGCGACGGTGATCCCGAACGGGGTGGCCGCCGAGCGGTTCGCCTCGGCCGCCGATCCGACGGACCCGGTGGCCGCCGCACACCGGGCTCGCTGGCGCCGTGAGCTGGGGCGCTACGTGCTTGCGGTGGGCGGCATCGAACCCCGCAAGGGCACCGCCGACCTGGTCGAGGCGATGGCGCTGCTCCGGCCGAGGGTGCCGGGCGTGGCGCTCGTACTGGCCGGCGGCGACACGCTGTTCGACTACCGGGGCTACCGGGACGCCGTGCTGGCCAGGTCGGCCGAGCTGGGCCTGGAGCCGGTGCTGCTCGGGCCGGTGCCGGACGACGAGCTGCCCGCGCTGATGGCCGGCGCCGACGTGTTCGCCTTCCCGTCCACCAAGGAGGGTTTCGGGCTGGCCGCCATGGAGGCGCTGGCCGCCGGCGTGCCGGTGGTGCTGCGCGACCTGCCGGTGCTGCGCGAGGTGTTCGGCGGTGCGGCCCGTTTCGCGGCCACTCCGGAGGCACTGGCCGACGCACTGGCCGAAGCCCTAGCCCACGCCCCGAGCCTCACGTCCGGCGAAGCCCCGAGCGTCACGTCCGGCGCCCGGGACATGGCCCGGACCGGCCGCGAGCTGGCCGGGCGACACACCTGGGCGGCCGCCGCCGAGGAACACCTGCGGTTCTACCGGCGGTGGCTGTCCGGCTGAGTGGGCGGGCTGTCCTGCAAGGCGTTGAGCTGCGGCTGGGTGAACAGCTCGGGTTCGGTGGACGAGGCGTGGTCCGGCGTCTCGGTGCCGTGCTGGGTGTGCCGACCGCCCTCGGGCGCCGTCGACTGGGCCTTGAGCAGGTCCCGGATCTCCTTGAGCAGCTCGATGTTGGTGGGCTCGGCGGGGCCGGCCTCCTCACCGCGCTTGCGCCGTTCCTTGATGGTGCGCATCGGCATCACGATGACGAAGTAGACCACCACGGCGACCATGGCGAAGTTGATCATGGTGGTGATCACGGCCGCGAAGTCGACGAACGTGCTGGCCTTGCCAGAGACCAGCTGGAGGCCGAAGCCCGGGCTGGCGGGTGGGGTGATCGCGTTCAGCAGCGGCTTGATGATCTTGTCGGTGAAGGCGGTGACGATGCCGCCGAACGCGGCGCCCATGACCACCGCAACCGAAAGGTCGATGACGTTGCCGCGCAGCAGGAAGTCCTTGAAACCCTTGAGCATGGCATCCCCTCCGGGAGTTGCGGACGAGCTGTCGTGCACGAGTGAACCTCAGCGGAGGGTAACCGTCACCTCCTGGCTCAACGTCGCGGCCGCCACCTTGCTGGCCGCCGCCCGGGGTACCGCGATCAGTACCAACCGCCCCCGACCACCGGGTTTGGCCTCAGCGGGCAGCACTGTGAGCACCATCGCGGCCGACGCGAGCACGGTCGGCTGGTCGGCCCGCTGGCCAACTGTGACGACATCCACCAGCCGCCCCGGGCTCAGCAGGCCAGCCACATCGGCGTCGGCCAGCCGGATCGGCACGCTCGCCGTGTCCCGCCCGCCGGCGACCCGGCCGCTCTCGGAGCCGGCGAACCGCACCGAGGTGAGCGGCTCCCCGAAGCTGGCGGCGCCGGCCAGCACCCGCCCCTGCGCCTGCTCGACGGTACCGAGCGCACCGGTGGGCACCAGCTCGGCCGGCCAGTGCCGCAGCGCCACGTCACCGGGCCGCACCGTGGCCCCCGAAGCCAGCTCGCGCACGGCCACGACGACCGGCGTGCCGCCGACCGCCTCGGGCGGGGCGCGCACCGCGAGCACGATCGCGGTGAGCACCAACAGACCGGCCGCGACCCGCCTGGCCAGCACCACCCGCCGCCAGCCGAGCCCACCGGACAGCGCGGCCGGCCAACGGGACAGCAGCGCGCCGCGCAGGCCGGCGTGATCGGTGTTGTTCGCGGTGTCGTTCACCCGCCCGACGCTAGGCGCCGCCGGCCGGTCGCGGGGCGGCCGAGGCCCGGCCTGTGGACAACGTTGCCTTATGTGGATAACTGCCCGCGGGAGCGGCGGCGGCGGTGGTGACTCAGCCGACCCCGATCAGGGCCTACCGCGCGACGCCGAGGCTCTTCGGATGGCGCCCGTCACTTCGCTCGCCCGTCCCGCCAGTTCGCATACTCCGCAAACTGTGCGAAGTGCTGGCACGCCGTGCGAAGTGCTGGCACGCCGTGCGAAGTGCCGGCACGGTGTCCGAGATGCCGGTGAGAGGACGCGCCTGAAACGGAGCGAAGACTCAGGAGGCCTTCGCGGCGGGGGTGCTGCTCGACCCGGAAGACCCGGATCCGGACGAGGACGACCCCGACGAGGACGACCCCGACGAGGACGAGGACGAGCCGTTGCCGCTGGAGGAGTCCGAAGACTTCGACTCCGACTTCGACTCCGACTTCGGCTCCGACTTGGACTCGGCCTTGACCTCGGAGGACGAGCCGCCGGGCACGCCAGCGCCTGCGCGGCTGTCGGTGCGGTAGAAGCCGCTGCCCTTGAACACGATGCCGACGGAGGAGAACACCTTGCGCAGGCGGCCGGCGCACTCCGGGCACTCGGTCAGCGTCGCGTCACTGAAAGCCTGCACAGCCTCGAAGCGGTGACCGCAGGCCGTGCACGCGTACTGGTAGGTCGGCACCTTAGATTCCTCCGCACCGTGCCATCACTGGCACTCGTACCCAACGAGTGCCAGTCTAGTCCAGACCAAGCGGGAGTGCTCGCAGCCCGTGGTGTGGCGTGAGCACACCGGTCATCAACACGTCGTGCCGCTCCATGGGCAGCGTCGGCACGAGCTCGCCGTCCCGGACCATCGCGACGAGCGGCGTACCGGGTCTGGCCAGCGGCAGCGTCCGGTCGTACCAGCCCGCGCCCCGGCCCAGCCGCACGCCGCGGTGGTCCACCGCCAGCGCCGGCACCAGCACCAGACCGGCGGTCGCCACCGCGGCCGGCCCCCAACCTGGGCCGCCCGGCTGGAACAGCCCGTACGGACCCTTGGCCATCGACTCGACCCCCCGGTACGGCGCCCAGTTCATCGGGCCGCGCGGGCCGGGCCGACCACCCCGGTCGGTCGGCACCACCGGCAGCAGCACCTCGTGCCCGGCGGTCCGCAGCGCGTCGAGCATCGCGGTCGAGCCCGGTTCCTCGCCGGTCGGTACGAAGCAGCAGATCGGGTCGGTGATGCCCTGCGCGGTGGCCACTACGGCCGAGCGGAGCAATGCGGCCTCGCTCGCGCACAGTTCGGCGGCCAGCGCGCGCCGGGCCGCCAGCAGCCGGCCGCGCCACGCCTGCTTGTCCGTCGGCTCGTCCCTCGGCTTGTCTGCCGGCGGTGGGAACGGGGTACTGCCGGGTGTCGTCATGGCCTCCGGCTCGAACGTCTCGGCTGGCGGGAGAGGTGGGCAGGTTGGGGAGTGTGGGGATGGTGGGGACAACCGGGTGGCGCGGCCGCCTCCGGGAGGCACACCAGGGCCCGGCGGAGGTTGGTTTCGGTCACACCGCACGGGTCAGTCAGCTCGGCCACCAAGACCCCAGGCTACCGGCGCGGATAGGCTCGCTGACCATGCAGGCATCCCAACCGTTCCGAACCGCGATCGTCCCGGCAGCAGGCTTGGGTACCAGGTTCCTGCCGACCACCAAGACGGTCCCCAAGGAACTGCTCCCGGTGGTCGACACCCCGGGCATCGAGATGGTCGCCGCCGAGGCCGCCGAGGCGGGCGCCGCGCGGCTGCTCATCGTGACCTCACCGGGCAAGGACGCCGTCGCGGCGCACTTCGCCCCGCAGCCCGACCTGGTCGCCACGCTGACCGCCCGGGGCAAGGGCGAGCTGGCCGCGAAGGTCCGCCGGGCCAGCGAGCTGCTCGAGGTCGCCACCGTCACCCAGGACGAGCCGAGGGGCCTAGGCCACGCCGTTGGCTGCGCCGGCGACTCGCTCGACGCCGACGAGGACGCGGTCGCCGTCCTGCTGCCGGACGACCTGGTGCTGCCGTCGGGCGTGCTGGGTCGGATGGCCGAGGTGCGCGCTCGTTACGGCGGCAGCGTGCTGTGCGCGATCGACGTGCCCCGCGAGCAGATCAGCGCCTACGGCGTGTTCGACGTCGAGGACACGGCCGACCCGGACGTGAAGATCGTGCGGGACATGGTGGAGAAGCCGTCGGCCGACGAGGCGCCCTCCACCTACGCCACCGCCGGACGCTACCTGCTGGACCGGCAGATCTTCGACGCGCTCAAGCGGATCACCCCCGGCGCCGGCGGCGAGCTGCAGCTCACCGACGCCGTCGCGCTGCTGATCACCGAGGGGCACCCGGTCCACGTCGTGGTGCACCGGGGTGGCCGCCACGACCTGGGCAACCCCGGTGGCTACGGCCGGGCCTACGTCGACTTCATGCTGGCCGACCCGGACTACGGGCCGGCCTTCCGGGAATGGCTCGCCGACCGGCTGAGCTGGTCCGGCTCCGGCGTCCGAGGGGCCTGACGGAGGCCGCCCGACGGCGTCCGAGAGCTTCACCGGGCGGCGGGGCCGGACCGGTTTCGGTGTCCGGCCGCGGTGCTGGACCGGCCCCACTGGGCCGGTTCAGCGGTGTACTCGGACTCGGACGACCGGGTGAGCCCTAACCTCAACCGGTGCCCAGGGCGTGACCTTCGTGCATGCCGGGGAGTTGGGCAGGGTGAGATGTCCGGCACGTGGCGTGTCGGAGCACCGGAAAGCCCGCCGAGGAGGGTGTCCAGGGCGTGAGATCTGTCGACGAGCAGCTCGCTCGGGTACTGGCCACCGCGGTCCGGCCGGCGCCCGTCCGAGTCGCGATCGCCGACGCGCAGGGCATGTTGTGCGCCGAGGAGGTCGTCGCCCAGCGCGCGCTGCCCGGGTTCGACCAGGCCGCGGTGGACGGCTACGCGGTGCGCAGCGTGGATCTCAGCGGCGCCGGGCCGGACAACCCCGTGCTGCTCCCGGTGGTCGGCGAGATCGCCGCCGGCTCCCGCCAGCCGCACCGGCTGCAGCCGGGCCAGGCCGTCCGGCTGGTCACCGGCGCCCCGCTGCCCACGCTGGCCGACGCGGTGGTGCCGACCGCCGACACCGACGGCCACGCGGCCCAGGTGACCATCTACCGGGCGGTGCCCTCGGCCGCCTACGTGCGCCGGATCGGCGAGGACGTGCAGCCGGGCGACGTGGCGGTGCGGCGCGGTTCGGTAATCGCCGCCGCCCAGGTCGGGCTGCTCGCCGCCGTCGGCAGGGAACGCGTGCTGGTGCACCCCCGGCCGAGGGTGGCGGTGCTCTCGGTCGGCGACGAGCTGGTGGACGTGGCCCGCGACCCGGGTGCCGGCGAGGTGTACGACGTGAACTCCTACGCGCTGGCCGCCGCCGCCAGGGACGCCGGCGCCGACGCGCTGCGGGTGGGCCTGGTGCCCCGGCACCCGGAGCGGCTGCGGTCGGCGGTCGAGGACCACCTGTCGAACAGCGAGATCCTGGTCATCTCGGGCGGCATCGGCGGCAGCGCCGGCCAGCAGATCCTGGACACGCTGCGTGAGCTCGGTGATCTGGACGGCGGCCGCGTCGCCATGCACCCCGGCTCGGTGCAGGGCTTCGGCCGGCTCGGGCGGCACAAGGTGCCCGTGTTCCTGCTGCCGGCCAACCCGGTCAGCGCGCTGGTGCTGTTCGAGGTACTGGTGCGCCCGCTGATCCGCACCACACTGGGCCGCAACGACCCGAGGCGGCGGCGGATCTCGGCGCGGCTGCTCTCCCCGGTGAGCTCGATCCCCGGCCGGCGCGGCTACCTGCGGGCCCGGCTGCTGCGCGAGGAGGCCACCGGCGAGTACCTGGTGCAGCCGCTCGGCGGGTCGGGCACGCAGCTGCTGACCGCGCTGGCCGAGGCGAACTGCCTGATCGAGCTGGCTGAACACGTCACCGAGGTCACCGTGGGCGAACTCGTCACGGTGGCGTTCCTGGCGCCGCGCAGTTGAGCTCGGTGGCGCACTCCGCGGAACCCGGACGGCTCGGCCGCCACCCGGGATGGCCGGCCACGTTGCCCCAGCTCCGGGTGCCCGGTGGGGTGGTCGGCGTGCGCCCGGTGCGGCTGCGCGACGGCAGCGCCTGGGCCGCCATCCGGTCCCGCGACGAGCGGCACCTGGCGCCGTGGGAGCCCGACACCCCGGGGCTGTGGGCACAGCGCAACACCGCGGCCGAGTGGCCGGCAAGGTGGAGCGCCCTGCGGTCGATCGGCCGGCGTGGGCTCGGCCTGCCGTTCGCGATCACGGTGGGCGGCGACTTCGCCGGCCAGGTCATGGTGGGTAACCTGGTTCGTGACCCTCTGTGGTCGGCGTACATCGGATACTGGGTCGGCAGCCACGCCGTGCTCGGCGGCGTGACCACGGCGGCCTGCGCCTTGGTGCTCGACCACTGCTTCGGGGCCGTTGGCCTGCACCGGGTCGAGGCGACCGTGCGCCCGGAGAACATCGCGAGCCGGCGCGTGCTGGAGAAGCTGGGCTTTCGCGAGGAAGGGCTGTTCCGCCGGTACCTGAACGTCGACGGCGCCTGGCGAGATCACCTCTGCTACGCGCTGACCGTCGAGGATCTCCAGGTGGGTCTGGTGGAACGGCTGGTCAGGGAAGGTCGGGCGGAGCGGGCCTGAGCCGGCTGGGCCGTTCGGGGCGGCGGTTGGCGGCGCCGACCGCGTTGCGTGGCGGTGAACGGTGTCATAACACCACCGCCTCGGCGCGCCGCCATGATCGCGGCCCCTTCGCTGGTTACCGTGAGCTACGCCTGTACGACCGGGGGAGGCGCGCGTGCCCAGCTCTCTGCTCTTCGCTGGGCTGGTCGCAACCTGGCTCGCCGTGCTGGTGCCGATGGCTGCGCGTCGTCGCCAACCGATGTCGCGCCCGAGCGATGCGGCGTTGTCGTGCCGGGTGCTGGAACGACCTCGGC
This sequence comes from Pseudonocardia sp., assembly GCA_036272155.1. Taxonomy (GTDB): domain Bacteria; phylum Actinomycetota; class Actinomycetes; order Mycobacteriales; family Pseudonocardiaceae; genus Pseudonocardia. The sequence goes on from DATAZG010000217.1 coordinate 24,993, forward strand.
GCCGCGAGTCGGAGGTGACCGCGATGGACGCCGCCTCGAACAGTGCCGTCCCGAACAGTGTCACCCCGAACATTACTGGACCGAACATTTCTGGATCGAACGACGCCGTGGCCGATGGGGACGCCTGGGGCGAGTCGCCGGACCAGGCCGACTACGCCGACGCTGAGTACGCCGACCACGACTACGCCGACCACGACTACGCCGACCACGAGTACGCGGACCAGGGATACCCGGGCCGGAGGTACCGCGGCGACCACGCCGCCGGTCGGCCGCGTCGGTACCGGCCGGGGCGCGGCGGCTACGACGCCGAAGCCGCCGCGGCGGCCGCCCGGGCCCGCTACGTCGTGCGGCAGCGCCTGGTGCTCGCGCTCGTGCTGCTCGCGGTGGCGACCGGGTTACTCGCCGGCGGACTGCACCTGAGCGGCGGCTGGTACCTGCACGCCGGCGTCGACGTGTGCCTGGTCGGTTACCTCGTCTACCTGCGCCGGCAGGTGCGGGTGGAACAGACCATCCGCGCCCGGCGGGCCGCCCGGATGGCCGGCAGCCGGTACCGCGCCGACGCCGACCGGGGCAGCCCACTGTTCGACGACCCCCTCGGCGACGACCCCCTCGGCGACGACCCCCTCGGCGACGGCACCGACTACGGCACCGACTACGGCACCGACTACGAGCCCGAGCACGCCCCGCCGATGCGCCACGCCGCCGGACCGATGGTGCGCCGGGGCCGGCGGTCGCGGGTCCGTCGGCGGCCCACCGTCGGCGAGGCGGTCGCCGCGCGCGAAGCCGCCCGCCGCCGCGCCGACGCCGAGGTCACTGCCGCCGAGGGCCAGGCCGCCGACCCCGGCGACGAGTACCAGGACTACGACGACGAGTACGGCGAGTACGAGAACGAGGCCGACGACGACTCGGACGAACAGGGGGATGACGAGCGCGAACAGCAGTCCGCGCTGCCCCGGCTGCGCCCCAGCGCGCTGCCGGAGCGCCCGCGCGGCACCGTGGTGCTCGAGCTCGACGACGAGGACCCGGAGCTGCACGATCTCGACTCCCGACCGGAGAGGGGATACCGTCGCGCGGCCGGCCAATGACCGCTGATAAGCTCTTTCACGCGTCCCGGTCCGGCCGGCACGACGCACCTGGGGCTGTGGCGCAGTTGGTAGCGCGACTCGTTCGCATCGAGTAGGTCAGGGGTTCGATTCCCCTCAGCTCCACCCGACTGGGAGGCTCGTGCTCGCGTAGAGCGCGAGCCTTTGTCGTGTGGTCATCGTGTTGGGGGACCGAGTCCCCCAAACCCCCTACGGTGCGAGCTCCTGCTGACCCGGCGTGGCTGGGTTTGGGATTGACCAGCCCACGCCGGCCGGTCGGTCGCGGTCCTGGTACGCAGTAGGGGTGACCCTGCTCGGCCAGATGCGGCTGTGCCGGGCCGGACCAGGTGAGGGGCGGGGGCGTGGGTGAGTCGGCTCGGCGGGTGTTCGCCCGGGTGGCGGCGGCGTCCCCGGTGACGCCCGAGGCGCCGTTGCTCGGCACGGCGGTCGTGCTGGGCGGCAGTGTCGCCGGGTTGCTCGCCGCCCGGGTGCTCGCCGGCTTCGCCGAGCAGGTGCTGGTCATCGAGCCCGACGACCTTGGCCCGGGCACCGACGGGACGAGCCCGGTCGGCGGGTCCGATCTGAGCGCAGGCGGGGCGACGGCCGTTCCCGGCGTGCGGCCAGGGGTGCCGCACGGCGGGCAGGCGCACACCCTGTTGCCGGCCGGGCGGGTGCTGCTGGACCGCTGGTTCCCCGGCTTCACCGCACAGGCCACCGCCGCCGGCGCGACGCTCGTCCCGGCCGAGCGCACCGTGACCTATCTCGACGGCGAACCGGTCCGGCCGGCCGGCCCCGGTGAACAACTGATCAGCAGCCGCCCGTTCCTGGAGCACCAGATCAGGCTCCGCACCCTGGCGGCGTCCAACGTCCGCCTGCTCACCGGCCGGGCCACCGGGCTGCGGTTCGACGGCATCGCGGTCAGCGCCGTCCGCTACGTGCTCGCCGACGGCACCGAGCAGGTACAACCCGCCGACCTCGTCGTCGACGCGATGGGCCGGTCCAGCCGGCTGGCCGACTGGCTGGAGCGCGCCGGCTGGGAGCGCCCGCCGCTGACCAGGTTGCCCGGTTACCTCGACTACGCCACCGGCTGGTTCCGCCGAGGGCCCGAGGAGCCGGAACTCGCCGCCGCGACCGCCCGCTACGGCCAGGCGAACCGGCCGGCCGGGATCGCGGCCGCCACCGCCAACGCCGTCGAGGGCGGGCGCTGGATGGTCCTGCTGGCCGGGCACCGCGCCGACGCGCCGGAGCTCGACTTCGTGGCCCGCTGCCGGGCCGGCCTGCCCCCGGTCTTTGCCGAGGCCACCGAGGGCGACCCGCTCGGTGAGATCGACATCTACCTGCAGGCGGACTGCCGGCGCCGCGACTTCCACCGGCTGATCCGGGCGCCCGCGCGGTTGGTCGCCGTGGGGGACGCGGTCGCCGCCGACCACCCCGTGCACCGGCTCGGCCTGTCCTCGGCCGCCCTGCACGCCTGCTGCCTCGCCGAGTACCTGACCGGCGCGCCCGACCTGACCAAGCCGGCCAGGGCGTTCTTCGAGCTGCAGCGGGTCGTGGTGGACGCGGCGTGGCAGCTGTCCACCGCCGACGACTCCCACCGCCCCACCCCCGACCGGCCGCTGACCTGGTCCTCGCTCGACCTCGCGACGCTCGGCGACCGGGCGCGGCGCCGGCTCTCCGGCTGGGTCGAGGGCCAGGTCGGCGCGGCAGCTGCGCGGGACCCGCTGATCGCCGGACAGCGGGCGGCGGTGCGTAGCCTGCTCGCCCACCCGGCCACGCTGAGCACCCCGGTGATCGCGCTGCGCGCCGTACTGGTCAACCTGCGCGCCCGGCTGCGGCGCCGCGACCCGGCCCCGCCCGGCCGCCCGGCCCCGGCCGACTGACCGGCCACCCCTGGAGCCGGTCAGCCCGGGGAGCCGGTCAGCCGGGAGAGCTGGTCAGCCCGGAGAGCTGGTCAGGCCCAGCTCAGGACCTCGGAGTGGTCGAGCCGGGGCAGCCGGTCGAACCACGGGCTCTCGCCGGGGTGGCCGATGTTGACGACCAGGACCGAGCGCCAGCGGCCGTCCGGGAAGAACTCCGCGTCGACCCCGGCCTTGTCGAAGCCGCCCATCGGACCGGCGGCCAGGCCGTTCGCCCGCACCGCGAGCAGGAAGTAGCCGGCCTGCAGGGCCGAGCCGAAGCGCAGCGACTGGGAGTGCAGCTCCTCGTTCTCCTCGAACACCTGCCGGTAGCCCGGGGCGTGCGGGAACACCGTGGGAATGTGCTCGTGGAAGCGGGTGTCCTGGGCGAGCACGGCCACGGCCGGCGCGGTGGCGGTCTTGGCGCGGTTGCCCTCGGCCATCAGCGGGACCAGCCGGTCGCGGCCCTCCTGGGTGCGCACGTAGAGGACGCGCAGCGGCTGGGTGTTGGCGGCGGTGGGCGGCCACTTGGCAAGGTCCCAGATGGCGGTCAGCTCGGCGTCGGTGACCGGCGTCGGGGCGAAGGTGTTCGCGGTGCGGGCCTCGGTGAACAGCGCGGCGCGGCCGGCGTCGTCCAGCCGGGCCAGGGGCGGGACGGTGAGGTTCTCGGCGAGGTCGGTCATGATGCTTCGTTCTCCCTTGTGGCTTCTAAAAAGCTAGTGCCACGGAGAAAGCTAGCACCTCGGTATGATGGGCGGCATGGCGCGGGAACGTGATACGGCCCACGAGCCGAGGGTGTGCGATGCCGCGTTGTCGCGAGCGTTCGAGTTCCTGGGCAAGCGATGGAACGGCGTGCTGCTCGGCACCCTGCTGGAGGGGCCGGCCGGCTTCTCCGAGCTGCGCCGTCTGGTGGCCGGGATCAGTGACTCGGTGCTGTCCGACCGGCTCGCCGAGCTGACCAAGGCCGGGCTCGTGCAGCGGTCGGTGCGCGAGGGGCCGCCGGTTACCGTCGACTACCGGCTGACCCCAGCCGGGGAGGCGCTGCTCCCGGCGCTGCGCGAGCTGGGGACCTGGGCGGCGGACAACCTGCCCGAAGGGTGCTCCGGCTCCTGAGTGGTGCGTCTTCACCCGGTTCGGGCGAAGTCATTGACGAATGTGGACCCGGGTCTAAAGTAATTTGGGGCGGCCTCGGATGGCCTCGTCCGTCGCCCCGGAAGGTAACGTTGAGGTTTCTATTATCTTGGGATAAGTCCGATGGTCGTTGCGCCATGCGGCACCAGGCGCTATTGGCGCAACTGCGCCCGGCGAGGCCATTCGCCCAGGTCGCAGTCGGTTTTTGCGACGTCAAGCGTCGTCTCCGGGGTCGGACAGCGGTGTCCAAACCGTTGACGTAAGGCCCGGAACGCGCCCTGGAACGTCGCTCATGTGCAATTTGATGCATTCCGGAAAGCGGTCCGAGAAGGGGGCGCCCGACCCTCCGGGTCAATCCGTGGAAAACTTGTCCTAACAGGATCCGGGACCTATCCGAGGGGGAATGGTCGTGGTCGCTGCAGGGGTGGAGTTCAGCGTGCTCGGCCCGGTGCGAGCGTGGCGTGACGGTCGTGAGGTCGACCTTGGCTCTCCGCAGCAGTGCGGGGTGCTCGGTCTCCTGCTGTTGGGCGGCGGCCGGCCGGTCGCGGTGGAGACGCTGGTCGACCAACTGTGGGGCGAGCTGGCGCCCTCCTCGGCGCGGGAGACGGTGCGCACCTATCTTTCCCGGCTGCGCCGCGCGCTGCCGGCCGGCGAGTCCGGCTCGATGATCGACTCCGGCCGGGGCGGTTACGCCCTGCCGCTGCCGCCCGACTCGCTGGACCTGTTGGTCTTCGAGGACCGGGTCACCCGCGCCCGGCGGGCCCGCGCGGACGGCGACAGCGCCGCCGCCGCCGGCCTGCTGCGCGAGGCGCTCGCCCTGTGGCGCGGTCCCGCGCTGGCCGGGGCCCGGGGCAGGTTCGTGGCCAACGAGCGGGCCCGGCTGGACCAGCTGCGCCTGGTGGCGCTGGAGGAACGACTCGCGCTGGACCTTGACCTCGGGCGGCACGGCGAGGTGCTCGCCGAGCTGGCCAGCCTCGTCATCGGCTACCCGCTGCAGGAGCGGCTGCGCGAGCTGCAGATGCTCGCGCTCTACCGGTGCGCGCGCCAGGCCGACGCCCTCGAGGTGTACCGCAGCGTGCGCGGCCTGCTGGACCGCGAGCTGGGCATCGAGCCGGGCCCCGACCTGCGCGCCCTGCACGAGCGGATGCTGCGCGCCGACCCCGGCCTCGACCTGCCCTCCGGTGCCGGCTCGAGCGTGATGACCAAGACCGTGTCGATCAGTGCCGCCGGCGTCTCGGCCGGCACCGTCATGGCCGGGGTACCGGTCGCCGGGCCGGCCGGGCAGTCGCGTGAGCTGGTGGTCGGCAACCCGGCCAGCGAGCTCGTGGCGAGCACGGTCCCGAGCATCGACGAGGCCGCCTCGGTGGTGCTGGCACCCAGGACCTCGGGCGCACCGGTGTCGAAGCCGGCCCCGGCGCGAGGTGTGCTGGCCGACCGGCTGCAGGCGGTGCGCGAGCGCGGCTTCGTCGGCCGCACCGCCGAGCGGGCGCTGTTCGGGTCGGCGCTGGCCGGCTGGCCGAGTGCGTTCGTCACGCTGTTCCTGCACGGGCCGGGCGGCGTCGGCAAGACCACGCTGCTGCGCCGGCTCGCCGACGACGCGACGGCGGCGGGGCGCACGGTGCTGCGGGTGGACGGGCGGCTCGTGTCGTCCTCGACGACCGCGTTCGGCTCGGCCGCCGGTTCCGCGCTGGACACCCCGAACCTGGTCCTGATGATCGACAACTTCGAGCAGTGCCAGGCGCTGGAGAGCTGGCTGCGGGAGGACTTCCTGCCCCAACTGCCCGAGGACGTGCTCGTGGTCATCGCCGGGCGCAACCCACCGAGCCCGAGCTGGCGCACCGACCCGTCCTGGGCCGGCGCGCTGCGGGTGGAGACGCTGCGCGACCTGGCGCCGGCCGACGCCGCCGCGCTGCTGCTGGCCAGGGGCGTGGCGCCGGAGCTGCACGAGTCGCTGCTCGGCTTCGCCGGCGGGCACCCGCTCGCGCTCACGCTGGCCGCCGAGGTGGCCTCGAGGGCCGGTGCCCGGCTCACCGTGCACGCGCCCTCCCGGGACGTCATCGAGGCGATGCTGGCCCAGCTGGTGGGCACCGTGCCTTCGCCGGAGCACCGGCTGGCGCTGCAGGTCTGCGCGCACGCCTACAGCACCACCGAGGACCTGCTGCGCATGGTGCTGCCCGGCGGCGACGCCCCGGCGCTGTTCAGCTGGCTGCGCGGGCTGCCGTTCATCGAGTCGGGCACCGACGGGATCTTCCCGCACGACGTGGTGCGCGACGCGCTGGAGATGGACCTGCACTGGCGCGACCCGGTCAGCTACGAGGAGATCCACCGCCGGGTGCGCAACTACGTGCTCGGCGAGCTGATCGGCCGCAAGATGACCGGGATCGACGCGCTGTGGACCGCCCGGTCGCTGCGCCAGCAGAACATCGCGGTGCCCAAGGTGCTGCTGAGCAGGCTGGACGGCATGATCAAGGAAGGCCCCCTGCGCCCCGGTGACCACGCCGACGTGATTGCCATGGCCGGCAGCGCCGAGGGGGCCCAGTCCGAGGAGATCGCCAAGCTCTGGCTGGCCCGCCAGCCGGGCGCGTTCACCGTGTACCGGCACCGGCAGAACGGCGAGCTGATCTCGTTCGCCATGCGGGTGGTGCTGGACCGGCCGAGGGCGGACGAGATCGCGGTCGACCCGCTGGTCGCGGCGGCCTGGGCGCAGAGCTCGACGGTGCCGCCCCGGGACGGTGAGCACATCGCGGTGGCCCGTCGGGTCGAGCGGCTGGACGCCCACCTGATGTCCTCGGCCCCGGTCGAGGACGCGGAGCGGCTGACCGCCTCCCGGCCGTGGTCCGGCGACCGGCGGCTGGCCTGGTCCTACCTCGCGGTGGAGGACGCCGAGTTCTGGCAGCCGATGATGGGCTACCTGGACCAGATCCGCGTCCCGCAGGCCCCGGTCATCGACGGTCGGGCGTTCAGCATGTTCGCGCACGACTGGCGGGCGAACGCGCCCCGCGTGGTCAGCACCCCGGTGCACCGCTCGGGCGCGCTGCGGCGGTACCCGAGGTAACCCGAGGTGTTGGCGGGGCACCGGCGCGATATCGGCGGTGCCGGTGACCGGCGTAAACGGGCGGTTCATCGTTTGTCGACGCACCGCCTACGGAGTCCTGGGATAAGTGGAGGCATGACCAAGGTCGACGATCTACTCGGCGCCGCGGTGAGCTCGGGCCAGGTGCCCGGTCTCGCCGCGATGGCCGCCGGCCGAGGTCGCGCGACGTACTCCGGCGCGTTCGGTACCCGGTCGTCCGCCAACTCCAGCGGGATGAGCGAGGACACGGTCTTCGAGGTGTCCGCGCTGCTGCGGCCGGTGATGGCGGTGGCCGCCCTGCAGCTGGTGGACGCCGAGCTGTTGGCGCTGGACGAGCCGCTGCGCACCCTGCTGCCGGAGCTGGCGGCGCCGAGGGTGCTGCTCGGGTTCGACCCGTCCGGTGAGCCGGTGCTGCGCCCGGCCCGGGGTGAGATCACCCTGCGGCGGCTGCTGAACCACACCGCCGGCTTCACCGTCGGCTCGTGGTGGGACGGGGCGCCGGCGCAGGACGACCTGTGGTCGCTGCCGTACCGGGCCGGCTCGGTAGCGCTGCTGGCCGATCCGGGTACCCGGTGGCTGCACTGCCTGGACACCGACCTGATCGCCATGGTCATCGAGCGGATCAGCGGGCTGACCCTGGACGAGTATCTGCGGTCGGCCATCTTCCGCGAGCTGGGCATGTTGGACACCGGATTCGAGGTGCCGCCGCGCGCCAGGGCTCGCACCGTCGGGGGGTGGTCCGAGCCCGACGACGCCGAGGGACTGCTCAGCTTCTACTCCACGCCGAGGGACTTCTTCGAGTTCCTCGAGGCGCTGCTCTGGCGCGACGAGTCGCTGCTCTCACCCCTGTCGTTCGACCTGCTCCGGGGCGACCAGATCGGCGGGCTGAGCGTGCCCCGGCGGCTCTCGCTGTCCGCCGCCCGGACGCCGGGAGACATCAACCTCTACCCGGAGATCCGGCTGTACCCGGACACCGAGCGCACCTGGAGCCTCGGCTTCATGGTCAACCTCGACGCGGTGGCCGACGGGCCGAGAGCGGGCACCCTGAGCTGTGCGGGCACCGCCACCACGTTCTGCTGGCTCGACCCGGTCGCCGAGGTCGCCGGGCTGCTGTTCCTGCGCCCGGGCGCGCCATTGTCCGGTGAGCCGTTCTTCGGCGAGTTCCAGCGTGCGGTCTACGCCGACCGGCCGCTGCCGGGCCGCCCCCGCCGCGACACCCCCGAGCACCCCGGCGACTGGCCGAGCACGTCCCCCACCGTCTGGTGGCCCCTCTAGCGGGCGCGGCCCAGGACCTCAGGCGCCGAGCCAGCCGCCGTCCACGTTGATCAGCTGGCCGGTCACGTAGCGGGCCGCGTCGGACAGCAGGAAGATCACCGCGCCGGCCAGGTCGGACGTCGCGCCGAGCCGACCCATCGGGATCCGGCTGAGGATGCGCCGCAGGTGAGCCTCCTCGCTGAGCAGGTCCGAGGTGAGCTGGGTGGGGAAGTAGCCGGGGCCGATCACGTTGGCCCGGATGCCCGCCGAGGACAGCTCGGTGGACAGCGAGCGCGCGACGCCGAGCAGCGCCGACTTCGACGCCGCGTACGGTGCGCCCCTCGGCAGGCCGATCGTGCTGGCCAGCGAGCCGATGAAGACGTGCGAACCGGGCCGGTGGGCCTCCTGCTGCGCGCGGGCGATCGCGGTGCTCAGGAAGAACGGCGCCTCCACGTTGAGGGTCTGCACGCGGCGCCAGTCCTCGAGCGTGTAGTCGACCGCCCACTTGCGGATCTGCACACCGGCGGCGTGCACCACACCGTCGATCGGCCGGCGCGCCTCGGCCGCCGCCACCAGCTCCGCCAGGGTGTCCGTCTCGGCCAGGTCGGCGGCGTGCGCGACGCATTCCCCGCCCCGCTTCTCGATCAGCGCGACCGTCTCGGCGAGCTGGTCGGCCGAGCGGGCCACGGCGGTCACCGAGGCGCCGCACAGCCCGGCCGACACCGCGATGCCCTGGCCGAGGCCGCGCCCCGCGCCGGTGACCAGCACGTGCTGGCCGGCCAGGCTGAACGCGGCGGGCCCCACGGCGATCTGGTTGTAGTCGTCCGGTTCGGTGGTCATCGGTGCTCCTCGTCGAGGTGGGGCTCGGGGGCGGGGGCCAGGGGGTCCGGCGGCTGGCCGCCGGGGGCCAGGTCGTCGGCCGAGGCGAGGATACGGTCGAGGTGGCGGTGGGCGGCCCGGCCGGCCGCCTCCGGGTCATCCGCGAAGATCGCCTCGGCGATGGCGGTGTGCTCGGCGCGGGTGTGCGCCCTGGCGGCGAGGTAGCCGAGGCTGGCCCGGTAGGTGTGCCGCAGGTAGTCGTTGATCGGGTTGACCGCGTGGCCGAAGAACGGGTTGTGCGCGGCGGCCGCGACGGCGGCGTGGAACTCCAGGTCGGCCTCCAGCGCGGCCAGCTGGTCGGCGCCGGCCGAGGCGAACGCCGCCAGCGCCGCCCGGATCCGCCGGTCGTCGGCCGGGGTGTGCCGGGCGGCGGCGTGCTCGGTCATGCCCACCTCCAGCACCAGCCGCATCTCCATCAGCTGCCGGAAGCTGCCCTGTTTCAGCTCCAGCAGCAGCCGGTACTGCCGGGCCAGGCTGGTGCCGTCGAACTCGGCCACGACCATGCCCCGACCGGGGCGGATGTCCACCAGCCCGCGCTCCACCAGGATCCGGCCGGCCTCCCGGACGACCGTGCGACTGACGTCGTAGAGCCGGGCCAGCTCGGGCTCGGTGGGGAGCCGGTCACCGGCCCGCAGGCCGTCCGCGATGAGCCCGTCCTTGATCGCCTCGGCGACGTCCTCGGACAGCCGGTGCCGGGTGGCGCCGGCCGTTCTGGCCGCTCGGTCGACCGCCCCGGACATCATATGATGATGCTACTTTCCGGGCCTCCAGCGTAGGAAGCGAGACTCGCCGTGACCTCAGCCGAGCCGACCGTGACGGACCTGCTGCCCTCGGACGCATCCCGGGCGAACCTCGTCGGACGGGTGCTGGACCCCGAGGTGGGCCCGTGCGTGGTGCTGGTCGACGGGGCCGACTGCGTGGACATCACCGACCTGGCGCCGGTCGTGTCCGCACTGTTCGAGCGGCCCGACGTCCTCGAGGTGCTCGCCGCCGGTCGCGCCGACGCCGGCCGACGCCGCTGGCCGCTGGACTCTCTGCTGACCGGCACCGGGGCGAGACTGCTGGCGCCCATCGACCTGCAGGTGGTCAAGGCGGCCGGGGTCACGTTCGTGCGCAGCCTGCTCGAGCGGGTCGTCGAGGAGTGGGCCAGGGGCGACGCCTCGCAGGCCGCGCAGCTGCGGGAACGGCTCGGCGCGACGGTCGACCTGGCGGCCATTCGGCCCGGCTCGGCGGAGGCCGCCCGGGTGAAGGAGCTGCTGGTTGGCGAGGGGCGCTGGTCGCAGTACCTGGAGGTCGGCATCGGGCCGGACCCGGAGATCTTCACCAAGGCCCCCGTGCTGTCCTCGGTCGGCTGTGGCCAGTCGGTCGGTGTGCTGGCCCGGTCGTCCTGGAACAACCCGGAGCCGGAGGCGGTGCTGGTGGTGCGCTCGGACGGCACCCCGGTCGGCGCCACGCTGGGCAACGACGTGAACCTGCGCGACTTCGAGGGGCGCAGCGCGCTGCTGCTCGGAGTGGCCAAGGACAACAACGCCTCCTGCGCGATCGGCCCGTTCGTCCGGGTGTTCGACGACTCCTTCGGCCTGGCGGAGCTGCGCACGCTGGACATCGAGCTGACCGTGACCGGGCGGGACGGCTTCCGGCTCACCGGGGCCAGCTCGATGAAGGAGATCAGCCGCGACCCGCTGGACCTGATCAAGGCCGCGGTCGGCGACCACCACCAGTACCCCGACGGGTTCGTGCTGTTCACCGGCACGGTGTTCACCCCGACGCAGGACCGGTCGGTGCCCGGCGCCGGCTTCACGCACTCCGTCGGCGACCTCGTGCGCGTCGCCAGCCCGCTGCTCGGCACGCTGTGGAACACCGTCGAGCACGCCGAGACCGCGCCGCGCTGGGAGCTGGGCATCTGGGCGCTGGTCACCACCCTGCGCGGGCGCGGCCTGCTGTGAACCGACGCGTACGACACACACTGTCGTAGCGCGGCACACAGGTTCGGCGGTGTGTGGGGCGCTACGACGCTCTGTGCGGAGCCGCCCTGGGCTACTCGAGGCGGAAACGGCGGCGGTGCAGGGCGCGCATCTCGTCGGCCAGCTCGGGGACCGGGCCGTCCACCTGGACGTTCGGCGCCACCTCCCGCACCGGCAGTGGCCGCACCGGCGACGCCGGCAGTCCCCACTCGGCGAGCCAGCCGGTCAGCTGCGCGGCGGAGCAGGCGTAGACGATCCGGCCCAGCCCCACCCAGCCGTGCAGCGCCGAGCACATCGGGCAGTGCTCGCCGGAGGTGAACACGGTGGCCGCCGCCCGCTGCGCGGAGGTCAGGTTGAGCTGGGCCCAGCGCGCCAGGTCGAACTCGGGGTGCCGGGACTCGTCGCCGGCGCTGACCACCCGGTTGCGCTCCTCGGCGAGCACCACGCCGTCCGCCCCGACCAGCACCGAACCGAACGGCTCGTCACCGGCGTCCAGCGCCTCGGCGGCCAGCTCCACACAGCGGCGCAGGTGCCGCATCTCGTCAGGCGCCATGCCGACCTCCCACGGGGACAGGCCCGCCATCGTAGAGGCGACGAGCCGGCCGGCCCGAGATCCGGGAGACTGGGCTCAGGCGCCCGCGAGGTCGCCGAGGCAGACCCGGCGACAGAGACTCGACCCGAGAAAGGCATGGCCACCCGCCCATGGACTTCCGCTCCGCGTACCGCCACGGCTTCGTCCGCGTGGCAGCGGCCACCATCCACACCGCGATCGGCGACCCGGCGACCAATGCCGAGTCCGTGATCGCCTCGGCGCGGACCTGCCACGACGAGGGCATCGGGCTGGTGGTGTTCCCCGAGCTGACCCTGTCCGGCTACTCGATCGAGGACATCCTGCTGCAGGACGCGCTGCTGGCCGAGGTGCAGCGGGCGCTCGGCGACGTGGTCGAGGCCTCCGCCGGGCTGCTCCCGGTGCTGGTGGTCGGTGCGCCGCTGCGGTTCCGGCACCGGATCTACAACTGCGCCGTGGTGATCCACCGGGGCCGGGTGCTCGGGGTGGCGCCGAAGTCGTACCTGCCGACCTACCGGGAGTTCTACGAGCGCCGCCAGGTCGCGCCGGGCGACGACGTCAGCGGCACGATCCGGCTGCCCGGGGTGCCGGACCCGGCGGGTTCGGACGGCGGCGCCCAGGTGCCGTTCGGGCCGGACCTGCTGTTCACCGCGGTCGACCTGTCCGGGTTCGTGCTGCACGTGGAGATCTGCGAGGACATGTGGGTGCCGATCCCGCCGAGCGCCGAGGCCGCGCTGGCCGGGGCGACCGTGCTGGCCAACCTGTCCGGCAGCCCGATCACCGTCGGCCGCGCGGAGGACCGCAGGCTGATGTGCCGGTCGGCGTCGTCGCGCTGCCTGGCCGCCTACGTGTACGCGGCGGCCGGAGAGGGTGAGTCGACCACGGACCTGTCCTGGGACGGCCAGACGATGATCTACGAGAACGGCGCGCTGCTGGCCGAGACCGAGCGGTTCCCGCAGGGCCCCCGGCACTCGGTGGCCGACGTGGACCTGGAGCTGCTGCGCGCCGAGCGGCTGCGTACGGGCACCTTCGACGACAACCGCCGCCACCACGCGGCGCGCACCGACGCCTACCGGGCGGTGGAGTTCCGGCTCGATCCGCCGGACGGCGACCTCGGGCTGCTCCGTGAGATCGAGCGGTTCCCGTTCGTGCCGGCCGACCCCACCCGCCTCGAGCAGGACTGCTACGAGGCGTACAGCATCCAGGTGGCCGGCCTGGAGCAGCGGCTGCGCGCGATCGGCCAGCCCAAGGTCGTGATCGGGGTGTCCGGCGGGCTGGACTCCACGCACGCGCTGATCGTGGCCGCCCGCGCGATGGACCGGCAGAACCGGCCACGCAGCGACATCCTGGCGTTCACCATGCCCGGCTTCGCCACCGGCGAGCACACCAAGGGCAACGCCGTCCGGCTCGGAGCGGCGCTCGGGGTGACGTTCGAGGAGATCGACATCACCTCGACCGCCCGGCTGATGCTGGCCGAGCTGGGCCACCCGTTCGCCGACGGTGAGCCGCTCTACGACGTCACCTTCGAGAACGTACAGGCCGGGCTGCGCACCGACTACCTGTTCCGGGCGGCCAACCAGCGCGGCGGCATCGTGCTCGGCACCGGGGACCTGTCCGAGCTGGCGCTGGGCTGGTCCACCTACGGCGTCGGCGACCAGATGTCGCACTACAACGTCAACGGCGGGGTGCCGAAGACGCTGATCCAGCACCTGATCCGCTGGGTGATCTCGTCGGCCCAGTTCGAGGACGACGTCAGCGACGTGCTGCGCTCGGTGCTGGACACCGAGATCACCCCGGAGCTGGTGCCGATCGGCGAGGACGGTGTCGCGCAGAGCAGCGAGGCGAAGGTCGGGCCGTACCCGCTGCAGGACTTCTCGCTGTTCCAGGTGCTGCGCTACGGCTTCCGGCCGTCCAAGGTGGCCTTCCTGGCCTGGCACGCCTGGCACGACCCGAAGGCCGGTGACTGGCCGGCCGGCTTCCCCGAGGACCACCGCGTCGGCTACTCGCTGGCCGAGATCCGGCACTGGCTGGAGGTGTTCGTGCAGCGCTTCTACAGCTTCAGCCAGTTCAAGCGCTCCGCGCTGCCGAACGGCCCCAAGGTGTCCGCCGGCGGGTCGCTGTCCCCCCGGGGCGACTGGCGGGCCCCCTCGGACCTGTCGGCCCGGACCTGGCTCGACGAGCTGCGCCGCGAGGTTCCGGAGCAGTAGGCGCGGGGGCTAGCCCTACCTCGGAACCGGGGGTTGGGCCGGTCATTCGTCGGGCTGGCTCCATCGCCGTGACCCGGGTCCGGCGGCCACTCTTGTCCCATGCAGACGACACAGGGCACCCACCCGGCCACCGCCGCGGACGCGCTGCTCGAGCTGACCCTCGACCGGGCGCGGGACTACGACCGCCCGGACCTGGTCAACCGCCTGGTCAAGATGCGCGGCCAGCTCGCCGAGGTGGCCGGCGGGGTCAGCGAGACCGAGGCCGGCGAGATCATCGCGCGCGGCGCCCTGCGCGCCCTGGACTCGCTGGACACCGACCTGCAGGCCCGGCACGCCACGCTGGCCGACCCCGCCTACGCCGCTCGGCTGCGCGCCGAGCTGGCCGACGTGCGGGCCCGGTCCGAGCGCCTCGCCGTCGGCACGCGCACCTGGCGCCCCACGTTCGACCGGGCCGCCGCCGCGCTCGAGGCCAACCTGATGTTCCAGCTGCGGACCCGTCCCGGCGCGGTGCTCGCCGAGGCCGAGCAGGCCATCAACAGCCACGACCCGGCCAAGGACGAGGCGGTGCTCGTGGCCTGGCTGCACCGGCGCCTCGCCTACGAGGCCGACGCGGCCTACCGGCAGCTGCACACCGAGGTCTGCCGGCTCGCCGCGGAGATGGCCGGCCAGCTCGGCCTGCCGGCCCCACATCAGGTGGCGCCGGCCCGGGTGGTCGGACCGGTCGCGCTGGTCGACGGCCTGGCACCGCGCCCGCTGCGCACTGCCGGCAGCCGGCGGCTGGCCGGGCGCCGGGCCGATGCGCTGGCCGCCGTGCACGCTACCGTCGAGGAGTTCGTGCATGTGCTGACCGGCCAGCTGACCGCCGCCCGGTACGCGCGGCTCGGTGACCTGCACCGGGCGACCCACGCGGCCGCCGCCACCCGGTTCGCCGCCGTCGCCGCCGAGCTGACCGCCATCGGGGCAGCCACCGGGTTGGCCGCCGACGGTCCGGCCGCAATCGCCGAGCAGCGGGCCGCCATCGCCACGCTGCGCGAGCGGGCCCTGGAGCTGCTGCCCGAGGAGCCCCGGGAGCGGGCGCCGCGGGTGTTCGGCTTCCGGACGATCCTGCCGGCCAACCTGGCCAGTGCCGACCTGTCCGGCACCGAGATGTCCTGTGCCGAGCGGGTCGAGAGCTACTCGGTGGCCGCCTGAGCGGCGCGACCCCAACCCGGGAGGCGGGTCAGATGTCGAGCTGGGAGTTGGTCGGGACCGCCGCGGTGGTCGTGGCGCTGCTGGTGATCACCGTGGTGATCTGGCGGCGCCGGGCCCGGCTGGCCGACCTCGGCCGGTCCGAGTCGGTGGCCTGGTCGGAGTGGCAGCGCACCGCGGGCACCCTGTCGATGCGCGACCGCTGGACCGTGTACTGGGCCTGCCTCGCCGGCCGCGCGGTGCCGGACCGCCGGCTGGCCGAGGCGGCCATCCAGCGCGCGGACGCCGCCGCGCTGCAGTTGGCGCCGTCCCGGTGGCGGCCGCTGATGATCGTCTTTCCGGCGGTGCTGCTGTGCTTCGGGGCGCTGCAGATCGCGCTGACCGAGCGGTGGGTGCACGGCCTGCTCTTCGCACTGTGGGGCGTCTCGACCGCGTTCACGATGTTGCTGTTCGGCTGGAGTCGGCGGCTGGTGCGGCGGGCCGCCGAGGCTAACCGGCGGCTGGCCGTATCCGGCTGACGGCGGCGCTCTCGGCCGGGCGGTCGGCCGCGGTGTCGGCGGGGTCCTGGGCCGGACCCTCGGCTGGGCCGTCGGAAAGGCCGTCGGAAAGGCGGTCGGCTGGGCTGTCGGCTGGGTTGTCGGCGGAACCGTCGGCGGTGCCCCTCGGCAGGGCCAGGCTCAGCGCGGCGGCGACCAGGCCCAGCCCGGCGCCGACCCACCAGCCCTGCACGAACGCGCCGCGCACCACGGCCGGGTCCACGCTCGTGCCGAGCAGCGTGACCAGCGTGGCGACCCCGAGGTTCGCGGCGACCTGGCGACCGGCGTTCACCACGGCCGACCCCGTGGCGACCCGGTGCGCCGGCAGCGCGGTGGCGCCCGCGCCGACCAGGGTCGAGATCGCCAGGCCCACGCCGGCGCCGGAGAGCAGCATGCTGGGCAGCAGGTCGCGCAGGTAGTCCGGCTCCGGGCCGGCGAACCCGACGCGCCAGAGCATGGCCGCCGTGAACAGCAGCGAGCCGACGCAGGCCACCGGGCCGCCGCCGAACCGGCGCACCGCGCGCGCGGACGCCACGGTGACCAGCGGGACCAGCGCCGGCCCCGGTGTCATGGCCAGCCCGGTGCGCAGCGCGGAGTAGTGCCACACGTTCTGGCACCACAGCGCGTTGGACACCAGCATGATCGAGAAGCTGATGCTGAACACGAAGGTCGCGATGTTGGCGATCGCGAACCGGCGAATCCGCAACAGCGGCAGCTCGAGCAGCGGCGCCGGATGGGTGGCGCAGCGCCGCACGAACAGCACGGCGGCGAGCACCGCCAGCGCGAGCAGGCCCAGGGTCGCGCCGCTGGCCCAGCCCCAGTGCGGCGCCTGCACCAGCGAGCCGGTGAGCGCCCCGATGGCCACCGTGAGCAGCGCGGCGCCGACCAGGTCGGGACGTCGCTCGGCGCCGCGCGGGGCCGGCCGGGGCAGCACGAGCGCGCCGGCGACCAGGGTGGCGATGCCGACCGGCACGTTGATCAGGAACACCCAGCGCCAGTCCAACTGGACCAGCATCCCGCCGAGCACCGGCCCCATCGCGGCGGCCAGCCCACCGACCGCCGACCAGTTCCGGGCGGCCTCGGTGCGGCGGTTCGTCGGCGCCGCGGCCAGCAGCAGGGCCAGCGAGGCCGGTAGCTGCGCCGCCGCGCCGGCCGCCTGCAGTGCCCTGGCGGCGATCAGTACGGGCAGGTTCGGTGCGAGCGCGCAGAGTGCGGAGCCGAGGGTGAACAGCGCGATGCCGGCCAGGAACACCGGGCGGTGGCCGTGCCGGTCGCCGATGCGCCCGGCCACCACCAGCAGCGCGGCCAGCACGATCGCGTAGGCGTTCAACACCCAGGACAGGCCGGACAGGGTGCTGCCGGCGAAGTCCTGCCCGATGCTGTCCAGCGCCACGTTGGCGACCCAGAGGTCCAGGTTGGACATGAACACGGCGGCGGTCACCGTCGCGAACACGACCGGGAACGAGAACGCTCGGTTGGCTTTTCCAACTCTCACTGCCTCACGGTAGGCAGCGGATATCGACCGAGGCAACCCCATCGGGTGATGACCTATGTCTCCCGGCCGTGGGACACGTTCGCGGGGACACGTTCGCGGGGTCCGGTTCGGGGGTGACCGGCCGCGGTGAGCCTGCTCGACACGGAACCGCGGGGGCAGCACGCGGACCAGGGCGGACAGAGGCTCGGGGAGGTTGCCTCTGCGAGCCGCCGGCGGGGCCGGGCAAAAGGACGGCCCCGGCTCGGGGCCGGGGCCGGGTTGGGGAAACCTAGTGTTTCGCCACGTAGAGATCGCGCAGCACGCCGGTCTCGAGCTCCATCTCGTCGACCCGGACTCGCACCACGTCGCCGATGCTGACCAGTCCGACGAGCTCGCCGCCGTCCAGGACGGGCAGGTGCCGGTAGCGGGAGCGGGTCATCTTCATCATCACGTCGGCGATGCTGTCGGTCGGGCTACAGGTCGGCACGTGGTGCGTCATGATGCTGGAGACCGGCATCGTGAGCAGGTCGGCGCCGCGCATCTTCATGCCGCGGATGATGTCCCGCTCGGTGATCATTCCGGTGAAGCCTCGGGGCACTCCGGTCACCACCAGTGCGCCGATCTTGGGTGGACCCATCAGCTGGCTGATCGCCTGCTCCACCTTCGCCCAAGGTTGGATCGTGCTGACCTGGCGGCCCTTGGCACGCAAGATCGACTCCACCTTCATGCTGACCTCCGGATCGGCGTCGCGCCCGGCCGAAGCCAGTTCGGTGCGGGCAGCGTCGCGGTGGTGCAAGCACTTCCGAGGCTAGGCTCGGGCCCAGAACGACGGCAATGTATGTGAGGGCACAACCGCCGAAAAGGCTGAGATCAGGTCTCAGGATGATCACTATGTCGGGCGAAGATCAGTCCCGAAGGGTTGACTTCACCGGCAGCTTACCCGCCGTCCTAGGCTGTCCGGGTGAGGCAGTTCCCGTCGTGGCAGCGTCGCGCTCTGGTGGCGCTGGCGGTCACCGTGCTGCTGGTCGTCGGGATCGGTTGGCTCTACCTCGCCGGCCCGCTCGGCCACCCGCCGCCGGGCTGCACGGCCACCCTCTCCCCGGCGGGGGATCCGGACGGGGTGCAGGCCTACTCGATGACCCCGGAACAGGCCGACAATGCCGCCACCATCGCGGCCGTCGGCCTCAAGCTGGGCCTGCCGTCGCACGCGGTCACGGTGGCGATCGCGACCGCGCTGCAGGAGTCCGGGCTGCACAACCTGTCCACCGGCGACCGGGACTCGGTCGGGCTGTTCCAGCAGCGACCCAGCCAGGGCTGGGGCACCGTCGCCCAGATCTCCGACCCGGTGTACGCGGCCACGGCGTTCTACCAGCGGCTGCGCCAGCAGCCCAACTGGACGCGGCTGGAGGTCACGCGGGCGGCGCAGCTGGTCCAGCGCTCGGCCGCACCGGAGGCCTACGCGCAGTGGGAGCCGCAGGCGCGGGCCATCGCCGCCGCGCTGACCGGTGAGGACGACGCGACGCTGAGCTGCCACGACCTGAAGCTCGGCCCGCCGGCCGACTATCTGGTGACCGTCGCCAGGCGGGAGCTGGGTACCGCGAACCTGAGCGGCCCGCAGCCGCCCGACCGGGGTCGCGCGCTGGCCAGCTGGCTGGTCGCCCACTCCGCCCGGCTCGGCATCGACCGGGTCACCCTGGACGGCAACACCTGGACCGCCGAGTCGGGTGAGTGGACGCGCACCGGCCCGCCGGACGGCCAGCTCAGCCTGCACCAGCTCGCCCCACCGGCCTGAGTTGGCGACCGCCGACGCCGGGTCTGTGCTGCAATCGTGGCATGTCGCTGGACGAGCTTCGCCATCTCTTGGAACGGCATGCCCGTCCCGATCTCACCACCGCGATCGCTGGCGTCCGGATCTGCAAGGTCGAGCACACCGTCTCACCGGTGCCTTCGATGTCAGGCACGGTGTTGGCGGTTGTCGCCCAGGGCCGCAAGCGGCTGGCGCTGGGTGACCGCGTCTACGACTACGGCGCCGGGCAGTACCTCGTCGCCTCGGTCGATCTCCCCGTGACGGGGCACGCCATCGACGCCGCCCCGGCCCGCCCCGCGCTCGGCTTCGGGATGACCTTGGAACCGGCCGCTGTCGCGGAGCTGCTGCTGCAGGTCGGGCCCAGCGATCAGCCGACGTCGTCAGGTACCGCACAGCCGGGGATCGCGGTCAGCGACGCCCCGGGCGAGTTGCTCGACGCCGTCGTCCGGTTGCTGCGCCTGCTCGACCGGCCCAGGGACCGGAAGGCGCTGGCGCCGCTGGTCAAGCGCGAGATCCTCTGGCGGTTGCTGACCGGCGAACAGGGGGACGCCGTCCGGCAGCTCGGCCTCGCGGACAGCAGCCTGAGCCACATCACACGGGCGGTGCGCTGGATCCGGGAGAACTACACGCGGCCGTTCCGGGTGGAGGAGGTGGCGCTGCTCTCGGGGATGAGCGTCTCGGCGTTCCACCGGCACTTCCAGGCGGTGACCTCGATGAGCCCGATCCAGTTCCAGAAGCACATCCGGCTGCAGGCGGCGCGGCTGCTGCTGGCGAACCGGCCGAACGACATCACCGGCGTCGGCCTGCGCGTCGGGTACGACAGCCCGTCCCAGTTCAGCCGGGAGTACCGGCGCCAGTTCGGTGCTCCGCCCAGCCTCGACGCGGTCCGCCTGCGTGGCGGGGCCGGCGCCTCGGCGCGGCCGTGACCCTCGGCTGAGCGAAGAGGATCGTGCAACCGGGTGAGACGATCGAGCTAGCCCGGCGTAGGCGGCGCTGTTTCCCTGGGCTCACCGAGTCTCCAGGGGACGACAGCACCGAGGGAGCAACATGAGGTACCGCACGCTGGGCCGGACCGGGATGCAGGTCAGCCCGTACTGCCTGGGCACCATGATGTTCGGTGCGATGGGCAACCCCGATCACGACGACTCGATCCGGATCATTCGTCGGGCACTGGACGCCGGGATCAACTTCGTCGACACCGCCGACGTGTACTCCCAGGGCGAGTCCGAGGAGATTGTTGGTAAGGCGCTCGAAGGCCGCCGCGACGACATCGTGCTGGCCAGCAAAGTGCACTATCCGATGGGTGACGGCCCGAACCGCCGGGGCAACTCGCGCCGCTGGATCATCGCCGAGGTCGAGCACTCGCTGCGCCGCCTGCGCACCGACCACCTGGACCTCTACCAGGTGCACCGCCCGGACCCGTCGGTCGAGGTGGAGGAGACCCTCTCGGC
>DATAZG010000218.1:0-40190 GCA_036272155.1 Pseudonocardia sp.
GCCACCAGATCCGGCCTCGCTGACCCCCACCCCGATCCCGATCCTGAGCCTGAACCCGGTACTACTCGCCTTCGGCGTCAGCGTCGTCATCGGACTACTCGCCGGCGGCTACCCCGCCTACCGCGCATCCCGACTGCGCCCCATCGAAGCGCTGCGCTTCGAATGATCTCGACCTGTTCCGCCCCGACCTGTGAGTCGTCACGTAAGGAGAGTTCAGCATGGTGTTGACCCCGGTCATGTCCCGAGTGCGGGCCACCGCGGTGGTGTCCGGCGGCGCGGCGATGGTGTGCCTCGCCGGAGTCGGGTTCACCGCGCTCCCGGCCACCCAGCCGGCGAGCTCCGGCCCGTCGGCCGCGTTGGCGTCGGAGGCGTCCGCGTCCTCGGTGCGTCTGGTCGCCCAGGTGACGCCGCTGCCTGCCTCGCGGTCGGCCAGCCGCGTGCTGGCCAGCGGCGGGCTGGGCGGCGGGCCCGGCGGCGGGTCGGGCGGAGGATCGGACGGGTCGGCCGGTGACGCGGTGGCCCCCTCGCCGGCCAAGCACGCGTCCAGCGGCGGTTCGAGCTCGAGCTCGAGCACCGCGTCCGGAGCGTCGGGCGGCCATGGCTCGTCGGCCGAGAGCCCGGGGCTGGTCTCCGGGATCTTCAAGCACGTCGGCCACTGGCTCGGCCTGTCCAGCGATGACTCGAAGGCCAGCGGCGACTCGGTGTCGAACGCCCCCAAGCCCGCCAAGCCCGCCGGTGCGGGCTCGGGCAAGGCCGGTAGCGACGGTTCCGGCGGCGCGAGTGCCCCCGGCGGCAAGTCCGCCGACGCGTCCGACGCCGGGGGCGTGATCCACAGTGTGTTCGCCGGGATCGGACGGCTGTTCAGCGGCCTGTTCGGCTGAGGTGTCGGACGGCCGCCGCG
Source organism: Pseudonocardia sp. (assembly GCA_036272155.1). GTDB lineage: Bacteria > Actinomycetota > Actinomycetes > Mycobacteriales > Pseudonocardiaceae > Pseudonocardia. The sequence goes on from DATAZG010000218.1 coordinate 902, forward strand.
TTGAAGGGGGCGCGGCGGCCGCCCGGTCTCACGGCTGAGCCGGCGAACCGGCGAGCCGGCGAGCGGTGGCCGCCAGATCGGCGAGCTCCGCTGGCAGGAACCGCAGATCGCAATGTTCGCGCACGGCCGCCCGGTTGGATTCGAGCAGCTCAGCCGCCTTTTGCCGGTCTTCGAGGAGCGCCGCGACGGTGTCGACCTCGGCGGGGTCGTGCACCCTCAGCCCGAAACCGCGGATCTCCTCGAGCATCGGGTACGGGCCGGCGACCACGATCCGCCGTGCGGCGGCGGCTTCGACGACGGGCAGTCCCCAGCCCTCCCACGCCGAGGGCAGGAGGACCACGTCAGCCGCGGCGTAGAGATCGGCCTGCCGGGCCACGTGGCCGCGAATCAGGCCTGGGGCGCGATCGAGGGCGCGTTGCAGCGAGTCGGGCAAGGGGGCAGCGGGATCAGTGAGCCAGTACCGCACCGGCCGGTCGACCCGGTCGGCCAGCTCCAGTGCGAACTCGACGGCACCGGGAACGTTCTTGCGCTCGTCGGCCCTGGCGGGGTGCGCAAGCAGGATCTCCCGTCGGTCGACGCCCAGCTCCGCCCGGGTTCGGTCGCGGTCACCGGTAGCGAGTTCGTCCACGTCAACGCGGTTGTGAGCGACCCGCAGCGCCCCGGCGCCGGGGAGCTCCGGCCAGCGCTCGTCGAACTGGCCGTAGGTGAAGCGGTTGATCACGACGTGCAGGTGCCGGACGTCGTGCAACGGCACGCTGCCATCTGTGATCGGCCGCAGCGGAGTGCCCTGGAACGGCGGGTCGTGGTGCCGCAGGATCGTCGGAACTCCGGCGGCCAGCGCGTGGCTCTCCCAGGCGAGGGACGCTTTCGGCGCACTCCACAGCGAACCGGCATTGTCCAGCACGAGCAGGTCATGGCTCCCCACCACGTGCTGGATCGTGCGGTGGTCTACCGGCGGCGGGTCACCCCCCGGCCGATCGGCCCACATGCCCGCAATGACGACGTCGGTGGCCCGGTGGTCCACGAAGAACCCCGCCGCCCTGGTGACCTCCCACCCGAGCGCCTGGAACCCGGCCTCCCATTTCGCGGCTTCAACGCTGACGCCGTCGTACCCGCCCAAGCGATGCGAGACCACACACACCCGACCGCTGATCGTGTCCTCCAGATTCAATGACCCGGGCCTTGGTACGGAAAGTCTCGCATCGTCAGGCTATGTCATCGCTCGGAGTCCGCCTCGTCGATTTCAACAGGGCGGGGCGTAGGAGAGCTCAGGAATAATGTCGTGCCATTGCTCGGCCGTCAGGGCGCCCTCTGTGGTGGAACAAATGCGGCGGATCGCATGATCGATATTCAAATCCCACAGCATCACCGATTCATCTTCGCTACCGGTCGCGAGCACATCCCCGTCCGGGCTGAACGCGACGGTGCCCACGGTCCCTGTGTGCCCGCTGAGCGGCTCACCGGCTGTCGTCGGATGGCGCGGGTCGGTGACATCCCACAGCTGGACGGTCTTGTCGACGCCGACTGAAGCCAGCGTGTGACCGTCGGGGCTAAATTCGACGGAGCGCACGGCTTCGATGTGCCCGACGAGCGAGGTGAGCTCGACAGGGTGGATCGGGTCAGTCACATCCCACAGACGAACCGTTTTGTCCTCGGCGGCCATGGCCAGCGTGTGGCCGTCGGGGCTGAATGCTGCCTGCAGGTGCCCGGCACCGGGGTTGATGGGTTCGCCAATGGCGGCGGGGTGGGCCGGATCGGAGACGTTCCACAGTCGCACGGTCGCGTCGTTGCTCGCCGTGGCGAGGGTGCGCCCATCGGGGCTGAACGCGAGGCTGCTGATGTAGGAGCTATGGCCGGCGAGCGGGACGCCCAGCGGGACGAGGTGGTTGAGGTCGGCCGCGTCCCACAGTTGGACGGTCTGGTCCGTGTCACCAGTGACGAGAACAAGTCCGTTGGGGCTGAACGCCACCAGGCCGTTGTACTGGGTCCGCCGCGCGATCGGCTGCCCGATCCGGATCGGATGTGCCCGGTCAACCACATTCCACAGGCGGACGGTTTTGTCCTCGGCGCTTTCGCTGGCGAGAACGTTTCCGTCGGGGCTGAACGCCAACCCGGCGACGTATCCTGTGTGGTCCAAGATGGGGGGACCCAGCGCAGCGGGTAGGCCGGCGTTGGTGACGTCCCAGAGCTGGATGCTGTGATCATGGCTGCCGACGGCCAGCGTATGCCCGTCGGGGCTGAACACCACCTTGAAGACCCGGTCCGTTGGTCCGATGAGGACAGTTCGCGGTAGCGACCACAGCTCGGTGGTGCCGTCGTCGCCGCCGGTGACCAAGGAGTGTCCGTCGGGGCTGAACGCCACCGCCAGGACGCCACCGGTACGGGTCGACAAGCTTGACCCGATCGGAATGGGATGGACCGGGTTGGTGATGTTCCACAACTTGGCCGAGCCGTCTTGGCTACCGGTGGCCAGAACTCGCCCGTCAGGACTGAACGCCACCGACCAGATGGGACCGGCGTGGCCGACCAGCGCGGAGCCGAGGGCAACGGGATGGTCCGGGTCGACGACATCCCAGAGTCGGGCGGTCTTGTCGTCGCTGCCGGTCGCCAGGGTACGCCCGTCGGGGCTGAACGCGACGGAGTGCACTGCCTGGGAATGCCCGGTCAGGGGCGGGCCAACCCGGACCGGACCCGCGAGATCGGCGACATTCCAGAGTAGTACCGCCTTGTCGTCGCCGCCCGCGGCCAGTAGGCGACCGTCCGGGCTGAATGCGACCGACCGGACGACGCCAGCGGGCCCGGTCAACGGGGCGCCCAAGGGCGCCGGGTGGGCGGGATCGGCGAGATTCCACAGCCGGACCGTATGGTCGTCGTTGGCGGTGGCGAGTGTGCGGCTGTCCGGGCTGAACGCCAGCAGGGACATCGAGCCGTTGTGCCCGTTGAGCGGCGGCGCCAAGGTGATCGGGTTCGCCGGATCGGTGACATCCCACAGGTGGACGGTGCCGTCGCCGTTCGTGCTGGCCAGAACGCGGCCGTTCGGGCTGAACACGGCCGCGCTCACCCAACTGGCTCCCGCGTCCAGTGGTTTACCCAGGAGCGCGGGCCGCGCTGGGTTGGCGAGGTTCCACAGCTGGACGGTGTGTCGTTCGTTCGCGGTGGCCAGGGTTCGGCCGTCGGGACTGAACCCGGTGAAGTAGATGGCGCCGGCGTGTCCGGGCAGCGGGCGTCCCAGCGGCGCGTTCTGAGTGGACAGCACGCGACCGATGACTTCTCGATCACCTGGGCGCCTGTGATGGGCGACCAGATACAACTGCGCCGCTAGGGATGGATCACTGCCCTCCAGGCGATCGGCTTGAGCCACCACGTCCGCGTACTGGGCGTTGTCCCGCTGCTCACTGGCGATCACCGCGACCACGCCGGCGACCAGCGCCAGCACCAGGTAGAAAGCCACCGCGGTCCGGAGCAACCACGTCCTGCGCCGGCGCTGGCCGATCGACTTGTCCAGGAATGATCGGGCCAGCTCGCTCGGGCCGTCCAGGTCGGCCGTCGCGGCCCACCGCTGTGCGTCCTCCAGCCGGGCGCCCCGGTAGAGCAGCGAGGAGTCGCGCTGCCCGGCCTCCCAGGCCCTCGCCTCCTCCTCGACCCGCTGGCGCAGCAGCAGGCCCTCGCGGTGTTCGTCGATCAGGTGCCGCAGCCGGGGCCAGGCCTGCAGCAACGCCTCGTGGGCCAGCTGCGCCCACTCCGCGTCCAAGGTCACCAGCCGGGCCTGGACCAGCACCTCCAACGCCTGCTCGGCCGCCGCGCGGTCCACCGCCTGGTCCAGCAGCTGCTGCTTGTCACAGCGGCCCCGGGTGTCCTGGCCGCCGTCGACGCCGATCCTGGTCAGCTTCAGCAGCAGGTACAGCGCGGCGCGCTGCCCGTCCGCGTCCAGCTCGGCCCAGGCCTGCTCGGCCGTCGCCTCGACCGCGCCGTGGATGCCCTTCGTCTCGCGGTAACCCTCGATCGTGAGGGCGCCCTTCTTGCGCTGCCGCCAGGTCGCGGCGAGCGCGTGGGACAGCAGCGGCAGCACGCCGGCCTCGGTCGGCCCGCCCCGGAACCGGCGCAGGCCCGCGTCCCGCAGCAGCAGCTCGACCAGCCCGGGCTCGACCCGCAGCCCCACCGCGCGCGCCGGCCGCACCACCGCCTCGTGCAGCTCCTCGTCGGTCATCGGCCCCAGCACCATCTGGCGCTCCTGCAGCGCCTCGGCCAGGGTCGGGTCCTCCAGGCAGCGTTCGTAGAAGTCCGCGCGGACGCCGACCAGCACCAGCGCGGGCGCCTCGCTCTTCGCGTCCTCGGGGGTGGCGCCGTTCTTGGAGGTCACGCCGGGGGTGGCGGCGGCCCGCAGCGCCTCGATGTACCCCTCCCGCTGGCGATCGCCGCAGAGGGTGAACACCTCCTCGAACTGGTCCACGACGATGACCAGCCGGGCGCCGGGGCCCGCCAGCCGCTCGGCGCGGCGGGTGATCGCCGACCGCACCTCGGCCGCGTCGAAGGAAGGCGGCGGGTCCCGGTCCTCGTCGGGTTCGGGCTCCGAGGGCTCGGGCTCCGAGGGCTCGGGCGTGTCGTCGCGCCAGTGGTCAGGGTCCAGTGGGCCGGCGAGCTCGGGGACGCGGCGGACCAGCTCGCCCAGCGGGTCCGACCCCGGGGTGATGATCAGGCACGGCCAGTTGCGCGAGCCGGCGGCGGACAGCCCCCGCGACTGGATCGCCGGCACCAGACCCGCGCGCAGCAGCGACGACTTGCCCACGCCGGAGGGCCCGACGAGCATCAGCAGCCCACCGCCGCCGCGCAGCACGCCGTCGAGCCGCTTCAGCAGGGCGTCGATGCTCTTCGCCCGGCCGTGGAACGACGCCGCGTGCTCCTGCTGGTACGACTCCAGGCCCCGGTACGGGCAGACAGAGCTCTCGGGGTCCGGGCTCTCCCGGGCGGTCTTCCACAGGGACTGCCACGTGGTGAGCCCGTACAGGCCGTCCACCTCGGGGCGCGGCTCCGCCGTGCGCGCCTTCTCGATCAGGACGCGCAGCACCAGCTCGAGCTGCGGCCAGCCGGCCGGCACCGCGCGCCCGTTGCACCAGTCGTGAATCCGCTTGTGCGAGGGCGCGGTGAGGGTCTGGCCCCGCTGGTCCTTGGCGCCGGGTTCGACGATCCGGCCGGCGCCGCGCTCGATGCTCTCGTAGGTCGGCTGGCCGGCCGCGCTGCGCAACAGCGCCAGCCGCTCCACGAAGACCTGCTTCGGCGCTTCCGGCATCCCTGACGACCGCTCCCCCACGAGGTTCCCGGACCGGGCTTGGCGCGACGGCGAACTGTCCGGGATCCTAGTGGCGGAGGGCGACGGGCGCGGCCCAGGTAGTTGTGGCCGCACTCAACAGGGTGAACCTGACCTGACGGAATCCCCGACTCGCGGGTAGGTCGATCAGGGCAGGAGGGTGGTGAGGGCTTCGCGGACCAGGGCCAGGGCGGGGGCCGGGTTGTCCCAGAAGACCATGTGGCCGGCGGCCGGGATCTGGACGAACGTCGCGCCGGGGTTGGCGGCGCGCGCCTCGGCCACCCCGGCGGCCGTGACCACCGGGCTGTGCTCGCCGTGCACCAGGATCGTCGGCGCGGGCACCTTGGGCCAGCTGTCGAAGAAGTCCTCTGACTCGAAGCCGGCGTGCGTGGCGGCGATCGCGTCGACGTCGCAGCTGGACAGCCAGCGGGCCCGCAGCTCCTGCTCGCGGCGCGGCCAGCGCGGCCAGGACCGGGCCACCTCGTCGGCGTCGGTGCCCCGGTTGGCCTCGGCGAGCTGGCCGAGGAACGCCGCCAGCGTCGTCGGGTAGGGGCCGCGCCCGGGGCCGCTCATCGGCGGGTCCACCAGCACCGTGCCGCCCAGCTCGAACCCGCCGCCGGCGGCCACCACCGAGGCGATCCGGGCGCCCATCGAGTGCCCGAGCAGCAGCGGCCGCTGCAGCCCGAGCCCGGCGAGCACGGCCAGGGTGTCGGCCGCGTAGTCGTCCAGGGTGTAGGTCGGCCCGGAGTCGGAGAGGCCGCGGCCCCGGACGTCCAGCACGATCGGCCGCACGACGTCGGTCAGCTCGCGGGCGACGAAGTCCATGGTGACCGCGGGGCTGGTGATCCCGGGCAGCACGAGCAGCGGCGCACCCTGGCCGCCGTAGTCCAGCACGTGCAGCCGCAGCGCGCCGGAGTGCACCCAGCGGCTGGTCGCGGGCACGTCGGCGAGGTCGGCCAGCGCGGCCTGCAGCACGGCGCGGGCCATCAGACGCCCGCCCCGGCCGGCGCGAGGGATGCGAGGTAGCCGAGCGCGTCGTCGAGGGAGATCACGTCGCCGTACTTGGCCTGGATGTCGAACAGGTTGGCGCGATGGGGCCCCTCGGCGCGGTCACCGACGCAGTCGGCCGGCACCAGCACGTCGAAGCCGGACTGCACCGCGTCCACCGCCGACGCCCGGACGCAGCCGCTGGTGGTGGCCCCGCAGATCAGCACGGTGTCCACCCGCGAGCCGGTGAGCAGCGCGGCCAGCCCGGTGCCGAAGAACGCCGAAGCACCCTTCTTGTTGATCACGTGGTCGGCGTCGGTGCGTGGCAGCCGGGCGTCGACCTCGGCGGCCGGCGTGCCGTCCCGCAGCACCCGCATGCCGGGCGCCTTGCGCAGCCAGGCCACCCCGCCGCCGTCGATCTCGGCCGCGCTGTAGGAGATCGTGGTGAACACGACCGGCACCTCGGCCGCCCGGCCCGCCCCGATCAGCCGGCCGGTCGCCGCCACCACGTCGGTCAGGTCCGCGCCGGTGGGGTAGGCCGGGTCGGTGAAGCCCTTGGTCAGGTCGACCACGATGATCGCCGGCCGGCTGCCGCGCGGCACGCTGCCACCGAACCCGGCGCGGGCGTAGGTCTCGTCGGTCTCGGTCCCGTGCAGACTCACGCGACGCTCACTCACACGGACTCCCTTCGGGCCGAGGCGCACGAGTCGATCGCCTCGACGATGGTCTGGTAGCCGGTACACCGGCAGAGGTTGGAGGCGACCACCTCGCGGATCTCCTCCTTGGTGGCCCCCGGGCACTCCGCCAGGTAGCCCTCGGCGAGCATCAGGAAGCCCGGGGTGCAGAAGCCGCACTGCAGCCCGTGGTGCGCGGTGAACGACCGCTGCAGGTCGTTGAGCTCGCCGTTCGGCGCGGCCAGCGACTCCACCGTCCGGATCTCGCAGCCCTCGGCCTGCGCGGCGAACATCAGGCACGCCCGGGCCGGCGCGCCATCCACCAGCACCGTGCAGGCGCCGCAGATGCCGTGCTCGCAGCCCACGTGCGTGCCGGTCAGGCCCAGGTCGTGGCGCAGCACGTCGACCAGCAGCCGGCGCGGCTCGACGGCCAGCTCGTGCCGCTCGCCGTTCACCGTCAGCTCGACCAGCTGTATTTCAGTCAAGGAGAGTCCCTTCCAGCGCCCGGTACACCGACTCGCGGGCGATCGGGGTGTTGTCCAGCTCCACGCCGGTGTGGCGCAGGGCGTCGTTCACCGCGTTCAGCACGGCGGCCGGGGCGCCGATCGTGCCGCCCTCGCCGGCGCCCTTGGCCCCGCTCTCGGTGAACGCGCACGGCGTCTCCAGGTGGTGGATCGCCACGTCCGGGATCTCGGCGGCGGTCGGCACCTTGTACTCCATGAAGCTGGGGCACAGCGGCTGGCCGGTGTCGTCGTAGTTGACCTGCTCGAACAGCGCGCCCGCGATGCCCTGCGCGATCCCGCCCCGGCACTGGCCCTCGACGACCTGCGGGTGGATGGCGACCCCGCAGTCCTCGACACACACGTAGCGCAGGATCTGCACGCCGCCGGTGCCCCGGTCCAGCTCGATGACCACGCCGTGGGTGGCGTTGGAGAACGTGCCGTCGCCCATCACGTCGAAGCTCGCGGTAGCGGCCAGCCCCGGGCCGACGCCCTTCGGCAGCAGGTGCGCCTTCAGGTACGCGATCTCGGCGATGTCGGCGAAGGACATGCCCCGACCCGGGGCGTCGCGCAGCCGCACCCCGCCGGCGCCGTCCAGCTCCGTGTTGTCCACATCGGACTCCAGCAGGTGCGCGGCGATCTCGCGCAGCTGCTCGGTGAGCTTGACCGCCGCGGCGGCCACCGCGCTGCCGCCGATGGTGATCGACCGGCTGGCGAAGCTGCCGAAACCGTAGGTGATCCGGTCGGTGTCGCCCTGCACGATCTTGACCTGGTTGATGTCCAGGCCGAGCCGGTCCGCGACGATCTGCGCCATCGTGGTCTCGTGGCTCTGCCCGTGGCTCATCGTGCCGGTGCTGACCACCACCGTGCCGGAGATGTCCATCTTGATCTCGGAGATGTCGAAGCCGGGCACCACGGACATCTTGCGCTGCGCGAACGCCCCCGAGCCGTAGCCGGTGCGCTCGGAGAAGCACGAGTAGCCGATGCCGATCACCCGGTCCGGCGACTCCGCGTTGTCCGGCAAGTCCGCGTTGTCCGCGCGCACCTTGTACCAACCCTCGTCGCGCAGCACCTGCTCGCACAGGTCCAGCGACTCGCGGTACGAACCCGGGTCGTAGGTGATGTTGTTGACGCCGCGGTACGGGAACACGGTGATCACGTTGCGGCGGCGCACCTCGACCGCGTCCAGGTCGAGCGCGCGCGCCGCCCGTTCCATCAGGCGCTCCATCACCATCACGTACTGCGGGCGGCTCACGCCCCGGTACGGCCCGGTCGGCGCCTTGTTCGTGGTGATCGCCCGCCCGCGTACCCGGTACGCCGGCAGCCGGTACACCCCCGGCATCTCCGCGCTGGCCATCAGCGGCTCGATGCCGGCGGTGAACGGGTAGCAGGAGTACGCGCCCATGTCGCAGACGATGTCGGTGTCCAGCGCGAGCAGGTGGCCCTCGGCGTCGAACGCGGCGCGGGCGTCGTAGCGCTGCTCGCGGGCGAGGAAGGCGGCGGTCAGCGCGTCGCGGCGGTCCTCGATCCACTTCACCGGCCGGCGCAGCTTGAGCGCGGCGGCCGCGGCGGCGATCTCCTCCCGGCCGACCACACACTTCTGCCCGAACCCGCCGCCCATGTCCGGCACGGTGACCCGGACCTGCCGCTCGTCCAGCCCGGCGCAGCGGGCCAGCACGGTGCGCACCTGGTGCGGGATCTGGGTGCAGGTCTGCACGCGCAGCTGCTCGTCGCGGTCGTCCCAGTCGGCCACCACGCCCCGGGTCTCCAGCGGCAGGGCGTTCTGCCGGCCGGTCTTGGCCTGGACCCCGACCACGGTGTGGGCCTCTTCGAAGATCGCCTCGATGCCCTCGGTGGCGAACAGCGACACGTCGACCAGGGTGTTCGCCGGCGCCTCCGCGTGCACGAGGGCGGCCCCGGGGGCCAGCGCGGCGGTGTCCGACATGACCGGCGGCAGCTCGTCGTACTCCACGATGGCGGCCTCCACGCCGTCCTCCACCGCGTAGGGGTCACGGGCCACCACGATGGCGATCGGCTCGCCGACGTAGCGCACCTTGTCCCTGGCCAGCACCGGCATCGCGGTCGGCACGAACTCGTGCGGCGGGCGGTCCAGCACGGCGGTGATGTCGGCCAGCCCCAGGTCGTCGGCGGTGTACGCGGCGACCACGCCCGGGGTGGCCCGCACCTCGTCCAGGTCGATGCCGGTGATCACCGCGTGCGCCACGCTCGCGCGGACGAACTGCGCGTGCAGCATCCCGGGCAGCGTGATGTCGTCGACGAACCGGCCCCGGCCGGCCAGCAGCCTCGGGTCCTCGCGGCGGGGTACCGAGGCGCCCACCCAGCTGCCGTCCCGACGGAACCCGGGCTCCCTGGTACTCACCTGACCTCCTCGGCCTCGGCACACGCCCTGGTCACGAGCGTGCGCGCCAACCCGCGCCGGTAGTGCCCGCTGACCCCCGGCTCGTCCCGCACCTGCACGGCCGCGGCGGAGTCCTCGGCGAGTCGCGAGTGCGGAGTGGTCGCCCCGGACCACTCGCCACTCACGGGTACCACGAACGGGACCGGGGCGACGCCGCCGAGCACCACGCGCGGGACGTCCAGGTCCACCGCGGCGGCGACGATGGCGAAGTCACCGCGCCGCTCGGCGAACTCGGTCAGCGCCGCGCGGGGCGCCGGCCGGGGGAACACCACCTCGACGATCAGCTCGTCGGGCTCCAGCGCGGTGGTGAACACGCCCTGGAAGAACTCGTCGGCCGCCACCTCACGGCGCCCGGCCGGTCCTTCGATCACGAGCTCGGCGTCCAGCAGCACCGCGAGCAGGCACCACTCGGCGGTGGCGTCGGCGTGGGCCAGGCTGCCGCCGATGGTGCCCCGGGTCCGGATCGGCAGGTGGCCGACCCAGCGCATCGCCCGCGACAGCACGCCGAAGTCACGGCCGAGCTCGGCGACCTCCACCGCGTGGTGCGTGACCAGCGCGCCGATCCGCAGGCTTTCGCCGTCGCGGCGGATCTCGTCCAGCCCGGGCACCCGCCGGATGTCGATCAGGTGCTCGGGCCGGGCCAGCCGGAAGTTCATCATGGCGACCAGGCTCTGCCCGCCGGCGATGATCTTGGCGTCGTCCCCGAGGTCGCGCAGCAGCCCGAGCGCGCCGGCGACCGAACCGGGGCGGTGGTAGGTGAAGGCGGCGGGCTTCATACGGTCAAGCCTGGACTCCCCGCGCCGTCCGGCGCCACAGCGGGCGGTGCCCCGTCCGGGGAGATCCGGTCCAGCTCGCGGCCCCTGGTCTCCGGGCCGACCCTCGCCATCCAGAGCACCGCGACCACGACCACCGCGGCGAGCACGCCGAACGTCAGCGGCAGGCCCAGCACCGGCCACAACAGGCTGCCGAAGACCAGCGGGGTGAACCCGGTGACCACCCGGCTGGCCGAGGAGGCCCAGCCGAAGCCGCTGGCCCGCAGCTCGGTCGGGTACAGCTCGGAGACGTAGGCGTAGAGCACCGGGATCACCATCAGGATCAGGAAGCCGAACACCGCGATCATGCTGATCGCCGCCGCCGGCACCCGCAGCACCAGCGCAAACACCACCAGCGCCACCGAGGCCAGCGGGGCGGACACCCCGATCACCCACTTGCGGCCGACGCGCTCGACCAGCAGCACCGAGCACAGCACACCCAGGATGCCGACCGCGTTCATCACCGTGGTGCCGGCGAACGCGGCGACGTCACCCATACCCTGTGCACGCAGGATCGACGGCATCCAGCTCAGCGCGGCGTAGTAGACCAGCAGCACCGTGCAGAACAGCAGCCAGATCATGCCGGTCAGCACCGGGTTGAACGCCCACACCCCGCGGAGCTGATCCACCGCGGCGGCCAGTCCGCCCCTGCCTCGCTCCGCCGGCACGGGCGGGATCCGGTACGGCTCCGGCGTGGCACCGGTGCGCAGCACCAGTTCGTCGATCACCACGCGGGCCTCGGCCTCGCGGCCGGCCTTGGCCAGGTAGATCGGCGACTCCGGCACACCCCGGCGCAGCCAGAACAGCAGCACCGCCGGCAGGATCATCACGGCCAGCATCCACCGCCAGTTGCCGTGCAGCGGCAGCAGCAGGGTCGCCGAGAGCCCGCACAGGGTCGCGCCGATCGGCCACCAGCCGTCCATCGCGGTCAGCACCCGACCCCGCTGCGCGCGCGGGCTGAACTCGCTGACCAGCGCATAGTCCACCGGGATGCAGCCGCCGAGGCCGATCCCGGCGATGAACCGGAGCACCAGGAACACGCCGAAGTTGGGCGAGAGCGCACCCAGCGCGGAGAACAGCGCGAAGATCAGCAGCGTCAGCCCGAACGCCCGCTTGCGGCCCAGCCGGTCGGCGATGGTGCCCCAGGTGATCGCGCCGGCGGCCAGCCCGATCAGGTTGGCCGTGGCCACCAGCCCGCGCTCGGCGGTGCTCAGGTGGAACGCGGTGCCCAGCAGCGGGGTCAGGAAGCCGTTCAGCGTGACGTCCCAGGCGTCGAACATGTAGCCCAGTCCGCCGATGATGAAGATCTTGCCCTGGACGCCCCACTTCCACGGGAGGTCCTGTACCACCTGGTCTCCGGTGCGCATCACGTGGTCGCTCCGTTCGGTGTGGATCGGTCAGCCGGTGCGCTCAGCGCACGAACGGGTAATGGAAGGACTCGAGGTCGGGGTCGTTGAGCGGTGACCCCTTCCAGAGCCAGTCGTACGACACGTCGGATTCACCGTTGAACTCGCGTAGCTTCTGGTCGCGCTCTTCCTGCTCTGGACCGTCCGGCAGGTGGTAGAAGCGCATGTTCGCCCAGGAGGCGTCCTGGACCATACCGGCGTGCTTGGCCCGCCGGCCGACGTAGCGGACCAGGGCCTCCGCGATGCCGTCCGTGGTCACCCCGCCGAGCTCCTCGGCGAGGACAGCGGCGTCCTCCATGGCCTGCGAGGCGCCCTGGGCCTGGTAGGGCAGCATCGCGTGGCAGGCGTCGCCGAGCAGCGCCACGTGCCCGTCCACCCACACCGGGTCGCGGCGGCGGCGGAACAGCGCCCAGCTCGACGCGTCCCCCTCGGCCTTGGACAGCATCGCGGCCACCCGGTCGTCCCAGCCCGGGAACGCCTCGACCAGCTCGTCGGCGGTGGCCGGCGCGGTCCAGGTCTGCTCGACGTCGAGGGTGTTCGGCACGATGGCGACGACGTTGAGGTACTCGCCGCCCCGGATGCAGTAGTGCACGAGGTGCCGGTCCGGGCCGTACCAGATCGTGGAGTGGTACCGGTCCAGCAGGAACCGGGTGGCCGGGTCGGCCGCGATCTTGTCGCCGGGGATGAGCGCGCGGTAGGCCATCTCACCGGAGAACACGAGCGTGTCGGGCAGCCCCATCGCGTCGCGCACGCTGGACCGGATGCCGTCGGCGCCGATCAGCACGTCACCGGCGAACCGGCGGCCGTCCTCGGTGACCGCGACCGGGCGCGCCGGGTCCGCGCTGTCGATGTCGATCACCTTGGCGTTGGTGTACACCTCGACGGCCGGCCCGGGGCCCTGCGGGTCGAGGCAGGCGTCGAGCAGCACGCGGTGCAGGTCGGCGCGGTGGTAGTGCCAGTACGGCGCGTTGAACTCGCGCTTCACCCGCTCGCCGAGCGGCAGCTGGGCGATGATCGCGCCGTCCCGCCAGCGCCGGCGCACCTGGTCGAGCGGCTCGGTACGGATGGCGGTGAGCTGGTGGCGCAACCCGAGGCCGAGCAGGATGCGGCTGGCGTTGGGCGCGGTCTGGATCCCAGCGCCCACCTCACCCAGTTCCGGCGCTGCCTCGAGCACGGTGACCCGCAGGCCCCGCTGGCGGATCGCCAGTGCGGCGGTGAGCCCTCCGAGTCCGCCACCGGCGATGGTGACCGTGTACGACTGGCTGGGCGGCACAGCTTCCTCCACGTCCTCGTGTGTCTCGTCGTCTCCGTTGTCCACTGTGGACATCTGCTCGAGGTGACCCGCTGGCGAGTCTCTCAGCAGCTCAGGGCATCTGGCGGACGCCCTGTGAGAGATAATCCGAACACTGACGATCTGAAAAAGCAAGGGTTTCCGGTACCTGTAACGCATCAGAAACCCGCATGGCGCAGCCACAGCCGCAGCCGGCGCGCCCCGGCCGGCGCCCAGCGCAGCCGGGGTCGGGGCACCGAGGTCCGCCACGGCCCGCTCGAGCCCGCTCCCGGCTGAAGCCAGGTGTCCGGCTCGAGCCACGTACCCGGCTCAGTCGTCTACGAGGCTTTCCCAGTGTTCGGAGAGGGCGGTCAGCTCGCGCAGTAGGGCGGTCTGCCGCTCCGGGTCGTAGTCCTTCATGAGGAGGACGTCGAGCTCGCGGGCGCGGCGGTCGGCGTCGCGCAGGGTGGCGATGCCGTCGTCGGTCAGGAACAACAGCCGCTTACGGCCGTCCTCGGCGGGCGTCTCCCTGGTGATCAGGTGACGGTCCTCGAGCCGGCGGACGATGCTGGCCATGGTCGAGCGGTCCAGCGCGACCGACGACGCGAGCGAACCCTGCTCGACCCCGGGGTACGCGTTCACGGCGGTGAGCACCGCGAACTGCGGCCCGGTGAGCGTCGCATCCACCAGCCGAACCCACGCCGCCACGTATGCCTGATGCAGCCGCCGAGCCACGTAGCCCGGCGCCGCCAGCAGCTCGGGCGGAGCGGGTAATGACCCGGAACCGCCCGTTTGCGCAACTCCACCCACGTAATAACTCAACCACGCTCAGTGTCCGGCTGTCGTCAGGGGTTGCCGCCAGACCGAGAAGGTGCTCAGAAAACCCCGGTCAGCGCGGTCCCGCCACGCCGGCCACGTCCGCCACGCCGACCACTCCAGCCTCCCGGACGGCGATCCCGACGAGCTGGTTGATCAGGCTCTGGGTGAACACCTCGGCGAACATCGCGCGCGCGTCCGGCAGGCCGCGCTCGGCCATCACGGTGGCCACCGCCTCGGTCGGGCGGGCGTGCGGCCACAGCCCGGCCAGCAGCACGCCGACCGAGGCCACGAAGTGCGCGGCGCCGGCCTCGCTCAGTGCGGGCAGACGCCGCCGCACCAGCGCCTCGGCCCGCTCGACGATCGCGTAGGCCCGCTCCTTGAACGCGCGGGCGAAGTCGACCGAGATGTTGCGCTCCAGCACGCCGGCCATCGCGGCGAGCAGCTCGCAGAGCAGTGGGTCCCGGATCAGCGCGGCGGCCACGGTGGCGGCCACCTCGACCTCCCGCCGGTAGCCCTCGGCGGGCGCGCTCAAGTTACCGAAATCGGCCTCCAGCCCGTCCAGCCAGTCGCCCCAGACCTGGTCCAGCACCTCGAGGAAGATCGCCTCGCGGCTGTCGAAGTAGCGCAGCACGTTCGACTTGGCCAGGCCGATCCGCTCACTCAGCTCGCGCAGGCTGATGTCTGAGATCGGCCGCTCGCGCAGCATCGCCACGGCGGCGTCCAGGATCGCCGCCCGGCGTGCCTCGACCTGCTCCGGGCGCCGCGCGCGCCGGAATCCGCAATGGCCGCCAGTCACCCGAGCAGGCTATCAGCCCAGCTGTGCGTTATTAAGAGGACAACGGTCTATTGTTTAAAGACCGTTGGTCTGTTAACTTGCGAAGGAGGCACCCGAAGCCTGGAGGACAAGATGAGCACCCACTCGACACCGGACGTCCCGGTGCCCGACCTGGCCGGCAAGCTCGCCGTGATCACAGGCGCGAACAGCGGCCTCGGTCTCGGCCTGACCCGCCGGTTCGCCCGGGCCGGCGCCGAGGTCATCCTGGCCGTACGCAACGAGCGCAAGGGGGCCGCCGCGATCGCCGAGGTCCGCGCCGAGCTGCCCGACGCCGTGCTGAGCACCCGCCGGGTGGACCTCGCCTCGCTGGCCAGCGTCGCCGCGTTCGGCGAGCAGCTGGGCCGCGAGGGCCGGCCGGTGGCATTCCTGCTGAACAACGCCGGCATCATGACGCCGCCGGACCGCGAGGTCACCGAGGACGGCTTCGAGCTGCAGTTCGGGGCCAACTACCTGGGGCACTTCGCGCTCACCGGGCACCTGCTGCCGCTGCTGATCGCCGCCGACGGGGCCCGGGTGACCACGATGAGCAGTGTGATGAACCGGATCGGCCGGCTGAACTTCACGGACCCGCGGAGCGAACGGTCGTACCGGCCGACCCGCGCCTACGGGCTCTCCAAGCTGGCCAACCTGATGTTCGCCCGCGAGCTGGACCGGCGCGCCGGCGAGGCCGGCTGGGACATCCGGAGCAACGCCGCGCACCCCGGCGTCACGATGACGAACCTGCAGCTCACCGGCCCCCACTCCGGACAGACCGGGCTCGGGCTGGCGGTCCGGCGCGCCGCCACGAAGGCGATGTACCGGATCCCGTTCATGTGGCAGCAGGTCCCCCAGGGCATCCTGCCGGCGCTGCACGCGGCGGTGAGCCCGGAAGCCGTCGGTGGCGGGTACTACGGTCCGGGAGGTTTCATGGAGCTGACCGGTCGCGCCGCCCCGGCCCGGATGCCGAAGCGCGCGCTCGTCGAGGCCGACGCCCGCCGACTGTGGGACGTCGCCGAGCAGCTCACCGGGGTCCGGTATCCGGCGCCGGCCACAGCCCCGACCGCCGCGAGCCAGGGAGCGGAATGAGTCAGGTGCACGGCACGGTGGCGCCGGGGTTCGAGGGCGTGCGCGCCGCCTTCGGGGCCGCCCAGCGCGACGACCCGGGCCTCGGCCAGCTGTGCGTCTACCGGCACGGCGAGCCGGTGGTCGACCTGTGGACGGGAGGCGCGGCCGACGCGGTCAGCGTGCTGATGTCGTGTTCGAAGGGCGTCACCGCGACGTGCGCGCACCTGCTCGCCCAGCGCGGTGAGCTGGACCTGGACGCCCCGGTCGCGCGCTACTGGCCCGAGTTCGCCGCCGCCGGCAAGGACCGGATCACCGTGGCCGACCTGCTCAGCCACCGCGCCGGGCTGTCGGGCTTCACGCGCGAGTCCGGCATCGGCGGGGCGGAGCTGCTCGACTGGTCGGCCTGCACCGGGGCGCTGGCCGCGATGGCGCCGCTGTGGCAGCCGGGCACGGCGATGATGTACCACTCGGTGACCTTCGGTTGGCTGGTCGGCGAGGTGATCCGGCGGGTCAGCGGGCGCTCGGTCGGCCGGTTCCTCGCCGACGAGATCGCCGGCCCGCTCGGGCTCGACCTGTGGATCGGGTTGCCGGCCGAGGAGGAGCACCGGGTGGTGCCGCACTTCGGCCAGCCCGGCTCGACCAGCCTGGAGCGGGCGCGCGCCGGGCTGACCACGCTCGGCGTCGACCTGACCGCTCCGCTGGTCCAGGTCCTGCTGCACGGCGCGGAGACGGTCGACAGCGTGCGCGACGTGCTCAACACCCCCGCCGGGCACGCCGCCGAGGTCCCGGCGGCCAACGGCATCGGCAGCGCGCGGTCGCTGGCGCGGCTGCATGCGGCCACCATCGGCGAGGTGGACGGCATCCGGCTGCTCGACGCGGACGCGGTGGCCAGGGCCCGGGTGTCACAGACCGGGCACCTGCCGCCCCCGCCCGCGCTGGTCGCCATCCCGGACGCGCACCCCCTGGACTTCGGCCTCGGCTACGAGCTCTCCCGGCCCGGCAACCCGCAGTTCGGGCCGGGCTCGTTCGGGCACTCCGGCGCCGGCGGGCGGGTGGGGTTCGCGCACCCGGAGAGCGGCCTCGCGGTCGGCTACGTGTGCTCGAACCTGACCTGGGACCACACCGCCGGCCCCGACCCGCGCTGGCTGCCCTGGACCGAGGCGCTGCACGAGGCGGTGTCGACCAGCCGCTAGGCCCGTGAGCCGCTAGGCCCGGGCCACGCTCTACGCCGCGAGCAGCGCCTTGACCGCGTCGGCGACGATCTGGCGTCGCTGCTCGCGGGTGGTCGTGCTGAACAGCGCGGTGTACTCCGGCGTCATGGTGCTCCACATGCCGGCGACGCTGAGCACGAGCCCGAGCAGCTCGGCGGCCCCCCATCGACTGGACAGCCGCCCCTCGCGCTGGGCCGCCTCGATCACGGCCACCTTGTGCCGGTTGCTCTCGACGATCACGTCGAGCAGGGACTCCGTGCCGGCGCGCTCCAGGCGGTACCAGGTGGCGATGCGGGCGATGTCGGGATGGTCCTCGTAGCCGTCGAACAGGCGCGCCGCGTACCCCGGCAGGTCGTCGGGGTCGATCGGCCGATCCCGCACGGTGCTCACCACAAGCTCGTGGAACACCGCGTCGAACAGCGCGTCCTTGCTGCCGAAGTAGTGGTAGATCTGCGCCTTGTTGGACTTGGCCTGATCGGCGATCCGGTCCACCCGCGCGCCGGCGATGCCGTACTCCGCGAACTCGCGCGCACCCGCCGCGAGCAGGCGCTTCTTGGTGGCTTCGGCATCTCCGGGCATGACCCACCTTAGCTGACTAACCATCTAGTTGACAACCGCGGCCGGCCGGTGCTTCAATCTAACTAACCGTTTAGAAGACAAGCGAGGAGCACACCATGAGCAAGGTCTTCCTGGTCACCGGCAGCTCGCGGGGCCTGGGCCGGTCGATCGCCGAAGCGGTCCTGGAGGCCGGCCACCAGCTGGTCGGCACCGCCCGCAACCCCGGCCAGCTCGACGACCTGGTGGCGAAGTACGGCGACCGGGTGCGCGCGGTCGCGCTGGACGTCACCGACCCGGCCGCCGCCGAGGCCGCCGTGCAGGTCGCGGTGGACGCCTTCGGCCGGCTCGACGTGGTGGTGAACAACGCCGGCTACGCGAACCTGGCGGCGGTGGAGGACATCACGGCCGACGACTTCCGCGCGCAGGTCGACACCAACCTGTTCGGCGTGGTGAACGTGACCAAGGCCGCCCTGCCGGTACTGCGCGAGCAGGGCTCCGGGCACATCATCCAGGTGTCCTCGGTGGGTGGCCGGATGGCGGCGGTCGGGCTGTCGGCCTACCAGTCGGCGAAGTGGGCGGTCGGCGGCTTCTCCTCGGTGCTGGCGCAGGAGGTCGCTCCGCTGGGTATCAAGGTCACCGTGCTCGAGCCGGGCGGCATGCGCACCGACTGGGGCGGCTCCTCGATGGCCATCCCGCCGGTCAGCGCCCCGTACGAGCAGACCGTCGGTGTGTTCGCCAAGGTGACCCGGGAGAACAACGAGGCCGCCGCGAGCGACCCGGACAAGGTCGCCCAGGTGGTGCTCCAGGTCGCCGAACTGGCCGAACCGCCGCTGCGGCTCCTGCTGGGCAGCGACGCCTACCTGCTCGCCACGGCCCTGCACCGGCGCCTCGGCGAGGAGGACGCGCGCTGGCGCGAGCTGAGCGAGTCCACCGACCACGCCGAGTTCACCGCCGACCACCTCGCCGCCCTGGCCAGCCACTTCGCCGAATAACCCCAGCTCACGACCCGTGAGTGGCGAGTTGGGCCATCACCCGACTCGCCACTCACGGGGTCTGACCCGCGGCGGAAGTGAGGCGGGCGAGCTCGGCGGCGACCTTGCGATCGTGTTCCTGTTGGTCGCGCAGCGCGGCGCGGGGACTCCACCGCCCCTTCATCACGAAGATCAGCGCCAGGAACGCCAGCACGCCGGCGAAGCAGACCCAGAACCAGGCACGCCACTGGCCGGGCGAGTCCACCGCCGCCTGTTTGATCGCGGCCAGCTGGGCGGCCAGCGCGGGGCTGACCGGGGCGCCGGTGGCCCGGGCGCGCTCGTACTCCGCGAGGTACTCCGGCGCGGCGACCAGCGTGCTCACCGTGTTCACCAGGAACGGCACGACCAGGAACGACGCCGTGACCACCAGCCGCAGCAGCCAGCCCCAGACGGCGAGCCCGGTACCGGTCAGCGCGGGGTTGCGGGCCTCGACGGTCTCGGTGAACGCGGCCATCCAGGCGGCGTAGGCGAAGCCGAGCGTCACCGAGATCAGGCTGACGATCACCGCCAGCGTGCCGAACGACGGGTGCCCGCCGACCTGCAGCAGGAAGATCAGCACCATCACCGCGCCGCCGATACCACCGGCCAGCATGAACGGCTTGCGCACCCGCAGCCGGTCGGACAGGAAGCCCGCCGCCAGCAGGGCCACCGCGTTGCACGCCCACGCCCAGTTGCCCAGCTGGTTGGCCTCGTCCAGGGTGAAGCCGAACAGGGTGACCGCGTAGATCGTGAAGAACGCCACCTCGGTGTAGTAGATCAACAGCAGCACCGAGACGCCGAACGCCGAGATGACCACGTCGAGGTGCAGCACCTGCCGCCAGGGGTGGCGCAGCGAGGCCTCGACGTCGATGCCCCTGGCGCGCGCCTCCAGCAGTGCCCGGTCCCGCGCGGACACCATCAGCTGGCCGCGCAGCCGGGGCGACAGCTCGCGCAGCCCGAACAGCGCGACGACGAACATCGCCAGGCCGACCACACCGCAGATCACGTACTGGCTCTGCCACGACCGGTAGACCGGCAGTGTCAGGCTGGCCACCGCGCTCACCACCAGGCTGCCCAGCACCGGCCCCATCGTCCAGAACCCCATCGCCGTGGCCCGGCCGACCTGCGGCGAGAAGTCCCTGATCAGCGCCGGCGTGGCGACCAGGATGAAGCCCTCCACGAACGACACCGCGAGCGAGCCGATCGCCCAGCCCAGCCCGGTGTGCACCCGAGGGATCACCAGCAGGGTGAGCAGCCCGGTGACCAACAGCCCGACGACCACCAGGTTCGCCCGCCCGGACCGGTCGGTGAAGCCGGCGAACAGCGAGCCGAACGCGCCCACGAAGTTGCCGGCGGCCAGCGCGAGCACGAAGTACAGGAACGACATGTGCAGGTCGGTGAGCAGCAGGGTGGCCATGCCACTGGTTACGTACAGCTGGAAGTAGAGCACCACCGTCGCCGCCACCACGACGGCCAGGTAGCGGGCCCGCGCCCTCGGCTCCGGGTAGTGCGCCAGCTCGCGCCGCCAGAGCCGGCTCCAGCCCCGCCGCCGGCGGTCGACCGCCGCCACCTGATCCGTAGTTGCGGCCATCGAGCGTCTCCCCTCCCACCGGGGGCGCGGGGAGGCGCCGCCCGGCGAGCGCGCGCGGACGTTGCGGGCTGGGCTGTGACGGTGCACCTCAACGTAACCCGGCCTCGAACCGGGGAGCGAGCTCAATCGCCAGCCGGCCGGCGAGGCGGCTACCCGGCGAGGTAGACCAGGCTGCCCAGGCCGACGACCACGCAGTACACCGCGAACGGGGTCAGCGTCCTGGTCTCGAAGTACGAGGTGAGGAAGCGCACCGCCGCGTACGCGCAGAGCCCCGCGACCAGGCTGCCGACCAGCGCCGGGCCGAGCACCGCGTGGTACTCCGGCGCGAACAGGCCCGGCACCTTGAGCACCCCGGCGGCCAGGATGACCGGTGTCGAGAGCAGGAAGGCGAACCGCGCGGCGTCGTCGTGGCGCAGCCCCCGCGCGAGCCCGCCGACGATGGTGATGCCGGACCGGCTGATCCCGGGCAGCAGCGCCAGGATCTGCGTCGCGCCGATCAGCACCGCCTCGCGCACCGAGAGCGCGGCCAACCGCCGGTCCCCCGGGTCGGCCAGGTCGATCACCTGCGTCGGCGCGGCGGGGTCGACCACGTCCATCACCTGGGTGGTCGCGGCCGGATCCACCAGGTCAGCGGCGGCCCGCGGGCCAGCCGAGCCCGCCTGAACCGCCGGCCGCCGCATCCGCTCGGCCGCGTAGAGCACCACGCCGTTCAGGGCGAGGAAGATCGCCGCCGGCACCGGTCGGCCGAGCGTGGTGCGCAGGGCGCGCTCCAGCACCAGCCCGGCCAGCCCGACCGGGATCGTGGCCAGCAGCAACAGCCAGACCAGCCGCTCGTCCGGTGTCCGCACCCGCCGCCGGCGCACCGAACCGACCAGCGCCCCGATCAGCCGCACCCAGTCCGACCAGAAGAACACGACCAGCGCCAGCGCGGTGGCCACGTGCATCGCGACGAGCACCGCCAGGTACGGCGAGTCGGTGCCGGTCATGCTCAGGTCGCTGGCCCACCGCCCGCCGACCAGGGCCGGGAAGAGCACGCTGTGCCCGAGGCTGGAGACCGGGAACAGCTCGCTCACGCCCTGCAGCGCCCCGACGACGATCGCCTCGAGGTAGTTGATGCTCGACATTGCTCACTTTCGCGTCGGCCGGCAACGTCTCAGACGGGCAGCCGCTGGGAGCGGCCGATCGCCAGCCCGGCGGCGAGCAGGCAGACCAGCGTGCCCAGCACGTACCAGGGCTTGCTCACGTCGGCGTGCACGGTCTGGTAGCCGATCTGCTCGCCGAGGGTGTCGTAGACCTGGTGCAGCTCGGCGTTGCTCTGCGCCGGGTAGAACTGGCCGCCGGACAGCTGCGCGACCTGCTCGAGGGACGGGTCGTCCACCGGCACCGGGATCTGCCGGCCGTCCAGGTCGATCGAGCCGTACGGGGTACCGAAGGAGATCGTGCTGACCGGCACGTGGTGCTGGCCGGCCTTGGTGGCCATCGCGAACTCGTCCTGGCCGACGGTCTGCTTGCCGTCGCTCATCAGCACGATCCGGGCCGGCGGCGGGCCACCCTCGCTGCCCGGGACCTGCGCGTTGAACGCGTCGATCGAGTTCAGCGCGGCGGCCAGTGCCTCACCGGTGGCCGTCGACTCGGCCAGCTTGAGGGTCTGGATCTGGCTGACCACCGAGTCCCGGTCGGTGGTCGGCGGCACCAGGACGGCCGGCGTACCCGCGAATGACTCGAGGCCGAGGTTGATCGTCGGTGGCATGCCCTTGACGAACTTGGAGGCGGCGTCCTGGGCGGCCTTGAGCCGCGACGGCGCCACGTCGGTGGCCTGCATGGACAGCGACACGTCGATCACGAGCAGCACGGTCGCCTTGTTGCGCGGCACCTTGGTCTCGGCGGTCGGCCCGGCCAGCCCGATGGTGAGCAGCAGCAGCGCCACCATCAGCAGCGCCGCCGGCACGTGCCGCTGCCAGCCGGGCAGCCGGGTGGCCACCCGCTCGAGCAGCGCCAGGTTGCTGAACCGCAGGGCCGCGCGGTGCCGCCGGCGCTGGGCGTGCAGGTAGCCGGCAACCAGCGCGGCGACCGGCACGAGCAGCACCAGCCACCACGGCTGGGCAAACCCGTCGATGGCCACCCCCCGAGTGAACCCTCCCCGGCATGTAGCCCGGGTGAAGGCCGGGGCCGCCGAACGGGCATGCTCTCAGCTATCCCCAAGCAAGGCGCGGCGCGCCACAGGTCGGTAGCCCCGGGCAGACCGGGCTCCCCAGCGCCGCCGGCGCCCGGCGACGAACCCGGAGGACCGATGTTCCGCCTCACGCCGACCGCTCAGACCGGCCGACGGGGGACCGCCGCACGCGGTCGCCGCCACCGGTCGCGCCGGTCCGCCGCCGTCCTCGGCCTCGCCGCCGTCGCGGTGCTGCTGGCCGGCTGCGGGCACGGCGGCGGTCCCGCCGGCGGGACCTCGGAGTCCCCGCCCGCCCCGACGCGGGCCGCGCCGCCCAGCCCGACCGAGTCGGCCGGTCCGACCCAGACCGCGCCGGACGGCCGGGGCGCGATCCGCCCGCTGGCCGCGCCGGCCGGCTGCACCACGACGGCGCACGACGCCGACACCGTGTCGCGGGCGCTGGCCTCGGTCCAGCCCGGCAGCACGATCTGCGTGCTCGGCGACCTCGGCGACACCCGCCTGTCGATCAAGAGCTCGGGCACCGCGAAGGCCCCGATCCGCGTGGTCGGCGACGGGAAGACCGTCGTCAAGGGCATCACGGTGGCGGCCAACTTTGTCGACGTGTTCGGGATCAACGCGATCAACCCGCACGCCCCGGGCATCTCCCTGGCCGGCAACAACATCACGCTGGAGAACTCCACGTCGATCAGCCCGCACGGCGACGACGGCGACGGCATCCGGTTCTGGGGCAGCAACATCGTGATCCGGCACAACACCATCCAGCACACCAGCAACGCGCACAAGGCTCACGCGGACTGCATGCAGACCTTCGCCACCGACGAGGACAGCCCGGCCAGCCAGCACATCCTGATCGACAGCAACCGCTGCGAGGACATCTCCAACACGTGCCTGATCATGGAGGGGCCGAACAGCGAGGCCGGCGACGGCAGCGGCGTCGGCGCGTCCGGCGACGTCACCTACGTCAACAACTACTGCCAGAACCACGCCGACGAGGCGCTGCAGATCGACGACGTGCAGAACCTGACCATCACGGGCAACGAGATCGCCGGCGACATCAACCACGCGTTCGCGCTGCAGAACCTGACCACCGGCGCCAAGGTCAGCGGCAACAAGCTGAACCCGGCGATCCACTACGAGGTCGGCATGGACGACTCGTCGAAGCCCGGGTACCAGGGACCGCCCTCCGGTGGCAACCCGTGAGGCCCGCCCGGAGGCCGATCCAGCGGCGCTGACCGACCCGCCACGCTCCACCGGGTGGTCGTGTTCCGCTCATCCGACGTTCCACCCGGCGTTCGGCCGAAACGCCGGCCGCGCCGCTATTGTCCCCGGCAGAGGCCGGTTTCCAGCCCGGAGCATGCCCAGAACGTGGGTCCCACCACGCCCGTACCCGGATAGCTTGCATCCGCCGGCGTGACCCCCCACCATCACTTAACCTACTCACAGTAAGAGGTGACCGCGGTGCGCCAGGACCGGGCCGGTGAGATCTCCCAGCGAGCCAGCGGCGTGACCGCCTCGTGGGCCGCGGTGTTCCGTGACGTCCGCACCCTGGCGGTCGACCTGACGGCGGCCGGCAGCCAGCTCGCCCGGCAGCTGCCCGTGCCGCAGCTCGACCAGCTGGGCACCGGGCTGGCCCGGATCGAGGACGCTGTCCTGCGGGAGATCAAGGCGCGGCTGGACCAGGTGGACGCGGCGAACTCCCCGTACCACCAGCACGCCGCCGGCGGCCCCAAGCCGACCCCGGCGCAGTTGCTGGACGAGCTGCTCGGTGCCTCGATCGACGCGGACACCGCCGGCAGCCGGGACGAGCTGTACCGCTCGCTGCTGCTGCGGCTGGTGCCCGACGAGGCCCGCATCCTCGCCGAGCTGGCCGGCGGCGCGACGTACCCGCTGGTCCACGTGCAGTCCAGGGCGAACGGCGGCCGCACCGTGCTGTCCAACGCCTCCTCCGTCGGCCGGGCCGCCGGGGTGCAGGTGCCGGACGCGGTGAGCACCTACGTCACGCACCTGCGCACCCTCGGGTTGGCCGAGGAGGGCCCTTCCGACGACTCGCTGAACGTGCAGTACGACATCCTGCTCGGCGAGCCGGGCGTGCGCAGCGCCGAGGAGGAGGCCAAGTCCGCCGGTCGCCTCGGGGCCCGGATGATCCGCCGCACCCTGCGCATCTCGCCGCTCGGGCGCGAGCTGTGGCGGGCCTGCCGGCCGGAGGACGAGTTCGACGACGGTCCGGCGAGCTACGCCGACGACCTGGAGGCCGGCGAGCTCGGTCCGGCCCCGCGCGCGGCGCTGACCAGCCACGACTTCGAGCCGGACACCACGCACCGGGCACACTCGGGCAACGGCCTCAACGGCAGCACGAGCGACCACTACAGCTGACGGCGCCCGGCTGACGCGCACCGGCGGCGACCCGGGCCCGACCGCCGGGCCCTGCGCGCGACCGGTCAGTCCTGCTTCGGCTCCTGGGGCAGGCCGATCGCCCTGGTGAACTCGGCCTTGGGCTCGTGGATCTGCTCCAGGGACACGACCTCGCGGCGGAACAGCAGCGCCTGCGTCCAGTCCGAGCAGACCCGGAACTTGCGGTTGAACGTGGGCATCCGGCTCAGGTGGTACGTGCGGTGCATGAACCAGGCCACGAAGCCCTTGAGCTTGATGCCGTAGATCTCCGCCGCGCCCTTGTACAGGCCGAGGCTGGCCACCGAGCCGGCGTAGCTGTGCTTGTACGGCTTCAGCGGGCGGTCGCGCAGGAAGTCCACGATGTTGTCGGCGAGCTGGCTGGCCTGGCGCACCGCGTGCTGGGCCGACGGGCTGGTCTTCGCCTCCGGGTCGTCTTTGGACAGGTCGGGCACCGAGGCGCAGTCGCCGGCGCTGAACACCTCGGGGCTGCCCTGCACCTGCAGCTCGGCCGAGCAGATCACGCGGCCCTTGTCGTCGAGGGGCAGGTCGGTGTTGGCCAGCATCGGGTTCGGCTTCACGCCGGCGGTCCAGACGATGGTGTCGGCGTCGAACTCGGTGCCGTCGTCCAGGACGACGTGGCCGCCCTCCATGCTCTTGACCCGGGTGTCCAGGAAGACCTCGATGCCGGCATCCAGCAGCTGCTTGACGGTGTAGCGGCCCATCGGCGCGCTGACCTCGGGCATGATCCGGCCGGACGCCTCGACCAGCACCCAGCGCAGGTCGGAGGCAACGATCGTCTCGTAGTAGCGGCTGGCGTAACGGGACATGTCGGCCAGCTCGGCGAGTGCCTCGACGCCGGCGTAACCGCCGCCGACGACCATGAAGGTGAGCAGCTTGCGGCGCAGCGCCGGGTCGAGCGTGCTGGTCGCGTCATCCATCCTGGACAGCACGTGGTTACGCAGGTAGATCGCCTCGGCGACGGTCTTGAACGAGATGCCCTGCTCGGCCAGCCCGGGAATGGGCAACGTGCGCGCCACCGAGCCGGGAGCCACCACCAGCAGGTCGTAGCCGATCTTGCTGATGTTCCCGGTGGACGCCTCGACAGTGACCTCGCGGGCCTCCCGGCTGATCGCGGTGACCCGCCCGGTGAGGATGTGGCACTTGCGCAGCGTCTTGCGCAGCGGCACCACCACGTGCCGGGGCTCGATCGAGCCGGCCGCCGCTTCCGGCAGGAAGGGCTGGTAGGTCATGTTCGCCTGCGGATCGATGACCATCACCGACGCTTCGTTGGCGCCCAATTTCTTCTGCAGGCGCAGCGCGGTGTACATGCCGACGTAGCCGCCGCCGACGATCACGATTCGTGCGTCCCTTGCCATGGTTCTCATGTTCCCATCAGCCGGCCTAATCACACCTATCCATATCGGGTGAGCCTCGTCGCGTGATCGGGGCTACTTTTTTAACAGCTTTTACGTGAATGTTTCTTTCCGCCGTTTATTCGGCGCGCAACCCGGCGAGTTCGGCCGCCCGGCCCAGCACGAGTCGCAGCATTGCCGGGGTGAGCCGGCCGGTGAAAGTGTTCTGCTGACTGACGTGGTAGCTGCCCAGCAGGTGCAGCGCCCGCCCATCCGGCCGGGCCGGGGCGAGCTCGACGTGCGCGCCGTGGCCGAACACCGGGCGCGGCCTCGGGATCGTCCAGCCGCCCGTCGCCAGCACCGGCAGCAGCGCCTGCCAGCCGAAGCCGCCGAGCACCACCACCGCGCGCAGCGTCGGCGTGAGCAGGGCGAGCTCGCGCAGCAGCCAGTGCCGGCAGGTGTCCCGCTCGCCCGGCGTCGGTTTGTTGGCCGGCGGCGCGCAGTGCACCGGTGAGGTGATCCGGGTGCCGTACAGGGTCAGCCCGTCGTCGGCGTGCGTCGCGGTCGGCTGGCTGGCCAGCCCCTCGGCGTGCAGAGCGGCGTAGAGCACGTCCCCGCTGCGGTCACCGGTGAACATCCGGCCGGTGCGGTTGGCGCCGTGGGCCGCCGGGGCCAGGCCGAGGATCAGCAGCGGGGCATCCGGCGGGCCGAACCCCGGCACCGGCCGCCCCCAGTACGTCTGGTCGGCGTACGCCGCCCGCTTCTCCCTCGCCACCTGCTCGCGCCAGGACACCAGCCGGGGGCACGCACGGCACTCGCTGACCGCCTGATCCAACTGACCTAGGCTCGCCGGCATGACCGAAAACGGGCCGGCCTCGGCAACCTCGGACCCCCCGGAGCGTCCGGACCCCACCGACGATCTGGTCACCACCCGGCACACGTTACGCACCGCCGGGGGCGAGCTCGCCTACACCGCCACCGCCGGCCGGATCGTGCTGCGCCGCGAGGAGCACACCGACGGCGTCTTCGACGGGCACCGGCCGAAGGCGGAGGTCTTCGTGGTGGCCTACACCGCCGACCGGCCCAGCGGCGCCGACCCCGGCGAGCGACCGCTCACCGTGGCCTTCAACGGCGGGCCGGGGTCGTCCAGCGTGTGGCTGCACCTGGGGCTGCTCGGGCCGCGCCGGGTGCTGTCCGGCGACGCGGGCGCCCTGGTGCCGCCGCCCTATCAGCTGGTGGACAACGCCGAGTCGCTGCTCGCCCAGTCCGACCTGCTGTTCGTCGACCCGGTGTCCACCGGCTACTCGCGCGCGGTGACCGGGGGCAAGCCGGCCGACTTCCACGGTTTCAGCGGCGATGTGGACGCGGTGGCCGAGGTGATCCGGCTCTGGGTGACCCGCGAGCAGCGCTGGCTCTCCCCGCTGTACCTGGCCGGCGAGTCCTACGGCACGCTGCGGGCCGCCGCGCTGGCCGGCACGCTGCAGGAGCGCTTCGGCCTGTACCCGAACGGGCTGATGCTGATCTCCACGGTGCTGGACATGACAACCGTGCGGCTGCACGAGGGCAACCTGCTGCCCTACCCGATGTTCCTGCCCAGCTTCGCCGCCGCCGCGCACTACCACGGGCTGCACGGCTCGCGGGGGCTGCCCGAGGTGCTGGCCGAGGCGGAGGAGCTGGCTGAGCGCGA
Organism: Pseudonocardia sp.; assembly: GCA_036272155.1. Taxonomy (GTDB): domain Bacteria; phylum Actinomycetota; class Actinomycetes; order Mycobacteriales; family Pseudonocardiaceae; genus Pseudonocardia. The sequence continues at coordinate 28,946 of DATAZG010000218.1, forward strand.
CTACCCGTGGGCGCTGGCCAGGGGTTCCCGGCTGTCCGAGGAGGACCGCTCACGCATGGTGACGCGACTGGCCTCGGTCACCGGGCTGTCCGAGGACTTCGTGCGCCGGTCCCGGCTGCGGCTGGACAACCGGCGGTTCTACCGCGAGCTGCTGCGCGAGCGGGGGCTCACGATCGGCCGGCTGGACGCCCGGTTCACCGGCTGGGAACCCGACGACGCCGGCGAGCACAACAGCTACGACCCGTCCATCGCGGCGCTCGACGGGCCGTACGCGGCGGCGCTGAACGCGCACGTGCGGGGCGCCCTCGGCTACGCCAGCGACCTGCCGTACGAGATCCTCACCGACCGCGTGCAGCCCTGGTCGTACCAGGAGTTCGTGGGCCGCGAGGTGACGGTGCTCGGCACGCTCGGCGCGGCGATGCGGACGAACCCGCACCTGCGCGTACAGGTCGGCTGCGGCTACTACGACTGCGGCACCCCGTACTACGCCGCCGAGCACACCATGGCCGCCCTCGCCATCCCGGACGAGCTGCGCGACAACATCGAGATCTGCCACTACGAGTCCGGCCACATGACCTACGTGCACGAACCGTCCCGCCTCGCCCAGTCCGCCGACCTGGCCCGCTTCGTCACCGCCGGCTGACCCCGCCGACGCCGGCCGCGCGCGGCCGGCGTCGCGCACGGGGTCGCTACACCCTCTCTCGTCGCCGCACACCCGCCGCGGTGGGTGTGCGGCGACCGAAGAGGGTGTGCAGATCGCTGGCTGCTCCGCGGGGCGGTCAGAGTTGGGAGAGTGCGATGCCGTCCAGGATGTCGTGCTCGCTGACCACCAGTTCGCTGATGCCGGCGCGCTTGGCCAACTCCTCGGCGAGCACGGTGACGATCAGCGCGCCGGCGCCGATCACGTCCACCCGGCCGGGGTGCATCGAGCCGTACTCCATCCGCTGCTCGCGGTTGCGGGTGAGCAGCTCGTCGGCCACCCGGTGCAGCTCCGGCACGGCCAGCCGGGACAGGTGGATCCGGTCCGGGTCGTACTCCGGCAGCTCCAGCGCGATGGCGGACAGCGTGGTGACCGTGCCGGCCACGCCGACCCAGGTGCGGGCCTCCTCCACCGGGACGGCCTCGAACGCCCCGGCCAGAGTCGCCTCGACCACCTCGCGGGCGGCGGCGCGCTCGGCGTCGGTGGGCGGGTCGGAGTGCAGGCAGCGCTCGGTGAGCCGGACGCAGCCGATGTCGACCGAGCGCGCGGCGTGCACCCGCACCCCGGTGTCGGTCCGCGACCCGAGCACCACCTCGGTGGACCCGCCGCCCACGTCCACCACGACGAACGGGCCGTCCTCGGCCGGCAGGTCGCCCACCGCGCCGGTGAACGACAGCCGCGCCTCGGTGTCCCCGCTGATCACCTCGGCCTCGGTGCCCAGGGTGGCGCTGACCATGCCGAAGAAGTCGTCCCGGTTCGCCGCGTCCCGGGTCGCCGAGGTCGCCACCATCCGGACCCGCTCGGCACCGGCGCCCCACAGGGTGGCCGTGAAGTCGACGAGCGCGAGCCGGGTGCGCTCGATCGCCTCGGCGGCGAGCACGCCGGTGGCGTCCACACCCTGGCCCAGCCGGACGATGCGCATCTCCCGGTGCACGTCGGTGAGCCGCTGCCGGCCGTCCGGGCCCGGGGCGGTGTCGGCCACCAGCAACCGGATCGAGTTGGTCCCGCAGTCGATGGCGGCGACTCTCGGCATGCGTGCTCCTCGCTAGTACCGGCGGCCGCCGTTCGGCCGGGCAGGTTCGGACCCGGTTCGGGTGCCGGTCCGGGTGAGGCCACGGTACCGATCACGAGCCGGCGCCGACCCGGCGCGGGGCGCGACGCCGGCTACCTGGCCGGACCGGGGTACGTCCCGCCGGTGTTGACCCCGGGGCCGGTTGCCGGACCCTGACCAGCGGAAACACCCTGACCGGTCGACCCGCCCTGACCGGCGTACCCCTGGCCGGCGTTCCCGGACGGCGTGCCGCTGCCGGACGGCGGGCCAGGGTTTCCGGACGACGTGCCGTTGCCAAACGACGGTGGGCCAGGGTTTCCGGATGGCATGGCGTTGCCAGGCGGCGGGGCGTTCCCGGCCGGGGTCCCGTTCCCGAACCGCGCCCCGTTCGCTGCGGGCGTGTCGGGGTTACCGGAGGGCGTCCCGGTCCCCGACGGGGTCGACCCGGCCGACGAACCGGACGCCGCCGACTCGGGGATCACGATCACGTAGCCCTGCCCGGGCCCGGGCCCCTGGGCCGAAGCGCTTCCCTGGGCGGGCACAGTGCCCTGCACCGGTGCACTCCCCTGACCCGGCCCGTTGCCTTGGGCCGGCGCGGTCCTCTGGTCCGGTGCGCTCCCCCGCGACGTAGGGCCCTGCGCCGAGGCGTTGCCCTGGGCCGGGGTCTGCGCGGGCGCGGATCCGTAACCGGGCACCGTGCGCTGGGTCGAACCGGGCGCGGAGCCCGAGGCGGCGGGCAGGTTCTCCATGGCCGAGGCGGCGGGGCCAGGCCCGGTCGTCGGGGCGGCGCGTGCATCGGGTGGGCCGCCGGCGTTCGGCCCGGCGGAGCGCCCCGGGCCGGCCGGGGCACCTGCCGGGGCGGCGCGAGCGCTCGGGGCGGGTCGAGCGCGGGGTGCGGCCCGCACGCTCGGCGCGGGGCGGACGGAGGGCCGCCGCGACCTGGGCACGGACGGTGCCGGCGCGCGGACCACCGGGGCCCGGTCGAGCGACGGGCCGGGGGCGGGCAGCACCACGGGTGGCTTGGTGGCCGGCGCGAGCGGTGCCACCGAGGGCGCCCCGGCGGCGTAACCCGCAGCGAAGGCGCGCACCGAGGTGACGTAGCCGGCCGAGTGCCGGTAGCGGTACAGCGCGGTGCCGAGCTGACCGGGATCGGCCAGGTCGGGGCCACCGGCGCACAGGTAGCGGCCCGCGGTGAGGGCGGCGTCGAAGATGTCGTTCGGATCGGTACGCCCGTCCCCATCACCGTCCGCCGCATACCGCCGCCACACCGACGGCAGCAGCTGCATCGGGCCGACCGCGCGGTCCCAGGCCGGGTCCCCGTCCAGCTCACCCCGGTCGGTGTCGGGCACGCGGGACCGCCCCGCCGAACCGTCCAGCACGGGGCCGAGGATCTGCCCGATCGTCCGCCCGGCCGCGTCCACCCGCCCGCCGCGCGCGTTGTCGGTCTCCGCCCGGCCGATCGCCGCGAGCACCGGCCAGTGCAGCTGGCACGCCGAGGCGGACAACCCGAGCACCTGTTCGGCGTTCCGGTACGCCGCGAGCGGCACCGTAGGCACGCCGCCGCCCGGCGCCGCGCCGTCAGCCGGCGGCGCCCCACCCTCCGGCGGCGCGCCGCCGCCCGGCGGCAATCCGGCCCCGGGCAGCGCGGCCTCGGACGGCGCCGCCGCCACAGCGGCCCCCGGCGGCGGCTCGACGATCGTCAGCCCGCCCGTGGCCGAACCGCCGGTCGCGGTTTCGCCGGCCAGCGGCAGTGGGATCGCGGCCAGTGAGACGGAGCCGGGGAGCGGTACCGAGGCCGGCGTGCGAGGCTTGGCGTCGACGGCCGGCGCGACCGGGCCGGCGGGCGCCGGGTCGCCGCGGTGGGTCAGCACGGCCACCCCACCGACGACGAGGGCAGCGGCCAGCAGCAGCCAGGCCACCGGTCGCACCCCACCACCCCGGAACGACACGGCAATACCCTGCCTGAGCAAAGCGGCGGGTGTCAGCCGAACGCCATTACCCGCGGCCGAGGTCTGACCTTCCGGACCACTCCGGTGGCCGAAAACGCGATGATCATGCCGCCGAACGGGTGGCGCCAAACCCGCCCGTGACGGCGGACTCGGACGACGCCAACCCGAACGCTGGCTTGGACCCGAAATCGGCCGGCGGCATCCCGCGCGAGGCCGCCCGGCGGGCACAACGGAGTCGCGCACCGCTGCAGCCGGCACGCGACTCACGCAATGCGGCCAATCACCCTCGGTTCACAAAAAGGGAGCGATCAACCCATAAGGGCTCAGGCGAACAGGCCAAAATACAAAAGAGGCCGACAAAAGGAGGACGCCTGGCCGTGGCTAGCTGGCTTCCACATTCCTCGTTGACCGGCTGACAGTCGGCTCGAACTCATGGCTCCTCCTCTCTCGTGCGTCCGTTGATCTACCGTTTTCTTCGCTACCCGTATAGTGCTGTGACCGCGTTCACCCGTCAATAGAAGTAGGATCAAATCTTTGTCGAGTGCCGAAGTTCTACTCACCGTCATCAGCACCGTGGTCGGTGCGCTGATCGGCCTCGCCACCTCGCACTATTACTATCGGCGGGGCCTTTCGGCCGGCCCTCGGATGGTGGTCGGCCTCACCGAGAAGGCCCGCATCGAGCCCGCCACGGTGGGCGTCAAGGTGGAGATGAAGGTCGGCCCGATCGAGGTGACCAACCTCGTCGTGCTGGAGGTCGCGGTCAGCAATCCCGGGGACAAGAACCTCGACGTCAAGGACGCCGACGACGTGGACCGGCACCGGAAGCGGCCGAGGATCGAGCTGCCCAGCGGCCTGCGCGCCGTGGCCGACCCGTGGAACCCCGACGGTGTCCCGACCCGCGCGGACGTGCGGGTGGCGCGCCAGCTGCGCAGCACAGACGAGCGCCAGGTGCTGTACGTGCACGTGCACGGGTTGGCCGCCGGGGCGACCGCGCGGTCCACCGTGCTGTGCACCTACTGGAAGGATCCGGCGCCGCCGACCGCCCTGACCGGTGCCGAGCTGCGGTTCTTCCCCGGTCTGGACGACCAGTTCACCGCCCGGGGCGGCGGCCTGCTCAAGGACGCGGTGGTACTGACGGACTGACCCGTCCGCACAATCTCCCGACTCACCCAGCACAATCTCCCGACTCGCCGGCAAAACGTGGTTGCCCGCCCGGTTAGCGTCACTGCTGTCCGTTCATCCCCTTTCCGACGTGCCCCTGAGCATGCAAGAAGAGGCAGCACCGTGGCCAAGGCCGTACTCACCCCACAGGCGGAGAACTTCCCCGCCTGGTACCAGGACGTCATCGCTCGCGCCGAGTTGGCGGAGAACGGTCCGGCGCGGGGGACCATGGTCATTCGACCGTGGGGGTACGCGATCTGGGAGCTGCTGCAGGCCGACATGGACCGGCGGATCAAGGCGACCGGAGCGCAGAACGCGGCGTTCCCACTGTTCATCCCCATGAGCTTTCTGGAGAAGGAGAAGCAGCACGTCGACGGCTTCTCCCCGGAGCTCGCGGTGGTCACCCACGGCGGCGGGGAGGAGCTCGCCGAGCCGCTGGTGGTGCGCCCCACCTCCGAGACGGTGATCAACCATTACTTCGCCAAGTGGGTCCAGTCGCACCGGGACCTGCCGCTGATGCTCAACCTGTGGAACAACGTGGTCCGCTGGGAGCTGCGGCCCCGGCTGTTCCTGCGCACGACCGAGTTCCTCTGGCAGGAGGGCCACACCGCCCACGCCACGCACGCGGAGGCGGTCGAGGAGACCGCGCGGATGCTGGAGGTCTACCGGCGGTTCATGGAGGAGTCGCTGGCGATCTCGGTCGTGGCGGGCGAGAAGTCGCCGGGCGAGCGGTTCGCCGGCGCCGAGCACACGTTCACCTGCGAGGCGCTGATGCGCGACGGCAAGGCACTGCAGATGGGCACCAGTCACAACCTGGGGTACAACTTCGCGCGCGCCTTCGACATCCGGTACCTGGACGCGGGCGGGGAGCGCCAGCACGCCGCCACGACCTCCTGGGGCACGTCCGCCCGGATGATCGGCGGGACGATCATGGTGCACGGCGACGACCACGGGCTGCGGCTGCCGCCGGCAATCGCGCCGCACCAGGTGGTGGTCCTGCAACTGGACGATCAGGCCGAGGTCGCCGCGGCCGCCGCGCGCCTCGCGACCGAGCTGGACGCCACCGATGTCCGCGCGCACGTCGACGCCCGCACCCACACCTCCTTCGGACGCCGCTCCGTCGACTGGGAGCTGAAGGGCGTGCCGGTCCGGGTCGAGCTGGGCGCGCGGGAGCTGGCCGCCGGCCGGGCCACCCTGGTGCGCCGCGACGACCGCACCAAGAGCACCGTGCCGCTGGACGGTGCAGGGCGCGCCGCCGCGGACCTGCTCGACGAGATCCAGCGGACGCTGCTCGCGCAGTCACGTACCTTCCGTGAGGAGCACACCTACCCGGTCACCGACTTCGACGAGTTCAGCCGACGCGTCGGCGACGGCGGGCTGTTCCTGGCCGCCTGGTCGGGCGCCGAGGAGTCGGAGCGGGCGCTCGGCGAGGCCACCGGCGCGACCATCCGGTGCATCGTCGACGCCGACCCGCCGGCGCCGACCTGCCTGCTCACCGGCCGGCCGGCCAAGCACGCCGTGCTGATCGGCCGGGCCTACTGACGCCGACCCCGCGCTGACAAAATCCGCGACTCACCCTGACAAAAACCCCGACTCGCGGGATTCAGGGGGTGACGCAGGGGCCGGCGTGCCACCATTCGCCCAGCTCGGTGAGGGTCTCGTCGCCGAACGGGTTGACCCCGGGGCCGGCGGCGAGGGCGTGGCCGACGTGCACGTGCAGGCACTTCACGCGGTCGGGCATACCGCCGGCGCTGACCTGGGTGCCGAGCGGTTCCAGGGCGTCCCGTTCGGCGAGGTAGGACTCGTGGGCGCGGCGGTAGGCGGCGGCCAGCTCGGGGTCTCCTGCCAGCCGCTCGGTCATCTCCCTCATCCGGCCGGCGCCCTCCAGCGTGCCGATCTGCGAGCAGAGCCGCGAACACGTGAGGTAGTACAGCGTCGGGAACGGTGTGCCGTCCTCCAGCCGGGGGTGGGTCTGCACCACGGACGGCAGCCCACACGGGCAGCGGTGCGCCACCGCGCGCACGCCCCGGGGGCGGCGGCCGAGCTGGGCGGCCACCGCGTCCCGGTCGGCCTGGCTGACCTCGCCAGCCACCCCGCCACCCACAAGATCGTCAACCCGCTCGTCGACCGGCCCGTCCACCGGCGTACCACTCACCTCTGTACTCCTCGCACATCGCTCCACAACACGTCGAACCACGGCGCCCCGGCCGCGCCCCCTGCCCCGGCGGCCACCGCGGCGGCATCGCCGGGCAGCTGCACCACGTACGGCACCTCGCCGGGGCGCACGTAACCGAGCCGGTCGCGCGCCTCGGCCTGCACCTGGGCGGGGTCGCTGAGCTGGTCCCGGCGGCGGGTCAGCTCGTCGACCTCACCGGCCAGCTGGTGCTGCTTGGCCTGCAGCGCGGACAGCTCCTGGCGCTGGGTCAGGTAGTTGCGCAGCGGGACGGCCACGGTGAGCGCGAGCGCGCACACCACGAGCGCCAGGATCGCGGCGCGCCGGGTCGAGGACACCCCGAGCATGCCGGAGGTGGCCAGCGCCATCCGGTGGGCCCGGCTGAGCCGGATCGACTCGGACGCGCCGCCGGCCGAACCGACCCGACCGACCCGGACCTTCTCACCGGGAGCCGCCGAGCCGCCCGTCGAGCGCTCGGTGCCGAGCCGGCCGCCGGCCCGGTCCCCGGCGGCCCGGCCGGCCGCGGCGCGCGGACCACCGGACGGGCGGCTCCGCGCGGCCCGCACCCGGCCTGGGTCGCCTGCGGGACACACCCTGTTCTCAGTCCTCCGGAGTGAAGCGCGGGAACGCGAGCTCGCCGGCGTACCGGGCGGCGTCGCCGAGGGTCTCCTCGATCCGCAGCAGCTGGTTGTACTTCGCCACCCGCTCGGACCGGGCTGGCGCACCCGACTTGATCTGGCCGCAGCCGGTGGCCACCGCCAGGTCGGCGATCGTGGTGTCCTCGGTCTCCCCGGAGCGGTGGCTCATCATGCAGCGGTAGCCGCAGGAGTGCGCCAGGGTGACCGCGTCCAGCGTCTCCGACAGCGTGCCGATCTGGTTGACCTTGACCAGCAGCGCGTTGGCGATCTGCCGGGAGATGCCCTCCTCGAGTCGCTCCGGGTTTGTCACGAACAGGTCGTCGCCGACCAGCTGGACCTTCGAGCCCAGCGCGGCGGTGAGCGCCTGCCAGCCGTCCCAGTCGTCCTCGGACAGCGGGTCCTCGATGGACACCAGCGGGTAGCTGTCGACCAGCTCGGCGTAGAACGCGGACATCTCCTCGGCGGTGCGCTTGCCGCCCTCGAAGGCGTAGCTGCCGTCGGTGAAGAACTCGGTGGCCGCCACGTCCAGCGCGAGCGCGACGTCCCGGCCCAGCACCAGCCCGGTCTGGCCGATGGCGGTGCCGATCAGGTCCAGCGCGGCCTTGGTACCCGGCAGGTCCGGCGCGAAGCCGCCCTCGTCGCCCAGCCCGGTGCTCAGCCCCTGCGCCTTGAGCACGGACTTCAGCGAGTGGTAGACCTCGGCGCCCCAGCGCAGCGCCTCGCGGAACGAGTCGGCGCCGATCGGGGCGATCATGAACTCCTGCACGTCCACCGAGGAGTCGGCGTGCGCGCCACCGTTGATGATGTTGAACATCGGCACCGGCAGCACGTGCGCGTTCGGCCCGCCGACGTACCGGAACAGCTCCAGCCCGGACGACTCGGCGGCCGCCTTCGCCACCGCCAGCGACACCCCGAGCAGCGCGTTCGCACCGAGCCGGGACTTGTCGGGCGTGCCGTCGAGGTCGACCAGCTTCTGGTCGACGATCCGCTGGTCGACGGCTTCGACGCCGACCAGTTCGGGGCCGATCTCGTCCAGCACGCCGGCCACCGCCCGCTCGACCCCCTTGCCGCCGTAGCGGCGGGCGTCGCCGTCGCGCAGCTCGACCGCCTCGTGCTCGCCGGTGGACGCTCCGGACGGCACTGCCGCCCTGGCCAGCGTCCCGTCGTCCAGGGCGACCTCAACCTCCACGGTCGGGTTACCCCGAGAGTCGAGAATCTCGCGAGCGCCGACCTGCTCGATGACGGCCACATCTGCTCCTTGCCTGGCCCGGGGCCTGCGTGTTCCTACGTCGGGTGCCGGCGGTCGCCGGCGAGTGGCATCCGCGTCGAGCCTAGGCTAACCGCCGGGGCGGGTCGCGGTTCAACGCCGCGCCACCTAACCTAGGAGCGACCATGACGAGCGCTCCCTTCTCCGACCCCGACAGAGCCGACGAAGGCCGCCCCGACGGCGAGTCCACCTTCGCTGCCTACCGGCGGGCCGAAACGCTGCTGTCCCAACGCCGCCCGCTGGACGCCGTGCAGGCACTGTTACCGGTGCTCGCGGCGCAGCCGGACGACGCCTCCGTGCAACTGCTCGCCGGCCGGGCGTTCCTGGACTCCGCACAGCTGCGCCGCGCCGAGACCGCCTTCAGCCGCGTGCTGGAGATCGACCCGGCCGACCACTACGCGCGGTTTGCGCTGGGTAAGGCGCTGCAGCGGCAGGGCCGCTTCACCGAGGCGCTGGCCCAGCTGCGGATGGCGTGGGCGATGGAGCCCCGTCCCGAGTACCAGGACGCGATCGGCGAGGTCAGCGCCCGGATCGCGATCTCCGAGCGCGACTGAGGACTCGGCGGGCCCACCGAACCGCCTCTTCAGGACCCCTCCCCACCCTCTCGCGCGCCCTTCCTCAGGGCAAAGAGTTGGCCCCGGCACATTGTCAAGCCTGGATACTCAGCAAACTGTCAGGTTAGGCTCCGCGCCATGAGGTTAGCCTCGCCTGCACCGCCGCCGGCGGCTGCCGCACGACCGGTCCCACCGGGCGCACCGGGCGCATCGGGCCGGCCGCCGTGCTGAGCAACGCGCTGATCGGGCTGCGGGAGGGCCTGGAGGCCGCCCTCGTGGTGAGCATCCTGGTCGCGTTCCTGGTGCGCACCGAGCGGCGGTCGGCTCTGCCCTGGGTGTGGGCCGGCGTCGCCGTCGCGGTGGTGCTCAGCATCCTGGTCGGCGCGCTGCTGACCCTCACCTCGAACTCGATGTCCTTCGAGGCCCAGGAGGCGTTCGGCGGCGGCCTTTCGATCGTCGCGGTCGGCTTCGTCACGTGGATGATCTTCTGGATGCGGCGCACCGCGCGGGCGCTGTCCGGCGAGCTGCGGGACAGGCTGGAGCAGGCGCTGCAAATCGGCTCCTGGGCCGTCGTGCTGATGGCGTTCCTCGCGGTCGGCCGGGAGGGCCTGGAGACGGCCGTGTTCTTCTGGGCCGCCGCGCAGGCCGCCGGCTCGACGTCCGCGCCGCTGGCCGGCTTCCTGGTCGGCATCGCGGTCGCCGTCGCACTGGGGTACCTGATCTACCGGGGCGCGGTGCGGATCAACCTGGCCCGGTTCTTCACCGTCACCGGCGTCCTGCTGATCTTCGTCGCGGCCGGCATCCTGGCCTACGGCCTGCACGACCTGCAGGAGGCCGCCATCCTCCCCGGCCTGAACACCCTGGCGTTCGACATCAGCGCCCAGGTCCCCGCCGACTCCTGGTACGGCACGGTGCTCAAGGGCATCTTCAACCTCTCCCCCCGGACGTCGGTGCTCGAGGCAGGCGTCTGGCTGCTCTACGTGGGCGTCGTGCTCACTCTGTTCCTGCTGCCGGGCCGCGCCCGCGCCTCGGCCACCACCTCGGCAGCGGCCTGACCCCTAGCCCCCGAAAGTCACCGCAGAGTCCGCGCCACGTCGCCAAGGAGAACCCCGTGACCAGCGCCATCACCCGCACCGTGCCCCTCTCGCTCGCCTCGCTCGTACTGCTGGCCGGCTGCTCCGGCGGTTCCGGCGGCCCGCCCGGAGCCGAGGCGGACGGCACGATCACCGTCAACGCGTCGGACACCGCGTGCGAGGTGAGCAAGGCCGAGGCACCCGCCGGCAAGATCACCTTCCAGGTGGCCAACAGGGGCAGCAAGGTCACCGAGTTCTACCTGTACGGCACCGGCGACCGGATCATGGGCGAGGTGGAGAACGTCGGCCCGGGGCTGACGCGGCGGCTGATCGTGGAGGTGCCCGACGGCGGCACGTACACCACCGCCTGCAAGCCCGGCATGGTCGGCGACGGCCTCCGCGCCCCGTTCACGGTGAGCGGCCAGGCGAACCGGTCGGTGGACACCAACGCCCGGCTGGCCGAGGCCACTGCCAGCTACAAGCGCTACGTGACCTCGCAGATCGAGGCGCTGGTGCCCAAGACCGAGGAGTTCGTGAGCACCGTCAAGGCCGGCAACGTGGCGGCCGCGAAGGCGCAGTTCCCGGTGGCCAGGACGTACTGGGAACGGATCGAGCCGGTCGCCGAGTCGTTCGGTGACCTGGACCCGAAGATGGACGGCCGGGAGGACGACGAGCGGGC
>DATAZG010000219.1:0-3312 GCA_036272155.1 Pseudonocardia sp.
GTAGCGGTGCACGCCCATCGCGGCCAACCGCTGCACCTGGTCGGGGGTCAGCATGCCCAGCGAGCAGGCGATGTTGATGTCGATCTCGTCCTTGATCGCCTGGATGCCGGCGGCGACCTGGGTCATCAGCCGCTCGTCCGGCCCGCGCACGGCGGCCACGATGCAGAACTCGGTGGCCCCGGTCTTGGCGGTCTGCTTGGCCGCCTCGACCAGCATCGGGATGTCCAGCCACGCCGACCGCACCGGGGACGCGAACAGCCCGGACTGCGAGCAGAAGTGGCAGTCCTCGGGGCAGCCGCCCGTCTTCAGGCTGATGATCCCCTCGACCTCGACCTCCGGCCCGCACCAGCGCATCCGCACCTCGTGCGCCAGCGCCAGCAGGTCCTCGAGTCGGTCGTCGGGCAGCTGGAGCAGTTGCAGGACCTGGTCCGAGGTGGCCGGCGCGCCCCGCTCGAGCACCTGGTCCCGCAGCTCGGACAGCAGGTCGGTGTGGACAGGCGCGGCCATGCAGCTCTCCCAAGGGTCGGATGTTTCAACAGCACATTAAGTGAGCCACGCCGGCGCCGCGCCCAGGGCGGCGGCCACCGTGGCCAGGAACTCATTCGGCGCCAACCTGCCGGCGCCGGCGGGCAGCCGGCCGAGCAGGGGCGCCCCGGTCACGGCCGGCAGGTCGGTCAGGTTGCACTCGGCGGCCAGGTCGGGCCCGGCCGGCCAGCTGCCGATCACCACGCCGGCGCAGCGCAGCCCCCGGCCGGCCAGTACCTCGGTGGTCAGCGCGGTGTGGTTCAGCGTGCCCAGGCCGGCGGCGGCCACCACGAGCACCGGGGCGTCCAGGGCGGCGGCCACGTCGGCCAGCGTGTCCTCGGCGGTGAGCCGCACGAGCAGCCCGCCGGCCCCCTCCACGAGCACCAGGTCGTGGTCGCGAGCCAGCTCCCGGACCGCCCTGACCACCTCCGAGGCGCGCACCGGCGGCCGTCCGACCCGGGTGGCCGCGGTCGCCGGGGCCAGCGGATCCGGGTAACGGGCCAGCTCACGGGTGGTCAGCGCGCCGGTCTCGCCGACCAGCCGGCGGATCTCGCCGAGGTCGCCGAGCTCGTCCATGGTCACCCCGGTCTGCGCCGGCTTGAGTACCGCGACCCGGCGCCCGGCGGCGATCTCCAGCGCGGCCAGCGCGGCGACCACGACCGTCTTGCCGACCCCGGTCCCGGTGCCGCTGACCACCAGCACGCTCATCGGACCGACGCCCCGACCGGGGTGGGCACGGCGGCACAGGACCCGTCGGAAGTGCCAGCCCCGCGTACCTCACCGAGCACCTCGGTCAGCACGTCGTGCACGGTCGACAGCTCGGCGGCGGTCAGGGTGGCGCGCGCGGTGAGCCGCAGCCGGCTGGTGCCCTCGGGTACGGACGGCGGCCGGAAGCAGCCGACCCGCAGGCCCCGCGCCAGGCACCGGCCGGCGGCGTCGAAGGCCACCGACGGGTCACCCAGCATCACCGACACCACGGCCGACGCCGGCGCCGGCACCCCGGCCGAGGCGGCGATCGCGGCGGCGGCGGCGAGCGCGGCGGCCGGCCGGCCGGGCTCGGCGGCCAGGATCCGCAGCGCGGCCAACGCCGTGCCCGCGCTGGCCGGGGCGAGCCCGGTGTCGAAGATGAAGCTGCGCGCGGTGTCCACCAGGTGTTCCACCACAGGGGCCGGCCCGAGCACCGCGCCGCCCTGGCCGCCCAGGGCCTTGGACAGCGTCACCGTGGCCACCACGTCATCGGCGCCGGCCAGGCCGGCCTCGGCGAGCAGGCCGCGCCCGCCGGGGCCGCACACTCCGAGCCCGTGCGCCTCGTCGACCAGCAGCACCGCGCCCCTGGACCTGGCCACCGCGTGCAGCTCGGCCAGCGGGGCGTGGTCGCCGTCCACGCTGCCGACGCTGTCGGTGACCACCAGCGCGCGCGCTTCCGGGCGGGCCGCGAGCACCGCGTCCACCGCGGCCACGTCGTTGTGCGGCACCACCTCGACCCGCGCCCTGGACAGCCGGCAGGCGTCGATCAGGGACGCGTGGTTGGCACCGTCGGAGACGATCAGGCTGCCCGGCCCGCTCAGCGCGGTGACCACGCCGAGGTTGGCCAGGTAGCCGGAGGAGAACACCAGCGCGGACCGGTAGCCGGTGAACGCGGCGAGCTCCCGCTCCAGCTCGGCGTGCAGCGCGGTGCTGCCGGTGACCAGCCGCGACCCGGTCGACCCCGCGCCCCAGGTGCGCAGCGCGGCGAGCCCGCCCTCGATCACCCGGGGGTCGGTGCTCAGCCCCAGGTAGTCGTTGCCGGCCAGGTCCAGCACCGGCTCGCCGGCCGGGCGGGGCCGCAGCTCACGGCGCAGCCCGGCGGCGCGCCGCCGGGCCGCGTGGCCGCCCAGCCAGTCCAGTGGATGCTCCCGCACAACGGGTCACCCTAGAGCGTGCGGATCGAGCCTGCGCCTAGAGACGACGCCCACACCCCGCTCGGGAGACGACGCCCACACCCGGTCAGCGCCCCGGCTCCCGGGCGATCACGGGCTGCTGGAACCGGCGCTCGGTGGTGGACCGGACACCGATCCGGCGGGTCACCGGGCCCGGCTGAGCGGGTGCCGAGGGTGGTCGCCCGCCGCCGGGTCCGCGCTGGGTGACCAGCACCGCCGCGCCGCTGGCCCGCTGCCGCGCGACCCAGGTGTCCAGGTGGTCGCGCACCGCGTGGTCGACGTAGTGGGTGGCCAGCTCGAGGTGGGTCGGCGCGCCGGCCGGGATGGCCGAGAGCACCCGGGACAGGTTCGGCACGCAGAGGAATGTCGCGAGCCCCTCGACGACCACCCGGTGCTCGCCGTCGTACTCCGGTGCCGTGTGACGAATCCGGACCTTGACCGCGCGGCGCAGCACCAGCACGGCGGCCAGTGCCAACCCGAGGCCGACGCCCTCCAGCAGGTTCAGCCCCATCACGCCCAGCGCGGTGACCAGGTAGAGGACCAGCTCACCGTGCTGGCGGGCGGTGCGCAGGTCGGCCAGCTTGACCAGCTGCACGCCGACCACCACCAGCAGCCCGGCCAGCGCCGCGAGCGGGATCGACTCCACGACCCAGACCAGCGCGAGCGCGAACACCGCGATCCACACCGCGTGCAGCACGGCGGCGGCCCTGGTGCGGGCGCCGGCCTTCACGTTCGTCGAGCTGCGCACGATCACGCCGGTCACCGGCAGGCCGCCGAGCAGCCCGGACAGCGTGTTCGCGGCACCCTGGCCGATCAGCTCCCGGTCGGCGTTGGTCCGGGGCCCGTTGTGCATCCGGTCCACCGCCAC
>DATAZG010000220.1:0-43144 GCA_036272155.1 Pseudonocardia sp.
TCCTCCTCGACGCTGGCCACCGTCGAATCGCCATAGCGACCGAGCCGAGTGTCTACTGGGCCTCCGGGGCCCGCATTCTGCGGGACCACCTCGCTCCCCGCGGCGGCACCGTCGTCGAACTCGACGTGCGCGCGCTCGCCCCCACGGCCGTGTGCGACGGGCTCGTGGTCAGTCGCGCGACAGCCCTGCTGCTGCTGGTCGGCCACCCGGAGCCGGCGGTGCCGCTCGTCAGGTCGGTCCGCCGCGACCAGCGCCTCGCCGAGATCATGATCGGGGCACCGGCCGGTCAGCCGGAGTTCGCCGAATGGGCGGCGTTGCTGGCTGACGACGGCGCCGCGATCCCGTTCCTGCGCTACCTGCCCGAGCACCTCAGCCCACCGGGGGCACGCGTCGGGACGGCGCTGCGCGAGCGGCTGGCCGCGGCGCCCTCCTTCGTCGCCTTCGAGGGCTACGACACGGTCGCCGTGCTCGCCGAGGTACTGCGTGCTCAGGGCACGGACCGGTCGCGCATTGCCGAAGCCTGGCCGCGCGTCGCGGTCGAAGGCACCCGGGGTCAGATCCAGTTCTCCCGCACGCCCGGCATCAGCGTGTGGCAGTGGGCCTGGCCGCCGATCCAGGTCGTTGCGCGGGACCCGGCGGAGCCCGATCGTTTCCGGGTCCTGCACACCGGCTGAGAGAGCACGGCCAGGTTCGGGGTCAGAGGGCGCGCTCGGGCTGATCCGCGTTGAGCAGGTGGGATCTCTCCCGCCGGCGGGGCAGCAGTGCGACCGGGATCAGGGTGACGACCAGCGCGACGGCGGCGACCCAGTAGGTGGAGCTGTAGGAAGCGGCCAGGTCGGCCTGCCCGGTGGCCTCGAGCGCGCCGCCGAGACGTCGGGCGACGTCCAAAGCCCAGGCGGGGGGCTGGGTGCCGTCGGCTCGCGCCGCACCGAGAGCGTGCAGCGCCCGCAGCGGCTCGGAGGAGTTCTGCCGGCTGGTCAGGATCATGGCGATGACGGCCACCCCGACTGAGCCGGCGACCTGCTCGATCACGCTCATGAGCGTGGAGCCCCGGGCGACCTGGTGGGCCCGCAGCGTCTTCAACGCGGACGTCATGATCGGCATCATGGTGGCGCCCATGCCGAGGCCCATGACGAACAGGAAGGTCAGAATGTGCCAGTAGGGCGTGTCCGGCCGGGTGTTCACGGCGAGCCCGACCATGCCGATGATGACGCCGATGACCCCGAAGGGCACGATGCGGCCGATGGGCATGCGGTCACTCAGGCTGCCGGCGATCGGCATGATGATCATGGCGCCGAGTCCTTGCGGGGCGACCAGGAGACCGGCCCTCAGTACGTCCTCACCGCGGACCTGCTGGAAATAGGTCGGTACCAGGAGCAGGCCGCCGAAGAAGGCGGCGCCGTACAGGAACAGCACGATCATCGCGACCGCCATGTTGCGGTCCTTGAACAGCCGCGGGTCCAACAGCGGGTGCTCCGGGCGCAACACCCAGATCGCGAAGGCGATGATCAGCACGGCGCCGGTGGTGCCCGGCACGAGGACCCTGGTGGCCCCCACGGTGCCCTCATCCGGGATGGAGGACACCCCGTACAGGAAGAGGGCCAGGCCGGGAGACATCAGGAGCATGCCGATGACGTCGAAGCGCTCGGCCGGTGTGGGCGCGTCGCGCTGGAGGGCGAAGCAGGCGTAGACGATCGCGACCACGCCCAACGGCAGGTTGATCAGGAAGATCCAGTGCCAGGACGCCGCGTCGATCAGCCAGCCGCCCAGGATCGGACCGAGGATCGGGCCGAGCAGCAGGGGGATGCCCATGATCGCCATCAGCCGGCCGACCCTCTTGGGGCCCGCGGCATTGGTCAGGATCGCCATGCC
This sequence comes from Pseudonocardia sp., assembly GCA_036272155.1. Classification (GTDB taxonomy): domain Bacteria; phylum Actinomycetota; class Actinomycetes; order Mycobacteriales; family Pseudonocardiaceae; genus Pseudonocardia. The sequence goes on from DATAZG010000220.1 coordinate 1,873, forward strand.
CAGCGGCATCAGCAGGCCCCCGCCGAGTCCCTGCAGGACACGGAAGCAGATGAGCGATTCGATGCTCCACGCTGACGCGCACAACACCGACCCGAGGGTGAACAGGCTCAGCGCCGTGAGGTAGAGCCGCTTGGTGCCGAACCTGTCGGCGGCCCACCCGGTGACCGGGATGACCGCGGCCAGCGCCAGCGTGTACGCGGCGACAGCCCAGGCCACCGTCGAGTACTCCGAGACCCGGAACTCCCGGAGGAAGGTCGGCAGGGCGACGTTGACGACCGTGGTGTCGAGGACCGACATGATCATGCCGAAGACGACAACGCCGGCGATCTTGAAGAGGCCCGAGGTGAGCTTGTTGTCCGCGTCGCCGGACTCGGTGGTGGGCGGTGGAGCGCCCCTGTCGGAGGTGCTGGTCACGCTGGTTCCTTCGTTTCAGGAGCCTGGGGCTGGCGTGTGGGGCCGCGGTAGTCGCCGGCGAGGACGTCAGCCGACCAGCAGCACGAGCTTTCCGTGCGCGTGGCCCCCCTCGCTCACCCGGTGCGCCTCGGCGACCTCGGCGAGCGGGAAGGTCCGCGCCACCGGGAGCGAGAAGCGGCCGGCCTCGGTCAGCGCGCCGATCTCACCGAGTACGTGGACCGCGCGGCCGGCGTCGCCCCGGCTGAACGTCACCCCGTACTTCTCGGCACCGGCGAAGTCGGCGAGCGTGACGACGTGCGCCGCGCTACCGGTGAGCTCGATGAGCTCGGGCAGGACACCGCTCCCGGCGACATCGAGCGCGAGGTCGACGCCGTCGGGCGCGAACGCGCGAACCCGCTCGACGAGGCCGTCACCGTAGGCGACGGGCTCTGCCCCCAGCGAACGCAGGTACTGGTGGTTGGGCGGACCGGCGGTGCCGATCACGCGCGCGCCGCGCGCCACGGCGAACTGAACCGCGGCGCTGCCCACGCTGCCGGAAGCGCCGCTGATGAGCAGGGTGCCGCCGCTGCCGACGCCGAGCTGGTCGAGCGCGCGGGTGGCCGTCTCGATGGCCGCCGGCAGCGCGGCGGCACCGGCGAAGTCGAGGGAGGGCGGGATCGGCGCGTAGTAGGGCAGCACCGCCAGCTCGGCCTGGGCCGGCCCCTCGGTGGAGAAACCGAACACCCGATCGCCGACGGCCACGTCCGTCACGCCCTCGCCGAGCTCGTCGACGACGCCCGCCGCCTCGTGGCCCATGGTCTGCGGAAGCTCCCGATCCATCAGTCCCTTGCGCTTCTTCCAGTCGCTCGGGTTGACGCCGGCCGCGCGCACCGCGATCCGGACCTGGCCGGGACCCGGGTGTGGATCGGGGAGGTCCACGATCTCGAGGACCTCCGGGCCGCCGAACCGGCTGAACCGGACTGCCTTCATCGTTCGCTCCGATCTCGACTCGAGGCGTCGCGCTCGCTATCCGGCGCACGACACGAACACTGTTCTAGTTACGAACGGCGTTCGTGTCAAGCTATGGTGGTGCGGTGAACCCGAAAACGCGACGCGCCGCGCGCCACCAGCCGCCGCCCCCCGGGAGCGAGGCCGACCCCAGGCGGCGCCGCAGGACCCTGATCACCGTGGAACAGGTTGTCGACACCGCGCTGGGCGTCATCGCCGGAGAGGGTTACGAGGCGCTGACCATGCGACGGCTCGCCGGCGCGCTCGACACCGGACCCGCCTCGCTCTACGCCCACGTGGTCAACAAGGCCGACCTCGACGAGCTGCTCATCGGGCGACTGTGCGGCGAACTCGCGCTGCCCGAGCCCGCCCCCTCGGCCTGGCGGGAGCAGGTCCGGGGGGTGTGCGTCCAGCTGCGCGACCAGTACCTGAGGTACCCCGGAATCTCCCGCGCGGCGCTCGCCCTGGCCCCCACCGACCTCGAGATCCTGCGCGTCAGCGAGGGAATGCTGGCGATCCTGCTCGCCGGCGGCGTGGCCCCGCAGGCCGCCGCGTGGGGCATCGATGCCCTGCTGCTGTACGTGGCCGCCTACTGCCTCGAGGCGTCGATCAGGCACCAGCGATCAGCCCAGGACGACGTCGCCTGGGGCCTCGACCGCGACGAGCTACTGCGCCGGTTCACCGCCCTACCGGCCGAGACCTTCCCCCACACCACCCGCCACGCCGCCGAGCTCACCGCCGGTGAGGGCCACGACCGGTTCGACTTCACCCTCGCCCTGATGATCGGCGGCCTGGCGCCGCACTAGCCCACCACAGGCACCTACCGCGATGCGGGGTTCACGGCGCGGAGGCGGTGGCGTTCAGGAGTACTGATCTTCGGATCGGGAGAACTTCTTCCTTAGTGAGCAGCATCAGTCTCATGCCCCACTCGTTCAGGCGGACCACGAGCGGGTGGGGCCTCGGCAGGCGGTGCACCCGGCGGGCGGGTTCGTCGAGCAGGGAGAGGATCATTGCCCGTCCCGCCCAGTGAAAGCCCTTGGGGAACCAGCGGCGGGAGAACTGCTGCAGGAGGGCTTCGCACGTCTGGCCGCCCTCGGGTGAGTACTCCCAGTCCACGGCCTCGTACCTGGCCAGGTACTCGAGCATGCCGTCGAAGTTCGCCGGGAACTCGTGGTCGACCGGTCCGACCTCGCTGACAAACATCTTCGAGATCTCGTACCAGAATCGGTGACTGGCAATCTGCTGGTTGCGGGTGAACCCGGGCAGCCCGATGCGCCGGCGCAGCCGGTGCAGGTCAGCCCCGATCCAGCACATCGTGTAGACGAAGTCGTCGATGTGCGAGAAGTTACCCGGCATCTTCTTCCAGATTCCGGCGTGAATCCGGTTGATCTGGGCCAGCGAGCGCTGCGTGTCAGTGTGTGAAGGGCCCATCTCGAACCAGGTCCAGAAATGGTTGACGGTGTCGGCCTCGCGCCTGTCCCGCAGTTGGAGGATCTTCCCACTGCCGCCTCGGCCGACCGTCTCCCCGCCGCGTGGCGGCAGGATGAAGTGCGGAAACCCAGTGGTGTACAGGAAGTTCATCATGAAGTCGTTGACGTAGTAACACGTCGAGAGCTTCCAGATTTCCTCGTAGTCGACCTCGGGGTCGAGCTGCTCTATCTCGCCGGCAATCCACTTATAGCCACGCTGCTCGGTCATGGAGAATCCGCCTTTCGAGATCAGCCTTGCCCATCTCGCACTACCGCTGTCCCGCGACGGCAACCATGGCGGTCAGCAAGATCCGGCCGCGAGAGGACTCTCAATTAATGAGAGACCCTTTGCCGGGCGGCGCGGGCTCAGCGGAGACCGAGTGAGCGAGCGAGATGCGTCGTCCACCAGCGGAGCTGGGGACCGGGGGTGGCGGCCGCCGTGCCGGTGAGGCCGGCGCCGCGGCGGAACGCCGAGCCGTACAGCGACTCGGTGGCGAGGGCCTGGTGCAGCGCGGCGACGGCGAGCCGGGTGTCCTCGACCGGGATGTCGGCGGCGCCGGGCCGCAGGGCGTGCAGCGCGTCGACGACCGGGTCGAGCAGCCCCGCTCCCTCGTCCCTCCATCCGGCCGCGTGCAGCGCCACGGCCAGCTCGCCGTAGCCCTCGCCGTAGAAGGCCGCCAACGCGTCGACCAGCTCACCCAGGTCGGCGCCGCGGTCGGTGCCACGGTCAGCGCCACGGTCGAGCCACGAGGCCAGCACCTCCCCCACCCCCGCCCGGATCTTCCGGCCACCGTGGCGCAGCAGCGCTGCCAGGAGTTGGTCCCGCGAGCCGAAGTGGTGGTTGACCCCCGCATCGGTCATGCCGACGCGGGTGGCGATGGCCCGGACCTGGACGGCGGCCACTCCCCCCTCGGCCAGCAGTCGCTCGGCGGCAGCCAGGATCAGGCGCCGCGCCTCGTCGGGCGGGCGGCGCACCCGCGAACGCGTCACACCGGCGACCTTACCTTGACTGGTCAAGGTAGAACTTCTACGGTCCTACCTTGACCCAACAAGGTAAGGACATCGCCATGACCGACCCTTCCGCCCCCCGTGCGCGGCACATCGATCGCCCCGACGCGGTACTCCGGGGAGTGGAGGTCGGCGCCGGGCCGACCGTCCTCCTGCTGCACGCCGGTGGTGAGCGCCGCCAGGTGTGGACGCCGGTCAGCGAGGTCCTCGTGGCCGCCGGGTTCCGCTGTGTGGCCTTCGACCAGCGCGGACACGGCGCCAGCGACGGCTCGGCGCACGCGCTCGCGCACTGTGCGGACGACGTCGCCGCCATGCTGCACGCCGAGCCGTCGGGGTGCGTGGTCGTCGGTGCCTCGCTGGGCGGGCTGGCCACCCTCGCCGCGCTGGCCGATCCCGCGGTGCGGGCGAGGGTGGCCGGCCTCGTGCTGGTGGACGTCGTGCCCAACTTCGAGCCCCACCGGGTGCGCCGCTTCCTCACCGGCGGCGGCCGGCTCGACGGCCACACCGAGATCGTCGACGACATCCTGGCCCAGGTACCCCGGCTGCGTCAGGTCGCCGCGGCGCTCGACCTGCCCGTCCTCCTCGTCCGAGCCGACACCGGGTCGCCCATCACCGACGACGACATCGACCAGTTCCTGCACCTCGCGCCGCACGCCACGGTGACCCGCATCCCCGGTGCCGGACACCTCGTCGCCAGGGACCGACCGGCGGCGCTGGCCGAGGTCATCGCCGCCGGCACGGCCGAGTGGCCGGCGCTGGCTCTGCTGCGCGAGCTCGGCGCGGGGCAGCTCGACCACCCCGGCGGGAACCTCCTCGACCACGTCCGGCGCGTGCACGAGCTGGTGATGACCTGGGGTGGGAGCCGGCGCGCCCGCCTCGCCGCGCTCTGCCACGCCACCTACGGCACCGACGGCTTCCCGGCCCCGCTGCTGCCGCTCGAGAGCCGAGCCCGCCTGCGAGCGGCGATCGGCGACGAGGCCGAGGCACTCGTGTACCGCTACGGCGCCTGCGACCGGAGCAGGACCTACGTCCACCTCGGCGCGACGCCGCTCCCGCTCACCGACCGGTTCAGCGGCGAGGTCGTCGACCTCGCCGCCGACGACCTCGCCGACTTCGCCCTGCTCACCGTCGCCAACGAGCTCGACATCGCCCGCACCGCACCGCTCTCCCCCTCGGCCCGTCGCGGCATCCGGACCCTCGTCGGGGCGCTGGCGGTCTACCTCCCCGACGTCACCGCCCGGGCCCTCGCCGACCCGTCCCTCCGCTGACGCCCCGGCCCAGACCTCGGGCGGAAGCCGACAGCGCCGCACGTCAGGCCGGGCTGGCCTGCGCGTAGTAGCCGTCCCGGACGTCCTGCTCGCGGGCGTACTCGGGCTGGTACTTGACCGAGGCGTAGTGCGAGCGCTGCTCGGCCTCGGCGGCGCGCGCGGCGAGCTCGGCGGTGTCGCCGAAACCGAGCACCTGGCGCGCGAGGTCGGTCAGCGGGCCGTCGACCTGGTACTCGGTGCGCTGCATGGTGAGCAGTTTGACCAGGTAGAGCGGGGTGCCGTTGAACTTCTCGAACATCTCGTGCCGGGCGCCCCACTGGGTCAGGTAGCGCTCGCTGATCTGCCGGAAGATGCTGACCCGGTCGCGGGCGCTGATGGCCGAGCCGCGCAGGGCCTCCTCGAGCTTCGGACCGAGGTAGGGGTGGTCGAAGTCCGCCCTGGTCGGGGCCATCACGACGCCTCGGCCGCAGAAGTCGATGAGCTGGTTGACGATGTTGTGGATGTTCTCCAGGTAGTGGGCCCGGCCGAGGTCGACGTAGATGTTGTTCGGCTTGTACAGGCCGCCCGCGGTCAGGAAGCCGGTGTCCTCGGCGGCGATGGCGAAGGCCTTGCACGTCTCGCGGAAGCGCACGATGTCGGCGAGCTGGGACTGCACGACCGGGCTGTTGTTGGTGCCCAGTGCGCTGGTCAGCAGCAGGGCGAGCCCCACGATCAGCTCGGCGTGCACGGTGTGCCGGATCTGGGTCTCGATGTGCACCCAGTCGAACTGCCGCTGGGGGTACCACTTGGCGTGGTCGGGGTTGCCGACGTGCTGGACGCGCTCCCACGGGATGAACACGTCGTCGAAGTAGGCCATGCCGTCGAGCTCGTCGCCGATGGTCGACAGCGGCCGGTCGTAGGGGTCGGCGTCCGGGGTCGCGTTGGACTGCCGGCAGACCAACGAGAGGCCCTTCGAGCGGACCGGCACCAGCGCGTAGACCGTCTGGTCGGCGGTCTGGCCCGGGCGCCACAGGTTGCCGATCATCAGCTCGTCGACGAATGCGATCGCGGTGCCGATCGCCTTCCAGCCCCGCACCACGATGCCGTCGTCGTTCTGCTCGACCACGCTGAGCATCGGGGTCTCGGCCAATGCGTCGTCGCGGCCCCGGTCGAACTGCACGTCGACGAACATCGGGGACAGCGCGACGTCGTCGGTGGTGACCCGTTTCCACTGGTCACGGATGTTCTGCGCGAACGGGATCCGGCGGCCGTCGGCGGGGCGGGCGTTGTCCTCCCACGGCTGCGGGTCGTCGACCTGGGCGTACATCACCACGTGCATGCCGGCCGGCGGCCGGGTGAAGATGCCGCCCTTGAAGTGGCGGAACCAGAACTCGTGGAACGCCCGCCGCTTGGCCGCGTCCTCCTTCGAGCGGGGCAGGAACCAGTGCCGGCTCTTGCGCACGCCGTCCTCGTCGACAAACGTCAGCACGTCCTGGTGCCGGGGGTCGTGGTGCAGGTCGTAGTACTCCGCGATCGCCTTGGCATAACCCGCCGTCTTGGGGTGAGTGGTGATATCGGCGATCAATTCTCCGCCGACGTAGACCTGCCGACCGTCCCGGAGGGACTCCAGGTATTCCGCGCCAGTCCTCATTGGTACTCCCTGTCGATTTTGTGGATATCGGTATTCCGAGCTAGGACGCTTCCTCCTGTGGCACGAATCGGCCGAACCTGCCGCGGAAGTACGACAGCGGACCGTGCGTGGAGCCGGTGACCGCTTCCACCACCTCGGCGACGAAGATCCGGTGGGTACCCCCGTCCACCCCGTCGACCACCCGGCAGAACAGGTGCGCGATGGCACCCGTGAGATGGGCGCCGTAGCGCGTCGGGACCCAGTCGACGTCGCGGAACTTGTCGGCCCCCGCGGTGGCGAAGCCCAGCGCGAGGTCGCCGTGACCCTCACCCAGAATATTGATCGTGAAATGTCCGCTGGCCTGAATCGCCGCGTGCGTCCCGAGGCGCCGGTTGAGACAGACCAATACCATCGGCGGTTCCGCGCACAGCGAGGAGACCGCACTGATCGTGGCACCGAACTGTTGCCCTTCACGCTCCGCGGTCACCACCGTGACGCCACTGGCGAAATGTCCGACAGCTTTGCGGAACTCGACCGGATCGAGCGGCTGAGCCACCTTGCTCTCCATTGTTCCTCCGATACCGTTCGGCATATTTCTCGGAAGTCCTGGCTGACGTTAGGCACGATTGCGGATACGGTCCAACGGATGTCACGGATGAAACCCATCGGCGCCACCGATAGGAGCGGGCGATGCCGGACCTGCGCGGGATCGACCTGAACCTGCTCGTCGACCTCGACGCGCTGCTCGCCACCCGGAGTGTCACCGCGGCGGCGCGGCGGCTGAACCTGAGCCAGTCGGCCATGAGCGGCTCACTGGCCCGGCTGCGCAAGCTGTTCGACGACCCGCTGATGGTCCGCAACGGCCGGAACCTCACCCTGACCGCGCGGGCCGAGGCCCTCGCCGGGCCGGTCCGGGAGATCCTCCGGCAGGTCGACGGGGTGCTCACCGCCTCGGAGCGGTTCGTGGCCGCCACCGCGACCCGGACGTTCTCGATCAGCGCGTCCGACTACGCGACGGCCATCCTGCTCGCCCCGATGCTCCGGACGCTGTCGGCCGAAGCACCGAACGTGACCATCAACCTCCGGCCCCGCTCCGACGACGTGCCCACCCTGCTCCGCGAGGACCGCGCCGACCTGGCCATCGAGCCCATGGAGACCATGGGCGTGACCACGCTGCCCTCCGCCCCGCTCTTCCGCGACCGGTGGCAGTGCATCCTCGACGCGGGCGTCAACGCCTCGGCGGTGCGCGACGGCCTGGACCTCGAGTACTACCTGCGGCTGCCGCACATCGTGTACTCGATCGGCCAGGACATGCAGCTGAACCTGGCCGACCGGCACCTGGCCGAGCTCGGCCTGGAGCGCCGCATCGAGCTGATCATCGAGAGCTTCCTGCTGGTCCCGCTACTGGTCCGGGGCACGTCGCTGGTGAGCCTGGTACTCGAGCGGTCGGCCGCGCTGCGCACGGTGGAGGGGGTGGTGCTCGTCGAGCCGCCGGTGCCGGTGCCCGACATCAACGAGGCGATGCACTGGAACCCGAGGCACACCGACGACCCCGGCCACCGCTGGCTGCGCGGGCAGGTCGCCTCGGCGGCCGCGGCGGTGACGTCCGGCGAGGCTGTGTACTGACTCACCTCCACTGGACTCCTATACGCCGTACAGGCATCCTGTAGTCAGCCTCCTATACGTCGTATAGGTAAGGCGTGATCACTCCCCATAGGGAAGAGCGCACCATGAAGGTTCTCGTCACCGGCGCCACCGGCTACATCGGCTCGGCCGCGGCCGACGCGCTGGCCGCCAAGGGACATCAGGTACTGGGGCTGGCCCGGTCGGAACGGTCCGCCGGTGCCCTGCGCGCGCGGGGCATCGAGCCCACCCCGGGGGACTTCGGCGACCCGGCCAGCCTCGCCTCGGCCATCCGCGAGGCCCGGCCGGATGCGGTGGTCAGCACCGCCAGCGTCGGTGCCTCCGGCGGGGACACCGCCGCCACCTTCGCCCGCGACCGGGACGCCGTCCGCGCCATGCGGGAGGCGCTCGCCACCCACGGCGGCACCCTGGTGTTCACGAGCGGCTCGGCGGTCTTCGGCACCTTCAACGGCGGTGGCGCCACCGACACCGTGTACCCCGAGGACAGCCCGCTCCCGCTGCCCGAGTCCGTGTTCGCGCCCCGGTCCTCGGGGGTGCACCCGCTCATGGTCGCCGGCTTCGGCGACGCGATGGCGGCCCGCGTCCAGACCGAGCACACCGTGCTCGCCGACGGACCTGGGCGCGGGGTCGTGGTGCGCCCCGGCCTGGTCTACGGCCGAGGCGGCAACTCCGACCTCACCTCGCTGATCGAACGCGCCCGGTCGGGCGGCCGCGCCGGCCACTGGGGCAGCGGCGGCACCCTGCAGAGCTACGTGCACGTCGAGGACCTGGCCGAGCTCTACAGCCTGGCCGTGGAGACGGCCCCGCACGGCGCGATCCTGCACGGCGCCGTGGCCGACGTCAGCCAGCGCGAGCTGGCGCTGGCGATCAACCGGCTGATCGGGGCCGACGAGCGGACCGAACGTCTCTCGCTGGAGCAGATGCTCGGCATGAACGCGGTCGCGCGCGTCGCACTCACCCTCACCAGGCCACTCCCGGTGGGCGCCATCCGCACGATCGGCAACTCGTTCACCCCGCCGCCCAGCGCCGGATCGGGCATCAGCCTCTCGCTGAACAAGCGCCTGGCCTCGGCGCGGACCCGCCAGCTCCTCGGCTGGACCCCCACCCACACCGACATCCTGCGTGACCTGGAACTCGGCTCGTACCGGAGCTGACCACCCCCGACAGGCCCGTCGAACGCCGGCCGGGCGAAAAACCTCAGGACGGCGACAGTACTTTGGTCCTGTGAAGGTTCTACTGCTGGAAAACATCCACCCGGTCGCGGCGGAGGCGTTCCGCCGTGCGGGCGTCGAGGTCGAGACGACCACGGGCTCGCTGAGCGAGGACGAGCTGGTCGACCGGCTGCCCGGAGTGTCGCTGCTCGGGATCCGGTCCAACACCAAGATCACGTCCCGCGTGCTCGACGCCGGCAAGGACCTCCTGGCGGTGGGATGCTTCTGCATCGGGACCAACCAGGTGGACCTCGTCGATGCCGCCGATCGCGGGATCGCGGTGTTCAACGCGCCGTTCTCCAACACCCGCAGCGTCGTCGAGCTGGTGCTGGGCGAGATCATCGCGCTGGCCCGCCGGCTGCCGGAGAAGACCCAGCGCATGCACGAGGGCGTCTGGGACAAGTCGGCCAAGGGCAGCCACGAGTTGCGCGGTCGCACCCTCGGCATCGTCGGCTACGGCAACATCGGCACGCAGCTGTCCAACGTGGCGGAGGCCGTCGGGCTGCGGGTGATCTTCTACGACACCGCGGACCGGCTCGCGCACGGCAACGCCAGGCGCGTCGGCACACTGGACGAGCTGCTGGCCCAGTCGGACGTGGTGACCATCCACGTCGACGGCCGCCCGGGTAACGCCGGGCTGTTCGGCGCGGAGCAGTTCGCCAAGATGAAGCCGAGGGCGATGTTCATCAACGCCTCCCGCGGCATGGTCGTCGACGACAACGCGCTGCGGGAGAACATCCTGTCCGGGCACCTGGCCGGCGCCGCGATCGACGTGTTCCCGATCGAGCCGAAGGCGCAGGGCGACACCTTCGAGTCCCCGCTGCGCGGCCTCGACAACGTGATCCTCACCCCGCACGTCGGCGGCTCGACCCAGGAGGCGCAGGAGGAGATCGGGCACTTCGTCGCCAACAAGCTGCTCGGCTTCGTCCTCGGCGGCGGCACCGCCCTCTCGGTCAACCTGCCCGAGGTGCCGGCGCCGCAGCAGCCGGGCGCGTTCCGGTTGGGCTACCTGCACGCGAACGTGCCCGGTGTACTGGCCGACATCAACCGCGTGCTCGCCGAGTCGGGCGCCAACGTGATCGGCCAGTCGCTGTCCACCCGGGCCGACCACGGCTACGTCCTGAGCGACACCGACGTGGCGCTGACCGAGACCACGCTGTCCGCGCTGCGCGGGTCACCCCACACCGTCTGGCTGCGGTCCTGGGAGCTCTGACCCCGACCGTTCAGCTCTGGCCGCCCAGCTCTGGCCGCACCGGCCGCCGGGACTGCCTCAGCCGGGCAGGACCGTCCGGCCGGCGCGGCTGGCGGCGATGCGCTTGTCGGCCAGGGCGCGGGCGGTCTCGGGGTCGGTGACGCGGCCCAGGATGTCGGCCAGGTGCATGACCCGCCCCTGACCGCCCCAGTACCCCTCGGGCACCTCGGTCGGAAACACCCAGATCCGCGCGACCTCGCGCGGCCAGCGGCCCTCCTCCGCGTCGAGCACGGCCTCGGTGACCTCGGCGACTACCGAGGCGCGGGCCCGCTCGTCGAGCTGCCCCTCGGGCACGGTGGCCACGACCTTGTAGCGGGGCGCGGTCGCCGGCGTGCCCGCGACGAACACCGCCGCCGGCCGGTGCAGGAACACCCAGGACACGTTGCGCATCACCGGGTCCGCCGGGTCGAACCCCTCCCAGGTCATCAGGATGTCGGTGAGCCGGCCGAGCAGCGTCGCCTCGGCTTCGGGGCGCAGCGCGGCCTCGGGGACATACACGTCGAGCATCGGCACGGCGACTCCTGAGTTCAGTATCTGAATTTACTATCCGACCGTACGGACGCTGAGTAGCGATAGTCAACCCAGTATCCGTGCCGGCCACCACCGCCGGGCCTACGCTGGGGTGATGCAGCGCAGCGCCACAGGCCCGGGCCGGTGCCGGCCGTGAAGGTCACGCTCACGTTCGACAACGGACCCACCCCCGGCGTGACCGAGGGCGTGCTCGACGTACTCGGGCGGTACGGCGTGCGCTCGACGTTCTTCGTGATCGGCGAGAAGCTGCGGAACGGCCGCGCCCTCGCCCGGCGCGCCTCGGCCGAGGGGCACTGGGTCGGCAACCACACGCTGACCCACACCGTCCAGCTCGCCGACACCGACGACCCGCTGCTCCCCGAACACGAGATCGGCGAGGCCCAGGCGGAGCTCGGCGACCTGGCCCACCCGGCGCGCTACTTCCGCCCCTACGGCCGGGGCGGCATCCTCGACCGGCGGCTGATCAGCCCCGCCGGCCTCGACTACCTGCGGTTGCACTCGTACACCTGCGTGCTGTGGAACTGCGTGCCGCACGACTGGGACGACCCGGCCGGTTGGGTCGAGCGCGCCCTGCACGACGTGGCCGGGCGCGACTGGAGCCTGGTCGTCGTCCACGACCTGCCGACCGGCGCGATGGACCTGCTCCCCCGGTTCCTCGACGGCTTGCGCGACCTCGGCGCCGAGCTGGTCCAGGAGTTCCCGCCGGAGTGCACGCCCGTCGAGCGCGGGCGGCTGGTGCTCCCGCTGGACCACCTGATGCCGGCCTGATCGCGACCTGACCCCGGCCCGATCCTGACCGGGCCGGCCGGAACGGGCCTACCCCGCGAGTTCGGCCACCGTAAGCTCGTTCGGGTGCGCGTCACGCTGATCGGACCGGCCTTCCCCTGGCGCGGCGGCATCCCACTGCTGATCACCGACCTGGCCCACCGGCTCGCGGGGCTCGGCCACGAGGTGCGGCTGCAGACCTGGTCCGCCCAGGGGCCGGCGCGGCTGCTGCCGGCCCAGCGGTTCCCGCTCACGGCGCCGGAGTCGGGTGTCTACCCCACCGAGCCGGAACCACTGTCCTGGCGCAACCCGGTGCACTGGTGGCGGGCCGGGCGGCGGGCGGCGGCGGGGTCCGAGCTCGTTGTGCTGACCTACTACACGACGGTCCAGGCACCGGCGCTGGCCGCGATCGCCCGGCTGGCCCGCCGCCGCGCCCGCGTCGTCGTGATCTGCGCGAACGCGGTGCCGCACGAAGCTCGGCCCGGTGACCGGACGCTGACGGCCCTGCTGATGCGCTCGGTGCACGCGGCGCTGGTGCACACGCCGGCCGAGCGCACGGCGCTGGCCCGGCTGACCGACCGCCCCGTCGCCGTGTCCGCGCTGCCGCCCCACCTGCCCACCGGCGACCGGCGACCTGGCGCGGCCGGTGAGCCGCCGCGGCGCCGGCTGCTGTTCTTCGGCAAGGTCCGGCACTACAAGGGCGTCGACCTGCTGCTCCGCGCGCTGGCCCAGCTCGACGGCGTGCGGCTGAGCATCGTCGGCGAGCTCTATCGGGACCTCGACGGGCTGCGCGCCCTGATCGCCGAGCTCGGCCTGGCGGACCGCGTCCAGCTGCGGCCCGGGTACCTGCCGGCCGAGCGGATCCCCGGCCTGTTCGGCGAGTTCGACGCCCTCGTGCTGCCCTACCGGACGGCCACGGCGTCGCAGCTCGTCGCGCTCGCCCACTGGCACGGCCTGCCCACCGTGGTGACGCGGGTCGGCAACTTCCCGGACGTCGTCACCGACGGCGTGGACGGGCTGCTCTGCACGCCGGGCGACGTCGACGACCTGGTGCGCGCGCTGCGCGAGCTGTACCGGCCGGGGCGGCTGGCGGCGCTGCGCACGGGGGTCCGGCCGCCCGAGTCGGAGCTCGTCTGGCGGGACTACCTGGCGACGCTGGCCGCACTGGCCGGGTCACCCGAGCTGACCGGCGACGGGCGCGCGCTGCAGCGGCACGAGTAGCCCGTTTGCGCGCGGCAGGGGCGTGCCGCGGCGGTGGGGAAAGCAGCGCACTGAGCGCGCGGCGGCAGCGCGCGGCGGCAGCGGCGCGAAAGCGGTCGGTGTCCGTCGGGATGGTCGGCTATACCTGCGGGCATGTCGGTCGTGACGCACCTGAACCCACCGTCCCTGCCAGCCAACCCCGCCTTCAGCCAGGCCGTGAAGGTGGCCGCGCCCACCACGCTGGTGTTCATCGGCGGCCAGAACGGCGTCGACGCCGCCGGCCGGGTGGTCAGCGACCGGGCCGACGAGCAGGCCGCGCAGGCGCTGCGCAACGTCGAGGCGGCCGTGGAGGCGGCCGGCGGCGCGCTCACCGACATCGTCAAGTGGACGATCGTGGTCACCGACCGGGCGGCGCTCGGGCCGGGGTTCGCCGCCTTCCAGGGGATGTGGGGGCGGCGGCCGAACCCGCCGGCCATCTCGGTGCAGGTCGTGTCCGGGCTGGCCAGCTCCGACTTCCTGGTCGAGATCGAGGCGGTGGCCGCCCTACCGGGCTGACGGCCCCGACCAGCCCCGACCCGCCTAAACTGGCCGGGCGAGCATGCCGACGGCGCTGCTCTCGAGCTGGGGAGAGCACACGCGGTGGCCGAGGACCTCGAGCTGACGGCCACCCGCCCGGACAGCCCACGTGACGACCGTGCCGACGACCGTGCCGACGACCGTGCCGACGACAGCAGAGCCCTGCGCGCGGACTGCGCGCGCTGCGTCGGGCTGTGCTGCGTGGCCCCCGCGTTCACCGCCTCCGCCGACTTCGCGGTGGACAAACCCGCCGGTCAGGCCTGTACCAACCTGCTGGCGGACTTCCGCTGCGGCATCCACGCCGACCTGCGGGACCGGGGCTACGCCGGCTGCACGGTGTTCGACTGCTTCGGCGCGGGGCAGCAGGTCGCCCAGGTGACCTTCCCCGGCCGGGACTGGCGCGAGGCGCCGGCCATCGCCGGCCAGATGTTCGCCGCGTTCACGGTCCTGCGGCAGCTGCACGAGCTGCGCTGGTACCTGACCGAGGCACTGACGCTGCCGCCGGCGCGGGAACTGCGCACCGAGCTGGGCCGCGCACTGGAGGAGACCGAGCGCCTCGCCGGCGAGGGGCCGGAGCGGCTGCTGGACGTGGACGTGGCCGCGCACCGCGACGAGGTCGCCCCGCTGCTGCAACGGACCAGCGAGCTGGTGCGGGCCGGCGCGCGCGGCCGGCGGCTGGACCGGCGCGGCGCCGACCTGATCGGCCGGAAGCTGCGCGGCGTGGACCTGCGCGGGGCCAACCTGCGCGGCGCCTACCTGATCGGCGCGGACCTGCGCGGCGCGGACCTGCGGCTGGCCGACCTGATCGGGGCCGACCTGCGGGGCGCCGACGTGCGGGGCGCCGACCTCGCCGGCAGCATCTTCCTCACCCAGTTCCAGGTCAACGCCGCGCGCGGTGACGCCGACACGACCCTTCCGGCGGCGCTGGACCGGCCGGCCCACTGGGAAACCCGGTAGCCACTTCCAGCTGAGAGCGGTTCGGCGCCCGGCGCACGCCCAGCCGTGTGAACCGGACCACTCCGGAACTGTTCGACGACTAGCCTGAGCCTGGGGCCCCGCACGGACGGCGCGCGGCGACACCGACGCGACCCGGGCCTCGCACGGTGAGACCGGCCAGCTGGGGTGGGCATGACTGACATTGCCGAATCGATGGCCCTGGACGCAATGATCGCCGGCTTCATCGTCTGGCTGGCCCGCCAGCGCACCCCGCTGCCCGGGCGCAGCCACTGCCCGAACACCGTCGAGCGGTTCCTGCGCTGGCAGCACCTGCAGCGTGAGCGGGGCGCCGACCACACCGAGGACGCCTACTGCGCCGAGCTGCGCAACGCCGGCGCGAGCCACGCCGAGATCGCGCCGATCCGGGCCTCGATCGCCCAGTTCCGGCGTTACCTGCAGACCACGGGCTGAGCCGACCCGCTCGGCCGACCGGTCCGTCTCAGGCCGCCGGCCCGCTCGTCACGCTGCGCAACCCAACCACCCTCCGGCACCAGCCAGTTAGCAAGCCGCCCACCGGAGCGGTCACTGACCGTACCTCCGACCGGATTCTTGATCGCCACGTACCGTAGGCGGCTATGTTGCGGAGGGTAACTGATGATCACCCCTGTAGGTAAGATCAGCTAACCGCTCGCCTGTCGATGGGGACCGTTCGTCGACTCTCCGACACATTTTCAGGTTGAAACCGTCACTCCACACCCAATGAGGTGTTGAGCACCACGAGTACCACGGTTCACACCCTCCACCGGAAGGAACAGGTTCCCCAATGCTGATGGCCACCATGCTCGCCCGGATGCCAGACCTCCGCCAGCGCGTTCAGTCCGAGCACGTGCCGGACTCCACCGGACACTGCAGCGACTGCCGCGACGAAACCCGCTGGCCGTGCGAGCTCTATTACATCGCCACCGAGGCGGAGAACCTCGGCGCCGGCAAAACCCCCCGACTCAGCGGCTCGACCCTCCCCGCACCGCGATCGCACCGCGCGAGCTGACGCGCGCCACAGCGGACAACGGCGTCAGCGCGGCAACATCCGATATTGGGCGCCGGACCGGGTGCACACCAGAAGCACCGCGCCGAGCACCCCGATTCCGCACAGCCAGCTGAGCAGGACCGCGTCCAGCCGATGGCCCAGATAGAGCTGGGCCAACCCGACGGCCAGGGCGACCGCCGCCGCCAACCCCCACAGGGCACGGCCGGCCGACTCCCCGAGGTAGCCGCGCAACAGCCAGGCCGCCATCCCGCCGACGACCACCACCGCGGTCGCCGGCCCGGAAACCACCGTCGGACTCCAGGTCAACGCACTGGCCCCGATCAACCGTCCGACCAGGCCTTTTCCCGCCACGAGCACGAGCACCACCAGCACCATCGCCGCGCTCGCACTGACCAGCGGCGCCCACCGGCGCCAGCGCAGCGACAGCCAACCGGCCAGCGCGAGCAGCAGCACCGGAGCCAGCGTGTCCGCCGCGCGGGAGAACCCGCTGACGGTCACGTGGTTCACCAGCACGTGCAGCCACGCCGACTCGTCGCCCGGATAGAGCGACCGGCCGTGCCGGCCACCCGAAATGGCGTCCATTCGCCACAGCTGCACCACAAATGCCGCGCTCAGCACCCCACACATCGCGATGCCGACCAGGATCAGGCCCCGTATCCAGCCTGATTCCGCCGGAGTTCGCGTACCGCTCCGGTCGACGGAACTCGTCGCCAACACTGCTCCTATCCGGCCGCCGGACGGGACAGTTCGCGACGTGGTGTCGCGCGACACCACGGCCGGCCCGCCTGCATTACCCCAAAGAGTAAGCAGCGCACCTTAAGAAATGCCGTGCGTAAGCCTGATAACAGCCTGGCAAACGAGCGGGTGACCAGGTCCGGTCAGATCGTGATGGCCTCGAGCGGGCTTTCCGCCCGCCCCGTGACCGAAATTCCGGCCGGGGTTTCCGGCGAGGTCCCCGCCGACGCCTCGGGCGAGACGCTGGCCGTTCCGTCGGCCCGACCGTCGGACGTCCGCCCGCCGAGCTGGACCCCGGGCGCGCTGAACGGCACCACCCGGTCCCCCGGCGTCTTGTTCAGCAGCAGCCGGGTCACGTCCGGTCGCGCGTAGTGACCGGCCGGGTCGGCGGCCGCCTTGGCCAGCGAGATCAGCCCGAGGTCCAGGTCGGCGTAGACGATGCCCTCGGTGTCCTCCGGCAACGGCTCGTGCATCAGCTGGCCGTCCGGGGCGAAGATCCGGGCGTAGCCGCCGCCGGGCAGCAGCAGCTGGCGCTTGGTGTCGTCGGTGCACAGCTGCTCGACCATCTCCGGGGACACCGTCGCGCACGGGGCCACCACGAAGCAGCTGCCCTCCACCGCGTAGATCCGGCTGGCCGCGGTGTTCACCTCGGAGCCGAGCGCGTAGGCGCCGCCCCGGTAGAGCGAGAAGCTGGGCCACGCACCCACGTGCACCTGCTCGTCCTGGGCGTACATCGCGTACTTCGACAGCGGCTGCAGGTGCTCCCAGCAGCACAGCGCGCCGAGGCGGCCGAGCGGGGTCGGGTAGACCGTGAGGTCGCTGCCGTCGCCCTCGCCGAACACCGTCCGCTCCACGTGGGTCGGCTTGAGCTTGCGGCGCCTGGCGATGGTCCGGCCGTCCGGGCCGATGAGCCACTGGGCGATGTAGAGGCTGCCGCCGCTGCGCTCGGAGAGGCCGAGCGCCACGGTCACGCCGTGCTCGCGGGCGGCGGCGGCCAGCCGGTCGGCCTCCGGCGTGCCGTAGGCCAGCGAGTTGTCGTGGTAGCGCTGCACGAACGCCATGCCCCAGGCCGGCGAGTCCAGCCAGATGAACCACGGGTAGCCGGGCAGCCAGGTCTCCGGAAACGCCACCAGCTCGGCTCCGTTGCCGGCCGCCTCGGCGATCAGGGCGATGGTCTTGTCGATCCCGGCGTCCAGGTCGAGGAAGGCGGGTGCGGCCTGGACCGCGGCGGCCCGGAAGCGGGGGTGGTCGACGGGCATGGCGGTTCCTTCCGCACGGGGCCGGGCGAGACCGGACGGGCCGACCCGAGGTCTCCGGCCAGCGTCGTCCAGCCGCTGTCGCCCCGCTGGTCTGAGCGTGGCGGTTTCGTTGACTCCCCGGCGCAGCTGTGCTTGCCCGGCCGCCGCGGCGTCATTACGGTCTGTCTATGGCGCGGGTGCTCAGCACGGCCCAGGTCGACGCGCGCGACCGGCTCGCCTACTGGACCGACGCGGTGTGCGACGCCTACGTCCAGCTGGATTGCCAGGTGCCGCCGTCCGCCGAGGGCGTCGAGGGTGAGATCCGGATCAACGCGCTGGCCACCCTCGAGCTGTCCCGGGTGACCGCCAGCGCTCAGCTGGTCCGGCGCACCCCGTCCCTGGTCGCCCGGGCCACCGAGGACTACTTCCTGGTCAGCATCCAGATCGACGGCTCCGGGGTGGTCCGCCAGGACGGCCGGGAGGCGGTGCTGCGGCCGGGCGACTTCGCGCTCTACGACAGCACCCGGCCCTACGATCTGGAGTTCGCCGCCGACTTCCAGCAGTACGTGCTGATGCTGCCCCGCCCGGCGCTGCGCTCCGCGCTGCGGGGCACCGAGGCGCTCACCGCCCGGGCGGTCCGGGGCTCCCGGGGCGCCGGCCACCTGACCATCCAGATGATCCGCACGCTCGGCGAGACCCTGGACGAGCTGGAACCCGCCTCGGCCGCCGCCGTGGCCCAGAGCGTCGAGCACATCGTGGTGGCCGGGCTGAGCACGCTGGACGGCGGCGCACCGCCCCCGGAGCCGGAGCAGGCCGCCCGCCGCGAGCAGGTCAAGGCGTGCGCCAGGGCCCGGCTGCGCGACCCCGGGCTGACCGTGGCCGCGCTGGCCGCCGCGCTGCACACCTCGGCGAGCACGCTGCACCGGGCGTTCTCCGACGAGCCGTACACCATCTCGGAGTGGATCTGGGCGCAGCGCCTGGACGGCGTGCGCGCCGACCTGTGCAACCCCGCGCTGCGCGCCCGCACACTCACCGAGCTGGCGTTCTCCTGGGGTTTTGTGGACGCCTCGCACTTCAGCCGGGCGTTCAAGGCGCGGTTCGGCTGCTCACCGCGCGAGCTGCGCAACGCGGCGGGCACCCGGTAGTCCGCGCCGAACCGGTACCGGGCTCAGTCCGCGAAGCCGGGTGTGCGGTGCCGGGCCGTGCACAGGTGCGAGCGCATGGCGGCCGCGGCGGCGTGCTGGTCACCGCGCAGCAGGGCGTCCACGACCTGGGCGTGTTCGGCGCGGGTGCGGTCGCCGCTGCGGTTGCCGCCGTGCAGCCGGAACGCGTGCAGGTGCGCGTGCAGCCGGCGCATCGCCTGCCGGGCGACCTCGTTGCCGGCGATCCGGGCGACCAGGTCGTGCCACCGGACGTCGTGTTCGTAGAGCTCACGGTAGGTGCGGTAGTCGCCGCGCTCGGCGGGCGCGTCCGGGCAGCGGGCCATCTCCTCGGCCAGCTCGCGCCGGTCGGCCGCGTTGATCCGCCCGGCCGCGGCGGCGGCCAGCGCGGGTTCGACCAGCAGCCGCAGCTCGTAGAGGTCCTCGAACTCGGACCGGCTCAGCAGCGGCGTCGTCGAGTAGCCCCGCAGCGGTTCCTTGCTGACCAGCCCCTCCGACTCCAGCCGGGCCAACGCCTCGCGCAGCGGGGTCGCGGAGACCTGCAGCGCGCGGGCCAGCTGGTCCATGTTGACCCGGGTGGACGGCGGGATGCGCCCGTTCATGATCAGCGTCTTGACCGTCTCGTAGACGCCGTCGGTGAGGATCACCCTCGGCGGCACCAGGCCTTCGCCACCCAGCTCGGGCATGGTCATCCGAGGTCCAGTCCGTACCAGCGGGCCGCCGTGCCGCCGAGCACCGCGTCCCGCTCGGCCGGCGACAGCGCCTCGATCAGCTCACTGGCCAGCGCGGCGACCCGGCCGTAGTCGGCGGCCAGCAGGCAGACCGGCCAGTCGGAGCCGAACATGGTGCGGTCGGGGCCGAACGCGGTGAGCACCTGCTCGGCGTAGGGCCGGATGTCCGCCGGCGTCCAGCTGCCGTGGTCGGCCTCGGTGACCAGCCCGGACAGCTTCACCACGACGTTGTGCTCGGCGCCGAGTGCCCGGACGTCGGCCGCCCAGCTCGCCCGGTCGGCCTCGGTACCCCGTGCGATGTTCGGCTTGCCGGCGTGGTCCAGCACGAAGCTCAGCCCGGGCAGCGCCCGCACGGTCTCCACGGCGGCCGGTAGCTGGGCGGGCACCACGAGCAGGTCGTAGACGAGCCCGGCGGCGCCGACGGCGGCCAGCCCCCGGCGCACGTCGGGCCGGCAGAGCCAGCGGGGGTCCGCCTCGCTCTGCACCCCGTGCCGGACGCCGACCAGGGCCCGGCCCCCCGGTCCGGCGCGCAGGGCGGCGAGCTGGTCGGCCACGTCGGGGGCGGTCAGGTCCGCCCAGCCGACGACGCCGGCCACCACCGGGTGCGCGGCGGCGAGCGCGAGCAGCTCCGGCGTCTCGGGCGGCACGTCGACGGTCTGGACCAGCACGGTGGCGTCGATGCCCTCCTTGCGCAGCTCCGGCTCCAGCTCCGCGAGCGCGAACGAACGGCGCAACGCGGGCAGTCCCTCGGTCCAAGGCTGGTCCCGCACAGCCAGGTCCCAGAGGTGGTGATGGGCATCCACGCGCGGGGTCATCGGTGAAAACCTCCTGGTCGCTGCGTTACGCTCGCTCGCCGGAGAAGGTGGGGGGACGCATGCAGCCAGGCGGCGAGCGAGGAGTCGTCGGCCCGGCGCCGCGCCAGATCCTCACCGACAGCGTCTACGACGCGGTCAAAGCGTTGATCATGGACGACGTGGTCACGCCGGGCGCGAAGCTCAACATGGACGGGCTGGCCCGCGACCTCAACGTGTCGCAGACCCCGATCCGGGAGGCCCTGGCCCGCCTGGAGTCGGAGCGGCTGGTGGTGAAGGAGCCGCTGCGCGGGTACACGTCCGCGCCGCTGCTGTCCCGATCGGCGTTCGAGGACCTGTACGAGTTCCGGCTGCACCTGGAGCCGTGGGCGGCCGGGCACGCCGCGCGGCTGGTCGACGAGCGGGCCAGCGCGGAGCTCGCCGCCGAGCTCGCCACCTGCTCGGTGCGGCCGCCGCCGGGTGGTGGCTACGCCGACTACAAGCCGCTGGCCAGCCACGACGCGCGGTTCCACGACCTGGTGATGCGGCTGGCCGGCAACCGGACGGCGCGCGCCGCGCTGGCCGACACGCACTGCCACCTGCACATCTTCCGGCTGTTCTACACGAGCGGCACCGGCGCGGGAGTGCACCTCGAGCACTCCAAGGTGGTGGACGCGATCAGCGCGGGCGACCCGACGGCGGCCACCTCGGCGATGCGCGAGCACCTGGAGTCGGCCCGGGACCGGCTGCGCCCGCACGTGCGCTGACCAGCGCAGGAGCCATGTGTCGGGCAGGCTGTGCGCATGCCGACCCGCCGCTACGGATCCGTCATCCGGCTGCGCCCCGAACACGAGGCCATCTACCGCGAGCTGCACGCCGTGGTCTGGCCGGACGTGCTGGCCCAGATCGCCCGCAGCAACATCCGCAACTACACGATCTTCCTGCGTGACGGGCTGCTGTTCGCGTACTACGAGTACACCGGCACCGACCACCGGGCGGACCTGGCCGCGATGGCCGCCGACCCGCGCACGCAGGAGTGGTGGCAGCTCACCGACCCCTGCCAGCGGGCCGTACCGAGCGCGGCCGAAGGCGAGTGGTGGGCGCCGCTGGAAGAGGTCTTCCACACGGACTGACCCGCTCGCCGCCGTACCTGTCGACACGGTCCCGCCCTCACGCGTGGATCAGGGACATGACAGCGCGGCTGGTGGGGTCGTAGTCGTGGGCCTCGTTGGGTACCTCGCCGCGCACCTGGAAGTCGCGCATCACGACCACCCGGTCGGCCAGCGTCACCATCTCCGGCAGGTCGCTCGTGATCAGCAGGACGGCCAGGCCGGCCGTCGCCAGCTCGCCGATCAGCTCGTGGAACGTCGCCTTGGTGCGCACGTCGATGCCGACCGTGGGCTCGTCGATGATCAGGATCTCGGTGCGCGCGGCGAGCCACTTGGCCAGGCTGACCTTCTGCTGGTTGCCGCCGGACAGCTCGCCGACCAGCTGCTCGGAGGACGCCAGCCGGATGCCGAGCCGTTCCACGTAGGTGGCGGCCAGCTCCTCCTCGCGGCGGCCGGACACCCCGGTGAAGCGCGCGCCGATCCGGTTCCACACGGTGACCGCGATGTTGCGGGTGACCGGCTGGTCCAGGAACAGACCCTCCGCCTTGCGGTCCTCCGGTACGTAGCCGATCCGGTGGGTGCGCAGCGCGTCACGCACGTCCCTGATCCGCACCGCCCGCCCGCGCACCTTGACCTCGCCGCCAGTCACCCTGGACAGCCCGAGCAGCGCCTTGGCCAGCTCGCTGCGCCCGGCCCCGACCAGCCCGTACAGGCCGACGATCTCCCCAGGCCGCACCGAGAGGCTGACGTCACGGTGGCCGGCGTCGGTGCTCACGCCGGCGAGCTCGAGCACGGGCTCGGCTGACGGGGCCGGCCGTTTCGCCAGCGGCTCGGCCAGGTGCGAGCGGCCGACCATCCGGTCCACCAGCTCCTCCCGGTTCGTGCCGGCCAGCGGCGCCGCCTCCAGCACCGAGGCGCCGTCGCGCAGCACGGTGACCGTGTCGCAGAGCTCGAAGACCTCCTCCAGCTTGTGGCTGACGAACACCACGGCGGTGCCGGCGTCGCGCAGCCGGCGCACCACGGTGAACAGCCGGTCCACCTCGCTGGGCGTGCTGGCGGTGGTCGGCTCGTCGAGCAGCAGCACCCGGCTGTTCGTGTGCAGCGCCTTCGCCACCTCGACCAGCTGCAGCTGCGCCACCGAGAGGCCGGCGGTCGGCGTCTCCGGGTCGAGGTCCAGGTCCAGCTGCTCCAGGCAGCGGCGGGCCTCGGCGCGGATCGCGGCCCGGTCGACCAGTCCACGCTTCGCCGGGATGCCCTGCAGCACGATGTTCTCGCCGATGCTGAACCCCGGCACCAGGTTGCGTTCCTGGTGCACCACGCCGATGCCGGCCCGGGCGGCGTCGCGCGGCGAGGACGGCGAGATCTCCGCGCCGCCCAGCACCATCCGCCCCGAGTCGGCCCGGTGCACCCCGGTCAGGATCTTGATCAGGGTGGACTTGCCGGCGCCGTTCTCGCCGAGCAGCGCATGGATGCTGCCCGCCTGCAGGCGCAGCGTGGCCCTGTCCAGCGCGCGGACGCCGGGGAAGGTCTTGACCAGCTGCTCCGCGACGAACAGCGGCTCGGAGTTCGGCCCAGGGACTGCCCCAGGGATTGACTCAGCCACGGCGGCTCCTCCGCTGCGTGAGCACGACGGTGCCCAGGACGACGATGCCCACGACGAGGCTGACCCAGCTCGGGTCGAGCGAGAACTGCGCCCTGGCCACGTCCACCAGCCGCACCACGAACGCGGCCAGCACGGTGCCGAGCACGGCGACCGAACCGCCGGTCAGCGCGACCCCGCCGATGATCGGGGCGGCGAAGCTGGGCAGCAGCCAGTCACCGCCGATGCTGGAGTTCACGCCCGGCGCGGAGGCCAGGGTGACCACCGCCGCGATGCCGATGATCAGCCCGGACAGGGTGTGCGCGAGCACCAGGATCCGGTCGTTGGAGATGCCGGACAGCCGCGCGGCGAGCGGGTTGCCGCCGCTGGCCAGCAGCCACCGGCCGGGCACCGAGCGGCGGACGAACACCGCCACCGCCGCCGCCACGAGCAGCGCCACCACCAGGATCACCGGGATGTAGGCCACCGAGGCGGCGCCGACCGCCTTGAGCGCCGGCGAGTAGTTGGCGATCGTGCGGGTGCCGACCACCCGGTACTGCAGGCCGATGAGCACGGTCATGGTGGCGAGTGTGACCACGAAGCCGTTGATCCGGGTGAACACCACGAGCAGCCCGTTCACCGCGCCGACCCCGGCGGCGAGCACGACCCCGGCGAGCACCGCCAGCCACGCCGGCCAACCGGCGTCCGCCATCATCGAGCCCATCAGCACCGCGGTGAAGCCGCCCAGCGCCCCGACCGACAGGTTCATCTGCCCGACGGCCAGCACCACCATCTGCGCCAGCCCGATCAGCACCGGCACGGCCACGTAGGTGAGCACGGTCTGGATCGCCGGCCCGCGCAGCAGATCCCCGCCGGAGGCCACCGCCAGCGCGGCGAAGCCGACCACCACGACGGCGAACAGGGTGGCCTCGGTGGAGCGCAGCCGGGCCGCGGTGATCCGGCGCGGTTTCTCCTGAGTACCGGCGTTGGGTTCGGTCACGGTGTCGGTCATGACGACCTCCTGCGCCGGGTGAACAGCTGCCGGATCCGCACGGCGGACAGCGCGACCAGCAGGATCAGCCCCAGGTAGATGTTCAGGCTCTCCAGCCCGACGCCGAGCATCGAAAGGCCCTGCTGGATGACCTGGGTGAGCGAGATGCCCATGAAGGTGCCGATCACCGACACCGCGCCGCCGGTCAGCGCGGTGCCGCCGAGCACGGGGCCGAGGAACGACGGGATCAGGAACGCCGAGCCGATGCCGGCGGTGAACGAGCCGGCGGTGACCGCGAGCATGAACCCGGCCAGCCCGGACAGCAGCCCGGACAGGGTGTGCGCGCCGATCACCCGCCGCTTGGTCGGGATGCCGGAGAGCTCGGCGGCGGTGGCGTTGGAGCCGGTCAGCAGCATCTCCCGGCCGGTGCGCGCCCTGGCGAACAGGAAGCCGACGCCGGCCAGCGCGACCACGGTGAGCAGCAGCAGCTGGGGCACCGCCGGCGAGCCGCACAGGTCACCGATGCACAGGTCGCCCAGGGAGTACGAGCGCAACGCCTCCATGCCCGGCGGCTTCACGGTGAACGCCGCCAGCGTGGTGAACTGCCCGTACACCAGCGTGACCAGGCCGAGCAGCGCGAAGTCCAGCCCGAGGGTGACGACGAACGAGTTCACCCCGGTGCTGGTGATGATCACGCCGGCCAGCGCGCCGACGGCCGCCCCGGCCAGCAGCCCGAGCACCAGGCCGCTGACCAGTCCGAGCCCCAGCACCTGGTAGGAGAACCCGGCGACCATCGCGCCGAAGGCGGCCATCCGGCCCACCGCCAGGTTCATGTGCCCGATGGACAGCACCGCGAGCTGCGCAAGCCCCACCACGGTGAGCGTGGCGACGTCGCGCAGCAGCGGGAAGACCACGAGCCGGGAGTCGTAGAACGTCGGGCGCAGCGTCCCGAACACGATGATCAGCACCACGACCACCACGGCCAGCCCGGCGCGCTGGCCGGTGAGTGCGCGCAGCACCCACCGGCCCCGCCGGGCGGCCGGTGGGCGCCCCTGGGTCTCGGAGTCGGGATCGGCCAGCAGGGTCACGCCACCCTCCGTCTTCACCGTGCCGTCATTGACCGCGTAGTCGACCGCGTAGTCGACCGCGGACTACGCCTTGCACTTCAGGACGGTGTTCTGGAACTGGCTGAGCAGCTCCTTGGTCTTGGCCTGCCGCTCGCTGTCGTAGGTGTCCACGTTCTTCTTGTCCACCACGAACGAGCCGGAGTCGATCGCCACACCGGGGTTGGCCACGGTGCACGCCCCGGTGGCCAGCTTGCTCAGCGCCCAGGTGCCGACGTAGGCCTGACCGGCCGGGTTCTGCGCCACGGTGGCCGACACGGAGCCGTCCCGGATACCCGCCAGGATGGTCGGGTCGTCGTCGATCGCCACGTCCTTGATCGGCAGCTTGCTCGCCTTGACGGCGGCAGCGGCGGCCACGGCCGGGTTGTAGGCGGTGCTGACGATCCCGTTGATCTGGCCGCCCTGCGCGGAGAGCAGGTCGGAGACCGCCTTCTGCGCGGTCTGCAGGTCGGTGTCGATGTCGGTGATCGTGGTCAGCAGGCGCACCTTGCCGCCGGTGGCGTCGATCGCCTGCTTCACCCCGGCGATCCGCCGCTGGGTGTTCGAGTCGACGTTGTTGCCGGTCAGGTGCACCAGCACGCCCTGACCGCCCATCGCCGTGATGGCGGCCTGGGCGGCCTTCTCGGCGGCCTGCTGGACCTCGGTGGACAGGCAGAACGAGGCCTGGTCGGTGTCGCCGGCCGGGCAGGATCCCAGCGAGGCGACCGTGATGCCCTTGCTCTTGAGGTCGGAGAACGTGCTGTTGATGTCGGTGGGCGAGACGCCGAAGATGCCCATCGCGTTGTAGCCCTGGGCGGCCAGCGAGTTGATGGCCGCGTTCTGCTTGGCCTGGTCCCACTGGCCGGTCTCGTCGAACGTCATGCCGCCGAGCCCGAGGTCGGTCTTGGCCTGCTCACCGGCGGTCTTCCAGGGCTGGAAGTACGGGTGCGCGCCGCCGGGTACCAGCGCGACCTTGACCTGGGCGGCAGTGCTGACCGAAGGCGCCGAGCCGGCGGAGCCCCCAGAGCCACTCTCCGGGCTCTTGGTGCTGCAGCCGGCCGTGACGACGAGGGCCGCGATGCCCAGTGCGGACAGGGCAACCCGTGCCGCGCGCGTCGTGTTCATCATCGGGCTCCAGGATCTCGTTTCCTATAGGATGCTTCGTGCTTCCTACGGGAGTAACCCGATCGGGTCAAGAGCTGGCGGCTTAGTCCCAGGCCCCCGCCTTGCGCACAACGGGCGTCCTGGGGGCCGACAGAGTCGGCGTGGCTGGCCGACAGAGTCGGCGTGGCTGACGGGGTCGCGTGGTCGGCGGCGTGGTCGGCCGGGCGACTTCACATACCGCCCGTGCAGTTCGCGACCGGGCACGGCAGCAGCCGCCGAGCACACCACGACGGCCGGCCCGCCGGACACCTCAGCGGCAGCCGCCCATCGTGCACACCTCGGCCGCCCGTCGCCCTGTCCCCCGTCCCACTTGTCACGGCAAATAGGCGCGACAAGTCGCACCTGTCGCGTCAAAAAGACACGACAAGTCGGACGGCGGGGCCGCGGGACGGCGGGGCCGCTCCGGGACGGCGGGCGTCTAGGCGTCCTCGGTCAGCAGCTGCTCGCGGAGCCGGAACTTCTGCACCTTGCCCGACGGCGTCATGGGGAACTCGTCCAGCACGACGATCCGGGACGGCACCCTGTACTTGGCCAGCCCGGCCCGGGCGTACTCGATCAGCTCCGCCTCCGGGTCGGCCAGCGGCTCGCGCAGCCGGACCGCCGCGACCACCACCTCGCCCCAGCGCTCGTCCGGCATACCGAGCACCGTGGCGTCCAGCACCGCGGGGTGGGTGACCAGCAGGTTCTCGATCTCCGCCGGCGCGATGTTCTCGCCGCCCCGGATGATCAGGTCCTTGAGCCGGCCGGTCAGCCGGACCAGGCCCCGGGAGTCCATCGAGCCGAGGTCGCCCAGGTGCAGCCAGCCATCCACGTCGACCGCCCGCGCGGTGGCCTCCGGGTCCCGGTAGTACTCGATCAGCTGCTGGAAGCCCCGCGCGCAGATCTCCCCCGACTCGCCGAGCGGCAGCGTCTCGCCGGTCTCCGGGTCGGCGATCCGGCACTCCGTGTGCGGGATCGGCCGGCCGACAGTGCTGACCAGGTCGGCCCTGGTGTCGTCGCGGCGGGTCAGGGTGAGCACCGGGCCGAGCTCGGTCTGGCCGAACAGGTTGTGCACGGAGGCGCCGAACAGCCGCTCCACCGTCTCGATCATGCTGCCGGGCACGTTCGAGGCCCCGACCAGCACGGCCTCCAGCGCAGGCGCCGGCGCGGGGTCCGCCCGCGTGGCCTCGACCACCGCGCCCAGCACCGTCGGCACGCTCATCAGCACACCGACCCCCTCAGCCCGGATCGCGGCCAGCGCGGCCACCGGCTCGAACCGGCTCATCAGCACCATCGTGCCGCCCAGCCACAGCGGCCCCAGCGTGCCGACCACGCACGACGCGGTGTGGAACGTCGGCAGCGGGTTCAGGCACACCGCGCCGGCCGGCAGCTCGGCGGCCGCCATGGTCAGCGCGGCGACGTTGACCAGCGCGCGGTGGTGGAGCAGCACGCCCTTCGGGGTGCCCGTGGTGCCGGACGTGTATTGCAGCATCACCGGGCGCAGCTGGTCGATCACCGGCAGCTCGGCGCGCGGCGGCGCGGTGTACCGCTCCGGCTCGGCCAGGCTGACCACGTGCCGCAGGGCCGGGCACTCCGGCGCCACCTCGGCGGCCACGGCGGCCATGTCGTAGTCGCGGCTGCGATCGGCGTGCAGCAGGGCGACCGCGCCGGAGTGCTCCAGCGCGTAGCGCAGCTCCGCCGGCCGCAGCACGGGGTTGAGCGCGACCAGCACCACGCCGGCCAGCGCCGCGCCGTACTCGACGAGCGGCCACTCGGCCAGGTTCGGCGCCCACAGCGCGACGAACTCCCCCGGCTCGGCCAGCTCCAGCAGGCCGGCCGCGACCCGCAGGGCGGCCTCGTACAGCTCCGCGTAGCTGTAGCGCGCCGCCTGGCCGGCGTGGTCGGTGGCCACCACGGCGAGGGCGTCCGGAGTCTGCCCGGCTCGCTCGGCCAGCAGCGAGCCGACGGTGTGCTCCGACAGCGGGACGCCTCGGTCGGCCGGCCACCACGACGTGGTCAGCGGCTTGATCAGCGGCTTGGACGGCAGCACCGGAGAGCCAGTCATAGGCCCATCCTGCCGAAGAATGCTAGCCTCGGCCATAGCGTCCGGACACATTGTCCAGCGAACTGTCACCGGGGCCGACTGTCACCCTGCCAGCCGGCCCGGCGGCAGCTGTTACCGAGCCAGCCGGTCCCTGCCCTGGAGCGAGCCATGACCGTCACCGACCCGGCCACCGTCCCGACCGGGCACGTCGTGTTCACCGAGGAGCACAACGCGCTGCGGGCCTCGATCCGCGCGTTCGTGGACCGCGAGCTCGTGCCCCACGTCGCCGAGTGGGAGGAGCACACGTTCCCCGACTCGATCGTCCGCCGGATGGGCGAGCTGGGGCTGCTCGGGCTGTCCGTGCCGGAGCAGTACGGCGGGCAGGGCGGCGACTACTTCTGCAACCTCGTGCTGGCCGAGGAGATCGCCAGGGGTGGCAGCGGCGGCTTCCTGATGGGCCTCTCGGTGCACACCGACATGGTGATGCCGCCCATCCTGCAGTTCGGCACCGAGGAGCAGAAGCAGCGCTGGGTGCGCCCCGGCGTGGCCGGCGAGCAGATCTACTCGCTCGGCATCACCGAGCCCGACGCCGGCTCGGACGTGGCCGCCACCAAGACCCGCGCGGTCCGCCAGGACGGCGGCTGGCTGATCAACGGGTCGAAGACCTTCATCACCAACGGCCACCGCAACAGCATGATCCTGCTGGTCACGAAGACCGACCCGGGCGCGGGCCACCACGGCTTCAGCCTGTTCCTGGTGCCGATGGACACGCCGGGGGTGAGCCGGGCGAAGAAGCTGCGCAAGATGGGCATGCACGCCTCGGACACCGCGCTGCTGTCCTTCGAAGACGTCTGGGTGGACGATTCCGCGCTGCTGGGGACGGTCGGCAAGGGCTTCGAGCAGATCATGTGGGAGCTGCAGGCCGAGCGGCTGATCGGCGCCGCCGGGTGCCTCGCCTACGGGCAGTACGCGTTCGACAAGACGCTCACCTACGCGCGCGAGCGGCACACGTTCGGCCGCCCACTGGGCCAGCACCAGGCGATCCGGCACAAGTTCGCCGACATGGCCACGAAGCTCGAGGCCGCCCGCGCGCTGATCTACCAGACGGCGCGGTCCTACGCCGCCGGCGAGTACCCGGTGCGGGAGATCTCGATGAGCAAGCTGCTGGCCACCCAGGTCGCCTGGGACGTGGCCGACCAGTGCGTGCAGATCCACGGCGGCGCCGGCTACATGGACGAGTACGACGTGTCGCGTGTGCTGCGGGACATCCGCCTCTACCGCATCGGCGCGGGCGCGGATGAGATCATGCTGGACGTGATCGGCAAGTCGTTCGGGTTCTGAGCCGGCTGGAATGGATGTGTCCTGATGCCCTCGGTGACCCGCAAGACGCAGGCCAGCCGCGCGGAGCGGCGTGACCTGATCAAGGCTCGGCTGCTCGCCGCCGTCGAGGCGCTGCTGGCCGAGGGCGAGAACTTCACCGAGCTCTCGGTGGAGCGGCTGGTGTCGCTGGCCGGGGTGTCCCGCTCCACGTTCTACGTCTACTTCGAGGACAAGGGCGAGCTGATCCGGGCCTGGCTGACCGAGATCATCTCCGAGCTGGACGTGGCCGCGCAGGGCTGGTGGTCGCTCGGTGGAGAGGGCGAAGGTAAGGGGGGCGGCACGGTCAGCTGGGACGACGTACGGGTCGCGCTGAACCGGGTCGTTCTCGTGTACCGGCCACACACCACGCTGATGGCCGCCGCGTTCGACGCCGCCGCCTACGACCCGGCGGTCCGCGACCAGGTCGACGCCATGATGCAGCGCAACATCGCGGGCCTGCGCAAACACATCCGCGTCGGCCAGGCGAGCGGCTCCGTGGACGCCACGCTGCCCGCCGCGCAGACCGCCGCCTGGCTGACCTGGATGGCCGAGCGCGGGCTGCACCGCCTGATCCGGGATGCCCGGGACGACGAGCTGGCCCGCCTGGTCGACGCCTACACCAGCATCGTCTGGAACACCCTCTACGCCGGCGCCGCCAACGGCCCGCACCGCCCCGGACCCGCTCCTCAGACCCCGTGAGTGGCGAGTGGGGCTATGACCCAACTCGCCACTCACGGGTCTTGAGCTGGGCTTATCCGCCGGCAACGAGTTGTATATCCCGCCGCTGAAGAATGCTCAGGCCCGCACGAACAGCTGAGCCAGGGGGACGCGACGATGACCACAGCCGGAGCCGACGAGGCCCCCACCCGCGCGGAGCTCGTGGCCAGGGCGCGCGCCCTGCGGCCGCTGGTGCGGGAGCAGGCGGCCAGGGGTGAGGCCGAGCGCCGGGTGACCGGCGAGGTGAGTGCCGCGCTGACCGACGCCGGGCTGTTCCGGATGCTTACCCCGAGGCGGTTGGGCGGCCACGAGGCGGACCTGCGCACCGTCCTGGAGGTCACGGAGGCGCTCGGCGAGGCGGATGCGTCGGCGGCCTGGCTGGTGTCCGTCGGCACGGTGGCGAGCTGGATCACCGGGCTGGCGTCCGAGCGGGCGCAGGACGACGTGTTCGGCGCGGACCCCGACGCGAAGATCGCCGGCGGCGCCGCGCCCGCCCCGGCCCGGCGGGTACCGGGCGGCCTGCGCGTCAGCGGGCGCTGGTCGTACGCGTCCGGGTCGCACCACGCCACCTGGGCCTCGCTCGGGGCAGTGGTGCTGGACGACTCCGGCGCGGTGGCCGACGCCGTGCTGTGCTTTGTGCCGGTGTCCGAGGTGAAGCTGGAACAGACCTGGCAGACGGTGGGTATGCGCGGCACCGGCAGCGACACCTGGGTCGCCGACGACGTGTTCGTGCCCGACCATCTGATGATCTCGATGGGCGCGATGGCCGAGGGGGCATGGCCGGTGCCCACCACCGAGGCGATGTACGGGCTGCCGTTCGTACCGCTGGCGACGTTGCCGCTGCTCGGGCCGCTGCTCGGGATCGGGCGCGCGGCACTCGACCTGGTCGTGTCGAGTGCCCCCGGCAAGGGCATGCACCACACCTTCTTCGCCAGGCAGAGCGACTCGGTCGGCGTGCAGATCCAGGTCGCCGAGGCGGCGCTCAAGCTCAAGACCGCGCGGCTGCACGTACTCGGGATCGCCGACCAGCTCGACTTGTCGCTGCGCACCGGCGAGCAGGTGGACTACGCCGCCCGCGCCGAGATCCGGGCCCAGGCCGGTTACGCCGCGCAGCAGGTGCTCGACGCGATCAACGTGCTGGTCAACGTGCACGGCGCCGTCAGCTTCGCGGAGTCCAGCCGGATGCAGCAGTACTGGCGCGACGCGAACACCGCGGCGCGGCACGCGGGCCTCAACGCGGTGATCGGCTACGAGGTGTACGGCAAGTCGCTGCTCGGGGTCGAGGAGCGCATCAGCCCGATGGTGTGAGGCCTCAGCCGGTGTTCATCGGGTGAGGAGTACGCCCTGCTCACGGGGTGAGGAGGGCGCCTCATCCCGTGAGGCGGGCGGCCGCCAGGTTGACCAGCTCGAACTTGCGGACCTTGCCGGTAGGCGTGGTGGGCAGCTCCTCGGCGGTCAGGAACAGCACGTGCTTGGGCACCTTGAACCGGGCCAGCTTGCCCCGGCACAGCTCGAGCAGCTCGTCCTCGGTGACCCCCGAGCCGGCCTCGGGCACCACCCACACGCAGCCGGCCTCGCCCCACCGTTCGTCCGGCACCCCCACCGCGTACGCCTGGCTGACCCCGGGGTGGCGGCTGAGCAGGTCCTCGATCTCCTTCGGCATGACCAGCTCGCCACCGCTCTTGTACAGCTCCTTGCTGCGCCCGGTCAGCCGCACGTAGCCGTCCTCGTCGACCCGGCCGAGGTCACCGGAGTGCAGCCGGCCACCGGCCAGTGCCGCCTCGGTCTCCGCCGGCTTCTCCCAGAACCCGAGCATGATCGTCGGCCCGTGCGCGACCAGCTCGCCCTCGGCGCCCGCCGGCAGGTCCTCGCCGGTCATCGGGTCGACGGTGGAGTAGGCGCAGAGCGCTCCCCCGTGCTCGGGCAGCCCGGCCGCGCCCGCCAGCTTGACCGCGCCGACCGTGCCGGAGTGCAGCTCCAGCGGGTCCTCCGGGCGGCTCAGCGTCATCGCGCCGCCGGCCTCGGTCATGCCGTAGCCGGTGGTGATCTCCGTGATGCCCAGGTCGGCGCGCACCCGCTCCCACAGCCACACCGGCGCCGGGGCCGCCCCGGACAGGATGGCGAACACCGAGGACAGGTCGTGCCGGGTGCGCGCCGGGTGCTCCAGCAGCGCGACGGTCATGGTCGGCACGCACAGGATGTCCGTCGCGCGGTGCCGCTCGATGCCGGCGAAGTAGTCGGCCGGGGCGAACGCCGTCCTCGGGATCACCGCGCCGCCCACGAACAGCACCGAGAGCAGCCCCTCCACGTACCCGAACATGTGATAGCAGGGCAGCGAGAACAGGATCCGCCGGCCGTCCTCGTACGCCCTGGTCAGCGCCGAGGCATACGCCGTACGGAGCACCGCGTCGTGGGTCACCATCACGCCCTTGGGCGAGCCGGTGGTGCCCGAGGTGTACAGGATGTCGCCGACGTCCTCTGGCCGGTGTCCGGGGTCGGCGGCCGCACCCGGGTTGGCCTGGCCGAGCTCGGTCAGGCTGGCCACGGTGGCCACCCCGCCCCTGGTCCGCCCGTCGGTGGGCAGCAGCGCGACCTGACGCAGCTCGGGCAGCGCCTCGGTCGGGCCGTGCTCCCAGCCGGGCGCGATGCCGTCCAGCATGGCCAGGTAGTCCAGCCCGGCGAACCCGGTCATGGTGATCAACAACGAGCAGCGGGACTGGGCCAACACGTACGCCAGCTCCTCGCTCCGGTACAGGTAGTTGAACGGGATGGCCACAGCGCCGGCCGCCGCCACGGCGAACTTCACCGGCACGAACTCCAGGTAGTTGGCCATCAGTACGCCGACCCGGTCCCCCGGCCGGATCCCCGAGGCGGCCAGCCCGTCGGCCAGCTCGCGCGCCCACTCGGCCGTCTCGGCGTAGCTCAGCGCGCGGTCGTCGGTGAGGACCAGGGGGCGGTCGCCGTAGCGCTCGGCGGCCTCGCGCAGCGCCCGGTCCAGGGTGCGCGGCCGCCAGGTCGGGTGGGCGGCGCGCAGGTCGGCGCGGCGCTGTTCGACGCTCGGCCGCTCGGTGCTGAGGGGCTCGGTGCTGAGGGGCTCGGTGTCGGACCGCTCGGTGTCGGACCGCTCGGTGCCGGGTTCCATCATCGGGTCCCTTCCGGGCGGCCCTGTGGGACATCCCGCCAGCGGCTGGCCGACGGATCCAGCAGGGCGGTCAGCTGCTCGGCGGGCAGCCAGGCGAGGGTCTCCAGCTGCAGCGCGTCGAGGAAGGCGACCCGGCCGCCGGAGAGGTCCTCCAGGCGCAGCCTCGGGCCGTTGGCGTGGTGGTCGATGCTCACGGCCACGGCGGCGAACTCGCTGGCCACCGTGCCGATCGGGGTATCAGGTCGGCTGCCCATGGTCGCTCGGCTCCACCTCAGATCAGGAAGGACAGGGTGAACAGCGCGCGGTCCCGGTCCACCAGGGTGACCTTCTTCTCGGCCAGCCTCGGCTCGCCGTCCACCAGCCGCAGCCGGTACTCGGCCCGGCCGGCCCAGATCGTGGTGCCGCGGTCGCGCGACTCCACGGCCAGGAAGTTCGCGCCGACCAGCTGGTCGGCGCCGTCCAGCCCCATCAGCTCGATGTTGCTGATCATCCGGCGGACGCTGGACGGCGGGGTCTGCGAGTGCCGCTTGCCACTCTTCAACTGTGCCACCCGCAGCCCGATCCGGGACCGGTTGTCGTACACGATCGACATCTGCGTGTCAGGGTCCTCGGCCGAGCTGCCGCCGCCGGGGATCCAGTAGATCGCGTCGTCGGTCCACAGCGCCTCCCAGCCGTCGTAGTCGTGCTCGTCGGCCAGCCGCGCCTCGCGGTAGAGGAACTGCTCGACGTCGGTCAGGGTCAGCCCCACCACGCCGGCGGTCATCGCGGGCCGCCGTTCATCGGGCCGCCGTTCATCAGGCCCAGGTAGTGCGCCCAGATCGCCCGCAGCGGGACCTCGTCGGTGGCGTAGCCGATGGTGTGGCCGTCGTCGTCGATCCGCTCGCGGTGCATGCCCCGGCTGATCGTCAGCCACTCGGGGTGGCGGGCCTGCACGCCGCGCTGGTTGCGCTCGTACATCTCCGAGTCGTCGGCCAGCAGGAACCCGGCCGGGCCGACGGAGCCGATGGTCTGGCGCAGCATCCGCTCGTTGAGCTGCGGCGCGCCGGCGAACTGCAGCGCCGTGACGTGCTGCACCGTCTCGTCCACCGCCAGCGGCTGCAGCACAAACAGCTGGATCTCCGCGATGAAGAGGTTCGGGAAGATCATCACGTGTGGTGAGCCGTCGATCAGGATCTCCCGGGCGGCCTCGCCGTAGGCGGTGTGCATGTCGGCCACGTACCCCGGCATCCGCGCCTCGGTCGTGCCGAACCAGCCCAGCGGCACGTCCAGCTTGCGGAACTCCGGCCGCAGGTCGTTCTCGGTGTGCCCGTTGCCCATGTCCCGGCTGACCGCCGCCGACTTGTCGCTGTACAGCGCGCCGATCCCGCTCTGCGCCACCTCGAAGATCGACGAGTGTACGAACTGCGGGTGGTAGCCGTCGGTCTCGTTCTCCAGCAGCATCTTCCAGTTGGCCTTGACCTTGTGCTTGAGCCAGCCGGCGGTGATCTTCACCTCGCCCTCGGGGGAGAGCCTGGCCAGCCGGTCGAACGCGTCGGTGGCCGAGCCGAGGTGCTCGCGCAGGGTCGGTCCCTCGGCGGCGAAACTGCCGAACACGAAGCCCCGGTAGGACTCCATCCTGGTCACCCGGCCGAGCCCCAGCCCCTTCTTAGCCTCCTTGCCGCCGTAACCCTGCATGAACGGGTAACCCAGCAGCGCGCCGTCGTTGGCGAACGTCCAGCCGTGGTAGTGGCACCGCAGCGCGCTCGAGTTGCCCCGCTCGGCGTCACACACCAGGTTCGCCCGGTGCGAGCAGCGGTTGAGCAGCAGGTGCAGCTGGCCGGAGCGGTCCCTGGTCATGATCACCGATTGCGGCCCGATGCTCTTGACCACGTAGTCGTTCGGCTCGGGCACCTCGCTCTCGTGCCCGACGTAGACCCAGCCGGTGTACCAGATGCGCTCCAGCTCCTCGGCGAAGATCGCCGGGTCGGTGTACAGCGAGCCGTGCACCCGGCCGGGCTGGATCAGGTCGTCGTACCGGGACGGGCTGTCGATGACGGTCATGGCCGTTCCCTCCGCCGGTCTCCGTGCCCAGGTCCAGGCCCGGTCGCACGAAATCGGACAGTGTGTCTGGACAGCATGTTAGCCGGTGCCGGCGCGGACGCCAAGAACGCCGTGGCACGGCCGCTCGGCGCGCGGTGACGTGACGGAGTCGCCGGCTCGCCGCCCACCGCCTTCGGTGGCCTCCTCTATCCGACTTGTCGTGGCAATTGGGCACGACAAGTGGGACTTGTCGTGCCCAATTGCGGTGACAAGTGGGGCGGCGGTTGGGGTGCCCGGGCGGATCGCCTCGGGTTCGCGCACGTTTCGGGGTTCCCGCGCTGGTCGCGCAGTGCGCGGGAACCCCACAAGATGCGCGGCGTGCTTTGGCACGTGCGCTGGAACCCCACATGGTGCGCGGCAACCCTGCAGGGTGCGCGGCAACCCTGCAGGGTGCGCGGCAACCCCACATGGTGCGCGGCGCGCTGTTGGCACGTGCGCGGCAACCCTGCAGGGTGCGCGAGAAGCCCACACAGTGCGTGGTCTGGTGTCGACCGGTACCCGCACCGCGCGCGGCGCGCTGCCGGCACGCACCCGACGACCCCGAACCAGGCGCGATTCACCGCCAGGCACGTACCCCCAAGCCCCGAACCGGCGGCCGGTCGCGCCGTACCCGAGGTGACCTCGGTGACCGCGCTGACAAAATCCGCGACTCATCCTGACAAAATCCGCGACTCGCGGTGCGCGCTTGGGGCGACGGCGGCGCTGGTCAGGCGCCCAGGCCCATGCCACCGGAGACGCCGAGGGTCTCGCCGGTGACGAAGCCGGCCTCCGGGGACGCGAGGAACGCGGCCGCGGCGGCGACCTCCTCCGGCGTGCCCAACCGGCCGAGCTGCGTGCCGGCGACCATCGCGGCGATCTGCCGGTCGCCGAGCTCGCCCTGGGCCCGCACCTTGTCCAGCAGCGGGGTCTCGATCGGCCCGGGGACCAGCGTGTTCGCCGTGATCGCGAACCGGGCGTTCTCCCGCGCGATGGACTTGCTGAAGCCGACCGCGGCCGCCTTGGTCGCCGCGTACACCGCGTTGCCCTTGGAACCGATCCGGCCGGCCTCCGAGGACACCGTGACGATCCGGCCGTACCGCGCGCGCTGCATCGCCGGCAGCACCGCCTGGGTACAGGCGAACACACCTTCCAGGTTGACCGCCAGCATCCGCCGCCACTGCGCCGGCGTGACCTCGGTGAACCAGCAGAACTGGTCGTAGCCGGCGTTGTTCACCAGCACCTCGAACGTCCGCTCGCCGCCCAGCGCGGCGCGCACCGCCTCGGGGTCGGCCACGTCCAGCTCGACCGCGGTCCCGCCGATCTCCCCGGCCACATCGAGCGCGGGCGCCAGGTCGATGTCGGCCACCGTGACGTGCGCGCCCTCGGCGGCCAGCCGGCGGGCGATCCCGGCGCCGATGCCGCGCCCTCCCCCGGTGACCACCGCGCGCTGGCCGGCCAGCCGGGCGCCGGCGGCGGTCATCGGCCGGTGAACACGGGTCGGCGGCGTTCGATCACGGCGGCCAGGCCCTCCCGGGCGTCGGCGGTACCGGACAGCGCGGACACCGTGCGGGCCTCGTCCGGCAGCCCGCTCTCCACCGACCGCCCCACGCCGTCCCACAGCAACCGCTTGCTCTCGGCCAGCGCGAGCGGCGCCCCGGCGGCCAGGGTGGCGGCCAGCTTGTCGGCGGCGGCGTCCAGCTCGTCGTCCGGCACCACCTGGTTGACCAGACCGATGTCGAGGGCCTGCGCCGCGCTGAGCGTGGGGTTCGTCAGCACGAGCTCCATCGCCCTGCGCAGCCCGACCAGCCTCGGCAGCGTGACCGACACACCGGCGTCCGGGGCCATGCCCGCCCTGGTCGCGCCCGGCAGGAACTTGGCCGACTCGCCGGCGACCACCAGGTCCGAGGCGCAGACCAGGCCGAATCCCCCACCGCCGGCCGCGAAGCCCTGTACCGCCGCGACCACCGGCGCGTTCAGCCGCATCAGCGCGCTGACCGAGATCTGCAGCCAGGAGGTCGCCTCGCGCAGGTAGTCGGGCAGCCCCTCGCCCTTCGACGCGAAGTCCTTGATGTCACCGCCCGCGCAGAAGTTCGGCCCGGCGCCGGCGACCACCAGCACGCGCAGCCTCGGCTCGCGGTGGCAGTGCATCAGCGCGTCGTAGAGCGCGCGCAGGAACGGCACGCTCATGCCGTTGGCCGCCTCCGGCCGGTTCAGGGTGAGCCGCCCGACCCCGGAGTCCTCCAGGTCGAGCAGCACCAGGCCGCTGTCGATCAGTTTCTCGGTCATCTCCGCCCTTCACGTTCGCTGAACGCGGCCACCGCGGCATCCCCGGCCGGCCCGACCAGATGGTCCAGCACAGCGGCCAGCTCCAGGTCCAGACCCTCTTCCAGTGGCAGGGCGGCACTGGCCCTGACCAGCCGCTTGCTCGCCGCGAGCGCCGGCCGGGAACCGCTGGCCAGCCGGGTCACCAGGTCGGCCACGGCCCGGTCGAGCTGCTGCGCGGGGACCGCCCGGTAGACCAGCCCCCAGGCGGCCGCCTCGGTGCCGCTGATCCGGTCACCGGTCAGGATCAGCCCGAGCGCCCTCGCCTGCCCCACGATCCCGGCCAGCCGCTGTGTGCTGCCGCCGCCGGGGATCTGGCCGAACCTGGCGTGGATGTCGGCGAGCCGGGCGTCGGCGGCGACCATCGCGATGTCGCAGGCCTGGATCAGCTCGAAGCCGCCGGCCACCGCGTTGCCCTCGACCATGGCGACCACCGGCACCGGGACCTCGGCGATCGCCGCCAGCGCGCGCCGGAACGCCACGAACAGCTCGGCCAGCGCGTCCCGGCCCCGAGCGCGCAGCCGGTCCAGCTCGGGTACGTCACCGCCGACGCAGAAGTTGCCGCCGGCGCCCCTGATGATGATCACGTCGACGAGTACGGAGAGGTCGCGGACGCCGGCCTCCAGCTCGCGGCCCAGCCGCACGGTGATGGCGTTCATCGCGGCCGGGCGGTTCAGGGTCAGGTAGCCCACCCGGCCGTCCCGGGCCACCAGCACCTCCTCGGCACCGTCGGTCACCGCCCCGCCCTCCTCCCGCTCATACTGTCTGGACACAGTGTCCAGCATCTCGGCCACTGTGGCCCGGCGGACCCCGCACGTCAAGACCACGCGGCCGGGGCCCCGGGCGGAATGGGCGAACTCGCCGAGCTGTGAGACTCTGCCGGCATGAACGACCCGGCATCGCGGCCACTGGTGGTCGTGATCGTCGACGACCACGAACTGTTCGCCCAGGGCCTGGCGCTGCTGCTGGAGTCCAAGGCCGGCGACCGGTTCGTGGTCGGCGGGCTGACCACGCGGGTGGAGGAGGCGGCGCCACTGGTCGAGTCCTGCTCGGCCGACCTGGCCATCATCGACCTCGCGATGCCGCCGCTCGGCGGTGCGGTCGCGGTCCGCCAGGTCAAGCAGCGCCGCCCGGCGACCCGGGTCCTGGCGCTGTCGGGCTCGGACAACCTGGCGCTCGCGGAGCGGGCCCTGCGCGCCGGCGCGGACGGCTACCTGCCCAAGTCGGCCGACCCGGACGTGCTGCTCGCCCCGCTGCTCACCGTGGCCGCCGGGCTGCGGGTGATGCACGGCGAACTGCTCGACGCCCTGCTCGCCTCGGCCCGCAAACCGCCGGATGAGCTGCTGGAACGCCTGGAGAGCCAGGACCGCACACTCTGGGTACTGATCGCGCGCGGACTGGAGACGGCCGACATCGCCACCCGGATGTTCGTCTCCGAGCGCACCGCC
Organism: Pseudonocardia sp.; assembly: GCA_036272155.1. GTDB lineage: Bacteria > Actinomycetota > Actinomycetes > Mycobacteriales > Pseudonocardiaceae > Pseudonocardia. The sequence goes on from DATAZG010000220.1 coordinate 41,461, forward strand.
AAGCGCATGGTGGCCGCCCTGCTGCACAAGCTCGGCGTCCCCAACCGGATCGAGGCCGCCGGCCTGGCCGGCCACTACGGCCTGCTCGACGAGTCGGACCAGCCCAACCCGCGCTGACCCCCACCCGCACCCCCACCCGCACCCGCGCCGCACCCCGAGCCCGACCCTCCCCCGCCGAGTTCAACCACAGCGGCCTCCGCGGCGCGTTCCAGGCCGCTGTGGTTGAGCTCGGCGAATCATCGGCGCGATCACGGGGCGGGGTCGCGGTGGGAGCACCGAGTGCGCCGGTGCGCGGGTGCGCCGGTGCGCGGGGGAGCTCACAACACTCGCTCAGGGCCTGCGCTCGGTGCTACCGTCGTCCAACAGTTAGGAGTAGCTTCCCACAGAATGGGATAGACATGAGCGACGAGGACAGCAACCCGGCCTGGCGACGGAACCTGTTCGTCTGCTTCGCGGGCTCGTTCAGCACGATCGTGGCGATGACGCTGCTGCTGCCCTACCTACCGCTCTACGTACACGAGCTCGGCGTCACCGACCCGGCGGCGGTGGTGCAGTGGTCCGGCATCGCGTACGGCGCCACGTTCTTCACCGCCGCCCTCACCGCGCCGCTGTGGGGCGCGCTGGGCGATCGGTACGGCCGCAAGTCGATGCTGATCAGGGCCAGCCTCGGGATGGCGGTGGCGATGTCGCTGATCGGGCTGGCGCAGAACGTGTGGCAGCTCGTCGCGCTGCGGCTGCTGACCGGGCTGCTGGGCGGCTACGCGTCCGGGTCGACGGTGCTGGTGGCGGCGCAGACCCCGAGGAGCCGCAGTGCCTGGGCCCTCGGCGTGCTGTCCGCCGGGATCATGGCCGGCAACGTGGTCGGCCCGCTGCTCGGCGGCATCGCGCCCGACCTGATCGGCATCCGGCTGACCTTCTTCGTCGCCGGCGGGGTGATCTTCTTCGCGTTCCTGGCGACCACGTTCCTGATCAAGGAGCAGAAGCGGGTCAGGCCGGACGCCACGACGGCGACCGTGCGCGCGCCGCGGGTGAGCGCCTGGTCGAACGTCGAGCACAAGGGGCGGGTCGTCGCCCTGCTGCTGACCGCGACACTGCTGATGTTCGCCACCATGTCGATCGAGCCGATCATCACGGTGTACGTCAGCCAGCTGGCGCACGGCGCGACCGCCATCTCGTCCATCGCCGGCGTGGTCATGGCGGCCGGCGCGCTCGGCACGGTCGTGTCCGCGCCCCGGCTGGGCAAGCTCGCCGACCGCATCGGGCACGCCCCGGTGATCTGCGTCTGCCTGCTGGCCTCGGCAGTTCTGCTGGCGCTGCAGGCCACTGCTGTGAACAACCTGGAGCTGGGCGTCCTGCGCTTCCTGATGGGCCTGTGCCTCGGCGGCCTGCTGCCGGCGATCACCGCCTCCATCCGGCACACCGTGGCGCGGCCCAGCGTCGGCCAGGTGCTCGGCTACGCGATCAGCGCGCAGTACGTCGGGCAGGTCGCGGGGCCGGCGGTCGGCGGCTTCGTCGGCGGCCACCTGGGCATGCCGGCCGTGTTCCTGACCACCAGCTCCGTGCTGATCGTGGGCGCGGTACTCACCTGGCGCACCCGCGACCGGGGCGACCGGCCGGTGGCCGAGGTGCCGGACAGCGTCCGCCCCGAGGCGACCTGACCCTGTGAGTGGTGGGGGGGGGGGGG
>DATAZG010000221.1:0-11437 GCA_036272155.1 Pseudonocardia sp.
CGTCGACGAGTTCGCCGAGAACGAGGACCTGCCCAACACCACCAACCCGGATGACTGGGCACGGATCTCGGGCAAGAAGGGTGAGCGCATCGTCTACATCCGCACCCTGGTGACCGGCAAGAGCGCGGAGTCGGGTCGAGCCATCGACACCGCCTCGAACACCGGTCAGTACCTGTAGCTCAACGCACAACGCCCGCCTACCCGATGAGGATTTCGGGAGGCGGGCGTTGTGCTGTTTGTGGGTCCGGTGAGCGCTGGTGGGAGCGTCAGCTCGCGCGCAGCACGCCCTCGACCTCGAGCGCGATCTGGATCTTGTCGCCGACCACGACGCCGCCGCCGTCCAGCGGCATGCTGATGTCGATGCCGAAGTCGCTCCGGTTGATCGTCGCGGTGGCCGAGAAGCCGACGCGGGTGCCGCCGTAGGCGTCCGGGCCGCTGCCGGAGAGCTCCACGTGCAGCTCCGCCGGGCGGGTCACGCCGTGCAGGCTGAGCTCGCCGTCCACGATGTAGTCGGCCCCGTTGGGGCGCACGCCGGTGGACGTGAAGGTCAGGGCCGGGTGGTTCGCGACGTCCAGGAAGTCGGCGGAGCGGATGTGCTCGTCGCGCTGGTCGTTGTTGGTGTCGACCGAGTTCAGGTCGATCGAGGCGGTGACCGAGGAGTCCAGGAAGTTCGCGCCGGTGACGATCTCACCGGTGAACGACCCGAAGCGGCCCTTGACCTTGCTCACCATCATGTGTCGGACAGCGAACGAAACGTCGGAGTGCACCGCGTCGATGTCCCACGTGCCAGCAGCCACGCTTACGGTCTCGGTAGTACTCATTTCGGGGGTCTCCTCAGGCTTGTTGAGATTCTTGTTGTCACGTTGTGGGGTCGCTGAGCGACACTGACACTGGACTTAACACGTTGAGAGTTCAACTATTCCGGAGGTGACGTGGCTCACACGAGATGGCTCGATGACGATGAGCAGCGCACCTGGCGTGCGTTCCTGGCGGCGAACCGGCTGCTGATGGATAGCCTCGACCGCCAGCTGCAGCACGAGGCGGGGATCCCGCACACGTACTACGAGATCCTGGTCCGGCTGTCCGAGGTGCCCGAGCGCGCGCTGCGGATGTCGCAGCTGGCGGCCTCGTCGATGTCCTCGCGCAGCCGGCTCTCGCACGCCGTGGCCCGGATGGAGGAGACCGGCTGGGTCCGCAGGCGGGAGTGCGCCACCGACCGGCGCGGTGCCGTGTGTGAACTCACCGACGCCGGCATGGCGGCCATCAAGGCGGCCGCCCCCGGTCATGTGGAGGCCGTCCGGACGCACCTGTTCGACCAGCTCACGCCCGAGCAGGTGGTGGCGTTGCGGGAGATCAGCCAGGCGGTGGCCACGCATCTCGGCGGGGACGGCCTCTGGCCGCTCGACGACAAGCCCTCCTGACCGCGCCGGATCGGGCGCGGAACGATTAGGCTCGGCTCATGAGTGCTCGGCGGATCATGGGTACCGAGGTGGAGTACGGCATCTCGGTGCCGGGCGACGCCACGGCGAACCCCGTCATCACCTCCACGCAGGTGGTACTGGCCTACGCGGCGGCAGCGGAGTTGCCACGGGCGAAACGCGCGCGGTGGGACTACGAGGTGGAGTCGCCCCTGCGCGACGCCCGCGGTTTCGACCTGTCCACCCCGAGTATCCCGACCAGTCCGGACTCCGAGCTGGACGACCTCGGCGCGGCCAACGTCATCCTGACCAACGGCGCCCGGCTGTACGTGGACCACGCCCACCCGGAGTTCTCCACGCCGGAGGTGACCACTCCCCGGGACATCGTGATCTGGGACAAGGCCGGCGAGCGGGTGATGGAGGAGGCCGCGATGCGCTCGGCCACCGTGCCCGGCGCACCCCGTATCCAGCTCTACAAGAACAACGTGGACGGCAAGGGCGCCAGCTACGGCAGCCACGAGAACTACCTGATGTCGCGGTCCACCACGTTCCCGGCGATCATCACCGGGCTGATCCCGTTCTTCGTCAGCCGGCAGGTCGTGTGCGGCTCGGGGCGGGTCGGCATCGGGGCCAGCGGGGACGAGGCCGGCTACCAGCTGACCCAGCGTTCGGACTACATCGAGGTCGAGGTCGGCCTGGAGACCACTCTCAAGCGCGGCATCATCAACACCCGGGACGAGCCGCACGCGGACGCCGACAAGTACCGCCGGCTGCACGTGATCATCGGTGACGCCAACCTGGCCGAGTACTCCACGTACCTCAAGGTGGGCACGACCGCGCTGGTCCTGGACATGATCGAGGCCGGCATCCGGTTCGACGACCTGCGCCTCGCCGAGCCGGTGCGCTCGGTGCACACCATCAGCCGCGACCCGGGCCTGCAGGCGAAGGTCGAGCTGGCCGACGGGCGCAAGATGACCGGCCTGGACCTGCAGTGGGCCTACCACGAGCGGGCCGTGCAGCACGTCGAGCGCACCCAGGGCGAGCAGGTGGACGAGGTCACCGCCGAGGTGATGCGGATCTGGGGCGAGGTGCTCGACGCCCTCGGCCGGGACCCGATGGAGTGCGCCGACCGGCTGGACTGGCCGGCCAAGCTGCGGCTGCTGGAGGGCTACCGGGCCCGGGACGGGCTGGCCTGGTCCTCGCCCCGGCTGCAGCTGGTCGACCTGCAGTACTCGGACGTGCGGATGGGCAAGGGCCTGTACAACCGCCTGGTGGCCCGGGGCTCGATGAAACGGCTGGTCACCGAGGACGAGGTGATCGACGCGATGCGCAAGCCGCCGGAGGACACCAGGGCCTATTTCCGGGGCCGCTGCCTGGAGCGCTACCCCGCCGCGGTGGCCGCCGCGTCGTGGGACTCGGTCATCTTCGACCTCGGCCGGGAGTCGCTCGTGCGGATCCCGACGCTGGAGCCGCTGCGCGGTACGCGCAACCACGTCGGCAAGTTGATCGACGAATCGGAGACCGCCGAGGACCTGGTCGCCGCACTGACGCGTGGATGACACACAACTTTCGGCGGGTGTTTCGGTCTTCGGCTGGGTAGTGTTCTAGCTAGCAGGACCCACTCAACCGGGAGGCGTCATGGCCCAGGAGCAGACCAAGCGACAGGGCGGCGGGGACGGCGACGGCGACGAGGACGCTGGCGCGGCCCCGGCCGGCCAGGAGCGTCGTGAGAAGCTGGGCGAGGACGTCGACACGATCTTGGACGAGATCGACGATGTGCTCGAGGAGAACGCCGAGGACTTCGTCAGGGCGTATGTCCAGAAGGGCGGCGAGTAGCCGCCACCCCGCCGTGTACGGTGCCGCCGAGATGAATACGGCGGCACCGTGAGAGCGGCATCGTGAGATGACCCCGCCGACCGAGCCGAAGGAGTAACCCCACTGATGGATCCCAGGTCGGCGAGGGGGCCGTTGAGCCCGGTCAGCACCGCACTGCCAGCCGAGTACTTCACGCCGGGGCTGTCCTCGTTCACCGACTTCGTGGCGAGCACCGCGCCGCACCTGCTGCCGGGGCACCTGCCCGCCGGCTCGTCACCGGTGGACGCCACCGGCCTCGGGCCCGACGTGCGGCACGGCACCACGATCGTCGCGCTGACCTTCGCCGACGGTGTGCTGATCGCCGGTGACCGGCGGGCCACCGCCGGCAACGTGATCGCGCAGCGGGACATCGAGAAGGTGTTCGTCACCGACAACTACTCGGCGGTCGGCATCGCGGGCACCGCCGGGATCGCGGTGGAGCTGGTCCGGCTGTTCACGGTCGACCTCGAGCACTACGACAAGATCGAGGGCGTACCGCTGTCCCTGGACGGCAAGGTGAACAAGCTGGCCGGCATGGTCCGGGGCAACCTCGGCGCCGCGATGCAGGGGTTGGCCGCGATCCCGCTGTTCGTCGGCTACGACGTCGACGCCGCCGACCCCGCGAAGGCCGGCCGGATCGTCAGCTTCGACGTGGTGGGCAGCAAGTCCGAGGAGGTCGGCTACCACTCGATCGGCTCCGGCTCGCTGTTCGCCCGCTCCGCGCTGAAGAAGCGGCACGACCCGGCCGCCGACACCGACACCGCGATCCGGGCCGCCGTCGAGGCGCTCTACGACGCCGCCGACGACGACACCGCTACCGGCCTGCCGGACCTGAGCCGCAACATCTACCCCGTAGTGATCACCATCACCGGGCCCGACGGCGCGGTGCGCCACCCCGACGAGCAGGTCGGTGAGATCGCACGCGCGGTCGTCGCCGATAGGCTGACCAGGCCCGGCGGCTAGCCGGACCCCGCGCCCCCAGCCACCCCAGGAACTGAAGAGCCAGGAGTACCAGACGTGACGCTGCCGTTCTACGCCTCTGCCGAGCAGGTGATGCGGGACCGCTCGGAGCTGGCCCGCAAGGGCATCTCGCGGGGGCGCAGCGTCACCGTGCTGACCTTCTCCGGCGGCGTGCTGTTCGTCGCGGAGAACCACTCCACCGCGCTGCACAAGGTGTCCGAGATCTACGACCGGATCGGCTTCGCCGCAGTCGGCCGGTACAACGAGTTCGAGAACCTGCGCACCGCCGGCATCCGGGCCGCCGACGTGCGTGGCTACTCCTACGACCGGCGCGACGTCACCGGTCGCTGGCTGGCCAACGTCTACGCGCAGACCATGGGCGCGATCTTCACCGAGCAGCAGAAGCCGTTCGAGGTGGAGCTGTGCGTGGCCGAGGTGGGCGCCAAGGCGACCGCCGACCAGCTCTACCGGATCACCTACGACGGTTCGATCAGTGACGAGCCCGGGTTCGTGGTGATGGGCGGGCAGACCGAGCCGATCAGCGCGAAGCTGCGCGACTCCTACCAGGACGGCATGGAGCTGGCCGACGCCGTCGCGGTCGCCGTGCGCGGGCTGCAGTCCGCCGCCGCCCCGGGCGGCTCGGCGGCCGCCGCCCAGGCGGCCAACGGGGGTGCCGCCGAGCGCGTGCTCCAGGTGACCGCGCTGGAGGTCGCCGTGCTGGACCGGTCGCGGCCGCGCCGGGCGTTCCGCCGGATCACCGGGTCCGCCCTGGACGCGCTGCTGCCGGAGGAGAACCGCCGGCCCAAGAAGGACGCCGCAAAGGCCGCTGAGAGCGACGAGGAGCCCACCGAGGGCGACGGGGCGGATTCCTCCACCGAAGGCTCCTCGGGGACGTCAGCGGAGTCCTGAGCCCCGCTTAGCGGTCGCCCCGGGAGAGTTGCCGGGGCGCCGGGGGAGGGTCACCAGGGCTGGTGCGGCCGGTCCCGGTTCGCCCAGCGGGGGTTGTCCTCGTCCCGGCGGTAGACCGGCACCGGCCTCGACGCGACCTCGAAGGTGAACCGGTCGGCCCGGTCCACGACCTCGCCGTCGGTGGCCAGCAGGCCGGGCTCGGTGAGCCGGACCGACAGCCGGACGACCTCCCGCTGGCCGTACACGCGGCTGTGCGCGAGCGCGGCGAAGGCCAGCGCGCAGAACGCCCGCAGCCGGGAGAACCGGAGGTCGGCGCGCAGCCAGCGCACGTCCAGCAGGCCGCTGTCCAGCCGGGGCCGCCAGGCCGGCACCATGCCGCGCGGGTGGTAGGGCCCGTTGCCGACGAACAGGATCCACACCGAGTGCCGCACCCCGTCCAGGGTGAGCTCGACCGGGGTGGCCCGGTGCAGCACGGTGACCAGCGCGAGCGCGAACGCCGGCCACTTGCCCATCCGGTGCTGCCAGCGCTCGCGCAGCCGGACCAGGTCGGAGTAGCAGCCAAGGCTCGCGGTGTTCAGGAACTGGCGCACGGTCTCGCCGTCACCCTCGGCCTCGTCCGCGTGCACGCCCCCGTGCACGCGGACGGTGCCGAGGTCCACCGCGACCGCCTCGCCGGCCCCGCTGGCGTCCACGGCCTCCTGCAGGTCGTAGACGCCGACGTCCCTGGCGAAGTGGTTCAGGGTGCCGGCGGGCACGAGCACGAGCGGCAGCTCGTGCCGGTTGGCCACCGCGACCACGGCGGCCACCGTGCCGTCGCCGCCGGCCACGCCGAGCGCGTGCACGCCGCCCTCGGCGAGCAGCTGCTCGAGATCCTCGACCAGGTCCCGGTCGCGGCGCACCGCTACGACGGTGGCCGCCGGGAAGGCCTTGCGGATGCCGTCGGTCGGGTCGAACCCCGGGTCGCCGGACAGCGGGTTGACCGCGACGACCAGGCCGGCGCCGTCGGGTAGCTCGGGTACCCGGTCCAGCGGGCGGGCAGTGGCCTCGTCGGAGCTCCGGACCGGCCACCAGCGACGGGTGAGCAGCGCGGAACTCGCCCCGACGGCGGCGCCGGCCAGCACGTCCGAGGTCCAGTGCACGCCGACGTGCACCCGCGAGTAGGCGACGGCGGCGGCCACCGGGGCGATCACCAGGCCGGCGCGGGGGCTCTCCAGCGCGACGGCGGTGGCGAACGCGGCGGCCGAGGCGGCGTGCCCGGACGGGAACGAGCTGGACGTCGGCCGCCTGCGCAGGCTGCGCACCCGCGGCATTCCCTCGTCCGGCGGCCGGCGCCTCGGCAGCAGTGGTTTGAGTACTCCATTCGCGGTAATGCTCGCGCCGAGAATGGCGAGCACGCCGCGCAGCGCGCCGCGCCGGGTGACGCCGGCCCGGGCCGCGAGCACCGCCGCGATGGCGAACCAGACCAGGCTGTGGTTCGCCGACCTGGTCAAACGCTTGATCGAGTGGTCCACCTCGGAGGGCGGCAGTTCGACCACCCAGCGCTGCACGAGCCGGTCGGTGTCGTCCACAAATCCGACCACCCGGCGGAACCACTCGATCACAGGCTCGACAGTACGGGCCGTCCAACGCTTACGCTGATGCGCATGCACCGGCGGATTTATGGGGTCGAGACCGAGTTCGGGGTCACCTGCACCTTCCACGGCCAGCGGCGGCTGTCTCCGGACGAGGTAGCCCGGTACCTCTTCCGCCGCGTGGTGTCCTGGGGACGGTCCTCGAACGTGTTCCTGCGCAACGGCTCGCGGCTGTACCTGGATGTGGGTTCGCATCCGGAGTACGCCACGGCGGAGTGTGACTCGCTGACACAGCTGGTCGCGCACGACAAGGCGGGCGAGCGGATCCTGGAGGACCTGCTCGTGGACGCCGAGCGGCGGCTGGTCGACGAGGGCATCGGCGGTGACATCTACCTGTTCAAGAACAACACCGACTCGGCCGGCAACTCGTACGGCTGCCACGAGAACTATCTGGTCGCCCGGGCCGGTGAGTTCTCGAGGATCGCGGACGTGCTGCTGCCGTTCCTGGTCACCCGGCAGCTGATCTGCGGCGCCGGCAAGGTGCTGCAGACCCCCCGCGGCGCGGTGTACTGCCTGTCCCAGCGCGCCGAGCACATCTGGGAGGGCGTCTCCTCGGCGACCACCCGGTCCCGGCCGATCATCAACACCCGGGACGAGCCGCACGCCGACGCGGAGCGCTACCGCCGGCTGCACGTGATCGTCGGCGACTCGAACATGTCCGAGGTGACCACGCTGCTCAAGGTCGGGTCCGCCACCCTGGTGCTGGACATGATCGAGCACGGCGTGCAGTTCCGGGACTTCACGCTGGACAACCCCATCCGGGCCATCCGGGAGATCAGCCACGACCTGACCGGCCGCCGCCCGGTGCGCCTGGCCGGCGGGCGCGAGGCCAGCGCGCTGGACATCCAGCGGGAGTACTACGCCCGCGCGGTCGAGCACGTGGCCGTGCACGGCAAGGGCGACAAGACCACCGAGCGGGTGCTGGAGCTGTGGGGCCGCACCTTGGACTCGGTGGAGAGCGGTGACCTCTCGAAGATCGACCGCGAGATCGACTGGGCGATCAAGCACCGGCTGGTGGAGCGCTACCGCGAGCGCAACAACATGGAGCTGTCCAACGCCCGGATCGCGCAGCTGGACCTGGCCTACCACGACATCCGCCGAGGTCGGGGCCTGTTCGACATGTTGCAGCGCAAGGGCATGGTGGAGCGGGTTACCGACGACGGCGAGATCGAGGCCGCGAAGGACACCCCGCCGCAGACCACCCGGGCCAAGCTGCGCGGTGACTTCATCGCCGCCGCGCAGGCCGCCGGGCGCGACTTCACCGTCGACTGGGTGCACCTGAAGCTGAACGACCAGGCGCAGCGCACCGTGCTGTGCAAGGACCCGTTCCGCTCGGTGGACGAGCGGGTGGATCGGCTGATCGCCTCGCTCTAGGGAAGGTTTACGGCCGGTCGCGGCCCGTACCCGCCCGCCGGGGCGGCGTCGGACGATACCCTGCAGGCGTGTCCTCAGCCCGTGCGGAGCGCTTGGTGAACCTGGTGCTCTGCCTGCTCTCCACCCGCCAGTTCCTCACGGCGGACCGGATCAGGGCGACCGTGCCCGGTTACGACACCGCCGCGTCCGACGAGGCGTTCTTCCGGATGTTCGAGCGGGACAAGGCCGAGCTGCGTGACCTCGGCATCCCGCTGGAGACCGGCCGGCGCTCGATGTTCGACACGGTGGACGGCTACCGCATCGCCCGCCAGGACTACGAGCTCGGCGACATCGAGCTGGCCGCCGACGAGGCCGCCGCCGTCGCGCTGGCCGCCCGGCTGTGGGACTCCCCGGACCTGGCCGGCGCCGCTCGGGGCGCCCTGGTCAAGCTGCGTGCCGCCGGTGTCGAGGTCGACGAGACGGTCGGCACCGGGGTGGAGCCGAAGGTGCGCGCCAGCGAGCCGGCGTTCGGACCGCTGCTGGCCGCCGTACAGGCCGGCCGCGCGGTGACCTTCGAGCACCGGCCGCACCCGGCCGCCGAGTCCCGCCGGCGCACCGTGGAGCCGTGGGGTGTGGTCAGCTGGCGCGGCCGCTGGTACCTGGTCGGCCACGACCGCGACCGCGACGACGTGCGCTGCTTCCGGCTGTCCCGGATCGAGGACCCGGTCACCGCGATCGGCCCGCTCGGTGCGGTGACCGTCCCCGAGGGCACCGACCTGGTCGAGCTGGTCCGGCAGAGCGCCGGACCGCCGCCGGTGATCGGGACGGCCCGGGTCTGGGTGGCCAGCGGCCGCGCGCTGGGGCTGCGCCGGCTGGGTCGGGTCAGCGGCCCGCTGGAGCACGGCGGCCGGCCGGGCGAGGTGCTGGAGCTGGAGCTGCGCAGCCCGGAGACCATCGCGCGGTGGATCGGTGGGCACGGCCCCGACGTCGTCGTGCTGGAGCCGGCCGGGCTGGCGGAGGCGGTCCGGCGGGGCTGGGCGGCGGCGGCCAGGGCGCACGCGGCGGCCGTCGAGCCGGTACCCGGTGGCGCGGAGTCCGGTGGCGCCGAGCCCGTGGAGCTGGGGAGCGTGGCCAGGTGACCGCGAGCCCGGCCGCGCTGGGGGCCCGGCTGCCCCGCCTGCTGTCCCTGGTGCCTTACCTGCTGGCCCACCCCGGCGTGCGGGTCGACCAGGCGGCGGCCGACTTCGGGGTCAGCGAGCGGCAGCTGCGCCGTGACCTGGAGCTGCTCTGGATGTGCGGGCTGCCCGGCTACGGCCCGGGTGACCTGGTCGACCTCTCGTTCGCCGGCGAGACCGTGACGGTCACCGAGGACGCCGGCATGCGCCGCCCGCTGCGCCTGACCACGGCGGAGGCGACCGCCCTGCTGGTGGCGCTGCGGGCGCTGGCCGACGTGCCCGGCATGGTCGACACCGACGTGGTCCGGCGGGCCACCGCGAAGATCGAGAGTGCTGTGGGGGCGGCCGGCGCGCCGGCCGGGGTCGCCGTCGGGCTCACCGCCCGCGAGGAGGAGACCACCGCCGCCGTGCGGGCCGCGCTGGACCGGGGCCGGGCCCTGCGGATCCGGTACTACACCGCCTCCCGGGACGTGGTCGGGGAGCGCGTGGTCGACCCGATGCGGCTGCTGCTGATGGAGGGCCGGGAGTACCTGGAGGCGTGGTGCCGGTCCGCCGAGGGGGTCCGGCTGTTCCGGCTGGACCGGGTGGACGCCGTCGTGGAGCTCGCCGAGCCGGCCGCCCCGCCGCCCACCGCCCGCCCGACCGACCTGTCCGCCGGGCTTTTCCGGCCCGACCCGGAGCAGCGCGAGGCCGTGCTGCTGCTGGAGCAGGAGGCGCGCTGGGTCGCCGAGTACTACCCGGTCGACGAGCTGGTCGAGCGGCCGGACGGGCGGGCCGAGGTCCGGCTGCGGTTCACCGACGACGCCTGGCTGGTCCGGCTCGTGCTCGGGCTCGGCGGCGGCGCCCAGGTGCTGCGCCCGGCTCCGCTGCGGGCGGCCGTCGCCCGGCGGGCCGAGGACGCGCTGCGCGGCCTGGCCGAGAGTTGATCAGTCGCCGGCCGCTACGGTGACCGCCATGGGATGGCTGCTTACCGCCGTGCTGGTGCTGCTCGGGCTCGTGCTGCTCGCGTTGGTGGCGGTGCGGGTGGGGGGCGCCCTGCGCCGCGCCCGGACCGCTTCGGCCACGCTGAACACCGCGATCACGGGCCGGTCCCGGCGGATCTCGGCCGGTCTGGCCGAGGTGCGCGAGTGGCGGGACGCGCACCGGCGAACGGGTACTGTTGACGTCAGCGACAGTGCGGTGGAGAGGACGGCCTGATGCCCGGCGGAATGGAGTGGGTGATCCTCCTCGTCGTGGTCGTGCTGCTGTTCGGGGCGAAGCGGTTGCCCGAGCTGGCGCGGTCGGTCGGCCGGTCCGCACGCGTGTTCCGCGGCGAGATCAAGGGCCTGGCCAGCGACGGCGAGCAGCCCGCCAAGGCCGAGGCGGAGACCGCACCGGAGGGGGCGCCCCGCGCGGCGCTGCCGGCCGGCCGGTCGGGGGCGCCGTCGGGTGAGGCGGAGGCCGCCGAGCCGGTGGCACCGTCAGGAGCGGCACCGTCCGGAGCGGCGCCGTCCGGAGCGGCGCTGGGCAGTGGCGCGTCCGGCAACGGGGTGCCGGGCTCCGGGTCGCCCAGCGGCCAGTCCGACCGGGGGTAGCTCGCCGCGGTGTGGAACCCACTCAGCCGTCGACGGCACCGCCGGGAGAACCCGGACGGCACGATGACGCTCATCGAGCACCTCTACGAGCTGCGCAACCGGTTGGCCGTCGCGCTGATCGCGGTCGCGGTGATGACGGTGGTCGGCTACGTCTGGTACGGCACCGCGTTCTTCGGCGGGCCCACCCTGGGTGACGTGCTGAAGGAGCCGTACTGCGCGCTGCCGGCCACGGTCCGCCCGATGCTCAACGCGGGCGGCAGCTGCACGCTGTTCGGCACCGGGGCGCTCGACCAGTTCTCGCTGCGGCTGAGGGTCGGCATCGCCGCCGGTGTGGTGCTGTCCTGCCCGGTCTGGTTCTACCAGCTGTGGGCGTTCATCACCCCCGGGCTGTACACCAAGGAGCGCCGCTTCGCGCTGGGCTTCGTGGTGTCCGCCGCGCTGCTGTTCCTGGCCGGCGCGGCGATGGCCTACTGGGTGGTGCAGAAGGCGCTGTACTTCCTGCTCAACGTCAGCTCCGACGTGCAGACCACACTGCTGTCCGGCGAGAGCTACTTCGGGCTGCT
>DATAZG010000222.1:0-9091 GCA_036272155.1 Pseudonocardia sp.
CTCGACGGCCACGATCCGGCAGACCGAGCCGGCCGGCACAGTCCAGGCCCGCCCGCTGCGGATCGGGATGACGAACGACTCCAGCTGTTCCCGGGGACCTTCGGCGATCTTGGCGTAGAACGCGCGGTCGACATCCAGCGCGCCGGCACTGGCCTGGTACGCGGCCGGGTAGTTGCCCATCATGATCCCTTCGTGAGCTGCACCAACATGCGTTCGGAGTCGTCCAGGTAGCGGCGCAGCGCCGCGCCGGCCGCGGCCCGGAAGCCCGCCCGGAGCAGGTCGCAGATCTCCCGGTCGCGTGCCGTCCAGGGCCCCTGCAGCCGCGCCTCGTCGGCGACCGCGGCGAACGCCAGCCGCTGCTGCGCGGTGACGCCGTGGAAGAAGCTGTCCAGCATCGGGCTGCCCAGGGTGGCCACCAGCGCGCCGTGGAACCGCAGGCTGTGGGTGCCGACCGCGCGCCAGTCGCCGGCGGCCTCGGCCGCCTCCGTGAGGCACACCGCGTCGTGCACCGCGGTAAGCGCGGCCGGGGTGGCGGCACCACTCTCCTCGACCGCGCGCAGCTCCAGCGTGCGGCGCACCAGGTAGAGGTCCCGGATCCGCGCCTCGGGCATCGACGCGACCACCGCGCCCTTGTACAGCTGCTGCTCGATCAACCCCTCGGCGCCGAGCAGCCGCAGCGCCTCGCGGAACGTGTTGCGGGAGACGGCGAGCTCGGCGGCCAGCGCGGTCTCGCGCAGCGGCATACCGGGAGGCAGCGCGCCGGACAGGATCTCGTCGCGCAGGCTCGCCGCTACGCGTTCGGCGCTCGGCACGCTGAGCTCCGCGACGTCGGTGGTCGACACAACGCCATCGTAGAGAAGTTTTGTTGAACGAAACAAGCTCAAGGTTCAAGCTCAGAGGCTTTCGTGCCCAGTCAAGAGTTTACATTCAGGATCCTTGACATATTTTGTTCAACAAAATTACTCTCCCCTCGTCAGCTCGAGGTCAGCTGGTCTGGGGCCCGGTGCACGTCGAGCACGGGAGGGATGACGATGGCGGGAGAGACGGGGGCCGGCCATCCCGACCCCACCGAGCTCGACACCGGGCCCTACGCCGGCGCGCCGGCGCCCGGCCCGCTGGGCATCGACAGCGCGCCGCTGACGCGGTTCCACCGCAAGCTCACCGTGTACTCGGCCGGCGGCCCGCTGCTGGACGGCTACGTGCTGGGCATCATCGGCCTGACGCTGACCCAGATCACCCCGCAGTGGCACCTGAGCCCCAGCTGGCAGGGCGTGCTGGGGGCATCGGCGCTGATCGGGCTGTTCCTGGGCGGGCTGCTCGGCGGCTACATCACCGACCTGATCGGCCGCCAGGTGATGTACACGCTGGACCTGAGCCTGGTCGTGGTGTGCTCGGTCGCCCAGTTCTTCGTGGCCGGCCCGTGGTGGCTGCTCGTGCTGCGGCTGCTCGTGGGTTTGGCGGTCGGCGCGGACTACCCGATCGCCACCTCACTGCTCGCCGAGTTCGCGCCGCGCCGGCACCGGGGCAGCATGCTGGGCTGGCTGACGGTGATGTGGGCGGTGGGCAACGCCGTCGCGTACCTGGTCGGGGACGCCCTGCTGGCACTCGGCCCGGACGCCTGGCACTGGATGCTGCTCTCCCCGGCGGTACCGGCCGCGCTGCTGATGCTCGGCCGCCTCGGTACCCCGGAGTCGCCCCGGTGGCTGCTGTCCAAGGGCCGGGTGGCGGAGGCGCAGGCGGCACTGGCGAAGGCGCTCGGCCCGGACGCGCGCCTCGACGACCTCGGTGAGCCCACCGCGCCGACCAGCCTCCGCTCCCTCGGCCAGGGCGTCTACCTGCGGCGCACGGTGTTCGTCGCGGTGTTCTGGACGTGCTCGATCTGGCCGATCTACGCCATCTACGCGTTCGGCCCGGCGATGCTCACCGCCTTCGGACTGACCGGCGAGGGCGCGGACACCCTCGGCTCGGCGGCGATCGGGCTGCTGTTCATCATCGGCTGCGCCGGCGCGACCCTGCTGGCCAACCGGTGGCCCCGGCGGCGGCTGCTGATCGGCCCGTTTGCGGTGTCCACGGTGGCGCTGCTGCTGCTCGGGGTGTTCCCGGCGGCGCCGGTGCCGGTGATCGTCGTGCTGTTCACGGTGTACGCGGTGGCGGTCGGCGGCCCGACGATCCTGCAGTGGGTGTACCCGAACGAGCTGTTCCCGACCAACGTCCGGGCCACCGCCGTCGGGCTGGGCACCACGGTCAGCCGGATCGGCGCCGCGCTGGGCACCTTCGTCACGCCGCTGTTGCTGGCCGGCGCCGGCATCGGGCCGACCATGCTGCTGGCCGGCGCGGTCAGCGCGGTCGGTGTGCTGGTCTGCGTACTGATGGCACCGGAGACCCAGGCGGGCTCGCTGTCCGAGGTCAGCAGCGCTGAAGTCGGTAGCGGGGCCGTCGGTCGCTGAACGGTCGGTGGCTGAGCGGTCGGTGGCTGAGCGGTCGGGGGCGGCGCGGTCAGTCGAGGGGAGCCGTCACGCTGAGCTGGGCCAACCGGGTCGGGGTCGGCCAGCGCACGTCATAGGCCCAGCCGAGCTTCTCCAGCGCCCAGATCACCCTGGCCGACATGTCCACCTGGCCGCGCTTGACGCCGTGCCGCGCGCACGTGGGGTCGGCGTGGTGCAGGTTGTGCCACGACTCGCCCATGGACAGGATCGCCAGCGGCCAGACGTTGGTGGCCTTGTCACGGGCCTCGAAGGGCCGCTTCCCGATCATGTGGCAGATCGAGTTGATCGACCAGGTGACGTGGTGCAGCACCGCCGCCCGGACCAGCCCGGCCCAGAAGAACGCGGTGAGCGCACCCCACCAGGACAGGCTGATCAGGCCGCCGAGCAGGGCCGGGGCGAGCAGGCTGACCGCGGTCCACAGCGCGAACTGCCGGCTGATCCGGACGATGTCCCGGTCGGCGAGCAGGTCCGGGGTGAACCGGGCGGCGTTGGTCCGTTCCGGGCCGAACAGCCAGCCCATGTGGGCGTGCCAGAAGCCCTTGGCCAGTGCGACCGGCGTGGTGCCGTAGAGCCACGGGGAGTGCGGGTCGCCCTCCTTGTCGGAGAAGGCGTGGTGGCGGCGGTGGTCGGCGACCCAGGTGATCACGTCGCCCTGCAGCGCCATGCTGCCGGCGATGGCCAGGGCGTTGCGCAGCCCCCGCTTGGCCTTGAACCCCCGGTGGGTGAAGTAGCGGTGGTAGCCGACCGTCACCCCGAACCCGGACAGGTAGTAGAAACCGATCGCCAGCCCGATGTCGGTCCAGCCGAGCCCCCAGCCCCAGGCCAGCGGCACGGCGGCGACCAGCGCGGCCATCGGGATCATCGTGAAGCCGCCGACCAGCACGCGCTCGAACCGGGGACGCTCGCCGTCCAACATGGGCTTGGCGGCGGTGGGCTTGGTGGCCGTGGTCGGCTCGGATGAGGCCTGGGTAGACATCTCTGACGATGCTCCTCGGTTCGACGTCACAGGCTCCCACCGGGGACCAGGGTGATTACGCGGAGTCTAATCGCCGCCCCGGCCCACACAACCCACTCGCGCACCGGATCGCTGGGTCACCGAGCGCCCGCAATCTCAGGCCGGAGTGGGGCGTGCCGGCTGCGTCACGGGAGCCGGCCGGCGGGCCCGCACCCGGACCCGGCCACCCTGGCGGGGCACCAGCGTGACGTGCTTGACCCGCTGTGGCTCGCCGGGCGCCTCGGTGGTCTCCAGCTCGACCCCGCGCAGGATCTGCCGCAGCACCACCCGCATCTCCACCTGCGCGAACGTGGCGCCGAGGCAGCGCCGGCCGCCCCCGCCGAACGGGAACCACGTGGTCGGCGAGAGCGTCTGGCCGACCATCCGGTCCGGGTCGAAGCGCTCCGGGTCCGGGTAGTGCTCGGCGGAGGCCTGCACCAGGCCGATGGCCGGCATGACCAGGGTGCCGGCCGGCAGGTCGTAGCCGGCGACGCGGGTCGGACGGGTCAGCGTGCGGGCCACCTCGGTGATCACCGGGCGGCTGCGCAGCGTCTCCTTGACCACGGCGTCCAGGTACTCGTCGGCGGCGGGGTCCTCGGCCGGGTCGGCGTCGGCCGCCGCCACCGCGCGGCGCAGCACCTCGGGGTTGCGGACCAGCCGCTCCAGCGCCCAGGACAGCCCGGTCGCGGTGGTCTCGTGGCCGGCCATCAGCAGCGTGATCAGCTGGTCGCGCAGCTCGGGGTCGGTCATCCGCCGACCGCCCTCGGCGCCGTCGGGTGACGCCGCCCTGACCAGCATCGCCAGCACGTCGGTGCGCTCGGCCAGGTCGGGGTCGGCACGGCGGGCGGCAATCTCCGCGAAGAGCAGCTCGTCGGCCTCGGCGCGGCGCCGGCGCACCCCGCGCCACGGCAGGTAGCGCAGCAGCTCGGGCCTGGCCATGGCGGCCACGCCGAGCAGGTTCATGTCGGTGACCCTCGGCAACGTGGCACGCAGCGCGGCCAGCCGGGCCGGGTCGTCGGTGCCGATCACTGTGCGCAGGATGACCTCGAGGGTGATCGCGGCCATCCGGGGCGCCACCGCGAACTCCCGGCCGACCGGCCAGCGCGCCACTTCGGCGTCGGCGATCTCGGTCATCAGCTCGACCTGCCGGCGCACCGCGTCCCGGTGGAACGGCGGCAACATCAGCCGGCGGCGGTCGCGGTGGCGCTGTTCGTCCAGCAGCAGCACCGAGTCGTCGCCGACCACGCCGCGCAGGATCGAGTTGGCCTCGCCGGCGTGGTAGACCGCCGGGTCGCCGGCGAACACGGTCTTGATGTCCGCCGGGTCGGCCAGGTACACCAGCCACCCGGACGGCGCCGCGTAGACGCGGAAGACCTTGCCGTGGCGCCGCTGGTTGGCCGCTGCCCACTTGTGTGGCCGGGTGAACATCAGCGCGGTCTGCACAACCTTGGGCAACGCGGACGTCGGTGGCAACATGATCAACATCATACGCTTGTATAAAACGCCCGTCTAGATTTTTACCTAGGATCGTCGGCATGGGACACCGCGAGGACCTGCTGGCCGGCGCCCGCCGCTGTCTGGAGGACCGCGGCTACGCCCGCACCACCGCGCGTGACCTGGTGGCCGCGTCCGGCACCAACCTCGCCTCCATCGGCTACCACTTCGGCTCGAAGGAAGCGCTGCTCAACGAGGCCATCGCGGCGTCGTTCCAGGAGTGGGCCGAGCGGGTCCGCGCGCTGGCGCTGGCCGCCGTGCCGGACGGCGCGAGCGGCGACCCGATGCAGCTGCTGGTGGCGTCCTGGGGCGCGATCCGGGCCTCGTTCGACGAGTACCGGGGGCTCTCCGTGGCGTTCATCGAGGCGCTCGCGCAGGCCGAACGCCAGCCGGAGCTGCGCGCGCAGCTGGCGGCCACGTACGAGCGGTCCCGCGCCCAGGTCGCCGAGATGGTCACCGAGCACCTCGCCGGCGTCGATCCGCAGCAGGCCCGCGCGCTCGCCTCGTTCGAGATCGCGCTGTGCGACGGGCTGCTGGTGCAGTGGCTGCTGGACCCGGACGCCACACCGTCCGGCGAGCAGCTCGTCACCGCGCTCGGCACCGCACTCGGTACCGGTCAGGGGACGGCCAGCCCGGCGTAGTCCGGGGCCGGGCCGCTGGGGTCAGTCCAGCGACTCGGTCGAGCGGGCCGGCTCGGGGATGCCCGGGTGGCGCCGGGCCCCGGACGCCGGTGCGGCGCGGCGCAGCCGGCCGGCCAGCGGCGGCGGGACCGCGAGCGCGGCCTCCACCAGCGCGCGGGCCGCCGGGTGCCAGGGCCGGTGCAGCGGACCGGTCAGCACCAGGGTGCGGGTCAGTGACTGGCTCAGCGGAACCAGTACGAGCTCAGGGCCAGCCATGCCGGCAGCGAGCCCGGGCACCACCGAGACGCCGACCCCGGACCGGACCATCGCGAACAGCGTGCTCAGCTGCCGGATCCGGTGCGCCGGCCGGAACGGGACGCCCGCCATCCGGTGCAGCTCCTGGAGCTGCCGCTCGCAGCCGCCCGCGGAGAGCAGGAAGTCGTCGTCGGCCAGGTCGGCGAGGTCGACCGTCGGCTCGGCGGCCAGCGGGTGGTCGGTGCGCAGCACGGCGTGGAACCGGTCCGAGCCGACCAGCGCGCTGCCGTCCGGGGGCGCCGGCGGGTCGATCAGCACCGCGAGGTCGGCGGTGCCGCCCTCCAGCCAGCCGGCGACCTCGTCGTCCTCACCCTCGTACAGCGACACGACGACCTCGGGGAACTCGGCCCGCCAGCGCAGCACGAGCTCGGGCAGCAGGCCGTGGCAGATGGTCGGCGGGGCGGCGATGGTCAGCGCGCCACGCGGGCGGCCGTCCCCGTCCTCGGCGAGCGCGGTGATGGCGGCGACTGAGGCCAGCACGGTGCGGGCGTGGTCCAGGATCTGCTCGCCGAACCGGGTCAGCGTCGGGCGGCCGTGCCGCGTCAGCACCGGGCGGCCGGTGGCCCGCTCCAGGGCGGCGACCGCGTGCGACACGGCGGACTGGCTGATCCCGAGCCGGTCGGCCGCCGCCCCGAAGCCACCGGCGTCGACGACCGCGACGAAAGCCCGGAGCTGCGGAATTCCGACGACCATGAGGATCCTTCATGCCTTTGCTTCGACGACTTGTTGGACTCATGGTCGCCCGGTGCCGACGATCCTGTCCATGGGCGGTGGACGAACGGGCCCGGCGGTGCGGCGGAATGGCGACCTCGTACGACCAGCGGTAGCAGCGGCTGGGCGGGGCGGCGGGGGACGCGAGTGCACGGACCGATGGACCGGAGCTGGCCGACCGGCTGCTCGTCCTGCTCGCGCTGTCGGTCACCTCGGGTGCCAGCTTTGCTTGCCTGCTCGGGGTGTGGCGGGACTCTCCGGTGCGGCGGCACGGCGGCGAATGCAACGGCACCGCGGCGGGTAGGGCGGTGCGTTCGGCGGCGGGCGCGAGCGGGGTCCGGGACGGGTCAGGCGGGGAGGAGCAGCTGTTCGACCAGCTCGCGCCACTGGCGGATCAGCCGGTCGGCGTCCGTCGGGCAGACCGTCACCGTCTCGCCCGCGTCGGGCCGACCGGCCGGCGGACGGCGCAGCTGCATGAAGTAGCCGCCGGCGGTGCGATGGAAGCCGACCACCCAGGGCGCCCGCCGCCGCTGCCCGCCGGGCCGCCAGGTCGCGCCCAGCTGGCCGACGATGTCGACGCCGTCGCACATCCGGGCCAGCGAACCGGCGTCCAGCCGGGACACGCCCCGGCCGACCAGCTCGTCGGCCAGGGTCCACAGCTTGCCGTCCCGAGCCGCCGCGCGGGCCTCGTCCAGCAGGTCGGCGGGGATGTTCACCGGCCGGCCGAGCCCCGGGCACAGTTCGCCGGCCAGCCCGACCAGGGTGGCCGCGACCCGCGCGCCATCCATCGGCAGCAGCCGCAGCGGGCCGTCGCCGCTGATCACCACCACCCCGTGCGCACCGGCCACCGCACCGAGGCCGAGCAGCATGCCGCGCCGGCCGCCGCCGAGCCGGATGTCCAGCTCGTAGTCCGGTTGGGCGAGCAGCCGCAGGGTCGAGGCCAGCGGCTCGGCCGGCCGGTGGCCATCACCGAGGCCCCGCTCGCGCAGCCCGGCCAACGCCCGGCGGAACAGCTCGTCACGCTCGCCCACGGTGTACCCGGGGCTGCGCAGCTCGAGCAGCAGCGGCGGGTCGCCCAGCTCGAGCGCCGCCCAGCACGCGCCGAACTCCACCGGCGACAGCAGCACCGGCCGGCGAGTGCTGCCGATCGCCCCGCCGGTCACCACTGGCCGCCGGGTACGCCGAGCACCGGCGGCACCACGTCGTCACCCTCCTCGACCACAAACGGCTCGTCGCTGGGAATGAACACGTTGTTGCGGTGCTCGTGGTCCGAGTCGCCAGCACCACCCGCGCCACCGAAACCGCCGCCCATCGGGGACATGCCACCCATGCCGCCGCCCGGCCCGCCGGCCCCTGAACCGCCGAACCCGGAACCACCGAAGCCACCCGCGCCGGGCAGCGGCGACCGACCCGCACCGCCACCCCCGGGACCGGACCCCACACCGCCGACGCCCGCCCCACCGCGCGGCCGCAACCCGGACCCGCCACCCAGCCCGCCACCCAGCCCGCCGGCGCCCGAACCACCGAACCCGCCGCTCCCGGAGTAGCCACCGCCGGCACCACCCGAACCACCGGAGCCAGCCCCGAGTCCACCCCGCGATCCCGAGCCGTCCCCATCGACGCCGGTCGACAGCGGACCGGACTGCCCGCCCCACCCGGCGCCCCCGCCGTCCGTCGCTCCGAGCAGCGCACCAGCACCGCCACCTGCACCGCTACCTGGAGCCGGGGTCACCGGCGTCCATCCGGCACTGTGGGTCGGCGTCGGCTCGGCCGGCACCCGCCCGGCACCACCGCCCACCCCACCGGAACCACCCGCCGAGCCACCCCCGGCGCCCGCGCCACCACCGCCGGCCGGAACGCCGCCCACGGCCCCACTACCGCCGCCCCCAGCCCCCACCGGCGCCCCACCGGGCCCGACCCCACCGTGCGCGGCGCCGTGCAGGGTCGCGCTGGCTGCCGCGGTACCGATCGGCGGTGCCGGCTGGGTATCCGGGAAGGACGCGACAGCCTGCCGGGTGAGAGTGACGTGCTCGGTGAGTGCCTGGTTGGCCACGGCGTCGGCGGCCTGGTTGGCGGCTACGCGCCTGGCGTAGTCGGACTGCACGCCAAACGTCGAGCCGAACGAGTCGTCGAGCACGTGGCCGGCGCCGTCGGCGACCTTGCCGAGAAAGCTGTTCTCCCCGACCTCGACCGGCGACGGGATCTTGTTCCGGGTGGTGTCGTACGAGGTGGCGTAGGTCTGTACCTGGTCGCCGCCGGCCTTGCTGGTCCGGCCGCTGTGCTGGGCCCACTCGGCGGCCTGCGTCATCTTGGCGGCGAACGCGGTGGCGGCCTGGCCCTGCCACTCGACCCCGGTGCCGCGCAGCGCGGCCTGGATGACGTCGCTCGACTCGCTGAACGCGGGGGCGAGCACGCCGAGGGTGCGCGCGGCCGGTGCGACGGCGGCCGACCCGGGCCCGGCGTGCATCATC
>DATAZG010000223.1:0-15022 GCA_036272155.1 Pseudonocardia sp.
GACCGGCATCAGCCACTGGCGGCTTCGCCCCACCCTCGCGGTGATCGACCCACTGCTGACCATGTCGCTGCCGGCCGAGGTCACCGCGGCCTCCGGGATGGACATCGTCTGCCACGCGGTGGAGAGCTACACCGCGCGGTACTACACCAGCTTCGACCGCAAGCAGCCCGAGGAACGGGTCACCTACTGCGGCTCGAACCCGGTGTCGGACCTGTGGTGCGAGCGGGCCATGGAGCTGCTGGCGCGCTCGTTCCGCACCGCCGTGCACCAGGGTGCGGACCACCTGGAGGCGCGGTCGAACATGATGATGGCCGCGACCTTCGCCGGCATGGGCTTCGGCAACTCCGGGGTGCACATCCCGCACGCCAACGCCTACCCGATCGCCGGCATGGTCAAGGACTACATCCCGGCCGGCTACCCGCCGGACGAGCCGATGGTGCCGCACGGCCAGTCGGTGTCGCTGACCGCGCCGGAGGCGTTCCGGTTCTCCTTCGAGAGCGCGCCGGAACGGCACCTGCGGGCCGCCGCCCTGATGGCGCCCGACGCGGCCAAGCACAACAACCCGCGCGAGCAGCTGCCGTCGGTGCTGATCGAGCTGATGCGCGACATCGACATCCCGAACGGCATCGGCGGTGTCGGCTACTCCGAGTCGGACGTGCCCGACCTGGTCCCGGGCACGATGAAGCAGCAGCGCCTGCTCGCCACCTGCCCGAGGACGCCGACCGAGGACGACATCGCCGACATCCTCACCAAGTCCGTCACGAACTGGTAGCCGTGAGTGGCGAGTGGTCCTATCGGACCACTTGCCACTCACGAGCCCTGAGGTGCGTAAATGCCGATCTATGTGTACCGGTGCGGCTGCGGGCTGCGGTTCGAGCGGCTGACCTCGTTCGACGCGGCCGCGCCCGGCTGTCCGAGCTGCGGCGGGGAGACCCGGAAGATCCCGGCCGGGTTCAGCCTGGGCGGCCAGGCCGACGCCGGGCTGAGCCAGGAGCGGATGCCGCAGACCTGGCGCGGCACGTACCACGGCAACCGCGAGTACACGACCCAGCTGCGCCGGCAGTGGGAGTCCCGGCAGCGGCTGGAGGCCAAGTACCCCGAGATCGCCGGTGACCAGCGGCCGATCCTGGCGCACGAGGGCCGCTATCACGACGTGCCGCTGAGGGCCGGTGACCCCGTGCTCGGCGCCGGCTCCCTGGGCGCCGGTCACGGGCATGGCCATGGCCACGGACACGGTGACGGGTCGGCGGGGGACGGTGCGCCGGCCGGCGGGACTGAGCCGGGGGCCGGGGCGTCGAAGCCGGGGACCGGCAGCCCGCAGCCGGGGACCGGAGCGTCGAAGCCGGGGACCGGGGCCGGCGGCCCGAAGGTGGGGCCGTCGGGCGGGGCTCCGGCGGGTGGCGCGGCCCGCGGGGCGAGGCCGAGTACGGGCGGTTCGCGGGCCGAGTCACACTGATCAGGTGAGCTTGTCCGACCGCCCCGTCTCCGATCCTCCGCCCGCCGCCCGTGACCTGGCCGCGGACCTGACGGCCGCCGTCAGCGGCACCGTCCGGTTCGACGCCGCCAGCAGGGCGATGTGGTCGGCCGACGCGTCGAACTACCGGCGGGTGCCGATCGGCGTGGTCGCCCCGCGCAACACCGACGACGTCGAGGCCGCGATCGCGGTCTGCCGTGAGCACGGCGTCCCGGTGCTGCCCCGAGGGGCCGGCACGTCCATCGGCGGCCAGGCCGTGAACACCGCCGTGGTGCTCGACTTCAAGCACCTGAACCGGATCCTCGAGGTGGACCCGGATGCCCGTACCGCCCGCGTCGAGCCCGGCGTGGTCTGTGACGCGCTGCGGGACGCCGCCCGGCCGCACGGGCTCACCTTCGGCCCGGACCCGTCGACGCACAACCGCTGCACGCTCGGCGGGATGATCGGCAACAACGCCTGCGGGTCGCACTCGGTGGCCTGGGGCAAGACAGTGGACAACGTGCACGCCCTGGACGTGTTGACCTACCGGGGCGAGCGGCTGGCGGTCGGCCCCGGCGGTGTGTTGCCCGGACCTACGCAGAGCAGCTCTGCGCACTCTGACCCAACAGTGCGCAGGTATACGCAGAGCAAAGCGATCCCGGAGGCACTGCGCGAGCTGGCCGAGCGGCTGGGCGACGACGTGCGCACCGCCTTCCCGGACCTGACCCGCCGCGTCTCCGGCTACAACCTGGACCAGCTGCTGCCCGAGCGCGGGTTCGACCTGGCCAAGGCGCTGGTCGGCACCGAGGGCACCTGCGTGACGGTGCTCGGCGCGACGATGCGGCTGGTGGAGTCGCCGGCCGCCAGGGCGCTCGCCGTGCTCGGCTTCCAGGACGCCTACCTGGCCGCCGACCACGTGATGGTGGTCCGCGAGCACCAGCCGCTGACGATCGAGGGCATGGACGCCGGCCTGATCGCCGCGCTGCGCGCCCACAACCCCGGGGAGACCGCGAGCCGCGCGCTGCCCGAGGGCGGCGGCTGGCTGTACGTCGAGACCGGCGGCGCGACCAGGGCGGAGGCCGAGGCGGCCGCCCACGCGGTGTCCAAGGCGATGAAGCCGTACGGCGCGACCAGCGTGGTGGTCAGCGACCCGGCGAAGATGGCGGCGCTGTGGCGGATCCGGGAGGACGGCGCCGGCATCGTGACCCGGACCCCGGAGGGCGGCGAGGCCTGGCCGGGCTGGGAGGACGCGGCGGTGCCGCCGGAGCGGTTCGGTGCCTACCTGCGCGAGTTCGACTCGGTGCTGGCCAAGCACGGCCGGCGCGGGGTCTACTACGGCCACTTCGGCGACGGCTGCCTGCACGTGCGGATCGACTTCGACCTGCTCACCAGGCCCGGTATCGCGAACTTCCGCGCGTTCATGGAGGACGCCGCCGACCTCGTGGTAGCGCACGGCGGGTCGCTGTCCGGGGAGCACGGCGACGGCCAGGCGCGCGCCGAGCTGCTGCCCCGGATGTACCCGAAGGAGATCATCGCCGGGTTCGAGGAGTTCAAGGGCATCTGGGACCCGGACGACCGGATGAACCCGGAGCGTGTGGTCCGGCCGGCGAAGCTGGACGACGACCTGCGCGTCTTCGTCGGCATGCCCACGCTGCCCGACCGCCCCCAGCTGGCCTTCGCGCACGACCGGGGCAGCTTCACCAGGGCGACCCGACGCTGCCTCGGTGTGGGCCGCTGCGTGACCGCCAACGGCGGCGTGATGTGCCCCAGCTTCCGGGCCACCGGCGAGGAGATGCACTCCACCCGGGGCCGGGCGCGGCTGCTGTTCGAGATGGCCAACGGCGAGGTGATCAAGGACGGCTGGCAGTCCGACGAGGTCGCCGAGGCGCTGGACCTGTGCCTGTCCTGCAAGGGCTGCAAGCGCGACTGTCCGGTCGGCGTCGACATGGCCGCCTACAAGACCGAGTTCCTCGCCCAGCGGTACAAGGGCCGGCTGCGCCCGCTGTCGCACTACTCGATGGGCGGGCTGCCGCGCTGGGTGCGGCTGGTCTCCCTGGTGCCCGGGCTCGCGACGGCGCTGAACGCGGCGGCGCGGCGCCCCCTGCTCACCTCGGTAGCCAAGCGCCTCGGCGGCATCGCCCCCGAGCGCGACATCCCGCCCCTCGCCCCGCGCACCTTCCGCGCTCGCTACCGCCGCGCGGACCTGACAAAAACCGCGACTCACCCTGACAAGAACCCCGAC
The DNA here is from genome assembly GCA_036272155.1 of Pseudonocardia sp. Taxonomy (GTDB): domain Bacteria; phylum Actinomycetota; class Actinomycetes; order Mycobacteriales; family Pseudonocardiaceae; genus Pseudonocardia. The sequence continues at coordinate 3,696 of DATAZG010000223.1, forward strand.
TCGCGGGAGCGGAGCGCGGCGGGGCGGCGGGTGGTGCTGTGGCCGGACACGTTCACCGACCACTTCGATCCGCACATCGCACACGACGCGGTGACCGTGCTCGAGTCGCTCGGCTACCGGGTCGAGGTGCCCGGCGGCCCCGTCTGCTGCGGGCTGACCTGGCACTCCACCGGCCAGCTGGACGCCGCCCGCGCGGTGCTCCGCCGCACCCTGACCACGCTGCGCCCGTGGCTGGCCGAGGGGGTGCCGATCGTGGTGCTGGAGCCCAGCTGCGCGGCCTCCCTGCGTGCCGACCTGCCCGAGCTGCTGCCGGCCGACGCGGGTGCCACCGAGCTGTCCGGCGCGGTGCGCACGTTCGCCGAGGTGCTCGCCGAGCACACCGACGAGCTGGCCGACCGGTCCGACCGGGAGCTCGGGCTGCGCGCGCTCGTCCAGGTGCACTGCCACCAGCACGCCGACCTCGGCGCCGACGACGACCGCGCGGTGCTCAAGGCGCTCGGTGTGGACGCCACCGTGCTGGACTCCGGCTGCTGCGGGCTGGCCGGCAACTTCGGCTTCGAAAAGGGCCACTACGAGGTGTCGATGGCCTGCGCGGAGCGCGTCCTGCTGCCCTCGGTACGCGCTGCCGACCCGGACGTCGCCGTGCTCGCCGACGGCTACAGCTGCCGCACCCAGCTGCGCCAGGCCGGCCAGCGCGAACCCGTCCACCTGGCACAGCTCGCCGCCCGCGCCCTGCGCCTGCCGACTGCTTGATCCGCGCGCGACCGGAAGAGGTGGGCGATGACCGGGACGAATCTGGTGTCGGTGCTGGACGGGCCCGGCAAGGTCCGGGTGGAGTCGCGCGAGCAGCCGGTGCCCGGCCCGGACGAGGTGCTGGTGCGGATCGCCGCCGTCGGGGTGTGCGGGTCGGACGTGCACTACTTCGAGCACGGCCGGATCGGCGAGTTCGTGGTGCGCGCGCCGCTGGTGCTCGGCCACGAGGCGTCCGGGGTCGTGGTGGCGCGCGGCGAGCGGGCGACCCGGCACGAGGTCGGGCAGCGGGTCGCGCTGGAGCCCGGGGTGCCGTGCGGCCGGTGCCCACAGTGCCGCGCCGGCCGGTACAACCTGTGCCCGGACGTGCGGTTCTTCGCCACGCCGCCGATCGACGGGGCGTTCGCCCGGTACGTGGCGATCAACGAGCACTTCGCCTACGCCGTGCCGGACTCGATGACCGACGAGCAGGCGGCGCTGATCGAGCCGCTCTCGGTGGGGCTGTGGGCGGCGCGGCGGGCCGAGGTCAAGCCGGGTGACACGGTGCTGGTCACCGGGGCGGGGCCGATCGGGCTGCTGGCCATCCAGGCCGCCCGGGTGGCCGGCGCGGCGCGTGTTGTGGTGACCGACCTGAGCCCGGGGCGGCGCGAGCTGGCGCTGCGGATGGGCGCGGCGGCGGCATTGGACCCGGCCGCCGGCGGGGCGTCGGCCGAGCTGGCGGGCCTGGGCGCGGACGTGCTGGTGGAGTGCTCCGGGGCGCAGCAGGCGGTGACCGCCGGGATGGGCGCGCTGCGCGGCGGCGCCAGGGCCGTACTGGTCGGCATGGGCGGCGACGAGGTGCGGCTGCCGATGTCCGCGCTGCAGGTCCGGGAGGTCACGGTGACCGGCACGTTCCGGTACGCGAACACCTACCCGGCGGCGATCGCGCTGGTCGCGGCCGGTCGGGTCGACCTGGACCCGCTGGTCACCGGCCGCTTCGGGCTGAACCAGGTCGAGCAGGCGCTGACCACCGGCTCCACCGGCGAGGGCGCCGTCAAGGCGATCGTCTACCCACAGCTCGACGAGGTCTGACCCAGGGGAGGCCCGGCTGGCGGGCCTCTCCTGGCCAGATCCGGGCCGACGGTCAGCTCTCCGTGAGCTGCCCGTCGGCGACCGTCCAGCGCCGGGTGACCCGCACGGTGTCCAGCATCCGCCGGTCGTGGGTGACCAGCAGCAGCGTGCCGGGGAACGAGTCGAGCGCCGACTCGAGCTGCTCGATGGCGGGCAGGTCGAGGTGGTTGGTCGGCTCGTCGAGCACCAGCAGGTTGACCTCGCGGGCCTGCAGCAGGGCGAGCGCGGCCCGGGTGCGCTCGCCGGGGGACAGCGAAGCGGCGGGACGGGTGGCGTGCACCGAGGTCAGCCCGAACTTGGCCAGCAGGGTGCGCACCTCCGGCTCGGTCCAACTCGGTACCTCGGCTCCGAAGGCGTCCGCCAGCGGCCGGCCGCCGAGGAACAGCCCGCGCACCTGATCGACCTCGCCGACCCGGACGCCCGGCCCGAGCGCCGCCGACCCGGCGGTCAGCGGCAGCCGGCCGAGCAGTGCGCCGAGCAGCGTGGACTTGCCGGAGCCGTTCGCGCCGGTGATCGCGATCCGGTCCGCCCAGTCGACCTGCGCGTCCACCGGGCCCAGCCGGAACCCGCCGCGCTCGACCACGGCGGCGCGCAGCGTGGCCACCACCGCGCCGGCGCGCGGGGCGGCCGCGATGGTCATCCGCAGCTGCCACTCCTTGCGCGGTTCCTCGACCACCTCCAGCCGCTCGATCCGGCGCTCGCTCTGGCGCACCTTGGCGGCCTGCTTCTCGCTGGTCTCGGCACGCAGGTTGCGCCCGATCTTGTCGTTGTCCGGTGCCTTGCGCCGGGCGTTGCGCACGCCGGCGGCCATCCAGTTGCGCTGGGTGCGGGCGCGTTCGGTGAGGTCGGACACGGTGTCGGCGTACTGCTCGTAGGCCTCCCTGGCGTGCCGGCGGGCGACCTCCCGCTCGTCCAGGTACGCCTGGTAGCCGCCCTGGTACACGCCGACCTTCTGCTGCACCAGGTCGAGCTCGACGATCCGGTTCACCGTCCTGGCCAGGAACTCCCGGTCGTGGCTGACGATCACCGCCGGGGCGCGCAGGCCGCCCACGAACGACTCCAGCCGGGCCAGCCCGTCCAGGTCCAGGTCGTTGGTCGGCTCGTCCAGCAGCAGCACGTCGTACCGGGAGGCGAGCAGCGTGGCCAGCCCGGCGCGCGCGGCCTGGCCGCCGGAGAGGCCGGTCATCAGCGCGTCGGCTCCGCTGTCCAGGCCCACGTCGGCCAGCACCGCGTCGACCCGGTCGTCCAGGTCGGCGCCGCCGAGGGTCAGCCAGCGCTCGAGCGCGGCGGCGTAGCGGTCGTCGGCGCCCGGGCCACCGCCGTCGGGCTCGGCCAGCGCGGTGGCCGCCGTGTCCATCGCGGCCAGGGCGGCGGCCACCCCGGTGCGCCGGGCCAGGAAGTCGCGCACGGTCTCGCCGGCCACCCGCTCCGGCTCCTGGGCGAGCAGGCCGACGGTGGCCTGCGGCGGGGCCAGCGCGATGCGGCCCTGTTCGGGGGTGTCCAGGCCGGCGAGCAGCCGCAGCAACGTGGACTTGCCCGCGCCGTTCGCACCGACCAGCCCGACGACATCCCCGGGGGCGACGATCAGGTTCAGTGCGCTGAACAGGGTGCGGTCGCCGTGGCCGGCGGCGAGATCGGTGGCCTGCAGGGTCGCGCTCATCAGGACATCGACGTTACCGGGCGCGCCGGGGCGGCCCGCACGGCCGGGTTGGCCCGTTCGAGAAGAGCTGTCACCGGTTAGCGGTGCCCCAGGCTGGGTAGCTTCGAGGGTAGGACCAGGTCCTGGCCACAGTGCTAGGACAACAGGATCAGGTAATTACAGGTAGGTTTCAGGACATGACTCAGGTTCCCAACATCCGACTGAACAACGGCGTGGAGATCCCGCAGTTCGGCTCCGGTGTCTTCCAAGTACCGCCGGCCGAGACCAAGCAGGCCGTGCTGCAGGCGTTCGACGCCGGCTACCGCCACATCGACTCCGCGCAGATGTACCAGAACGAGGAAGGCGTCGGGCAGGCCGTCGCCGACTCGGGCCTGTCCCGCGACGAGATCTTCGTTACTACCAAGCTGAACAACGGCGGACACGGCTACGAGTCGGCCATCGCCGCGCTCGACGAGAGCCTGCGCAAGCTGGGGCTCGACCACGTGGACCTGTTCCTGATCCACTGGCCGCTGCCGCACCTCGACAAGTACGTGGACACCTGGAAGGGCTTCGAGAAGCTGCTCGCGGACGGCAAGGCGCGCAGCATCGGGGTGTCCAACTTCGAGGTCTCCCACCTGGAGCGGCTGGCCAAGGAGACCGACACGGTCCCGGCGGTCAACCAGATCGAGCTGCACCCGCTGTTCACCCAGCTCGAGCTGCGGAAATACCACGCCGAGCACGGCATCGCGACCGAGGCGTGGGCCCCGATCGCGCAGGGCGCGGTGCTCGGTGACGCGACCCTGGGCGCGCTCGCGGAGAAGTACGGGCGGACGCCGGCCCAGATCGTCCTGCGCTGGCACGTGCAGATCGGCAACATCGTGTTCCCGAAGTCGGTCAACCCGGCCCGGATGCGCGAGAACATCAACGTGTTCGACTTCGAGCTGTCCGCCGAGGACGTCGCGGTGGTCGAGGGGCTGAACCGCGACCAGCGCAACGGGCCCGACCCGGAGACCTTCGGTCGCTGACCGTGTGACAGCTCACCCGAGCGCATTCGCGACGATGCTCTGGTGAGCTACGCACTGACCCTCGTGTCCGCACTGGATCGGCCGGACCTGCTGGCCGGTCCGGTGCGGGACGCCGTCGCCGCGCTGGGCGCCGGTCCGGACGCCATCCAGGTCGCCGAGATCGACCCCGACCTGGCCGACACCGCCGCCTTCTGTGAGCGCTACCAGGTCCCGCTGGCGGAGTCGGCCAACTGCGTGCTGATCGCCGGCAAGCGCGGCGGCGAGACCCGGCTCGCCGCCGCCCTCGTCCTCGCCACCACCCGGGCCGACGTGAACGGGGCGGTGCGCAGGCTGCTCGACGTGCGCAAGTGCTCGTTCGCCTCCCGGGAGGTCGCCACCGGCGAGTCCGGCATGGAGTACGGCGGGATCACGCCGCTCGGGCTGCCGGTCGACTGGCCGGTGTTCGTGGACGCCGCGGTCGCCGCCGCCGACCGGGTGGTGATCGGGTCCGGGCTGCGGCGCAGCAAGCTCGTGCTGGCCGGCTCGGTGCTGGCCGCGCTGCCGACCGTCTCGGTGGTGGACGGCCTGGCCACACCGGTCGCGCCGGCCGGTTCGTCAGCGGAATGAACCCGTCCACCGCACAGGCCGAGGTACTGGTCGACGAGCTGATCCGGGGCGGCGTGACCGACGCCGTGCTCTGTCCCGGCTCGCGCAACGCTCCGCTGTCCTTCGCGCTGCACCGCGCGGACGCAGCCGGCCGGATCCGGCTGCACGTGCGGATCGACGAGCGCGGCGCCGCCTTCCTGGCCCTCGGGCTGGCGCTGCGCTCCGGGCGGGCGGTGCCGGTGGTGTGCACCTCGGGCACGGCCGCCGCGAACCTGCACCCGGCGGTGCTGGAGGCCTCCTACGCCGGCGTGCCGCTGCTCGCGCTGACCGCCGACCGGCCGCCCGAGCTGATCGGCACCGGCGCCAACCAGACCATCGTGCAGACCGGCCTGTTCGGCACCGCGCCCCGGCTCGAGCTCACCCTCGGGCTGGCCCGCCGGGCCGGTGGCCAGCAGGCGACCTGGCGCTCCGCGGTCGCCCGCGCGGTCGGCGTCGCCCTCGGCCGGACCGGTGGGCTGCCGGGTCCGGTGCACCTCAACCTGCCCTTCGCCGAGCCGCTGGTGCCGGACGCGCCGGCGGTCGGGGCTCTGTCGGCGACCGCGGCCGCGACCGGGCCGGCCGGGGCCGGTGGTCTGGCGGACTGGCCGGAGCCGCTGGACGGCCGGGCCGACGGTGGCCCGTGGACCGAGCTGCCCCGCTCCCCGACCGACTCCACCGAAGCCACGCCGCTGCCGCTGGACCCGGAGCTGCCCACCCTGGTCGTGGCCGGCGCGGTGCCGACCGGTCCGGTGCCGGGTGCGCCGGCCGGGCGGGCCCCGGTGATCGCCGAGCCCGGCTCGCCGCTGTGGCCGGGCGCGCTGCGCACCGGCGCGTGGCTGCTGGCCGCCCCCGCGGAGTCCGCCGGCTCGTCCCCGTCCGCCGTTCCGCCGCGACCGGCGCAGGTGGTGCTGCACGGCCGGCCCACGCTGCACCGCCCGGTGGCGCAGCTGATCGCCGACGACCGGGTCAAGGTGTACGCGGTGGCCGGCACGGTCGGCGCCGAGCTGCCGCCCTCGGTCCGCGCGGTGGGTTCGGTACCGGAGCTGAACCCGCCGCCGGACTGGTGCGCCCGGTGGGTCGAGGCCGACCAGCTGGCCGGCGACGCGCTGGACAAGGCGCTCACCGAGCCCACCGCACCGGTCGGGCTGAAGCTGGCCGCCGCACTGGTCACCGCCCTGCCGGCCGGCGCCGTGCTCACGCTCGGCTCGTCCAACCCGGTGCGGGACGTGTCGCTCGCCGCACGGCCGCGCGCCGGGCTGCGGGTGCTGGCCAACCGGGGCGTGGCCGGCATCGACGGCACGGTGTCCACCGCGACCGGCGTCAGCCTCGCGCACGGCGCCAGCCTGATCGACGGGGGCGGCGGTCCCGGTTACGCGCTGCTCGGTGACCTGACCGTGCTGCACGACCTGAGCGGACTCGTGCTCGGTCCCGACGAGCCCCGCCCCGACCTCACGCTGGTGGTGCTCAACGACTCGGGCGGCGGCATCTTCTCGCTGCTCGAACAGGGCACACCGGAGCACTCGGCGAGCTTCGAGCGGGTGTTCGGCACGCCGCACCGGGTCCGGCTGGACGCCGTCTGCGCCGGCCTCGGGGTGGGCTACCGCCGGGTGGACGAGCTGGGCGCGCTGCCGGGGGCGCTGGGCGGCCCGGGGGACGGCGTCCGGGTGGTCGAGGTGCCGGCGTCCCGCGACGGCCTGCGGGACGCGCACGCGGCGCTGACGGCGGCGGTCAACGCGGCCCTCGGCTGAGCGTCAGGGCTGACAGAGCGTCAGGGCTGACAGAATCCGCGACTCACCCTGACGGATTCCCCGACTCGCGGGGATGTGGTGCCGCGGAATCCAGCGACTCGCGGGAGGCGGTGGGGTGGCTCAGAGCGGGCGGCCTTCGAGGGCGGAGCGGACCGCGACGAGCTTGGCGGCGGCCTCGGCGACCTCGGTGTCCGGGTCGGAGTCGGCGACCACACCACAGCCGGCGAACAGCCGGGCCGTGGAGCCAGACAGCAGCGCGCAGCGCAACGCCACGCCCAGCTCACCGTCGCCCCGGGCGTCCAGCCAGCCGACCGGCCCCGCGTAGCGACCCCGGTCCATCCCCTCGAGCTCGGCGATCAGCCGCAGCGCCGGCTCGGTGGGGGTGCCGCCGACGGCGGCGGTCGGGTGCACCGCGCCGGCGAGGCGCAGCAGCGAGGGCGGGTCGGCCGGGTCGAGGGTGGCGGTGATGTCGCTGGACAGGTGGGTCACGTTCGGCAGCCGCAGCACCGAGGGCTCGTCCGGCGCGTGCACGTCGGCGCACAGGGGGCGCAGCCGGTCCACCAGGGACTCCTTCGCGTACCGGTGCTCCTCGCGGTCCTTGCCGGAGGCCAGCAGCGCCGGGCCGAGCTCGTCGGCGTCCGACCCGGACAGCGTGCCTAGCCAGTTCGTGCCGGCCAGCACGCGGGAGCTCACCTGGGTGCCGGTACGCCGCAGCAGCAGCTCCGGGGTGGCGCCGACCAGGCCGTCCACCGAGTAGCTCCAGCAGGTCGGGTAGCGCTCGGCGAGGCCGGTGAGCAGGAACCGGGGGTCCAGCGGCTCGTCGGCGGTGGCCAGCAGGTCGTGCGCGAACACGGCCTTGAACAGGTCGCCCCGGCGCATCCGGCGGACCGCCTCGGCCACGGCGCGGCGCCACCGCTCCACCGAGAGCAGGCCTTCGCTGTAGCGCACCCCGGTCGCCCGCCGGATCGGTGCCACGCGCCGCAGCGGCGACATCCGGTTCGAGGCACCGGGGGCGGCGTCGATCTCCGTCAGCCAGCCGACGCCGTCCCGGCTGCCGACCACCACCTGCGGCACCACCAGCACGGACTCGTCGGAGTTGGGGTCGAAGGCGAAGCTGACGAAGGCCACCGGGCCCGACCCGGGCACGCCGACCTCGTCGGTCACCTCGAGCCGGCTGGAGAACGAGCGCCACCAGGCATCCGCCGCCTCGAAGCGGTCCGGACCCCGGGTGTTGAACCGGGCGACCTCACCCCAGCCGACCAGGCCGTCCGAGCCGCGCACCCAGCACAGCGGGCCGCGCTCGTCGGGCAGCAGCTCGATCAGCCGGCCCGGGTCGGGGATGGCGCGGGTACGGACCCGTATCGGCGGCGCAACAGGAGCGATGCTCACAACGTCGAGGGTAAGAGGACCGAGGGACCGCCGCGCAACCGGAGGACGAGGTTCTGGACACACCGGGCCGGCCTCCTCAGGTTCACCGCCCGTGAGGCACCTGGCCAGCCCGGCGCCGGTCCGCATCCGTAGACTCCACCTGATGTCCACGGTCACCGGCGCAAACACCAGCGCAACGGGGCGGCTCCTCGACGAGCTGGCCGGCCTGTTGCTGCCCGTGGTGATGCCGCTGGTCAGGCGCCTGCCGGCGATGATCCTGGTGCTCGCCGGACTGATCAGTCTGATGGGTGTGCTGGTGCTGGTCGGGGCCCACCGCGACGACGCCGAGATCCGGGCGCACAGCGCGGTGGCCACCGCCGAGGTGCTGCCCGGCTCCGACTTCAGCCGCACGCTGATCGCGTTCACCACCGCGAAGGGCGAAACCGTGTCGCCCGAGCGCGGCGTGTTCTACCCCCGCGGCCTGCAGCCCGGCCAGATCGTCCGGGTCGAGTACGACAGCACCCACCCGGACCGCGTCCGCGTACTGGGCCGGGACGCCTCGGTCGGATCGCTGCCGATCGGGCTGATGTTGCTGGTCACGTGGGCGATCGCGCTGCCGGTCGGGTTCTCGCTGCGCGGCCGCCAGCTGCGCCGGATGGAGGCCGACCGGTTGGCCGCCAGCATCGCCGAGGCCACCGCGGCCGCCACCGGGGGTTCCTCAGCCGCCTCGGCCGGCAAGGCCGCCAAGGCAGGCGGGGCGGCGGTCGGTGAGCCGGGCGACGCCGCGCGCGACACACCCGAGCCCGGCGCACCTGAGCCGGCCTCAGCGGGAGCCGTAGCGGGCGCTTCGGAGCCGGTCGACGCGGGGGCCGGGGCCGGGGCGAGCGGGGCCGAGACGAGCGGTGGGGATCGGGTCAGCGTCGATCCGGCCGGCGAGCGCAGCCCGGCCAAGTCGCCCTCCACCGACGCTGCCTGACCGGAGGCGGCACACAGCTCCCGGACGCGGCACACACCTTCTGGACGTGGCACGTGCGTTAGAACGTGGGTGCGGGCTCCGAAGTCCGTGTGCGAGAACCACAGCCTGTGTGCCAGCCCCACAGCCCCGCCAGCCCGCCGGTCAGCCGGGCGCGGTTCAGGGCGCCCCGGCGGCCGAACCCGACGCCTCCTGCCACCACGCGAGCACGTCAGCGGCCGCCGACGGCGCGGCGACGAGCAGGCCGCCGGTCGGTACCGGGTCCGGGCGGCCGTGCCGGTCCAGCACCACCGCGCCGGCCTCCAGGGCGAGCGCCAACCCGGCCGCCACGTCCCACTCGCGGTAGTCCTCGAGCACCGCGGCGACGGCGTGCCCGAGCGCGACCTGGGCGATCGCCAGCGCGGCCGAGCCGAGCACCCGCACTCCGCACCGGGCCGAGGTGGCCAGGCCCAGGAACGTACCGAGACCGGGCCAGCCGCCGTCGCGGGCCAGCTCCGTGCACACCGGGTAGCCGCGCGCCGCGACCCGCTCCGGGATGCGCACGGGCACCCCGTTCACCCGAGCGCCGCGCCCCCTGGCCGCCGCGTAGATCTCCGCGCGGCTGGGGTCGGAGATCACGCCGACCACGGGCCCCGAGCCGTCCAGCAGCGCCAGGCTGTAGCCGTACCAGGGCAGCCCGGCCAGGTAGTTCGCGCCGCCGTCGACCGGGGCGACCAGCCAGCGGTAGCGGGGGTTGGCGCCGGCGGCCACCCGGTACTCGGCACCGATCACCGGGATCTCCGGGAACTCCGAGGCGAGTACCCGGTGGGTGTGCCGCTCGAGGGTGCGGTCGGTGTCGGTGACCCAGTCGTAGAGGTGCGCCTCGGTGTTCGCGCCCACCCGACAGCCCCGGTCGGCCGTCGCGGAGATCACCTCGGCCGCGTCGTTCGCGAGCCGACCGCCGACCTCCAACGCGCGGGAGAGCAGCCCCGGGTCGACCGGTTCGGCCGGTCGGGAGAACAACACCGTCATGTCGACCCAGCGTGTCCTCTCCCGGTGACCCAGGTGCGTCCGGCGGGTGACAGGTCGCGGATCACCAGGTCAAATCCCGCCCAGCGGTGACCGCGAGTGCCGCCGGTGCGGGCATTGGAGTGGCCCGCCCCGGCCCGGCTACGGCTCGGTTCCCGCCGGCAACCCCGCGCCGGTGAACGCGGAGTTCGCGATGTTGTTGCCGTGTTCCCTCGCTGGTCACGCCTTTGTCGGCTCGCCGGATGTTGGTCCGGGCATGGTCCGGTTGTGCGCGTGGCAATCGTGTCGGAATGCTTTCTGCCCACCGTCAACGGCGTGACCAACTCGGTGTTGCGGGTGATCGAGCACCTGCGCCGCGACGGCCACGAGGTGCTGGTCGTCGCGCCGGGTCCGGCCAAGGACGACCCCGACGAGTACCTGGGCGTGCCGGTGGTCCGGGTGGCGGCACTGGACCTGCCGGTGGTGAACTCCATGCCGGTCGGGCTGCCGACCCGGCGGGTGCTCACCACGCTGCGCAAGTTCGCCCCGGACGTGGTGCATCTGGCATCGCCGTTCGTGGTCGGCGCGAGGGGGCTGGCCGCCGCGCGCCGGCTCGGTGTGCCCACGGTCGCGGTGTACCAGACCGACGTGGCCGGCTTCGCCACCTCCTACGGCCTCGGCCTGACCGCGCGGGCCGCCTGGCGCTGGACCTGTCGGCTGCACTCGCTGGCCGACCGCACGCTGGCGCCGTCCAGCTGGGCCGCCGATGCGCTCAGCTCGCGGGGCGTGCCGAGGGTGCACCGCTGGGCCCGGGGTGTGGACATCGCCCGGTTCCGGCCGAGCCGGCGCTCCGCGCAGTGGCGGGCGCGGCTGGCGCCCAAGGGCGAGCTGCTGGTGGGCTACGTCGGCCGGCTGGCCCCGGAGAAGCAGGTCGAGCGGCTGTCCGCGCTGGTCGGGCTGCCCGGTATCCGGCTGGTCGTGGTCGGCGACGGGCCGAGCGAGCCGAGGCTGCGTGAGCTGCTGCCCGGCGCCGCGTTCCTCGGTTTCCGGGGCGGCGACGAGCTGGCCGAGATCTACGCCTCGCTGGACGTTTTTGTGCACAC
>DATAZG010000224.1:0-58095 GCA_036272155.1 Pseudonocardia sp.
CAAGGCGGCCATCGAGGGCGCCGACGCGATCCTGTTCGTCACCCCGGAGTACAACCGCTCGATCCCGGGCTCGTTGAAGAACGCGATCGACTGGGCGACCCGCCCGTGGGGCAAGAACTCGCTGAACGCCAAGCCCGTCGCCGTGATCGGCGCCTCGCCCGGGCTGATCTCCACCGCGGTCGCGCAGCAGCACCTGAAGAGCATCCTGGCCTTCACGAACTCCCCGCTGCTCGGCCAGCCCGAGGCCTACATCCAGTTCACCGAGGGCCTGATCAACGACGACGGCGAGATCACCCGGGAGGCCACCACCGAGTTCCTCACCCTGTTCCTGGAGGCCTTCCACGGCCACATCAAGCGCAACCTGGGCTGATCCCCGCTCAGCGGTCGAGAGGCTCAGCGGTCGAGAGGTTCCAGCTGGTCGAGCAGCTCGGCCCTGCGGTGTTCGAACTGCTCGGGCAGCTGGAAGGCACTGCCCAGCTCCTTCGGTGACTCGTCGCAGGTCCAGCCGCCCTCGGCGTGGGTGACGGCCAGCTCGAACAGCGCCCCGCCCGGCGAGCGGACGTACACCGACTTGAAGTACTTGCGGTCCTTCAGCTCGGAGATGTCGGTGTAGCCGGCGCCCTCGATGGCGAACTTCAGCTCGTCCTGGTTGGCCAGGGTCTCCGCGTTCCAGGCGAAGTGGTGCACGGTGCCCTCGCCGTAGCGCCAGGTACCGGGCTCGTCGGTGCGGTTGACGACCAGCTCCACCGCGCCGCCCCGATCGGCGGCGCCGACCTGCAGCACCACCCGGTCGCCCTCCTCGGCGAGGTCCTTGCCGAACAGCGAGCCCGAGGTGAACTCGACCATGTTCTCCGGGTTCGCGACGTGCACGCCGATGCCGTGCATGCCGTGGATCGCGTGCTCGGCCGGCACGCCGCCTTCCGTCCAGCCCACCCTCGGGTCGTCGTCCACCCCGACCAGCGCGTACTCGATGCCGCAGGGATGGCGGAACAGCAGCCGCCGCCGGTCCAGCACCTCGGCGTCGGTGACCTCGACGCCGCGCTCGGCCAGCCGGCCAGACCAGTAGCCCAGCGAGCCGGCCGGCGCGGCGAGCAGCACCTCGCGGGCCTGGTTCGTGCCCCGCCGGCCCATCAGCCCGGCCTGGCGGAACGGGAACGTGGTCAGTACGGCGCTCGGGTCGCCGGCCGCGTTGCTGTAGTACAGGTGGTAGATCGGTGTGGAGCCGTCGAACAGCACCGTGCGCTTGATGAACCGCAGGCCGAGCGTGCCCACGTGGAACTCCACGTCCTCCCGCGCCGGCCCGACGGACATCGTGACGTGGTGGCTGCCGCCGAGGTGAGCCATGGGGTCCTCCGGTTCGATGGGTCAGCCGCGACGATAGGACGGCCGGCCGGCGCGGACCCCGCCCCTCGGCCCGCCGTGCACCGCCGGACAACGCCGGGGCACCCTCGGACAACCCGCCGGGGCTGGTGACCGGGGCGGGCAGGCGCGATGATGGGGGCCGCGCACCGCACCGGACCGGGAGACCATGTCCGTCATCGTCGACACCAGCACCGTGGCCGCGCCGGACCGGTTCGACTACTGGGCCGACGCGCACGACCGCGTGCTGCACCCACTGGAGCTGCGCCGACCCGGCCGGGACCCGTTCACCGGGCGGATCCGGGCACACCGCGTCGGCGCCGTCACCCTGTTCCACATCGAGGGGGACGCCTCGGCGATCCGGCGCACGGCCCGGCTGGTCGCCCGGCACGACCCGGAGGAGATGCAGGTCACCAACCTGGTGTGCGGCCGGTTCCGGATCGAGCAGGGCACCCGGACCGCGCTGGTCGGCGCCGGTGACCTGGCCTGCTACGAGACCTCGCACCCCTACGACGTGACCTCACCCGGCCCGTTCGAGCTGCTGCTGTTCTCCCTGCCGAAGGCGCTGCTCGGCGCCGGCGCGGCGGCCGCCTGCACGCGCACCGCGGTCGCCCTGGACGGCCGGCGCGGGGCCGCCGCGCTGGCCGGGCCGTTCCTGCGCGGGGTCGCCGAGCGCATCGAGGACGGCAGCCTGGACGCGCGGGGCGCCGGGCTCTCCGACTGTGTGGTCGACGTCGTCCGGATGCTGTTCGCCGCCGGCCGGCCCGAGACCGGCGACCCGGCGGCCCCGCGACTGTTTCCCCAGGTGGTGGCCTACATCGACGCGCACCTCGGCGACCCCGGGCTCGGTCCACGGCCGATCGCCGCCGCCCACTTCGTCTCGGTCCGCCAGCTGCACAAGGTCTTCGAGCGCGAAGGGCACACCGTGGCGGGCTGGATCCGGGCCCGCCGGCTCGCCGCGGTGTGCCGAGACCTCGCGGATCCCGGCCTGGCCGACCACCCCATCCGGGTGCTCGCCGCGCGCCGGGGGTTCGTCGACGCGCCGCACTTCAACCGGCTGTTCCGCGCCGAGCACGGCTGCACCCCGGGCGAGTTCCGCGGCCGCTGAGCGAGCGCGACGCCGTGAGTGGCGAGTTGGGCCATAGCCCCACTCGCCACTCACCGGGTGCTCAGGTCGGGGTCAGCGCAGCATGACCAGCCGGTCGCCCCGGAACCGGATGTACTCGAGGTCGACCGGTGGGCCGTCCTCGAAGTGGCTCAGCCGCTCCATCATCAGCAGCGCGGCGCCGCGCGGCACCTTCTGACCGACCACGACGGTGCCGACCCCGGGCAGCCGCTCGATCAGCCCCTCCTGCCGGAGCAGGTCGAGGGCCTCGCGGACGGCGTTGCGGGTCGCGCCGAGCTGGTTGGCCAGCGGCCGCTCGTCGGGCAGCAGGTCGTTCTCGAAGCCGACGCTGAGCAACTGCTGGCGGATCAGGTCCGCGACCTGGCGTGCGCGGTCGGGCCGGGGGCGCCGGTCCGGCGCCTCGCCCGGGCGGGGGCGCGCCGTCGAACGGCGAGCCGGCCGGTCGAGCACGATCGGCCCCTCTCGGCGGCGCGGGCTGTCCATGGTTGGCAACGATGGGCGGAAACCTCACTGGAACAGGCGTTCTGACCGCTACGCCACCGCGGTAGGTCAACGAGTCCGCCGCTGCCGGGTTCAGCCGGCGGTACCGCGCAGCTCGGCATAGCGCCGCTTCAGTGCGGCGTTCTTGTTGAGCGGTGTGGCGGCTTCGTCCGGGGCGATGCGGCTGGCGATGGCGATCATGTTGAGCCGGCCGAACATCCGCACGAGGTGGGCGATCCGCACGTCGTCGGCGTCCGTGGGCCGGCGGTCGTTGCTCAGGATCATGGCGAAGGTGCGGTCCAGCCACCGTGCGTCGACGTGCAGCCCGGCGCGCTGGGTGGCGTCTATCAGGACGTGCCGCGCGGCAGCCGGTGGCAGACCCCGGAGCGTGCCGATCGTGCGCTCGCCCAGCGGGAACAGCCGCCCGTGCTCGTCCAGGTACGCCAGCTCCAGCGCGTACGCGTAGCAGTAGGTGCAGTACTCGCAGTTGTTGACCAGGGAGATGGCCAGGCAGAGCAGGTGCGTGCGCACCGCGCCGAGCCGCTTGAGCGTGCGCTCGTAGCGCGGCAGGTGCCAGGCGAACCAGCCGAGCGCGCGGAGCGGCCCGAGCTGCTCGACCGCCGGCCCCATCAGCCGAGGTGGATACCCCCACCGGCGGGTGCCCAGGCCTTCCAGCAGGGCAGTGGCCCCGCGCCGAAGTGCGCTGGTCGCCATCCACAACCTCCACCCGTCCCGCCGAAGGGGGTAAGACGCTAGCCCAAGCAGCGCGGCAAATGGTCGCCGGCTCAAGGTATTGCCGTGAAACTGTGCAATATGTGAACAATGGGACGACCTCGCATCCTCGTGCGTGTTCGGACCATCGCGAAGAGGGCGGTTGGCTCACCCGGGTGGAGAAGTCCCCGCTGGTCGGTGCGGGCGCGTACGGTGGCAAGACAGGCTGTCCGGGGCCGTTTGCGGTCCCGCATATCGCGGTTGGGGATACGGAAGGTCGGAACGCCCGAGCCCGGTCGATGGCGGTCCGATTCTCAGCGTGCGCCCGGTCGAACGCGATGGCCGGTCGTTAGGGAGAGCTATGGCAGACAAGTCCCCACGGCAGGCTTTGAGCAAAAAATCTGGACAGTCCTTGAAGGAGAAGCGCGCCACGAAGAAGGCCAAGAAGTCCGGTGGCTCGGAGGGGTCGGCTTTCCCGGGCCGGTGAGCGGACGACCGGTGGTACCGAGCGACTGAAGTGACGATGAAAATCATTGTCATGTAGACTGGTGCCATGAAGGTACGCAACTCGCTCCGCTCGATGAAGGACAAGCCCGGTTCACAGGTCGTCCGCCGCAACGGGCGGCTCTACGTGATCAACAAGCAGAACCCCCGGTTCAAGGCCCGCCAGGGCTGAGGGCCGGCCGGCCGCCCGGGTGTGCGGCCGCCCAACCTCCGGCGAAAGGCCCGCTGACCTCGCGTAACGCAGGTCAGCGGGCCTTGCCGTCTGTCCGGGCCGCCGGGGTTACGGGGTGGGTCGGGGGCCACGGATGAGGCGGCCGGGGAGGGCTTCGGTGGGCTCGCCGTCGGCGTAGGTCTGCTGGCCGGCGACGAACGTGTGCCGGTAGCCGTCGGCGCGCTGCACGAGTCGCCGGCCGCCGGCGGGCAGGTCGTACCGCATCTCCGGGCGGTGCAGCCGCAGGTGGTCGACGTCGATCACGTTGAGGTCGGCGCGGTAGCCCGGCCGGAGCACACCTCGGTCGTGCAGCCCCACTGCGCGCGCGGTGTCGCGGGCCTGGCGCTGCACCACGAACGGCAGCTCGAGCTTCGCGCCGGCCCGGTCGCGGGTCCAGTGCTGGATCAAGGTCGTCGGGAAGCTGCCGTCACAGATCGTGCCGACGTGCGCGCCGCCGTCGGACAGCCCGGGCAGCGTGTGCGGGTGCACCAACATCTCGTGCACGTCGTCGAGGTTGCCGGCCAGGTAGTTCAGCGCGGTGAGGTAGAGCATGCCGCCGCCGGCCAGGATGTCGTAGGCCAGCTCGACCGGGTCCTGTCCGGTTCGGGCCGCCCTGGCCGCGATCGAGTCGGCCGGGCTCGGCTCGTAGTTCGGTGGGTCGGTGAGCTCGTACATCAGCTCGTAGCGATGGATCATGGTGCCGCCGAGCCGGCCACGGTCCTTCTCCCGGGTCTGCGCCGCCAGGATCTGCTCGCGGACCGCCGGCTCGGACATCCGCGCCGCCTGCTCCTGGGCGGTGAGGTCGGCCAGACGGCGCCACACCGGGTTCGTCATGAACGGGTTCAGCGTGTTGGCCAGCCCGAGCAGCATGCCGACCGGCCGGGCCGCCACCTGCGCGCGGATAGGCAGCCCGTCGGCCCACGCGCGCTCCAACATGCCGAGCACCTGGCGGTGCCGGTCGGCGTCCTGGGGGAACTGCACCAGCGAGACCGACAGCGGCCGCCCCGACTCCGCCACCATGCGGCGCAGCAGCGCGAACTCCTCGACCGGCTCCGGGAAGTCGGACACCACCTGCAGCACCCCGGCCCCGGTCGTGCCGATCGCCGCCGCGATCGCGGCCAGCTCGTCCGCGCCGGCCGCGTAGGACGGGGTCAGCTCGCCGTCGATGCTCCTGTGGTTGAGCGTGCGGGAGGTGGAGAAGCCCAGCGCGCCGGCCTCGACCGCCGCCTTGGCCAGGGCGGCCATCCGCCCGATCTCCTCGGCGGTGGCCTCCTCGTGCGCCGCCGCCCGCTCGCCCATGGCGTACACGCGCAGCGCGGCGTGCGGCACCTGGGTGGCCAGGTCGACGTCGTGCGGGCGGGCCTCGAGCGCGTCCAGGTTCTCGTCGAAGCTGCGCCAGTTCCAGGCCAGGCCCTCGTGCAGCGCGATGCCGGGGATGTCCTCGACGCCCTCCATCAGCTCGATCAGCCGGTCGTGGTGCTCGGGCCGCGCCGGCGCGAACCCGACACCGCAGTTGCCCATCAGCACCGTGGTCACGCCGTGCCACGAGGAGGGCTGCAGCCGGGACTCCCAGGTGGCCTGGCCGTCGTAGTGAGTGTGGATGTCGACGAAGCCCGGGGCCACCACAGCGCCGTCCGCATCGACCTCGCGCCGCCCGGTGCCGCTGACCCGCCCTACCTCGACGATTCGGGCCCCGTCCACGGCGACGTCCGCCGTGCGCGGCGGACCGCCGTCCCCGTCGATCACCGTGCCGCCGCGTACCACCAGGTCATGTGCCGCCATGCGTCCCCCTCGTCGCGGTCGCCCCTCCCTTGATACCCGCGCGACCGGGCGCCGCGGAACCCCCGCCACCGGGTGGAGATGAGCTCTTGTGCGCCGCTGGGTCGGGTTGGTGCCGGTGCAACGCGGCCGGGTGCCGGGCCCGGCGGGGCGGGCGCTCGGTAGCGTGGGTGCCCGGCGCACCGGGTGACCGGCGCGCCGGACGAGCAACCGCAACGCCGCCGGCCCGGCGGCACCCGGACACACACCTGGAGACGCAGCAGTGAGCAGCAACCAGAAGCCGGAGATCGACCGGCCCACCGGCAACGCGCCGACCGACCTCGAGGTGACCGACCTCTGGGAGGGCGACGGCGCGGTGGCGAAGTCCGGCGACACGGTCGCGGTGCACTACGTGGGTGTCGCCTGGTCGAGCGGCGAGGAGTTCGACTCGAGCTGGAACCGGGGCACCCCGCTGAGCTTCCGGCTCGGCGTCGGCCAGGTCATCGCGGGCTGGGACCAGGGCGTGCAGGGCATGAAGGTCGGCGGCCGCCGCCAGCTGGTCATCCCGGCGCACCTGGCCTACGGCGACCGGGGCGCCGGCGGCGCGATCGCCCCCGGCGAGAACCTGATCTTCGTCTGCGACCTGGTCTCGGTCTGACCCCGAGGTCGTGAGTGGCGATGGTCGCTATAGCGACCATCGCCACTCACGAGCCTGAACGGGCGAGCGCCGGCAGCAGCGCGCGGGCGTCCGGCAGCCGGTCCAGGTCGCGGACCAGCGCGGCGAGTGACTCGGCTGCCTCGGCCGGCAGCGCGAGGGCTGCGTGCCGGTGGAACTTGGCGGTCAGCTCGGCGCCGGTGAGCGGGTTGGTCGGCGAGCCCCACGGGTCGTCGACGCGCCGGGTGTGGCGCCGGCCCGTGACGTCGGTGACCGTCACGGTCGGCTGGGCGGCGGCGGCCACCGCGGGGTCGGGGTACACGCTGATCCGGCCCATCGTCGCTGCCACCTCGGGGTCGGCCCGCCGCTCGGCGCCGAACTCCGCCAGCCCCACCGCGCCGAAGCGCAGCTGCGCGGCCAGCGCATACGGCAGGCTGAGCTGCGCGGCCGGCAGGTCGGCGACGTCGCGGCCTCCGCACATGCCGGCCAGGAACGGGCTCGCGGTGACCTCGACGTGCGCGATCCCGCTCCCGGTCAGCCCGGTGTCGGCCTGGATCGCGCGCAGGGCGTCGATCGCCGAGTGGGTGCCCCGGCAGGACGCGTAGGGCTTGATCGAGCAGCGCAGCAGGCGCCAGCGCTCGCCGAGGCCGAGGGTCAGTGCACCCGGGTCGGCGGTGCTCGGCGCGAACGTGGTCAGGAACCCGCCCCAGGCCTCGGCGAACACGTCCCGGGGACCGGTGACCCCCGCGGCCGCGAGCAGCGCCGCCGACAGCCCACCCTCGGCCGCCCGCCCGGCGTGCAGCCGTTTCGCCATGCTGCCGTCGTGCACAAACGCCCAGGTCCCGGCGCTGGCGCTGGCCGCGAGGCCGAGCGCGTGGGCGCACCGCGCCTCGTCGAGGCCGAGCAGGCGGGCCGCCGCTGCCGCCGCGCCGAACGTGCCGCAGGTCCCGGTGGAGTGCCAGCCGGCCCCGTTGTGCGCCTCGTAGCCGCCGCACGCCTCGAGCACCCGGCGGCCCACGTCGTAGCCGAGCACGAGGGCCACCACCAGCTCGGATCCGGACACCGGGCGACCACCGACGGCGAGGGCGGCCAGCGCGGCGGGCACCACAACGGCGCCGGAGTGGTCGCAGCCACCGGTGTCGTCCAGCTCGAACGCGTGGGCCGCGACACCGTTGGCGAGCGCCGCGTCCCTCGGGGAGAGCGCCACGGCGGTGCCCCAGGCGGCGGCCCCGCCGGTCCGGCCGCCCGCCTCGCCGGTCCGGCCGCCCGCCTCGCCGGTCCGGCTGCCCGCCTCGCCGCCGTGCACTGATCCGCCGGTCAACATGTCGAGCACCGCCCGGGTCTCCACGGCGGTCGACCCGGCCAGCCCGGCGCCGAGGGAGTCGAGCAGGTGCAGCTTCGCCCGCTCGACCACGTCGGCGGGCAGGTCCTCGAAACGGGTCGCGTTGACGAACCGGGCGAGGGTCCGTGCGCTCACCCCGAGCCGGCCGGCAGCTCTGTCCGCCGGGCAGCCGGCGGGTCCGGCGCCGCCGCGGTGAGCTTGGCGAACAGGTCCGCCGGGTGCCTCGGGTCGTTCGGTACCCCCCGCGCCCGCCACCAGTCGGCGATCTCGCCGCCGGTGCTGACCCAGACGTCGTCGTGGCCGCCGATGTCGGCGAGCAGCTCCCGGAGCAGCCCGATCCGCCCGGGCGTGCCGATCACCTCCGGTTGCAGCCGGAGCACGTAGCAGAGCCCGAACCGGTGGTAGGCGGTGAACTCGCGGAGCCAGTTGCCGAGCACGTGGCGGTACGGCGCGATCCTGGACTGGCCGGCCGGGAACGGCGGCTGCAGGTTGAAGAAGAAGTACGGGTGGTCGTGCAGCTCGTGGTGCACCGGGATCTCGACGAGGGCGGCGGCGGGGTCGCCGCCGGGGTGCAGGTACGGCAGGTCGTCGCCGAAGCCGGATGACGACCA
Source organism: Pseudonocardia sp. (assembly GCA_036272155.1). Taxonomy (GTDB): domain Bacteria; phylum Actinomycetota; class Actinomycetes; order Mycobacteriales; family Pseudonocardiaceae; genus Pseudonocardia. The sequence goes on from DATAZG010000224.1 coordinate 8,758, forward strand.
CGTGATCCCGAGGCCGGCCAGCCGCTCGGCGAACCCGGGTTTCCAGCTGCCCAGTGGCGTGCGGAAACCGGTCGGCGACCGCCCGGTCAGCTCGGCGAGCGCGGCGGACCCCCGGCGCACTTCATCCGCCTGCCCGTCCACCGTGAGCAGGTCGAAGTCCTCGTGCCGGTGCCCGTGGTTGGCCAGCTCGTGCCCCGCCGCGTGCACCTCACCGACCGCGCCCGGGTGCAGCTCGGCCACCTGCCCGGGCACGAACCAGGTCGCCCGCACACCCGCGTCGGCGAGCGCGGCCAGCAGCCGGTCGGTGCCGCGCCGGGCGCCGTAGCGGCCGACCGACAGCGTCTTCTCGCGCGCCGCGTTGGCCGGGTCGGCGACCAGGATCGGCAGCTCGGCGTCGAAGTCGACGCTGACCAGCACGGCGCACCGGGCGCCCCCGGGCCAGCGGCTCACACCGGCCTCCACGGCGCTCACGCCGACCCCAGCGAAGTCGGCGAAGCCTGCGCCGACGAAGCCGGCTCCGTCGGCGCCGGTTGCGGATGGGTCGCGCGCCACCACTCGGCGACCTCCCGGCCGGTGCCGAACCACACGTCGCCGGGGGCTCGCAGGTACCGCAGCAGCTCGTCGAGCAGCAGGATCCGCCCGGGCTTGCCGGACACCTTGGGGTGCAGCAGCGTCGTCAGGCAGAGGCCCTCGGTGCGCACCCCGTCGAACTCCGCGCACCAGTTGGCCAGCGTGGTGTCGTAGCCGGCGATCCGGTCCTGGCCGGAGGGATAGGCCGGGCGCTGCTGGTAGGCGAGGTACGCGTAGTCGTCGAAGTCCCAGTGGCCCGGGATCTCGATCAGGTCGCTGGGCCGGCCGCCGACGAGGTGCCGGTAGGGCAGGTCGTCGTCGCGCATCGAGCTGGAGTAGCTGAAACCGTGCTCGACCAGCAGCCGGGTGGTCTCCGGGTGCCAGTCGCCGGACGGGGTGCGGAACCCGGTCGCCGTCTCACCGAGCACGTTCTGGAACACCCGCTGGCTGTGCGCGAGCACCTCGAGCTGCTCGGCGACGGTGAGGTCGAAGTAGCACTCGTGCCGGTGGCCGTGGTGCGCGACCTCGTGGCCGCGTTCGATGATCGCCCGGCCGCGCTCCGGCCACTGTTCGAGCACCCAGGACGGGGTGAAGAAGGTCGCGGGGACGCGGTGCTCGTCGAGCAGGTCGAGGATCCGGGGCAGCGCGCGGAACGGTCCGTAGCCGCCGATCCCGAACAGCTCCGGGTTGTGCCAGAGGCTGCCGTCCAGCATCGCCGAGCCGGTGGGGCCGTCCAGGTCGAAGGCGAGCGCGACGGCGCACCGTGCGCCGCCGGGCCAGCGGGTTCTCAGTTCTTCACCCCGTTGATCGTCGGGGTGATCGCGCCGTAGCCCAACTGCCATCGGTCCAAGATCTCCTTGTAGCGTCCGCTGCGCACCAGCGCCGTGAAGGCCTGGTACACGGCCTCGGTCATGGCCGGCTCGCCGGTCTTGATCGCCACGGCGAACGGTTTGGCCGGCAGCGGGTCGAGCACGGGGATGTAGGCGTTGGGGTCCTGGTTGCGGAAGAACACCAGGTTCTCCTCACCCTGCACGGCGAGGTCGGCGCGGCCCTGTTGCAGCTGCAACCGGGCGGCCGCGCCGGAGTCCGTGCCCAGTACCGAGATGGCCGGCCGGCCGGCACCGCCGCAGTACTGCTTGTCGAACGCCTGGACCTGGCCGAAGTAGTCGGTCGACTTGCTGACCGCGACGGTCTTGCCGCAGGCCTGGTCGGGTGAGGTGTACTGGCTCGCCTTCGCACCGAGGGTGTAGAGCCGGCCCCGGGTGCCGAAGTAGTCGACGAAGTCCAGGGTCTGCTGGCGCTGCGCGGTGTCCGACAGCCCGGAGAGCACGATGTCCACCCGTAGCGTGCGCACCGAGTTGATCAGCTGGGCGAACGGCTGCTTGAGGAACACCGGCCGCAGGCCCATCTGTTCGGCCAGCGCGCGGCCGAGGTCGACGTCGGCGCCGACCGGGTTGCCGGAGGGGTCCAGGTACTCCATCGGCGGGAAGTCCGGCGAGTGCCCGATCCGCAGCTCGCCGGAGGCCCGGACCAGGTCGAGCAGGCCCCGCTGCGCGCCACCGGCCTCGGGCGGCAGGCCGCACGCGGCCAGCGACGCGAGCAGGCAGCACACGGCGGCCAGCAGCGTCCAGCGCGATCTCACCGGCCGACGCACGGCGCGCCCCTTCACAGCACCCGGGACAGGAACGCCTGAGTGCGCGCCTGCCGGGGGTTGACCAGCACCTCACCCGGCGGACCCAGCTCGACGATGGAGCCGCCGTCCAGGAAGGCCACCCGGTCCGCCATCTCCTTGGCGAAGCCGATCTCGTGGGTCACCACGATCATCGTGAGGCCGGTGCGGGCCAGGTCTTTCATCACGTCCAGCACCTCGCCGACCAGCTCCGGGTCGAGCGCCGAGGTCGGCTCGTCGAACAGCATCAGCTTCGGTTCCATGGCCAGCGCGCGGGCGATCGCGACGCGCTGCTGCTGGCCGCCGGAGAGCTGGCGCGGGTAGGAGTGGCGCTTCTCGGCGAGCCCGACCCGGTCGAGCAGCTCGGTCGCCCGCTGCTCGGCGGTGGCCCGGCTCTCCCGGCGGACCAGGATCGGGCCGTCGGCGACGTTCTCCAGCACCGTGCGGTGGGGGAAGAGGTTGAACCGCTGGAACACCATGCCGATCGTGCGGCGCTGCACCGCGATCGCCCGGGGTGACAGCTCGTGCAGCCGGTCGCCGCGCTGGCGGTAGCCGATCACCTCGTCGCCGACCTGGATCCGGCCGCCGCTGATCGCCTCGATGTGGTTGATGCAGCGCAGCAGGGTGCTCTTGCCGGAGCCGGACGGGCCGAGCAGGCAGACCACCTCGCCGTGGCCCACCTCCAGGTCGACGCCCTTGAGCACGTGCAGCTCACCGAAGTGCTTGTGCACCGCGTCGATGCGCACCAGGGGTTGCGCGGGTGACTCCGAGGGGGCGCTCATCGGGCGGCCCTGGCCTGGGCGAACACGCCGCGCAGGCGCTGCAGGGGAGTGGGCGGCAGGGCCCGGCTGGAGGAGCCCCTGGCGTAGTGCCGCTCGAGGTAGAACTGCGCGATGCTGAGCACCGACACGGCCGCCAGGTACCAGATGCCACAGACGATGAGCAGCTCCATGATGCGGTTGTTCACGATGTAGATGCTCTGCGCCTCGTTCAGGATCTCGGTCACGCCGATCGCCGAGGCGAGGGAGGTCGTCTTGACCATGCCGATGAACTCGTTCCCGATCGGCGGCAGGATGACCCGCATGGCCTGCGGCAGCACCACCTTGCGCAGGGTCATCCAGTTGGTCATGCCGATCGCGTGCGCGGCCTCGGTCTGACCCTCGTCGACGGACTGGATGCCGCCTCGGACCACCTCGGAGGTGTAGGCACCCTGGTTGATGCCCAGCCCGAGCGCGGCCGCCGCGAACGGCGTGATCAGGTCGACGGTGCGGGCCGTGGTGACCCCGGGGATCGTCAGGTACGGGAAGATCAGCGCGAGGTTGAACCAGACGAGTAGCTGCAGGTAGACCGGGGTGCCCCGGAAGATCCAGACGTAGCCCCAGGCCACCGCCGCGGTCACCGGGTTGCGGGACAGCCGCATCACGCCGACCACCGTGCCGAGCACGATGCCGACCAGCATCGCCACCAGGGTCAGCGCGATGGTGATCAGCAGGCCGCGCAGCAGGGGACCGGCGCCGAGGTAGTGCCGCACGGTGGCCCAGTCGATGTCGGCGTTGGCGAACGCGCCACCGAGCCAGGCCAGCAGCAGCACCAGTACCGCGGCGGCCACCCAGCGACCGACGTGCCGGCGGGGCACCACGACCAGCTGCCGGCCGGCCTCCGACGCCGCCGTCATGACCGGGGTCCTGTGTATTCGCCGGCCCAGGTCCGCTGTCCTTCGCTGCGCCGGCGCAGCGCGGCGAGCTGCTCGCCTACCCGCTCCGGCGCGGTGCCGCCGTGGCCGCTGCGCGAGGCCACGGCCGCCTCGGGGGTGAGCCGGGGCAGCACGTCGGCGGTGAGCCGGGCGTCCACCTCGGCCAGCTCGTCGGCGGTCAGCTCACCGAGCTCGCGACCGGCGTCCTCGCAGTAGGTGACCAGGTTGCCGGTGATCTCGTGGGCCTCGTGGAACGGCACGCCGGCGCGGGCCAGCCAGTCGGCGACCTCGGTGGCCAGTGTGAAGCCGTCGGTGGACTGCGCGCGCAGCACCTCGGGGTGGAAGCGCAGCGTGGCGACCAGCCCGGCCATCGCCGGCAGCACGTCGAACAGGGTGGCCACGGTGTCCAGCGCGGCCGCCTTGTCCTCGGCGAGGTCGCGGTTGTAGGCCAGCGGGAGCGACTTGAGCACGGCGAGCACGGCGGTCAGGTTGCCGATCAGCCGGCCGGCCTTGCCCCTGGTCAGCTCCGCGACGTCCGGGTTCTTCTTCTGCGGCATGATCGAACTGCCGGTGCTGAAGCCGTCGTCCAGCGTCGCCCAGCCGAACTGGCGGGACGCCCAGAGGGTGATCTCCTCGGCCAGCCGGGAGAGGTCCACCGCCAGCATCGCGGTGGCGAACAGGAACTCCGCGACGTGGTCGCGGGCCGCGACGGCGTCGATCGAGTTCTCGAAGGGCGCGTCGTAGCCGAGCTCCTCGGCGGCGTGCTCCGGGCTCAGCGCGAACGCGGACCCGGCCAGCGCGGCCGCGCCGAGCGGGCAGTGGGCGGTGCGCCGGTCCCAGTCCTGCAGGCGGGAGACGTCCCTGGCGAAGGCCTGGGCGTGCGCGAGCAGCTGGTGGCCGAGCGAGATGGGCTGCGCGGGCTGCAGGTGGGTGAAGCCGGGGGCGACCGTGCCCAGGTGCCGCTCGGCCTGGCCGAGCAGCGCCGCCTGCAGCTCCAGGACCAGCTCGACCAGCGTGCGACTGTGGTCCCGCAGGTACAGCCGCAGGTCGTTGGCCGCCTGGTCGTTGCGCGAGCGCCCGGCCCGCAACCGGCCACCCAGCGGGCCCAGCCGCTCGATCAGCACACGCTCCAGGAACGTGTGCACGTCCTCGTCGTCCCGGCTCGGCTCGATCGAACCGGCGCGGGTGCCGGCGTCGACCTCGTCGATCGCGGCGAGCACGCGGTCGAGCTCGTCGGTGCCCAGCACGCCGGAGCGCTGCAGCTCCCTGGCGTGCGCCCGCGAGCCGGCCAGGTCGTAGGGCGCCATGCTGGTGAAGTAGGACGGGCTGGACCGCGACAGCGTGGCCAGCGCCGGATCCGGGCCGGAGCGGAACCGGCCGCCCCAGAGACGGGTTACCTCGGCCATCGGTGCACCTCGCAAGGGGTCGCGGAACCGGCGGGAAAGGCGGCGGCAGCGGCAGAGGTGACGCCTCCGCCGGCGGGATCTGGCCCGGCCGGTCCGGGACGCGCCCGGACGTGCACCGGCGTCGGCGGTACATTGTCAGATTGTCTGGCAATGAGCCTGACAGACGGTCCTGAGAGAGTCAAGAACAGGTGAAGGGCGGTCCGGCCGGCTACCGGGCGACGGGCACGTACGCCTTGGAGTGCGCCAGGTGCTCCTCGAGCAACTTCGCCGCGTCGTCCACCCGGGCGTTCCGGATCAGTTTCCAGAGCGCCCGGTGCTCCCGCAGCTGCTCGGGCAGGTCGTCGCTGGACCGGTCCGCCGAGGCCAGCGCCAGGCGCAGGTCGACCATCACGCCCTCGGCCATCTGGACGAGCCGGGCACTGCCGGCCAGCGCCACGATCGTCGCGTGGAAGGCCAGGTGCAGCTCGGTGATCCGGACGGGGTCGCCGCTGTCGATCTCCGCTTCGTAGCTGGCCAGTGCGTCGCCAACGGCCTCCACCTCGGCCCGGGCCGCCCTCGGGACGTTCCGGATGCCGGCGATCTCGAGCACGCAGCGGGCCCGGTACAGGTCGTCCACATCCTCGATGGTGAGTTGGCGGACCGCGACCCCCCGGTTGCGGACCCGCGTCGCCAGGCCCTCCGCGACGAGCACCTGCAGCGCCTCCCGGACGGTGCTGCGCGCCACGTCGAAGGTGCCGGCGAGCTCCACCTCGCGCAGCTGTTCGCCCGGGGTCAGCCGGCCCGCGAACATCTCCCTGCGCAGCGCGTCGACCACCAGGTCCACCGTGCTGGAACTGTCAATTGCGATCCGGCGCATCTTCGGCCCCATATTGTCCGACGATCAGGCCTACCTACCGTACGAGCAACCCGCGTCCCGGGCCACACCATGTCACTCCGGGGTGACTCGGGGTGACCCGCATGCCGGCTCGAGCCCGCGCCTGCCAGTTGTGACCGAACCGCCCGGGAGGCGCGTTCTAGGCGCCCAGATCCTGCCTGTTGTGCAGCTGGGTAACGAGGAGCAGGGCGGCCAGTTCGCCCTGGTAGGCGGCGTAGCGGTCGCGCAGGTCCTCGCCCGGCCACTGGGCGGGCAGCAGCTCCGGCGGCAGGACCGGGTCGCGCAGCAGGTGGCGGACCGCGGCCGCGGCGGTGGTGAACCTCTCGGCCGGGTCGGCGGTGGTGTCCAGGCGCTCGAGCAGCGTCTCGGCGGTGGCCGCCCAGCCGGGGAGGTCCCAGAGCTGCCCGGCCAGCTCGGCGGAGTCGTCGTCCGGGCGCGCGGTGAACCGCCGGAGCAGCCCGCCCAGCTCCGCCGGCCAGTTCCGGCGCAGGTTGGCCGGCCGCAGCCAGGTGCCCTCGCGCAGCTCGGCCAGCCGCAGCTCGGTCAGCCGGGCCCGCAGCTCGGCCCGGTCCGCCGCGCCTCGGCCGACCGAGGTGACGACGGTGATCTCCCAGTCGCCGCGCCACGGCCGGGTACTCGGCCGCGTCGCGTCGTCCTGCCTGGTCTGGCGTTCCACCAGACGGCGGGTGAGCCGGTAGGTGCCGTCCCGGCGGTCCAGGTCACCGGCGCCGACCATGCGGCTGAGCGCGACCCGCAGCGTGGCCTCCGAGATGGCGAACAGCTCGCCGGCCCGGACGATGTCGCGCACCGGGAGCTCGGGCGGGTGCGCACCCAGCAGCAGGCTGAGCACGACCGAGCGGGCGGTGAGCGGCCGGGTCGCGGACCGCCGCGCGCCTGCTGGAGCGCGTGCGCGGCTGCCCGTTGTGTCGCCCGTTGTGTCGCCCGTCGTGTCGTCGGTTGTGTCGTCGGCTGCCGTCATCCCCGTCCGATCTCCGGTGGCCGTTCCGCCCGGTCCGAATATTACGCTATTGGAACAGCTGCCGGATTATCGTAATATCGAGGCATGGTCTCCATGGTCACGCCACCCCGGCAACAGTCCGCCACCCATGAGGTCACCAACCAGGCGCCACCGCTGGTCGACTACGACGCGTCGGCCGACCAGGCGCTCCTGGAGGGCCTGCGCCGCGAGGGGGCCGGCTGGGCCGAGGAGGAGGTGCGCCGGCACGGGCGCACGGCCGGCAGCGCCGAGGCGCAGACCTGGGCGGAGGAGGCCAACCGCTACGAGCCGGTGCTGCGCACGCACGACCGGTACGGCAACCGGATCGACGAGGTCGAGTACCACCAGAGCTACCACCAGCTGATGCGTGTGGCGATCGCCGAGGGCGGCGGCGCGTCGGCGTGGACCGACGACCGGGCCGGCGCCCACGTGGCCCGGGCCGCCCGCTCGCACGTCTGGGGCCACACGGAGGCGGGGCACGGCTGTCCGATCTCGATGACCTACGCGGTGGTGCCGGCGCTGCGCCACGAGCCGGCGCTCGCCGCGCGGTACGAGCCGCTGCTGGCCAGCCGGGTGTACGACCCGGGGCTGCGGGAGCCGACCGGCAAGCGCGGCCTGCTCGCCGGCATGGGCATGACCGAGAAGCAGGGCGGCTCGGACGTGCGCGCCAACGCCACGACCGCGACGCCGACCGGGGAGCCGGGCCTGTACTCCCTGCGCGGCCACAAGTGGTTCACCTCGGCGCCGATGTGCGATGTGTTCCTGGTGCTCGCGCAGGCGCCCGGCGGGCTGTCCTGCTTCCTGGTGCCGAGGATCCTGCCCGACGGCGCGCGCAACACGTTCCGCATCCAGCGGCTGAAGGACAAGCTCGGCAACCGCAGCAACGCGTCCTCCGAGCTGGAGTTCGACGGCACGCTGGGCTGGCTGGTCGGGCCGGTGGGCCGGGGCGTGCGGGTGATCATCGAGATGGTCGCCTGCACGCGGCTGGACGTATCCGTCGGCTCGGCGGCGCTGATGCGCAAGGCGCTCGTCGAGGCGGGTCACCACGCCAGGCACCGCGCCGCGTTCGGTGGGCCGCTGATCGACAAGCCGCTGATGCGCAACGTGCTGGCGGACCTGGCGGTGGAGTCCGAGGCAGCCACGACGCTGGCGCTGCGGCTGGCCGGTGCCGCCGACCGGGCCGAGCGCGGCGACTCCGGCGAGCAGGCGTTCCGCCGGATCGGGGTGGCGATCGGCAAGTACTGGGTGGCCAAGCGCGCGTCCGGGTTCGCGGCCGAGGCGCTGGAGTGCCTCGGCGGCAACGGGTACGTCGAGGAGTCGGTGATGCCCCGGCTGTACCGGGAGGCGCCGCTCAACTCGATCTGGGAGGGCTCCGGCAACGTCAACGCGCTGGACGTGCTGCGGGCGCTGGGCAAGGAGCCGGACACCGCCCCGGCGCTGCTGGCGGAGCTCGCGCTCGCCCGTGGCGCCGACGCCCGGCTGGACGCCTCGGTCGACCGGCTGGGCCGCGAGCTGGCCGACCTGGACGGCATCGAGGGCCGCGCCCGGCGAGTGGTCGAGCTGATGGCGCTGACGCTGCAGGGCTCGCTGCTCGTGCGGCACGCGCCGGCCGCCGTCGCCGACGCGTTCTGCGCCAGCCGGCTCGGCGGCGACTGGGGCAACGCCTACGGCACCCTGCCCGCGTCCTCCGACACCACCGCCATCCTGGACCGAGCCCTGGCCGGCCTCCCGGACTGACCACCCGCTGTAGTGGTGGTGGCGAGCGGTGCGCGGTGTGGCCGTCGCGCGGGTCGGGGGCTGGCACACGGGGCGCGGGGCGGCACATGACGTCCGGACGTGGCACATTGCTTGCGGAGCGGAGCCGGCAAACGGTGTTCGGGGGCGGCACACGGGTCGCCGGCGGCACACGGCGTCAGGGGCGGGCGCACAGGCCGCCGGGTTGGCACACGAGGTTCAGACGTGGCACACGAGTTCTAACACGTGTGCGACGTCCGAACGCCGTGTGCCAACCCCGCGACTCGTGTGTCGGCGCGACGGGGAGTGTGCCCGTCTGCACGGCGTGTGCGCGGGGAGACTGGGGACGGGCGGTTGGGGTGATCGGAAGAGGTTCGTTCAGCGGTCGGCCGGCTGGCGTTCAGCGCGCGTTCATGCGGGGACGATCCACTGTGCAGGTCTCGACCGCCCGCGGTGATGGACGCCCTCGAACGGGGCTCGCTAGCGTTGGGCGAGTGCGATGAGCAGGGCTGAGAGTGATGGGATGGCTATGACGTCGGTCGAACACGCCGTAAACAAGTTTCGCCGCACTCCGCAGGGGGTGGGCCATTCCGAGGCCACTCGGCACGAGCTGCGTGAGGCTCTGAAGTCGGTCGACCTGTTCGACGCCGGGCAAGAGTGGACCGTGCGCGAGCTCGACGACGACGACGCGATCCTGCTCGGTGCCGACGGCCAGGAGGTCACCACCTGGCAGCAGGACTACCCGTACTCCGAGCGGATGACCCGTGAGGAGTACGAGGAGGTCAAGCGCGCCCTGCAGATCGAGCTGCTGAAGATGCAGTCCTGGGTGAAGGACACCGGGCAGCGGATCGTCGTGCTCTTCGAGGGCCGGGACGCGGCCGGCAAGGGCGGCACGATCAAGCGCTTCCTCGAGCACCTGAACCCGCGCGGTGCCCGCGTGGTGGCCCTGGGCAAGCCCACCGAGCGGGAACGCACCCAGTGGTACTTCCAGCGCTACTTCAGCCTGCTGCCCGCCGCCGGCGAGATCGTCCTGTTCGACCGCTCCTGGTACAACCGCGCGGTCGTCGAGCGCGTGATGGGGTTCTGCACGCCTGACGAGTACAAGGAGTTCATGGAGCAGGTGCCCAGCCTCGAGGAGGCGCTGGTCGGCACCGGCATCCACCTGGTGAAGCTGTGGTTCTCGGTGTCCCGGTCGGAGCAGCGCACCCGGTTCATGATCCGGGTGATCGACCCGCTCCGGCAGTGGAAGCTGAGCCCCGTGGACCTGGGTTCGCTGGACAAGTGGGACGACTACACCCGTGCCAAGGAGGACATGTTCCGGGGCACGGACCGGCCGTACGCCCCGTGGACCGTCGTGCGCAGCAACGACAAGAAGCGCTGCCGGATCGAGGCGCTGCGCTGGGTGCTCGCGGGCCTGGACTACCCGACCAAGGACCTCGAGGTCGTCGGTACGCCCGACCCGCTGATCGTCGGCCCGCCGGCCCAGGTCTACGAGCAGAGCGAACTGAACACCAGCGCCCACCCGGGCTGGCCCCACTCCGCCTGAGCCTCGGCTGGGCCCAGCCGGCCGGGCCCAGCTAGTTGTGCCCAGCCACTCGTGCCCAGCCGGCCGGGACTAGATCGGCAGCCCCAGCAGGAGGGAGCTGACGCTCTTCGCGTGCGCGTCCAGGCTGGTGGACACGGTCACCGTGTCCCCGGCGGCGCGCTCGCAGACGAACAGCAGCGCCGGGATGTTCGGCATCTCGTGGCGGACGACCCCGCCGAGCGCCCGCCCGCCGAGCTGCCGGCGGACCCGGTCGGGGCTCACCCGGGCGCACAGCAGCGGGTAGTCGGCCGGGTCGTAGGGGATCAGCACGACGGTGACCAGGTTGCCCTTGTCGCCGGCGCGGGCGTGCGCGAGGTCGAGCAGCCGGCGGCTCACGTCACCCCCACCGGCACGACCTCGGTCCGGATCGCCGCCCGGGGGATCGACGTCGACACCACCCCGATGACCTCCTCGGTGTGCACCCGCACGCCAGCCCCACCGGCCGGGCCCGACGTGTACAGCGCGGTGACCTCCTCGCCGACGGCCTCGACCAGCTCGCGGCTCGCGCCGACCGACGCGACCCGCAGCCGGACCTCGTAGGGCCGCCCGGCCGCACCGGGACCGGGCCCGTGCAGCGCGTCGACCCCGATCAGGGACACCGCCAGCCGCAGCCCGGTGTCGGCCAGTCGCTCCGCCACGACCTCGCCCGCCAGCCGGGCCCGCGCCACCGCCGTCGAGCCGGCGTAGGAGATCTCCGCCTCGCAGCGGAACCCGGCCCGGTAGCCGACGCTGACCTTGAGCTCGTCGGGCCGGGTTCGCCCCGCGGTCGGACCGATCCGCACCCGGTCCGCGCCGACCTCCTCGAACTGGACGGTCGTGAAGTCGGCGACCACGTCGGGGGTGCGGTAACCGGTCGGGTCGATCACCTCGTAGCCGAGCTGCTCGCCGACGGTCATGCGGTCCACCCGGCCACCGGTGCCGGGCAGCTTGGTGACCACCGCGGTGCCGTCGGCGCACACCTCGGCGAGCGGGTAGCCGAGGCGGGCCAGGTTCGGCACGTGCTTGTACGGCGGGTCGGCGAAGTAGCCGCCGGTCACCTGCGGGCCGCATTCCAGCAGGTGGCCGATGGTCGTGCCGGAGGCGAGGCGGCCGTGGTCGTCGGGCCGCCAGCCGAAGTGGTGGGCCATCGGCGCGAGGAACAGCGACGGGTCCGCCACCCGGCCGCACACGATCACGTCCGCGTCGGACGCCAGCGCCGGGAGCAGCGCGTCGATGCCGAGGTAGGCGTTCGCCGAGACCAGCTCGCCGTGCTCGTCCAGCGGCCGGCCGTCCTCCCACGCCGGCGCGGCGGGGTCGATCCCGGCGAGCACGTCGTCGCCGAGCACCGCGGCCACCCGGACCGGCACACCCAGCTCGGCGGCGCACCGTTGCACCCGCCGGGCGCCGCCGAGGGGGTTCGCCGCGCCGAAGTTGCCGAGCAGCCGGGTGCCGGTGCGCACCAGCGGTCCGAGCAGCAGCCGCATCCGCTTGTCGAGCAGCTGGTCGTAGCCGAGCTCCGGGTCGGCGAGGCGCCGCTGCTGGCCGAGGGCGATGGTGCGCTCGGCCAGGCACTCCAGCACGAGGTAGTCCAGCTGGCCGCGTTCGACCAGGTCGACCGCCGGGGGCAGCCGGTCACCGGCGAACCCGGCGCCGCCCCCGATCCGCAGTGCGCGCACCGTCACCGGCGGCCCTCGAGCTCGGTACCGGGCGAGACGTGGTGCTGTGGCGGCGAGTCCGGACGCCCGCGACCGAGCCGGTGTACCGCCAGCACCGCGCCCGCCGAGATCACGCCGGCCACCGCGAAGATCGCGTAGTCGGCCGCGACCGGAAGCCGCGCGTCCAGGAGCGCACCACCGAGGTACGGGCCGACCATGCCGCCGATCCGGCCGATCCCGAGGCACCAGCCGGTCGCGGTGGCCCGCAGTCGCGCCGGGTAGACGACCGACGGGTAGGCGTTCTCGGCGACCGAGGAGGCGTAGCCGAGCAGGCCGGCGAAGAACGCGCAGATCCCGACCAGGGCGGCGGTCTGTGCGAAGCCGAGCAGCAGCAGGGCGAGCGCGGTCAGCAGGTACGAGCCGACCAGCACCCGGACCACCGGCAGCCGGCTGGCCAGCGCGCCGTTGACGATCATGCCGAGCATGCCGCCGCCGTTGAGCAGCACGAGCATGGTCAGCCCGCTGGACACCGAGAACCCGGCGTTGGCGACGAGCTGCGGCAGCCAGGTGAGGATCGCGTAGAGCATCAGCAGACAGCCGCAGAACGCCACTGAGAGCAGCACCGTGCGCGCCCGGTACTCCGGTTCGAAGAGCCTGGCCGGCGAGGCTGTCGGACCGGGCCCGCCGCTCACCTGCAGCGAGGCGCCCGGATCGACCGGGTACGGGCCGTCGATCGTCGACATGATCCGCCGGGCCGCCTCGGTGCGCCCCCGCCGCAGCAGCTGCTCCAGCGACTCGGGCAGCCCGGCGACCAGCACCGGGACCAGCAGCAGCGGGAACGCGCCCGTCGCGACGACCACCCGCCAGCCCCACTCCGCCACGAACAGGCGGCTGACCAGCGCGGACAGCAGGCCGCCGGCCGCGAAGCCGACCGAGGTCCACATGATGAACGGCGAGCGCCACCGGGCCGGCGCGTACTCGCTGGACAGCGTCGCGGCGATCGGCAGCACCGCGCCCAGCCCGAGGCCGGAGCCGAACCGGAGCAGGCCGAAGGCCAGTGGCCCGGGGGCCAGCGCGGACAGCCCGGCGAAGACGGCGAAGGCCAGCAGCGCGGCGATCATGGTCGGTTTGCGACCGACCCGGTCGGCGGCGGCGCCCAGGATGATCGCGCCGACCAGCATGCCGGCCAGCGACGCGGTGCCGAGCAGCCCGGCGAGCGTGCCGGACAGGTGCCAGTCGCGGATCAGCGAGGGCACCACGGCGCCGAAGATCCCGACGTCGTAGCCGTCGGCGAGCAGGCAGATCCCGCACAGCACCGCGACCCGGACATGGGTCGGGCCGAGGGTGCCGCGGGACATGAAGTCGGTGACGTCGATGCGTGGCCTGGCTCCTGGCATGGGTCCTCGCAATGGGCAGGGTCGGCGGTGGCGGCCGCGCCGGCGGTGCCAGCTACGGTGCCTCGACACAGTCGTGCGTGTAAAACATCAATAGAGCATCGCTTCATGAGGTGAAGTCATGGATCTGAGCCTGCGCGAGCTGCAGGTCTTCGCGGCGGTGGCGCGGGGCGCCAGCTTCACGGCGGCGGCCGCCGAGCTGCACGTCTCGCAGTCCGCGCTGAGCCGGACCGTCGCCGGGCTGGAGAGCCGGCTGCGGGTGCGGCTGCTGGACCGGACGACCCGCGCGGTGGCGCTGACCCCCGAGGGTGCGGCCCTGCTCGCCGCCGCGCAACGGGTGCTCGACGTGCACCGGGGCGCGATGGCCGAGCTGGAGCGGCAGCTGGCCGGCGACCGAGGCACGGTCACCTGCGCGACGCTGCCCTCGGTCGCCGCGGTGCTGCTGCCCCGGGTGGTCACCGCCTTCCACCGGCGCCACCCCGACATCGACGTGCGCATCCTGGACGGCATGGCCTCGGCGGTGGGGCAGCGCGTGGCGACCGGCGACGCGGACCTGGCCATCACCGTCGCCAGCCAGGTCCCGACGGCCGCCCGGCGCCGGCCGTTCATCCAGGACCGGTTCTTCGCGGCGCTGCCACCCGGGCACCGGCTGGCCGAGCGGGACGAGGTCAGCTGGGCGCAGCTGACCGAGCTGCCGTTCATCGCGCTCGGTACAGACTCCAGCGTCCGGCAGCTCACCGACGCCGCCTTCCAGCTGGCTGGCACCCAGGTCAGCAACGTGGTCGAGGCCGGCAACGTGTCCACGGTCGGTGGCCTGGTGGCCGCCGGCCTGGGGGCGTCCGCGCTGCCCGGCCTGGTGCGCGCGCTGACCGGGTTCGCCGAGCTGGCGCACCGGCCGCTGGTCGGGCCGGTGATCCAGCGGCGGCTGGACCTGGTGACCGCGGGCGACCGCGAGCCGTCGCCGGCGGCCCGGCTGTTCCTGCGGCTGCTGGAGGACCTGCGCGAGGGGGCCACGCCGCTGCCCGACGGCGTCGAGTGGCGCCGGGCCGCGCGCTGACCAGGCACCGCACACCCGCTATGGGTGCGGCACACCCACTGGAGGCGGTGCGTCGCAACCGGAGAGGGTGTGTGGTGCCCGCGCTGAGGGTCAGCGGGCCGCCCACTCGGCGGTGACGGCGTCGGGCGGCGGCTCGGTGGTCATCGCGGTGGCCCCGCCGAACAGCCTGGTGTGGTCCGGCTCGCCGATCCGGTAGACCGGCCAGCCCGGGTCACCGGTGGCGGCGAACCCGGCCCAGGCGGCGCCCACCTCGTCGCGGACGGCGCGGTTGGCCGGGGTGTCGGGCGCGCTGAAGATCGCACCGCCCGCGCCGAGGTTGTCGAACACGTAGGGCAGGTCGGTGCCGTGCCCGGCGCCGATCTCCGGTCCGAGCGGCTCGGCGGCGAACTGGCAGGTGTACGCCCGGCCGCCGGCCTCGACCTGGGCCCGCGCCGCCGCGACGGCGGGCCGCCGGTAGAGGGCGTCGGTCAGGAACGCGGTGCGCAGGTCCGCCAGGTCGGTGGAGCCGGTGCGCTGCCGGTAGCCGGCGAGCAGCTGGGCCGGTCGGGCCACTCCGGCGCGGTGCATCTCGTCGAGGAGGGCGTTCTCGTCGGCCGGGGCGTACCGGCCGGCGTGCATCACCTGGAACAGCCGCAGCTCGTCCCGGGTCGTCGCGATCAACAGGTCGATCTCGCGCGCGCCGCCGGCCTCGACCAGCTGTTGCGGGTGCTCGGGCAGCACGACCCCGTCCAACACGACGCCGTAGGAGCGCCCGCCGGGCAGGTTGCGCCTGCCGATGTCGGTGTCGATCACCGACAGCTGGGCCTCGACGATCCGGGCGGCGGGTACCTCGGGCAGCTCGTCCACCGAGCCGAGGCCGAGCGCGGTGAGCAGGTCGGCGGCGATCCGGGTGGCCAGCTCGGCGGTGAAGATTCGGCCGGTGGCGCCGCTCTGCATGATCGCCCGGCGGAACGTGCCCTTGGCCGAGGGCACGGCGAGCAGGGCGCCGGTCGAGAAGCCGCCGGCGGACTCCCCGGCCAGGGTGACGTTGCCCGGGTCGCCGCCGAACGCCGCGACGTGCTCGGCGACCCAGCGCAGCGCGGCGGCCTGGTCCTGCAGCCCGAGGTTGGTACTGCCCGCCCAACGGGGCCCGCCGAGGTCGGCCAGGTGCAGGTAGCCCAGCGCGCCGACGCGGTAGTTCGGCGCCACCACGACGGTGCCGGTCCGCCGCGCCAGCGCCGCGCCGTCGGTCACCGGCGGAGCCCCTGAGCCCACCTCGAACCCACCGCCGTACAGCCAGACGAGCACCGGGTGCGGCCCCTCGGTGCCCGGCGTCCACACCGACAGGTACAGGCAGTCCTCGCTGACCCGCCCGGCGGAACCGAACGCCGCCGTGTCCTGCATCGGCCCGGCCGGAACCAGCGTCGCGTCCAGCTCGCCCGCCCAGGGCTCTACCGGCGCCGGCGGCCGCAGCCGCAGTGCCCCGACCGGCGGCGCGGCGAAGGGAATGCCGGTGAACGCCGCGCCGCCGGTCGGCAGGTCCCGGCCTCGGATCCGGCCGTGGGCGGTCTCGACGATCGGCATCGCGGGGGCCTCCGAAGGGCGTGGCACAAGATCGGTTACCGCTGCAGTATGGACGGCCCCGGACCGGTCGGACCCCACGGAGGTGGCATGCATCCATACCGGCCGCTCATGAATGCCTACAAATGCGCGAACCGGGCGCCCGCTCACAGGAGAGCCACAGCGGAGCCAGAGGTTCGCCACTGCCGACCATGGTCAACTGATATTCGACAAACCCGTGCGGACCCGTGCGGACCCCGTGCGAACCCCGTGGAAAGGGGAGTACTTCATGAACTTCGGTGAGACTCTCCTGGGGGCACTGCACAGTTTGCGGAGCAACCGGCTGCGGTCCGTGCTGACCACTTTCGGCATCATTATCGGCGTCGCCGCCGTCATTGTGCTGGTGGCCCTCGGCAATGGCATGAAGGCCGGTTTCGACGCCCAGTTCAGCGCATTGGCCAACCAGATCACGGTGACCCAGGCGACCGGCGCGGTGCCCGGCGGCGGCGAGGCGCGCAACCTCACCGACTCGGACGTCACGGCCCTGCGCAACACCCAGCTGGCGCCCGACATCGCCTCGGTGACACCCAGCGTGACCGGCACCGTGACCCTGACCGCCGGGCAGACCCAGGAACGGGCCAGCCTGACCGGCGCCACCGAGAACTACCTGGACATCTCCGACCGGTCGATCGCCACCGGCAGCTGGTTCAGCGACGCCCAGGAGCAGGGCAACCAGAAGGTCGCGGTGCTCGGGGAACAGGCCGTCGGGCTGCTCTACGGGCCGACCGCGAACCTGGACCAGGTGGTCGGCTCGGACCTGCGGATCAACAACACCACCTTCACCGTCACGGGCGTGCTCACCCCCGACGGGCAGAACGACAACGTCGTGATGACCACGCTCGGCGCGGCGCGCGGCTACCTGGTCGGCAACGACAACGGCAAGATCGACCAGATCATCATCAAGTCGACCAGTGCGGACACCGTCAACCAGGCCACGAATGAGGCCACCGCCATCCTGGACAAGCAGCACGACATCCGCACCCCGGTAGACCGCGACTACAACGTGCACTCGTTCACCAGCCTGTTGACCCAGCGCAGCCAGTTCATCGAGTTCCTGACCATTTTCACCACGGCGGTAGCGGCAATTTCACTGGTTGTCGGCGGTATCGGCGTCGCCAACATCATGCTGGTCGCGGTCACCGAGCGGACCCGGGAGATCGGCATCCGCAAAGCCATCGGGGCGCGCCGGATGGCCATTCTCAAGCAGTTCCTGGTCGAGGCGGTGCTGCTCACCGGGCTCGGTGGGCTGGTCGGCGTCATCGTCGGCGTGAGTGTCACCGAGGCGGCCGGGCTGGTGCTGCCCAGCCTGGTCCCGTCGTTCCCCCCGCCGGTGCTGACCGCGGCGCCCGTGTTGATCGCCTTCGTGGTCAGCCTCGCCATCGGGCTGGTCGCCGGCGGGTACCCGGCCAACCGGGCGGCCGGGCTCCGGCCGATCGAGGCGCTGCGCTTCGAGTGACGGGCTCCACGGGGCCTTCGACTGACCGGGTCTAGTCGGCGCCGGGTGACCGGAGCCGGCCAGTCCCGGTCAGCCAGTGCCGGTCAGCCAGCGCCGGTCAGTCGGGGTCGGGGTGCAGCATCAGCAGCACGGCCCGGGTGTCGGGCCGCCGGGCCTGGTAGACGTGCTCCCGGCTCGCGTCGAACCGGACCGACTCGGCCTCGGCCAGCTCGACGGGGTCGTCGGCCGGCCCGGTGGTGAGCTCGCCGTGGGTGAGCACCAGGCACTCCTGCACCCCGCGCAGGTGCGCCGCCGAGTCCTGCCGGACCTGGTCGATCCGCAGGTCGTACACCTCGACCGTGCCGTGCAGCCGGATCCGGTGCAGCAGGCGGGCGTGTACCGCGTCGCCGTCGGCCCGGGGTCCCTCGCCGGCCCGGACGACCTCGACCGGCGGCGTCCGCGACTCCAGCAGCTCACCCAGCGGTACCCGTAGCGCGGCGGCCAGCGCCCACAGCGTGCTGAGCGTGGGGTTGCCCTGACCCTGCTCGATGCCGTGCAGGGTCGTCTTGCTCATCTCGGCGGCCCTGGCCAGCTCCGCCAGTGACAGCCCGGCCACCGCGCGGAGCCGGTGGATGTTCCGGCCGACCACTTGCGCCCACTCCATGAGTATCAGCATAGTGGTACGACGTCCCACTATGACGATCCATGGCGAATATGGGAGCGCGCATGTCCGTGACCCGACTCCAGCACATCCCCGGCATCGGCGTCGACCGGGTGGGGTCGGCCGCCGACGCGGCCGCCGACCCGGAGCTGCTCCGGCTGGAGAACCTCGACACCGACGTTCGCCCGCCGGCCCGCGCGCTCGCGGCCACCCACGCCGCCGTCGACGACGACGCGGCCAACAGCTACCTGCCGTTCCCCGGCCATTACGGGCTGCGCCTCGCCGCCGCCGAGCACGTCGGCCGGTTCGCCGGCCGGCGCTACGCCCCGGACACCGAGTGCGTGAGCGTGGCCGGCGGGCTCAACGGGATCCTGAACACGCTGCTCGCCACCGTCGAACCCGGGCGGGAGGTGGTGCTCTGCGACCCGATCTACGCCGGGCTGGTGAACCGGGTGCGGCTGGCCGGCGGTGTGCCCCGGTTCGTGCCGGCCATCCCGACCGCGCACGGCTGGACGCTCGACCCCGACCGGCTGGCCGCCGCGATCGGCCCACGCACGGCCGCCGTGCTGATGATGGGGCCGGCCATGCCCACCGGTCTGGTGCTCGGCCCCGAGCACTGGTCGGCGCTGGCCACGGCACTGCAGCGGCACGACGCGTGGCTGGTCTACGACGCGGCGATGGAGCGGATCCGGTTCGACGGCTCGCCACCCAGCCACCCGGCCGCCCACCCCGGGCTGGCCGAGCGGACGATCACCGTCGGCTCCGCCTCCAAGGAGCTGCGGCTGATCGGCTGGCGGGTCGGCTGGGTGGTCGGCCCGGCGCCGATCCTGGCCGACATCCGGCTGGTCGGCCTGACCAACGTGGTCTGGCAGGTCGGCATCGCGCAGGCCGGAGTGACCGCCGCACTCACGGCGCCGGACGCCGACCGCGACGTCGCCGAGGCCACCGCGATCTGGGGCCGCCGCCGCGACGTCGTGCTGGCCGAGCTCGCCGACTATCCGGTCGTGCCGCCGCACGGGGGCTGGTCGCTGCTGCTGGACACCCGCCCGCTCGGGCTCACCCCGGCCGCCGTGTCCGAGCGACTGTTCCGCCTCGGCCGGGTCGCGGCCACCCCGATGGACGGCTGGGGCCCCGCCGGCGAGCACTACCTGCGCCTCGTCTTCGCCAACGAACCCGTCGAGCGGCTCACCGGCCTGCGCGCCCGCTTCGGGGCCGCGCTGGGCTGAACCGATCCGTGCCGATCCGTGGCTGAATCGATCCGGTAATCCGTTGTGGCCGGCGGAGCACCCGTGCCAAGGTCCGGCCGGGACCACGGGGAGCGGTGATGGACCGGAGCGCGGACGGTCAGGGGACGGCGGCCCGGCCGGGCGGCGTGCCGTGCGTGCCGGTTGGCCAGTTGCACGGGCACGCAGCCCTGCGCGCAGCCGATGTCGATCACCGTGCGGTACCGGTGCCACGGGAAGTCCTCGGCGATCCGCCGGGCCGCACCCATGCTCACCCCTGTCATGGCCTGCAGGAACAACCGCAGCAGGGTCGGGTCCTGATAGACCACCTCGAAGAAGTTGCCGCCCGACTTGACCTCGTTCTGCGGCGATCCGGTGCGCAGGCCCTCGGTGAGCGAGCCCCAGAACCCGTAGAGCCGGTCGTTGGCCATCTCGAACAGGCCGCCGATGTAGCCGGGCTTGGCCCGGTCCAGGAAGGCGTCGGTCTCCGCCGTGTTGTGGTAACCGTCGTCGCCCCGGTCGAGCACGCCGAGCGCGACCAGTGCATCGAAGAAGTCCCGGGCCGCGCGCGGGTGCAGGCCGAGCCGCCCGGTCAGCTCCTCCGTGGCGAGTGGTCCACCGGCCAGCTCGCTGAACAGCCCGAGCTCGACCGCGCTGAGCAGCGCCTTCGAGCCCCAGAACGCCAGCCCCAGCTGGAGCAGCCGCTCGGGATCGGGCGCGCCCCGGTTGTGCTCCCGCGCGGGGTTGCCGGTCGTGTCCGCCGTGCCTGGGTCGATCGTTGGGTCCGCGGTCATCGGGGCCCTCCCTCTCCTGGTGCCTGCCAGGCAGCATGGGTGGGTGCCGGGCCGGACACGACCGCGTCGGACCAAGATGGCCAGGCCAGGAGCGCAAGTTGGCCACCGTCACCGGCGGGGTTCATCGGCGGCGAGGAACGGCGTCACGAGGTCCAGCAGCTAACGATGCCGTCGGTGACGCTGCACAGCCTGACCAGGGACGGGCTGGTGGCCTGCCGGGTGGAGCCCACCGTGCCGCCGCGCGTGCACTACCGGCTCACCGAGCTGGGCCTTTCGCTCGAGGTAACGCTCGCGGCAGTGCGGGCCTTGGCCGAGGAGCACATGGCCGAGATCGACCGCGCCAATGCGCTGAGCGACGCCGACCGGGCGGGGCTCTAGTGTCTGGCGCATGGGCACCGAGGCGCTGATCAACTGGCTCCGCGACTCCGACCCGGCCCTGCGCTGGCAGGTCGAGCGTGACCTCGCCGGTGAGCCGCCCGAGGTCTGGCGGGCGACCCGGGCCCGGATCGCCACCGCCGGCTTCGGCGCACGGCTGCTGGAGCTGCAGGACCCGGACGGCCAGTGGGCCGGCGGCGCGTTCTTCCCCTCGGACTTCGACTTCCACGGCCCCGAGGCGGCCGAGGGCGCGGGGCAACCCTGGACGGCGACGACCTGGACGCTCAACGCACTGCGCGAGTGGGGCCTGGACCCGGCCGTCCTCCGCGAGCGCCGCACGGCCGAGCTGCTCGCAGAGCACAGCCGCTGGGAGTACGAGAACCTGCCGTACTGGGGCGGTGAGGTCGACTGCTGCATCAACGCCTGGACCGTCGCGAACGGGGTGTGGCTCGGCGCCGACATCACCGGCCTCGTCGACTGGTTCGTCGAGCACCGGCTACCCGACGGCGGCTGGAACTGCGAGTGGACCTCAGGCTCGACACGATCGTCGTTCCACTCGACGCTCAACTCCCTCAAGGGGCTGCTCGCCCACGAGACCGCGACCGGCGGCACGGCCGCGACCCGCGCCGCCCGCCGCGCCGGCGAGAAGTACCTGCTGCGGCGCGGGCTGTTCCGCCGCCTCACCACGGGCGAACCGGTGGCGGCCTGGGTGAACCGCTTCGGCTACCCGTTCCGCTGGTCCTACACCGTGCTCAACGCGGCCGAGTACTTCCGGCTGGCCGCGCTGCGCGACGGTGCGCCGCCGGACCCCCGGATGGCCGACGCGATCGCCCTGATCCGCGCCGCCCGGCAGCCCGACGGCACCTGGCTGCAGGCCCGCCTGCACCCCGGGCGGGTGTGGCTCGAGGTCGACGTGCCGGTGGGGGAGCCGTCGAAGTGGCTGACCCTGTTCGGCACGCGGGTCCTCGACTGGTGGGACGGCCGCGCCGCGTAGTGGTGACCCGGGTTCCGGGACAGGCGTCAATCGGCTCGGAGCCCGGAGCGTGCTGGCCTAGGCTGGGCCGATCAGTGGGGAGAGTGGGCCGCGTGCGCCCCGGCTGGTCGGTCGGGACGCCGAGTTGGCCGTGGCCAGCGCCGAGATCGAGCGGGCCGCCGGCGGCGAGTTCCGCTGCCTGGTGCTGCTCGGTGAGGCGGGGGTCGGCAAGACCAGGTTGGCGCGGGAGCTGCTCACCGGGCGGGTGACCGGGCTGTCCGCGCGGGCGTACCCGCTGGGCGTGGCGAGCGAGTTCGGGCTGTGGTCCGAGGCGCTGGAGGGCCAGCTGCGCGGGCTGCCCGCCGCCGAGGTGTCGGCGCTGTGCGCGGGGTTCCTGGACGATCTCGCGGTGCTGGTCCGCGCCGTCGCGGCCGCCCGGAGCCAGCTTGCGGCGGCTGCGCCACCGGTGGGGCCCGAGGCCGTGGTCGCGGAACAGTCGGTCGGGGAGGGGGCGGTGGGGGAGCAGCCCCGGTCGCGGCTGCTCGCGGGGCTCGCCGCGCTGCTGGACAACCTGGCCCGCCGGGCGCCGGTGGTGGTGCTGCTGGACGACGTGCACCTGGCCGACGCGTCCTCCTGGGAGGCGCTGGCCTACCTGGCGCGCAACCTGGCCCGCGCGCCGGTGCTCGTCGTCGCCACCGCGCGCCGCGCGGAGCTCGCCGACCAGCCGTTCGGCCAGGTCGGCGCTGATGTGCTGGCCTCGCTGGAGCAGGAGGGCTGCCTGCGCCGGCTGCCGCTGGACCCGCTGCCGCCGCCCGCCGTCCGCCAGCTCGCCGAGTCGGTGCTGGTCGAAGCGCCGCCGCCGGCTCTGCTCGACTGGCTGGACGAGCGCGCCCGGGGCAACCCGCTCTACCTGCTCGGCCTGCTGCACGCGCTGCTCGACGAGGGCGCCGACCTCTCCGCGCCGGCGCTGCGCACCCTGCCCGAGGCGCTGACCGCCCAGGTCGCCCGCCGGGTCAGGGCGCTGGACCCGGCCGCCGTCGACGTGCTCGAGCTGCTCGCGGTACTGGGCCGGCGGGTCGAGCTGCGCGGCCTGGTCGGGCCGAGCGAACACCCGACCGAGGTCTTGGCCACCGCGCTGGACACCCTGAGCCGGCACGGTCTGGTCACCGAGCACGAGCGAGGGCCGGACCTGAGCTACGAGGTGGCCCACCCGCTGATCCAGGAGGCCGTGTACCTCGGCATCGGCGCGGCCCGGCGCCGGCTGCTGCACCGGCGGGCGGGGCAGGCGCTGCTGGCCGCCGGCCGGCTCGGCGCGGCCGCCCCGCACTTCGCCGCCGCCGCCCAGCCCGGTGACCCGGAGGCCGTCGCGGTGCTGGTCCGGGCCGTGCGGCGGGCCGAGGAGCGGGAGGCCTACCACGAGGCGCTGGAGATCCTGGCCTCGCTCGTGGAGCTGCTGCCGGCCGGCGACCCGCGCTGGCGGGAGGTGGTGGCGGCGCTGTCCTGGCGGGCCCAGTGGGTGGTCGACCACCGCGCCGACGCGCACGCGGTGCTCGGGGTCGGCCCGATGCGCCGGATCGACGCTGTGCTGGCCGACCTGCCGGCGCCGGCCGAACGCGCCGTGGTGAAGTTCCGGCTGGCCAGCTTCCTGGCCTGGGGCGGCGGCGAGCTCGAGGAGGCGGCCGTCGAGTGCCGGCTGGCCGGCGCGCTGTTCACCGAGGCCGGGGACCGGAACAGCGCGCTGCTCGCCGAGCACGAGCTGGCCTGGATCGGGGCGCTGGCCGGCGACCTGGGCGGGCTCGGCGAGGTCGCCGGCCGGATCGCCGCCGAGTCCGGTGTCGCCGAGTCCGGTGTCGCCGAGTCCGGTGTCGCTGAGCCTGGTGTCGCTGAGCCTGGTGTCGCCGAGGCCGGCGCCGGCGAGTCCGGTGCCGGCGGGGACCGGGCGCTGCTGCTGCGCGCCACCCGCAGCCTCATCCTGGTCGAGCACAACGCGGGTCGTTTCGCGGCCGGTGACGACCGGGTGGCGGAGACGATCGCACTGGCCAGGGCGACCGGGGACCGCTACGCCGAGCTCGTCGGCCGGTGCTGCCGGGCGATCGCGCTGAGCTTCGAGGGACGCTGCGCCGAGGCGATGGCCTGGCTGCCGCCGGAGGGACCGGACGCCGAATGGGCCGACCCGGTCGGGCTGAACGCGCGGAGCATGGCGCTGTGGTGCGCCGGTGACTTCGCGGCGGCGGTGAGGAGCGGCCTGGCCGGCCTCACCGAGGCGCCCGGCCCGCTGAGCAGGCGGCGCGGGCTGCCGCTGTTCTTCACCACGCTCGCCGCGGTCGAGAACGGCCAGTTCGAGGTGGCCCAGCGGCTGGTGGACCGGGGGCGGGCGACCTACCGGGACCGGGACTGGTTCGTCTACAGCCACTGGATGACCCACGCCGAGGCGCTGCTGCGCTGGCGGTCCCGGCCGGCCGAGGCGGCGGAGGCGCAGGTCGCGGTGCTGGGGCGCACCGCGCACCGGCTGCGGGAGATGGGCAGCGCGGTGAGCGCCGCGCTCGTGCTGGCCGACCTCGCCGAGCTGGCCGACACCGAGCTCCGGCGCATCGGCGCGGTCGCCCAGGTCGGGGCCGCCACTGGCGCGGGTTCGGCGTCCGCACTCGCCGCCGGCGCTGCCGGGCGGGCAGCGGCCCGGGGGCTGACCGAGATCGCCGCCGAGCTCGACCGGGACTTCTACCGGGGCCTGGCCGACACCGCGGTGGCGCTGGCCGCCCTGGCCACCGGGGACAGCGAGGCGGCGGAGCTGGCCGCTGGTACCGCGGCGCGCCGGTTCGCCGGGCTGGACTGCCGGGCCCACCACGCGAGGGCGCTGTACGTGCTGGGCCGGGCGCTGGCGCCGCGCGAACCGCAGCGCGCGGTGCCGGTGCTGCGCCAGGCCGCCGAGGTGTTCGCCGACTGTGGCGCGCCGTGGCGTCGGGCCGGCGTACTCGACGAGCTGGCCCGCCTCGGTGGCCCGGGGCGCCGCGCCGGCTGGGCGGTGCAGGGGGCCGCCTCGCTGACCCGGCGGGAGCGGGAGGTCGCCCGGCTGGCCGCGCGGGGGTGCAGCGGGCGGGAGATCGCGGCGCGCCTGTTCATCGGCGAGCGCACCGTGGAGACGCATCTCGGCCGGGTGTACGCGAAGCTCGGCGTCGGCTCGAAGCCACAGCTGGCGGCCCGGGCGACGGAGTTCGAGCTGTGAGCGGCTCGGTATCTGTGAGCGGCTCGGTATCTGGGGGCGGCTCGGTAGCTGGGAGCGGCTCCGTACCCGGGTCCGGGCTTTCCCGGACTCGGGCACCCGGTGCCGCCGCCTAGCGTCGAGCGCTATGACCAGCTATGGGACCCTGCGCGCGCGGCACGTGGCCGACCTCGCGCCGACGGCCGGCGAGCTGCTCGGCCGGCTGGACTGGTCCGCCGGGCGGCTCGCCGAGCACCGGCGCACCGAGCTGCGCCGGTTGGTCCGCACCGCGCGCGCCGCCTCTCCGTGGCACCGCGCCCGGCTGCGGGACGTCGACCCGGACCGGCTGGACGAGCACACGCTCGCCGGGCTGCCGGTGATGACCAAGGACGACCTGATGGCCAACTTCGACGAGATCGTCACCGACGACCGGCTGCGACTGGACCTGGTCGAGGCGCATCTGGACGGGCTGCGCGGCACCGACGCGTACCTGCTGGACCGCTACCACGCCTGCGCGTCCAGCGGCTCCAGCGGGCGGCGCGGGGTCTTCGTCTACGACTGGGACGGCTGGATGATGGCCTTTCTCGGGCTGTTCCGCCGGCTGCTGCGGCACCAGGCGGCCACCGGCGGCCCGACGCGGATGGCGGTGCTCGGCGCGGCCAGGGCCACTCACCAGTCCGCCACCATGCCGCAGACGTTCTCCGGCCCGGCGGTCGACATGCGGCGGTTCCCGCTGACCCTGCCCGCGGCGGAGATCGTGGCCGGCCTGAACGAGTACCGGCCGACCGTGCTCAACGGCTACCCGACGGCGCTCTACCCGCTGGCGCACGCGGCGGAGGCCGGCGGGCCGCGGATCGCGCCGAACGCGGTGCTCTCGATCGGCGAACCGCTGCTGCCGGAGATCCGGGAGGGTCTGTGCCGGGCCTTCGGCGCGCCGGTGTTCAACGTCTGGGGCGCGTCGGAGGGCGTCTCGGCCAGCTCTTGCGGGCAGGGGCCGGGGCTGCACCTGAGCGACGACCTGGCCATCGTCGAGCTGGTCGACCGGCAGGGCCGGCCGGTGCCGCCGGGCCAGCTCGCCGCGAAGGTCTACGTCACCGTGCTCTACAACCACACGATGCCGCTGATCCGCTACGAGATCACCGACGAGCTGACCGCACTGGCCGGCCCCTGCCCGTGCGGGTCGGCGTTCCAGCTGGTCGGCGACCCGGGGGGCCGGCTGGACGACACCTTCCGCTACGAGGGTGACCTGTTGGTGCACCCGCACGTCTTCCGGTCCGCGCTGGGCCGGCGGCGCCATGTGCTCGAGTACCAGGTCCGGCAGACCCCGGCCGGCGCCGACGTCGCGGTGTGCTGCCGGGGCCCGGTCGACCTCGCCGCGCTCGCCGACGACCTGCGGGCCGGCCTCACCGGGCTCGGGCTGCCCGGCGCGGAGGTCACCGTCGCGCCGGTGGACCGGATCGAGCGGCCCGCGAGCGGCAAGCTGCGGCGGTTCGTGCCCCTGCCCAGCGACGGCAGCGGGGCCGTCGCCCCTTAGCTCGCGGCGGACGAGGCCCGGCCGGCCGGGTCGAGGCCGTGCTGCTCCGCGTACGAGATCAGCTCGCGCGGCGCGCGCTCGATGTGCTGGGTCAGCAGTGCGATGCCGGCGTCCGCTTCGCGGTTCACCGCGAGGTCGCGCAGGTTGCGGTGCTCGGCGGCGATGTCCCGGCCATGGTCGTCGGTGAGCGCCCAGTACCAGCGGCGGTACAGCTCGGAGCTGTCGCGCAGTGCGGTGGTGATGGACTCCAGCCGGGGGCTGCCGCAGCCGGTCAGCAGTGCCTGGTGGAAGGCCCGGTGGGCGACCGCCCAGGCCTCATTGATCATCCCGTCGGGGCTGAGCACCGGGGTGCGTTCCAAGGTGTGGTGAGTGGCCACCACCGCCGTCTCCCAGGCCACATCGCCCAGCTCCACGGCCTGACGGAAGGCGAGCGACTCCAGCTGGACGCGGACCCTGGTCAGGTCGGCCAGGTCGGGCACGGACAGCTCCCGGACGCTGAAGCCGCGCTGCGGGGTGGCGACCAGCAGGCCCTGCTCGGCCAGCCGGGTGAGCGCCTCCCGGATCACTGAGAGGCTCGCGCCGAACCGCTGTCCGAGGTCCAGCAGCTTGAGGCGCTGGCCGGGTTCGTACGGCCCGTTCAGGTGAAGCAGCTCGGCGCGCAGCTCGTCGTAGACCGACTCGGTGCGCGTGCTCGCCGGTCGGTGCGTGGTCGCGCGGCCCGATGTCACCGAATCAGCCTAACGACAATTGTGTGGTTTTGACGAAATTCGGCCCGAGTTGTCGAGATTCCGGGAGGCGGCTCATGCCCGCACCCCCGCCCCGGCCTGGGCCCAGGCCGCGGCCGAGGCCCAGGCCGGGGCCTGGGCCACGGCCTCGGCGGGGTGCTGGCCCGGCGTGCCGACGAGCCGCCGGACGGCCTCGGTCAGCTCCCGCGCCGAGTCCGGCCCGATCGAGGCGGCGCGCCAGGCGACGTGGCGGTCGGGCCGGACGAGCACCGCGCCGGTGGTGTCGACCTCCCGCTGCCGGGCCCAGTCGCCGGTGGTGTCCAGCAGCCCGTCCCGGGTGCCGATCGAGTGCACGTCGATCGGCACCCCGGTGGCCCGACCGGCCGCGCCGGCCGCGTCGGTCCAGCCGTCGCCGCCGATGCCGGTGAGCAGGGTGAGGTGGGTGCCGTCGACCAGGTCCAGGGTGGAGATCCGCCGGCCGGCCCGCTCCAGCCAGGCGTGCGGCAGATGCGCACCGGGCCAGGTGGTGGGGTGGTAGTACAGCTCGGGGTCGCGCTCCGGGGCGGGTTCGGGGGAGCCGTCGGGGACCACCGCGCCGACCCGGTAGCGGTAGCCGAGTTCGACCCCGTGCGCGTTGAACTGGTAGTTCATCAGCGCCACGGCCTCGCGCAGGGCCTCGCGGCGCCGGTCGCCGGCCGGGCCGGGCTGGTAGAGGCCCTCCAGGGCGGCCCAGCCGTCGGCCTCGGACTGGTCCGGGGCGAAGCCGAGCGCGGCCTGCACCTGGGCCATGTCCACGACGCTCTGCATCGCCCGGTCCACCACCTGCCGCCCGACCGGTTGGCGTTCCGCGTCGTAGCTGTCCAGCAGCGCGGGGTCGGCCTCCCGCTGGATCACCATGGCGAGCTTCCAGCACAGGTTGAACGCGTCGGCGATCGAGGTGTTCAGGCCGAGGCCGTTGGTCGGCGGGTGGCGGTGCACGGCGTCACCCATGGCGAACACGCGGCGGTCCCGGTAGCGGGCGGCGACCTGGTGGTTGATCGTCCAGGTGGAGAAGCCCTTGATCACGGGCTCGATGCTGTCGTCGCCGACGATCCGGCGGATCCGGGCGACCGCGAACTCCTCGGTCTGGGGCATGTCCTCGGTCGCGGGGTCGTAGGCGATCACCATGACGAACTCGTGCCACGGCTTGTGGCAGATCAGGGTGCCGCCGCCGGTGAGGAAGGGGGTGCCGGGCGCGGAGTTCCAGTAGAGGACGCCGGGCCGGTGGGCGAGGTAGCGGCTCAGGTCGGCCTCGAACCACACGTTCATCGCGTGGGACAGCCCGGCCTCGCCCTCGATCGGCAGCCCGGCCTGCTCGACCACGCGGCCGCGGCCACCGTCGGCGCCGATCAGGTAGCGGCAGCGGATCGTCAGCTCCGTGTCGGTGGCCCGCTCGCGGACCGTGGCGGTCACCCCGTCCGCGTCCTGGGCATAGTGCAGGAACTCGTGGCCGAAGCGCAGGTCGGCCTCCGGCCGCTCCCGGGCGGCCTCGAGCAGCACCGGTTCGAGCACGGTCTGCGGGCAGTTGGCCATCGGGCTGGGGCTGGCCCTCAGGTAGTCCGCGACCCGGTCAGGGCCGGTGCCCCAGGTCTGCAGCCGGGCGACCTCGCGGCCGGCCAGGCTGGTGTGCCAGATGTTGTTGGTCATCAGCTCGTTGGGCGTGGCCACCGCGAGCAGGCGCTCCTCGAGGCCCAGGTGCCGGAAGATCTCCACGGTGCGCTGGTTGACGATGTGCGCGCGGGGCGTGTGTGCGGTGCCGGGGTGCTTCTCGACCAGCACGTGGTGCACGCCGTGCCTCGACAGCAGGTTCGAGCTGGCCAGGCCTGCCGGCCCGGCGCCCACGATCAGTACGGACGTGTCGATGTCGGCCATCAGTGCTCCTCGTGCCGCGGGGTGGGGGGCGGTCGGTCGATCATGCCGTGACGCGCTCGGCGTCGTTGCCGTAGAGCCAGCCGAGGCGGTCCAGGCGCAGGCCGTCGTCCTTGGCCAGCGCCTCGTCGCGGCGCTGCTGCTCCGGCCCGTCGGGGAGGTGGAACGAGCTGTTGTTGTCCCAGGACATCAGCTGGATCCGGGCGGTGTGCGGCAGCCGGGCCCGCTCGTACGCGGCGATCGCGGAGGTGGGGGAGCCGTCGGGTTGCTCCCGCAGCCGGGCGGCCAGCGCGGCGGCGTCCCCGATCGCCTGCGCGGCGCCCTGCGCCATGAACGGCAGCATCGGGTGGGCGGCGTCGCCGAGCAGCGTGGTGCGCGCGCCTGACCAGCTCGACAGCGGCTCGCGGTCGTAGAGCGCCCAGCGGAACACCGGGCCGCTGATCGCGTCGAGCAGCTCGCGCAGTCGAGGTGACCAGCCCTCGAAGTGGGCCCGCAGGTCCTCGACGCGGCCCGGCGCGGTCCAGGACTCGGTGGACCAGTCGGGGTCGGGCACGATGCAGACGAGGTTGACGTGCCGGGCGGCCCGCCCGACCGGGTAGGCGACCAGGTGCTGCCCCGGGCCGAGCCAGGTGCGCACGACCCCGTCCTCGGGCCTGGTCAGGGCCTCGCGTGGCACGAGCGCCCGGTAGGCCGAGACGCCCGAGAAGCGGGCCGGCGCGGCCCCGACGGTCGCCGCCCGCACCGTGGAGTGGGTGCCGTCGGCGCCGACCACGAGGTCCGCGGTCTCCGTCGTGCCGTCCGCCAGCCGCACCGTCGCCGGGCCGTCCGGCGGGGCGTGCACCTCGGTGACCTCGGCTCCGAGCCGGACCGCGTCGGCGGGCAGCTGGGCGGCGAGAATCTCGACGAGATCGGGCCGGTAGATCGTGTAGTACGGCGCGCCGTAGGTGGACTCCATCTCCTCGGCGAGCGGCCAGGTGCAGAGCGGGGTGTCGTCCTGCCAGCGCAGGAAACGGACCGAGCTGGGCTGTACGCCGATCTCGTGCAGCGCCGGGCCGAGCCCGAGCCCACGCAGCACCCTGGTCGCGTGCGGGCCGAGCTGCAACCCGGCGCCCACCTCCCCGAACGCCTTCGACCGCTCGAGCACGAGCACATCGCACCCGATCTCGCGCAGGGCGATCGCGGCGGTCAGCCCGCCGATCCCCCCGCCGATCACGATCACTCGTCGCATGCGTGTACCTCCGGCTGCGCCATCGGGCGATCTCTGCCAGTTCTGTGCTTGATTCCTGCAAAGTATCGAAACTATATTGGAATATCGACGGCGAGGCCAGAGGGTGGTTGCCCCGGCCGCCGCCGAGGCCGGTCGTGGGACCGGCCCTGTCTAGGGAGCTGCTGATGAGCCTGCACCGGTTGACCTCGATCACCGTGGGCGTGCCGAACGTGGCCGAGACGGCTGCGTACTACGCCGACTTCGGCCTCACCCCGACCAGCTCGAACGACCCGGGCAGTGCGCGGTTCGCCACCCAGGACGGCGGCGAGCAGCTCGAGATCGTGCCGGCACCCCGGCGGCGGCTGCTGAGGATCGGCCTGGGCGCGCAGGACGAGGACGACCTGGGCCGGATCGAGGGCCAGCTGGCCCGGCTGGACATCGCCGGCCGGCGCACCGGGGCGGGCCTCGTGGTGGCCGACCCGAACTCGCAGCTCGAGGTCACCGTCGCCGTCACGCCCGAGCTGTCCCAGTCGCCGGTGGCCGTCGAGCCGACCAACGGCCCCGGGCGGGCCGACCGTCCGAACGGCCGGGCGCCGGCGATCGAGCGGGAGAACCGGGTCCGGCCGCGCAAGCTGGGCCACGTGGTGATCGGGTCCGTCGACCGGGAGGCGACGCAGCGGTTCTTCGTCGACGGCCTCGGCTTCAAGATCAGCGACGAGGTGCCGGGGCTGGCCAGCTTCCTGCGCTGCTCGACCGACCACCACAACGTGCTGGTACAGGCCGCGCCGGTGAACTTCCTGCACCACACCGCGTGGGAGGTCGACGACGTGGACGAGGTCGGCCGGGGCGCCTCCGCGATGCTCACCGACCACCCGGAGCGGCACGCCTGGGGGCTGGGCCGCCACCACATCGGGTCCAACTTCTTCTGGTACCTGCGCGACCCAGCCGGCAACTTCTCCGAGTACTACAGCGACCTCGACTGCATCGTCTCCGACGCGCTCTGGCAGCCGTCGGTGGTCGAGGGTTCCCGGGGGCTCTACAACTGGGGCCCGCCGCCGCCGGCGTCGTTCCTGCACCCCGAGGACCTCGCCGCGCTGATGACGGGGTCGCACGCCCCGGCGGCCGCCGGCTGACCCACGCGGTGCTCCGGCGCGTCGGGCGCGGTCGGCGGCGGGTCCGGCGCGCCGGAGCAGCGGCGGGCCGCCGGGTGGGGCCGGCTCAGCTCTAGCTGGGCCGGGCCGTGTCCGCCCGGTCGGGTTCGGCCCGCCGGGTGGCCGCCATGCTGCCCAGCAGGGCCAGGGCCTGCGCGCCCGGGCTGCCCGGCTCGGCCTGGTAGACGATCAGCTGCTGGCCCGGCGCGCTGCGCACGTCGAACGCCTGGAAGCTGAGCGTGAGCAGGCCGACGTCGGGGTGCCGGAACTGCTTGGCCTCGTGCGACTTGCCCCGGGCATCCTGGTTGCGCCACGCCGCGCTGAACTCGGCGCTGTGCTGACACAGCTCGTCGACCAGCTCGCGCACCCGGGGATCGTTCGCGTCGTGCCCGGCCGCCAGCCGCAGGTTGGCCACCGCGGCGTCCACCGCGCGGTCCCGGTCGACGAAGAACTCGCGGCCCTGGGGCGCCAGGAACGTCATCCGGATCAGGTTGTCCGCCACGTCGAACCCGGAGTGCAGCGCCGCACCGAGCTCGTTGCGGGCCAGCACGTCGAGCGTCCGGCTGAGCACGAAGCTGGGGTTCGCCGGCCAGCTGTCCAGCAGCCGGAGCAGGTCGGGGTCGACCACCGGCCCGGCGACGCGGCTCCTCGGGGCCAGCCCGGCCAGCCGGTACAGGTGCTGCCTACCGTCGTCGTCGAGGTCGAACGCCCTGGTCAGCGCATCGAGCACCTGCGGGGACGGGTGGCGTTCGCGCCCCTGCTCGAGCCGTGTGTAGTAGTCGACGCTCACCCCGGCGAGCAGGGCGATCTCCTCCCGGCGCAGGCCGGCCACGCGGCGGTAGCCAGCCACGCGCACACCGACCGACTCCGGGCTCGTCGCCGCCCGCCGGGCACGCAGAAACGGTCCGAGAGTCACCTCGCCAGGCTACGGCGCCCCGCCGACCCCCGCCGCGCGGTCGCCGTCAGCGGGCGACCGCCCGGGCGCCGACCAGCACCGGCATCGAGTCGTAGCCGCGCAGTACCCGGGTGGGCCGGCGGTTCGGCTCGCCGGCCGGGGTCAGCTCGGGGAACCGCTCGAACAGCCGGCGCAGCGCCACCTCGCCCTCCATCCGGGCCAGCGCGGCGCCGAGGCAGTAGTGGATGCCACTGGAGAACGCCACGTGCTCGCGGGCATTGCTTCGGTGGATGTCGAACCGCTCCGGCTGCTCGAACGTGCGCGGATCGCGGTTGGCCCCGCCGAGCATGGTGACCACGACCGAGCCGGCGCTGACCGGCACCCCGTGCACGTCGGTGTCCCGCTTGGCGCGGCGGGCGGTGCGCTGGACCGGCGAGTCGAACCGCAGCATCTCGTCCACGGCGTTCGGCCACAGTGACGGGTCGTCGGCCAGGTCGGCGCGCGCCTCGGGGTGCCCGAACAGCAGCACCGCGCCGTTGCCGATCAGGTTGACCGTGGTCTCGAAGCCGGCACCGAGCAGCAGCAGCGCGGTGGCGGACAGCTCCGGCTCGGTCAGCCGGCCGCCGTCCTCGTCGACCAGCGCGACCAGCTGCGACAGGATGTCCTCGCCCGGCTCGGCGCGCAGCCGCCGGAAGTGCCCGAGGAACCACTCGTGCAGCGCGTCGAGGTCGGCCTCGCTGCGGCGGAACCGGGAGTACGGCAGCCCGAAGTCCAGCGACGCGGCCGCCCCGTCACCCCACTCCAGGAACTGCTCGCGCATCGACGTCGGCACCCCGAGGATCTCCGAGATCACGGTGACCGGCAGCAGGCTGGCGTAGCGGGCCACCAGGTCGACCGGCTCGCCTCGGTGTGCCTCCAGCTCGTCGAGCAGCTCCTCGGCCACCACGGCGGTGCGCTCGCGCAGACCGGCCACCGCCTTCGCGGTGAACACACGGCTGACCAGCTTCCGGTACCGGGTGTGGTCCGGCGGATCGGTGGCGAGCATCGACGGCGGGTCGATCGGCCCGGCGGAGGTCCGGGTGCCGATGACCTTGAGCAGGGCGCGGGCCGGCTTCGGCAGGATCAGGTCGGGCCGGGCCACCCCGAAGTCGTCGCTGCGCAGCACGGTCGTGCACACGTCGTGATGCACCGAGGCCCAGGCGAGGTTGCCCTTGGCGAGCGGGTACCCGTCGCGCAGCTGTTCGTAGTAGGGGAACGGGTCAGCCTGCAGGGCCGGGTCGACCATCAGCCGGGCGTCCAGGTTTCCCTGCCGCGCCTGCTGGCTCAACCCGAACCGCACCAACCCGTGCGTCGCGGCCCACCTGGCCATCACACGTGCCGACATCGGTCACCTCCCGTGCTCTCCCGGCGCCGGGGCGCCGCTCATGACTTGTCGTTCTGGGCCGGGGTCTGTGTCGACGCGTCCCGCTGTGGCTCCGGGGCGCCGGGCTCGGTCAGGTCGAGCCGCAGCTCAGGGTCGATCTGCGCGGCCAGCGCCAGCGCGGAGCCGAGTGCGCCCATCAGCAGCGTCCGCATAGCCGGCCGGGTCAGTACGCCGTCCTCCAACCACCGCAGGGTGGCCGTCTCCATGAACGACAGCGCCCCGTCCAGCGAGGTGCGCAGCGCGGCGGAGGCGCGGATGACGTCGGCGCAGCCCGGCCTCGCCCCGGCCACCTGTTCGACGACCCGGTCCACCCGGGCCGCGCGCTGCTCCCGGACCACCTGCAGGACCTGGGGGCTCCGGTACTTGTGCCCGAAGATCACCCGGATACCGGCCGAGTGGGCCTGTGCGTAGTCGAGGAAACCGTCGACGGCCTGCGCGATCTGCTCGGGAACGGAGCTGGTCGGCGTCGTCGCGGTGGCCGCCGTGATCTCCTTGGCGGCCTCGCGCACCACCTCGACCAGGAAGTCTTCCTTGTCCGGGAAGTAGTGGTACAGCAGCCCCTTGGACACCCCGGCGGCGCGCGCGATCTCGTCCACCGGCGGGTTGCCCTCGTGCGCGCCCAGCACCTGCAGTCCGGTGCGCAGCAGAAGCTCCCGCCGGTGATCAACACTGAGCCGTTGCCTGGCCACGATCCCAAGCTAAGCACTATTGAACTCCAAGTCAATAGCCTACTGACTTGAAGTTCAATAGCGCTGGTCGCCGGCGAGCTGGTGGGCGGGGACGGCGGAGCGGCCTTCGTTCGCGGCGGCGTGTTCGTCCGACTTGTCTCGGGAAATAGGCACGACAAGTTCGACTTGTCGTGCCCAATAGCCACGACAAGTCGAACGGGGGGGGCCCGCGGGGCGGCGTGCGCCCGCGTGCGGGTGCGGCGGAGTGCGTGTGCGCGGAGTGCGTGTGCGGCGGAGTGCCGGGTCGCGGTGCCGCTAGTGAGGGGTGCGGTCAGCGGCTAGTTTGCTGAGCAGGTCCAGCTCGTCCACCAGGTAGCCGGCC
This sequence comes from Pseudonocardia sp., assembly GCA_036272155.1. Lineage (GTDB taxonomy): Bacteria > Actinomycetota > Actinomycetes > Mycobacteriales > Pseudonocardiaceae > Pseudonocardia. The sequence goes on from DATAZG010000224.1 coordinate 43,523, forward strand.
AGGGCGTCGATGTCGGGGACCAGCTCGCGGCAGGCGATGAGTCCGAAGTGCAGCTGGCCGAGGTAGCCGACGAGGGTGATGTTGAGCCCCTGGCCGTCGGTGATCACGGAGACGGGGTACTGGGCGAGCAGCTTGGCGCCGCCGAGGTACACCGGCACGTTGGGGCCGGGCACGTTGGAGATGCACACGTTGAACGGCGGCAGCCGGTGCAGCAGGCCGGTGGCGAACACGACCCGGGCGGCGCGCGCGGTGAGTGCCGGCGGGGCGTAGTCGGAGATGTCGTCGACCAGGCCCTGCGGGATCGCCGCCTGCTGCGACTTGGCGAGCTTGGTGGCCTCGTGGACCAGGGTCAGCCGGTGCTCGGGGTCGTCGAGGTGGGTGGGCAGCATGGCCAGCATCGCCGAGACGCGGTTGCCGAGCGCGCCCTTGCTGGCCTCGTCGCGGACGGACACGGGGATCATCGAGACCAGTGGCACCGTCGGCAGCGCGTCGTGCTCGTGCAGCCAGCGCCGCAGCGCGCCCGCGCACATGGCCATCACGACGTCGTTCACCGACACCCCGAAGGCGTTCTTCACGGCCTTGACGGTGCCCAGGTCGACGCTGCGGAAGGCCACCCGGCGGTGCGGCGTGATCGCCTTGTTGAACGGGGTGGCCGGCGCGGTGCCGGAGGGCGCGCGGATCACGTCACCGTCGCCCCGGTTCAGCCCGAGCAGCCCACCGACGAGCGGGGTGATGGCCGGCGCGAGCGTCGGTACCGCCTTGATCAGCCCGGTGGTCAGCCGGACCGTCTCGACCGGCCGCCAGACCAGCCGCGCCGCCGCGCGGGCCGCCAGTGCCACCCGGTTGGGCGCGCCGCCGGGCCGGAAGGCCCTCGGGGTGGGCAGCTCGCGGCCGGCGGGGGACAGGTCGAGCAGCACGGTGAGGAGCTCGGCGCCGGACCGGCCGTCGATCGCCGCGTGGTGGATCTTGGTGTACACCGCGATCCGGCCGTCGGTCAGCCCGGTGATCAGGTAGATCTCCCAGAGCGGCCGGGCGCGGTCCAGCGGGCGGGCGTGCAGCCGGGCGATCTGCTCGCAGAGCTGCGCGTCCGAGCCCGGTTGGGGCAGCGCGAGCTCGCGGATGTGGTACTCCAGGTCGAAGTCCGGATCGTCGACCCAGTACGGCTGGTCCAGCCCGAGCGGCACCTCGAGCAGCTTCTGCCGCAGCACCGGCACAAGGTCCAGCCGCTGGGCGAACAGCTCGGTGAGCAGCGCCAGGTCCAGCGGCTTCGGCGCGTCGGACGGGTCCAGCACGCACACCCCGCCCACGTGCCCGGTGGACGTCGTGGTCTCCAGCGCGAGGAAGGCCGCGTCGAGCCCGCTGAGCTGTTTCATGATGCGGCTCCTCTGCCGGTGCGCAGCTCGGCGTGGCCGCTCAGCCACTCCTGAACGGCGTCGATGACCACCTCGGGCACCTCGAGCTGGGGGGTGTGCCCGACGCCGGGCAGGAATCGGGTCTGCCAGTGGGGGTTGGCCGCCGCGGCCGCGCGGGCCGAGGTGATGGACACCAGCCGGTCCTGCTCGCCGCTGATCAGCAGCACCGGGACCCGGATGCCGTTCATGACGGTCTGGTAGCGGCGCGGGTTGGCCACCATGCGCATCGTGGAGCGGGCGGCGGCGAGGAACGGCGCCTCCGTGCCGACGAGCAGCCGGCGTTGTCTCGCCAGCTCGGTCATCGCCTCGACCAGCGGTTCCGCCGCGCGGGACGGGTCGGCGAAGCACAGCGCGAGGATCTGCCGCACGGCCACCTCGGGCGGGATCCGCGAGTTGGTCGTGCGCAGGGCCAGCTCGCCGACGCCGGGCAGCGCGTAGGTCAGGAACTGGCCGATCACCCGTGGGTCGGGGCGTTGGCCGAGCTGGGGCAGCGCCGGGTCGAGCAGCACCGTGCCGGCCACCGTCTCCGGGTGCCGCGAGCTCTGCAGGATCGAGATCAGCCCGCCCATCGAGTTGCCGACCAGCACCGCCGGGACGCCGACGACCTCGCGCAGGAACCGGTCCAGCAGGGCGGCGTTCGCGGTGACCGTCGAGGTGCGCCGCTGGCCCGGGGTCAGCCCGAAACCGCGTAGGTCCAGGGCGACCGCGCGCCGGCCGGCGGCCAGCGCCGGCCCGATCGTGACCCAGTTCAGGTGCGAGCCGCCGAGCCCGTGCACGAAGACGATCGGCGGGGCGGCGTCGTGCTGGGACGTGGACCCGTTCGCGCCGGGCCCGGTGAACTCGATCCAGTGCACCGGGCCGGCCAGGTCGGTGACCCAGCCCCGGGCACCCCAGGGGGCGCTGAACGTCCACGGCGCCTGGCGGGTGTCCAGCGCGGCGGCGGTCATCGGGGCATCGGGTAGAGCGCGCGCAGCCACAGCGGCGGCTGGAAGGGTTGCCGGCCGGGCTCGGGTAGGGCCAGCCGGTCGGCGGTCACCCACAGCGTCGCCGGGTCGACGCCGAAGCCGAGGTGGCTGCAGCGGACCGCGACGTTCTGGTGCCGGACGCTGGTCGGCTCCACGCAGGCCCGCCAGGACACGATGCCGTCGAGCCGGGAGTACACGGCGGTGGACGGCACCGGGATCGGCTGGCGCATCCGCTCGCGGGAGGGCAGCCGGCCCGGTGCGGCGTGCAGGTGGCCGCGCTTGTGGAAGGTCCGGTCCGCCCTGCTCTGCCGGGGGTCGACCAGCGCGAACGGGCTGCCCAGGGTGATCACCTGGCGGACCAGGTCGGGGTGGTCGCGGGCCAGCTCCCTCGCGTAGATGCCGCCCAGGCTCCAGCCCACCAGGGACACCGGGCCGCCGGTCCGCTCGGCCAGCGCGGCCAGCGCCCGGGGCAGCCCGGCGACGACGTCCTCGGTCGGGCCGAGGTTGCGCCCGAGCCGCCAGCCCCGGGTGTAGTAGCCCAGCCGGCGCAGGTAGCCGCGCAGCGGACCCGTGCTCGTGTCGTCGGCCATCAGCCCCGGCAGCACCAGTGCACCGTGGCCGTCGCCCCTCGGGGCCAGCGAGAGCCACGGGCGGGCCAGCTGCAGCGTGGCCAGCTCGGCGGCGCTCCGCGCCGGCTCGGTGACCAGCAGGGCCAGGGACGGCGGCCGGGTGTCGCGGCGGCTCCGGGGCCGGCCGGAGTGGGTCGTGAGGTCGGCCTCGCCGGTGAGGGGCATCCGTTTACTCTATGCGGTCATACCGGCCAGTACACAGAGCTCGTTGCGCAGCTCGGCGGCCGGGCCGCCCCGGTCCAGCTCGAGCAGCGCGACCTCGGCCGCCATCGCCACGAACAGCAGCGCGCGCTCGGCGGGGCGGGCCGCGCCGAGCGCGACGAAGTCCGGCTCGGCCTCGTCGGCGAAGCGCCGGTTGCTCGCGGCCACCCGGGCGGCGATGGCCGGTTCGCCCCGCGCCGAGGCGAGCATGGCCTTGACCCCGCGCGCGGTCAGGCAGCCGTCCAGGTAGGCCATGGTGCCCGCGCGCAGGTGCTCGCGCCCCGGCGCCAGCCCGTCGGTGGCCCGTTCGATCGCGGCGCGCAGCCGGTCGTGGAACCGTTCGTGCAGCGCCTCGAGGTACGCGGTGCGGCTGGGGAAGTGCACGTAGAAGGTGCCCTTGGCGACGCCGGCGGCCCGCACCACCTCGTCGATCGGGAACCCGCCGAGCGACGCGCGGTCGGCCAGCCCGAGCCCCGTGTCCAGGAGCAGGGTCCGGGTCGGGTGGCTGGCGTCGGGCATCGGCTGGTCCTCGGGGTCGGTTGTCAGGAGCCGGTCAGCCGGCGGGGACGGCGGCCAGGAACGGCAGCACGTGGGCCAGGAAGCCGGCCGGGTCGCTGGTGAAGGGTAGGTGCCCGGTGTCCATCGAGACGAACCGCGCGCCCGGGATCAGCTCGCCGGCCCGGCGCCCGGCCGAGATCGGGATCACCGGGTCCCGCCGACCCCAGACGATCAGGGTCGGCGCGGTGATCTCGCCGGCCCGTGACTCCAGGCTGTGCTCCGGACCGGGAAAGCTGCGCCACAGCCCGGCGACCACCTCCGCCCGCGCGGGACGCCGGCGCAGCCGCTGGGCCTCGCGCAGCACCGCCCGGTCGTGCGCCGAGCTGGACCGCATGTACGTGCGCGCGAAGCCCGGGTAGAGCAGCCGCAGCAGCGGCGGCAGACCCAGCGCCCGGCAGAACAACCGCACCCCGAGCGGGTAGTCGCCGAAGCCGCCGTGGTCGACCAGCACCAGCGCGCGGACCGCCTCGGGTCGCCGGATGGCCAGCCGCGCCGCCGCGAACCCGCCCACCGAGGAACCCAGTACGCTCGTCGGCCCGAGGCCCAGCCGGTCGACGACGTCCTCGACGAGGTCGGCGATGCCGGCCGCGCTCGGCTGCCAGTCGGACCGGGGCGCGGGGCTCTCGCCGTGCGCGGGCAGGTCCACCGCGACGGTCCGGTACCGGCCGGCCAGCTCGGTCCGGATCGCGTCCCAGTCGCGGCGGTCGTGCGCGGCGCTGTGCACCAGCAGCAGCGGGGCGCCGGTACCCAGCTCGTCGTACGCGAGCTCACCGGCCCGGGTGCGCACCGTCGGCATGGGGGCCTCCTGAACTGTGTGAACGTGACATGACTGACTAGTCGGTCATCTAGAGGTTCGCACGTCGCCCGCCGAGTGGCAAGCCCGCTCCGGTGATCAGCAGGGCGCCAGGGCTGTTCGATCAAGGTCTGAACCGGGCCTCAGGTCCTGTTGATCACCGAGGTCGGGGCTAGCGAGCCCGGTCAGGGGCGGTGGCGGCTGGCCAGGGTCGGCTCGCCGGCGCCCAGTGCGGCGGACGCGGTGGACAGGCCGGCCCGCAGCACGCGCTGGCCGGCCGGCACCGACGATGCCCGGCCACCCCACGCGGCGAGCGCCGGCTGGGTGAGCTGGCGGCCGAGGTAGAACGTCACGGGCCACGGCGGGTCGGCGAGGCAGACGCGGGCCACGGCGTCGGCGGCGGCACGCGGGCAGGGCCAGCCGCCGGTCAGCGCGACGCCGCCGAGCCGGCCGGGCAGCGCGGTCAGGGGGCTGCCTCCGAACGGGTCGGTGGGGTCGGCGGTGCCGGGGTCGGTGCTGATCACCACGGTGGTCAGGTCGGCGCCGAAGTCCTCCAGGTGGCCACACACGCTGAGCAGCGCGGCGGCCGCCGAGGCCTGCCGGGAGCACAGCAGCCCGCCGGCGATCGGCCCGCCGCCCCCGGTGACCCGGGTACCCACCCTGATCACCGGTACCAACCCGAAGTCCTGGCAGAGGTAGCCGAACCGGGCGGCGGCCTGGCTGTTCGCCGTGACCACCCGCAGCGCGTCCGGGTCCGTGCTGGTCACCGTGCTCCACACGGCGAAAGTGGCGCCCAGCTCGGCGAGCCGGCGCAGCCGCGCGGCGAGCCCGTCCAGGCCCGAGGTGACCAGCTCCCGGCCGTCCGAGGTGAGCGGCTCGGAGCCGTCGTCCGCCCGGACCCCGACCAGGATGCCGGCCTCGCCGAGCAGCTGGGCGGTCCGCTGGCCGCGCTCGGTGAGGCGCTGGAAGGTGGCCGGGTGCAGCACGACGCCGCTGGTGGCCTCGGCGAGGTGGGGGGTGCCGAGCAGCATCGCCAGGTAGTTGTCGGCGGCGCGGGTGGACGGCCGGATCGCGGCCACCCGGAACCGGGCCGTGAGGCAGGCGGGCGCGGTGTCCAGCCCGAGGATGCCCCGCCGGTGGGCGAACAGCCGGCGCGTGTGGCGCTGCAGGTCGTCCATGATCGCGACACCTTTCCACCGAACGCCCTGGGGCACGCCCCCCGTTGGACGCCGGATGCTCGATCGCCGAACGTCCAGCCTGGCCGACCCGGCGCCCTCGGGCACCCCCTGCGCGGGGGATCTGTGCTCCCGACCAGGGCCCCCGAACGGGTGGTGTCCGGTCTTTCCTCCGCCCCGGCGGTGGTGTACAGCTGAGTGAACGATCGTTTAGGAGGGTTCGTGGATTTCGAACTGCCGGTAGAACTGGTCCAGCGCCTGGCCGACCTCGACGCGTTCATCGAGCGTGAGGTCGTGCCGCTGCAGGCCCAGGACGACAACGAGCGGTTCTTCGACCACCGCCGCGAGTGGGCCCGCACCGACTTCGAGGCCGGCGGTACGCCCCGGGCGGAGTGGGAGGAGTTGCTCGGCGAGATGAAGCGGCGCGCCGACCGGGCCGGCTGGCTGCGCTACGGGCTGCCCAAGGAGATCGGCGGCTCCGGCGGGTCGAACTTCGACATGGCGGTGATCCGCGAGCACCTGGCGCACAAGGGCCTCGGCCTGCACAACGACCTGCAGAACGAGTCCTCGGTGGTGGGCAACTTCCCGGTGGCGCACATGCTGCTCGGGTTCGCGAGCCCCGAGCAGCTGGCCGAGTACATGGAGCCGATGCTGGCCGGCGAGGTGCGCATCGGTTTCGGGCTGACCGAGCCCGAGCACGGCAGCGACGCCACCTGGATGGAGACCACGGCGGTCCGGGACGGGGCAGACTGGGTGATCAACGGCGCGAAGCGGTTCAACTCCGGGATGCACACCGCGACCCACGACGTGGTGTTCGCGCGGACCTCGGGCGAGGACGGCGCGGCCAGGGGGATCACCGCGTTCTTCGTGCCGGTCGAGGCGCCCGGCTTCTCCGTCGACTTCCACTGGTGGACGCTGAATATGCCCACCGACCACGCCGAGGTGACGCTGCGCGATGTGCGGGTGCCGGACAGCGCAATCTTCGGCGAGGAGGGCACCGGCCTGGCGGTGGCGCAGACGTTCGTGCACGAGAACCGGATCCGGCAGGCGGCCTCGGGCGTCGGGGCGGCCCAGTTCTGCATCGACCGCGCCGTCGGGTACGCCCGCGAGCGCAAGACCTTCGGCCAGCCGCTGGCCACCCGGCAGGCGATCCAGTGGCCGCTCGTCGAGCTGCACACCGAGGCCGAGCTGGTCCGGGGCCTGGTCCGCAAGACCGCCTGGGAGCTGGACCGGGTGCCGCACATGACGATCAGCGACAAGGTCTCGATGTGCAACTACCGGGCCAACCGGCTGGTCTGTGACGCCGCCGACCGGGCCATGCAGGTCTACGGCGGGTTGGGTTACACCCGGCACACCCCGTTCGAGCACATCTACCGCCACCACCGCCGCTACCGGATCACCGAGGGCGCCGAGGAGGTCCAGATCCGCAAGGTCGCCGCCTACCTGTTCGGGTTCGCTGGCCCGCGCAAGGGCTCCGCCATCGTCTCGGCGAACGTCTCTGCGAACGTCTCGGCGAACGTCTCGGCGAACGTCTCGGCCGGGGACGCCGATGCGTGAGGTGGCGCGCGGCCTGGGCTTCCCGGAGGGCCCGATCGCGCTGCGCGACGGCTCGGTGGTGCTGGTGGAGATCAAGCGCGGCACGCTGACCAGGGTGTGGCCGAGCGGCCGGGTGGAGGTGGTCGCCGAGCTGGGCGGTGGGCCGAACGGCGCGGCGATCGGCCCGGACGGCGCCGTCTATGTCTGCAACAACGGCGGCTTCGAGTGGGACGACGTGGGCGGCATCGCCACGCCGGGCAACCAGTCCGCCGACTACCGGGGCGGCTCGATCCAGCGGGTCGTGCTGGACGGCCCGGACGCGGGCACCTCCACCGAGCTCTACACCGAGGTGGACGGGCGCGGGCTGCGTGGGCCCAACGACATCGTGTTCGACAGCGAAGGCGGCTTCTGGTTCACCGACCTGGGCAAACGCCGGCCGAGGGACTCCGACACCGGCGCGGTGTACTACGCCGCCGCCGACGGCTCGTCGATCACCGAGGTGCTGCACCCGATGGTCCAGCCCAACGGGATCGGCCTGTCGCCGGACGGCTCGCGGCTCTACGTGGCGGAGACCGGTCCCGGTCGGGTCTGGTACTGGGACGTGGTCGGGCCGGGGCAGCTGCGCCCGGCGGACCGGCCGGTCGGGCCGCACGGCGGGTCCCTGCTGCACGGGTTCGCCGGCTTCCAGCTGCTGGACTCGCTCGCGGTGGACGGCGCCGGCAACGTCTGCGTGGCGACCCTGCGCACCGGCGCGGTCAGCATCCTGAACCCGGACGGCACGTTGGAGCGGCAGCTGGCGGTGCCCGAGCGCGACCCGTACGTGACCAACATCTGTTTCGCCGGCGCCGACTCGAAGACCGCCTGGGTCACCTCCTCCGGGCTGGGCCGGCTCTACGCCACCGAGTGGCCGTACCCGGGGCTCGACCTGGCATTCGGAGCGTGACGGCCGGGGGCTCCGGGGACCCGGGCCAGGCGGGCACCGGGGGAACTGACCCGGACCCGACGGGCTCCGGCGGCAGCCGGCGCGCCGAGCTGGCGGCCCGGCTGACCGCGCCGGGTGGGCCGTTCGAGCTGGTCGGCGCGGTGGTCGGGGGCGTCCCGATGCGGGTGTACGCGGGAGGCCCGGCCACGCTGCGGGAGCTCGCGCTGGCCAGTGCGGCGTTCGGCGACCGGGACTTCCTGGTCTACGGGGCCGAGCGGTACACCTTCGCCGAGCACGCGCGCACGGTGGCGGGGCTGGCCCGGTGCCTGCTGGAGGAGTACGGCCTGCGCCAGGGTGACCGGGTCGCGGTGACCATGCGCAACTACCCGGAGTGGGCGCCGATCTTCTACGCCGCCCTGGTCGCCGGGCTGGTCGTGGTGCCGCTGAACGCCTGGTGGACTGCCGGCGAGCTGCACTACGCGCTGGCCGACTGCGGCGCGCGGCTGGTGTTCGCCGACGCCGAGCGCACCGCGCTGCTGGCGTCGCACCTCGGCGACCTGGGCGAGCTGCCACTGGTCGAGGTGCGCGGGGCGGGGACGCCGGCACCGGGGGTGCGGCCGTGGGCGGAGCTGGTGGCTTCGCTGGACCCGGCGGCCACGGCACCCGAGGTCACGGTGGCCCCGGACGACGACGCCACCATCCTGTACACCTCGGGCACCACCGGCCGCCCGAAGGGCGCGGTCGCCACCCACCGCAACCACTGCACGAATGTGCTGAACATGCGGGTCGGCGCGGTGGTCAGCGCTGCGCTGGCTAACGGCGGCGAGGTGCCGGCGCCCGACCCGGCGGCCCCGCAACAGGGTGTGCTGTGCACCTTCGCGATGTTCCACATCGCCGGGATCAACGCGCTGTGCGGCGCCGCGTACGGCGGCGGCAAGCTGGTCACGATGTACCGGTGGGACCGGGCGCTGGCGCGCGAGCTGATCCGGCGCGAGCGGCTGACCCTGGCCTCCGGGGTGCCCACGGTGATGCGCCAGCTGGTGGAGGACGCCGCCGCCGACGCCGCGCCGCTGGCCTCCCTGGCCTCGATCGGGATGGGCGCCGCCCCGATCCCGCCGGAGCTGATCGGCCGGATCGGCGCCACCTTCGCCCAGCTCATCTCGCCGACCAACGGCTACGGGCTGACCGAGACGACGTCGGCGGTGACCACCAACATCGGCGCCGACTACGTGGCCCGCCCGGACAGCGTCGGCCGGCTGGTGCCCACGGCGGAGGTGCTGGTGGTGGACCCGGGCAGCGGCGCACCGGTGCCGGACGGCGAGATCGGGGAGCTGTGGTTCCGAGGCCCCAACGTGGTGCGCGGCTACTGGAACAACCCGGCGGCGACCGGCGCGGCCTTCACCGACGGCTGGTTCCACACCGGTGACCTGGGGCGGGTCGAGGACGGCTGGGTCTACGTCGTGGACCGGATGAAGGACGTGGTGATCCGGGGCGGCGAGAACATCTACTGCGCCGAGGTGGAGGCGGCGCTGTTCGAGCACCCGTCGGTGGCCGACGTGGCGCTGGTCGGCGTGCCGGACCCGGTGCTGGGCGAGGAGGCCGTCGCGGTGGTCGTGCCGCGGCCCGACACGGTGCCCGGCGAGGCGGCCGCGGCGGCGCTGCGCGACCATGTGGCCCGGCGGCTGGCGGCGTTCAAGGTGCCCCGGTACGTGGTGTTCCGGGCCGACCCGCTGCCCCGCACGCCGACGGGCAAGGTACTCAAGCGCGACCTGCGGGTCGCCGTGATCAGTGAGGTTGGTGCGGATGTCCGGGGCTGACGTGAGGCTGGCCGGGATCGACGGAGCGCGGGTCGGCGACTGGCTGGCCGCGAACGTGCCGGGGCTGGTGGGGCCGGTGGAGCTGACCCTGGTCGCCGGCGGCCGGTCGAACCTGACCTACCGGGTCACCGACGCGGCCGGGGTGGCCTACGCGCTGCGCCGCCCGCCGACCGGTGGGGTGCTGTCCACCGCGCACGACATGGGGCGGGAGTGGCTGTTCCTGTCGGCGATGGCGAGGACCGACGTACCGGTGTCCCAGCCGCTGGCGTACTGCGCCGACCCCGAGGTGACCGGCGCCGAGTTCTACGTGATGGCCTTCGTGGACGGGCTGGTGCTCTCCGACCCCGACGCGGGGCTGGCGCTGGCGCCGGCGGCCCGCGCGGCGGCCGGGCGCAACCTGATCGACGTGCTGGTCCGGCTGCACGCACTGGACCCGGTCGAGGTCGGCCTGGGGGAGATCGTCCGCTCCACCGGCTTCGTGGAGCGCCAGCTGCGCCGGTGGCACCGGCAGGTGCACCAGTCCGGTGCCGGCGACCTGGCCCTGCTCGACGAGGTGCACGACCTGCTAGCGACGAGGGTGCCGGCGCAGACCAGCGGCATCGTGCACGGGGACTACCGGCCGGGCAACATCGCGTTCGGCCCGGACGGGTCGGTGCGCGCGGTGTTCGACTGGGAGCTCGCCACCTCCGGCGACCCGCTGGCCGACCTCGGCTACCTCGTCTCGACCTGGGCGCACCCCGGCGAGCCGCTCGGCGCCGTCGGCGTCAGCCCCAGCACCGCCCCCGGGTTCCCGAGCCGGGAGGACCTGGTGGCCTGGTACGCGGACAGTTCAGGGCGGGACGTGTCGGCGCTGCCGTACTTCGTCGCGTTCAACCGGTGGCGCACGGCCTGCATCCTGGCCGGCGTGAACGCCCGCTACCAGGCCGGTGTGATGGGCGACGACGGCTACGCCGCCGAGGCGCGGGGGCGCGCCGAGCACAGCGAACGCCTGGTGGCGCAGGCCAGGGACACCTTGCGCGCGGACAGTCTCGACTGAGCCGGTACCGCATGGAAACGCCCCGCGTCGCGCTCGGCGACACGGGGCGGTCAGCGGCCTCGTGAGTGGCGAGTGGTCTCATAGGACCACTCGCCACTCACCGGGTCAGACGCGCTCGAGGATGGTGGCGTTGGCCTGGCCGCCGCCCTCGCACATGGACTGCAGGCCGTAGCGGCCGCCGGTCCGCTGCAGCTCGTGGATCAGCTTGGTGGCGAGGATGGCCCCGGTGGCGCCGAGCGGGTGGCCCAGCGCGATGGCGCCGCCGTTGGGGTTGGTCCGCTCCAGGGACGCTCCGGTCTCCTTGGCCCAGGCCAGCACGACCGGCGCGAACGCCTCGTTGATCTCGAACGAGTCGATGTCGCCGATGCTCAGCCCGGACCGCTTGAGCGCGGCCTGGGTGGCCGGGATGGGGCCGGTCAGCATGTAGACCGGGTCGTCGCCGACCACGCTCAGGGTGTGCACCCGGGCCAGCGGGGTCAGGTTGTGGGTGCGCACGGCCTCCTCGGAGGCGATGAGCAGGGCGCCGGCACCGACCGAGATCTGGCTGGCCACGCCGGCGGTGATCGCCCAGCCCTCGCGCAGCGCCTTGAGGCCGGCGAGCTTCTCCAGCGACGTGTCGCGGCGGGCGCCCTCGTCGTGCTCCACACCGGCGAGCGGGGCGACCTGGTCGGCGAAGCGGCCGTCATCGATCGCCGCCACGGCGCGCTCGTGGCTGCGCAGCGAGAACTGCTCCAGGTCCTCGCGGGACAGGTCCCACTTCTCGCAGATCAGCTGGGCGCCGCGGAACTGGGAGATCTCCTGGTCGCTGTAGCGCTCCCGCCAACCCTCGCCGTACGGGTTCGCGCCGAGCTCCTTGACCATCGTCCGGTTCGCGTCGATCGGGACCATGGCCATGTTCTCGACGCCGGCCGCGACCACCAGGTCCTGCGTGCCGGACATCACGCCCTGCGCGGCGAAGTGCAGGGCCTGCTGTGACGAGCCACACTGCCGGTCGATGGTGACGCCGGGCACACCTTCGGGCAGTCCGGCCGACAGCCAGGCCGTCCGCGCGATACAGCCCGACTGCGGGCCCATCGCGTTGACACAGCCCATGATCACGTCTTCGACCGCGGCGGGATCGACGCCGGTCCGCTGCATCAGCTCGCGCAGCACGTGCGCGCCCAGGTCAGCGGGATGTACGGCGCCCAATGCACCCTTGCGGGTACCGACCGGCGTACGGACCGCGCCGACGATGTAAGCCTCTGCTGGCACCGGGGGACCTCCCGTGGGATTGGATTCGACGGTAACTTAACGATCGTACGCTTAGCTGCTGGCTTCTCGGGAGGGCTCCATGGAGTTGGGTTCGGCGGTTCACTACGCGGGCAACGTGCTGGAGATGGCCGAGCGGGTGCGCACCTGGGAGTCCATCGGGCTCGACGTCGTGTGGGTCGCGGAGGCCTACGGCTACGACGCGCCGACGATGATGGGCTACCTCGCGGCGCGCACCGAGCGGGTCCACATCGGCTCGGCGATCCTGCCGCTGTACTCCCGCACGCCGGCGCTGCTGGCGCAGACGGCCGCCGGGCTCGACCACATCTCCGGCGGCCGGGCGATCCTCGGGCTCGGCGCGTCCGGCCCGCAGGTGATCGAGGGCTGGCACGCCGTGCCCTACGACAAGCCGCTGGCGCGCACCCGGGAGATCATCGACATCTGCCGCCGGGTCTGGCGACGTGAGCTGCTGGTCAACGACGGGGTCTACCAGATCCCACTGCCGGCGGGGCGGGGCACCGGTCTCGGCAAACCGCTGAAGCTGATCAACCACCCGGACCGCACCGACATCCCGATCTTCGTGGCGGCGCTGGGGGAGAAGAACGTGGCGCTGGCCGCCGAGGTGGCGGACGGCTGGATCCCGACCATGTTCATCCCGGAACAGGCGGCGGACATCTGGGGCGGCGCGCTGGCCACCGGCACCAAGGGCCGTGCCGCCGACCGGGGACCGCTGCGCGTGGTGGCCGGCGGGCCGCTGGCCATCGGCGAGGACGTCACCGAGCTGCGCGAGCGGGCCCGGGCGAACTACGCGCTCTACATCGGCGGCATGGGCGCCCGAGAACGCAACTTCTACTTCAACCTGGCCTGCCGCTACGGCTTCGAGGCCGAGGCGAACCGGATCCAGGACCTCTACCTGGAGGGTCGCAAGGAGGAGGCCGCCGCCCTCGTGCCGGCCGCGCTGCTGGAGCGCACGTCGCTGATCGGCCCGGCGGGGCACGTCAAGGAGCGGGTCGCGGCCTACCGCGAGGCCGGCGTGACCATCCTGAACGTGAACCCGATCGGCGCCGACCCGGTGGCCGATCTCGAGCAGCTGCGCGGCTGGCTGTAAGCCCGGGTCAGCCCAGCGCGCCCAGCAGGTGGCGCGCGGTGTAGAGGTCCAGGTGGGCGCCGCCGACGTTCTTGTACAGCGTGATCTCCCCGGGCCCGGTGCGGCCGGTTACCTGCCCGGCGCACAGCTCGTACAGGTCGCCCCGGATGTCGGCGGGGGACAGGGCGCCGCTCGCCAGGGCGTGGTGGATCTCGCCGGAGCGGTCCAGGTCGGTGCGGGTATCGACGAAGACGGACGCCCGCCGCAGCGCCTCGTCGTCCGCCTCCCGCATCGCCGGGGTGAAGCTGCCGACGAGGTCGAGATGGGCGCCGGGGCGCAGCAGCTCGCCCCGGACGAGCGGCTCGGTCGACATCGTCACGCAGCTGACGATGTCCGCCCGCGCGACCGAGGAGTCGAGATCGGACACCGCTTCGACCCGGACCCCCGGCACGGCGGTGCGGGCGGCGAGGGCGGCGGCCCGTGCGGGCGTCCGGTTCCACACCAGGACCGTGCGCAGCGAGGGCCGGACGGCGAGGTGCGCCGCGATCAGGTGCGGGGCGAGCCCGCCGGCCCCGACGACGAGCAGCACCTCGGCATCCTCGCGGGACAGCAGCAGCGCACCCAGCGCCGAGTCGGCGGCGGTCTTGCGGAACGTCATGGCCGCCCCGTCGGCGACCAGCCGTACCGAGCCGTCGCCGCCGTCGAAGAGCACGACGACGCCCTGTACCGACGGGATTGTCCGGTTGCCGGGGAAGACGCTGACCAGCTTCGCCGCGATCACGTCGCCGGGCTGCCACGCCGTGAGCGCCAGGAAGCTGTTCGGCCCTCCGGTGGGGTCGTCGGTGACCACGGCGGCGAACTCGGGGGATGGGTCCTGGTGCGCACGGCGCAGCGCCGCCACCAGCTCCGGGTACGGCAGGTGGTTGTGCACGGTGTCGGCGTCGGCGAACAGCACCATGGATTGATCCTGCATCCCCGCCCCGGTGGCATGACACTGGGCCGGTGGACCAGCCTGGTTACCCGCACCTGCTCGCCCCGCTGACCGTGCGCGGCAAGCGGATCCGCAACCGGATCGTCTCCTCGCCGCACGCCACCGGCTGGGAGCACCCCGGCGGGTTGATCTCCGACAAGGAGGTCGACTACCACGTGCGCAAGGCGGCCGGCGGTGTCGGGCTGGTGATGACGTTCGGCTCG
>DATAZG010000225.1:0-24096 GCA_036272155.1 Pseudonocardia sp.
CCAGCCGAACCGACTCGGCTTTGAGGGCGTTGCGGACCTGCAGGACGTTCTCCCGGCTCACGCGCAGCCCGTCCAGCGAACCCGCCAGTGCCTGGGCCTCCGGCGACCGCGCCCCGCCGAGCACCTGCTGGCCAAGACCCACTTCCCCCGTCATAGCCGGCAACGATAGAGGTCACCCCCGCGCTCCCGGGGCCGTTCCGGCAAAACCGTTCGCACCAGCACACACCCGCACCGGCACACGCCGGGGACCTACCGCACCGGACCGGCGGCATGCTCCGAGTCGTAGGTGGCGCGCGCGGCGAGCACAGTGGTCAGCTGGCCCTCGATCCAGCTGGTCAGCCCGGCGACCTGCCGAGCGGCGGTCTCCCCGAGCGGGGTGAGGGAGTAGTCCACGTGCGGCGGGATGACCGGGTGCGCGAGGCGGCGCACAAAACCGTCGCGCTCCAGCCGCTGCAGAGTCTGCGCGAGCATCTTCTCGCTGACCCCGCCGATCCGGCGCCGCAGGTCGCTGAACCGCTGCGTGCCGTCCAGCAGCGCCCACAGCACGAGCACCGCCCAGCGGCTGGTCACGTTGTCCAGGACCGTGCGCGTCGGGCAGTTCGCGTCGAACACGTCCGCCACCAAGGTGGGCAGCTCGGACCTCGGCTCCACCTCGACACTAACGTCCATATCAGTACCTTACTTCAAAGTGGGTACTTACCAGCAGTTAGTGTCAAACCATAACATCTGGGCCAGCGGGAGGACAGCCCTCCAACCAGACCCCCGACGGAGCAGAACATGATCGTGATTAGCGGGGCGACCGGCCAGCTGGGCCGGCTCGTCATCCAGAGCCTGCTGGCCAAGGTGCCGGCGAGCGAGATCGTCGCGGCGGTCCGCCGCCCCGAGCAGGCCGCCGACCTGGCCGAGCTCGGCGTCGAGCTGCGTGAGGCCGACTACGAGCGCCCCGAGCTGTGGCCGGCCGCGCTGGCGGGGGCCACCGAGGTGCTGCTGATCTCCGCGCCCGGGCCGCTCGGCGGGCGGCCCCCGCTGCACCGCGTGGTGATCGACGCGGCCAAGGCCGCCGGCACCGTGCGACGGCTCGTCTACACCGGCGTGCTGGGCGGCGACGCGGCCGCCTTCCGGCTGGCGGACGACCACAAGGCCACCGAGCGCCTGCTGCGCGAGTCCGGCCTGGCGTTCACCGTGCTGCGCAACGGCTGGTACACGGAGATGTACACCGACCGGCTGGCCCAGGCGGTGCAGTCCGGCTCGTTCGCCGGCACGGCCGGCCCCGACGCGCGGCTCGCCACGGCCACCCGCGCCGAGTACGCCGAGGCGGCCGCCGCGGTACTGCTCGCCCCCGACGCCCAGCCCGAGTACTACGAGCTCTCCGGCGACACCGCCTGGAGCCTGGCCGAGCTGGCCGACGAGTTCACCCGGCAGTCCGGCACGCACATCGTCTACCAGCAGGTTTCGCCCGACGAGCAGCGCGCCGCCCTGGTCGCACACGGCCTGCCCGAGCCGGTGGCCGACGTGCTGGTCGACGTCGAGGCCGCCATCGACCGGGGCGAGCTGTCCCGCCAGGACGGATCCCTGCGCCGTCTGATCGGCCACCCCACCGCGCCCCTGGCCGACGCCGTGTCCACCGCCGTCACCGCCCTCAAGGCCGACCCCCACTGACAAAACCCCCGCGAGTCGGGGATTCCGTCAGGGTGAGTCGCGGATTCCGTCAGCGGCACACAGGCCACAGACGCCACCGCCCCGGTACCGAAGCTCGGTACCGGGGCGGCGTACGCGGCGGGAACAGAAAGAACGGCCGGTGAGTGGAAAGAGTCAGCCGACGGCGACCTCGGCCCGGTGCAGCCCGGGGCCCTCGGCGACCAGCTGGGTCTCACCGTTGCCGGAGCGGGACAGCGCCCGCACCGTCCAGGTGCCCGGCCCGGCGAAGAACCGGAAGTCACCCGTCGCGGACGAGACGACCTCGGCGGTGAACTCTCCGCCGCCGTCCAGCAGTCGGACGAACGCGCCACCCACCGGCTCGGACCCGGCGACAACGCGACCGATCAGCACGGTCTCCTTGCTCAGGTCGGTACCCGGGGGCAGCTGCTGCGCCTGGTCAGGCGCGCCACACATCAGGCACCCGACCCGAGCTCGATCGGCACGCCGACCAGCGAGCCGTACTCGGTCCACGAGCCGTCGTAGTTCTTGACGTCCGAGTAGCCGAGCAGCTCGTGCAGGGCGAACCAGGTGTGGCTGGAGCGCTCGCCGATCCGGCAGTACGCGATGGTCGGCTTGGACTCGTCCAGCCCGACCTCCTGGTAGATCGCGCGGATCTCGTCGTCGGAGCGGAAGGTGCCGTCCTCGTTGGCCGTCTTGCTCCACGGCACGTTCAGCGCGGTCGGGATGTGGCCGGGGCGCTGGGACTGCTCCTGCGGCAGGTGCGCCGGCGCGAGGATCTTGCCGGAGAACTCGTCGGGCGAGCGCACGTCGATCAGGTTCTTCACGCCGATCGCGTCGATGGCCTCCTGGCGGAAAGCGCGGATCGAGTTGTCGGGCTCCTGCGCGGTGTAGCTGGTCTGCTTGCGGTCGGGCAGGTCCTTGGACAGCTCGCGGCCGTCCAGCTCCCACTTCTTGCGGCCGCCGTCGAGCAGCTGCACGTTGTTGTGCCCGTACAGCTTGAAGTACCAGTACGCGTAGGCGGCGAACCAGTTGTTGTTGCCGCCGTAGAGCACCACGGTGTCGTCGTTGCCGATGCCCTTCTCGGACAGCAGCTTCTCGAAGCCGGCCTTGTCGATGAAGTCGCGGACCACCTGGTCCTGCAGCTCGGTCTTCCAGTCGACGCGCACCGCGCCCGGGATGTGACCACCCTCATAGGCGCTGGTGTCCTCATCGACCTCTACGAACACCACCCCGTCGGTGTTGAGGTTCTCTTCGGCCCAGTCGGCGGAGACCAGGACGTCCTGGCGACTCATGCGGTTGCTCCCTGCTGTGTATCTGGATGTGACGGACGGTGGTTGAGACAAAATCGGGGCCCGAATGCGGCATCGGCCACCGAAGCAGCGCACGCGACAACGTCACGCGCGGGCAAACGGGGCATCACAGGGCCTCCTGAGGCAAGGGTTGGGTTACAGCCCTGGTCGGACGAAGGCCCGGCGGAAACAGCCGAGCGGAGGTCGTCCGCGCTCAGTGGACCTGACACAGGCAGCTGCCGACACGGCACAGATCAACTGCGCGACGTCGGGTCAGCGGCCAATACACGGGACACAGGGTAACCGAGGCGACGCCGTTTGGGGGTTTTCGATCGGCGGAAGCTGGAGTCAGTTCTCGGCGCGCGCGCTGGTCGGCCCTGAGCTGATCACCAGGTCGTGCGCGACACCGGAGATCAGCAGCCCGTTGTCGACGGCCTGCAGGGTCGTCGGGGTGACCGCGAACGGCAGGGTGCCCGGGTCGATCCGGACGGTGAACATCCCGCGCAGGCCGGTCTGCACGACCTGGGGCAGCCGGGCCGCGTCCGAACCGGTGCCGACGCGGATGTCCCTCGGGCTGATCTGGATCTGCCGGCCGGACAGCTGCAGCGCGGCGATCACCGAGACGGTCACCGGGCGGCCGAGCACCGTGGTGGTGCCGACCAGCCGAACTGCCTGGTCAGGGCTCATCCCGGTGAGCGAGGAGCCCGGCGTGGCGTCGGCCTTGTCCTGCAGCGCGACGTCGAGCGCGCCGTAGTCGACCGAGCTGATGCTCAGCTTGGTGACCCCGGGCAGCTGCTTCATCAGGTCGTCCTTGGTGATCAGCAAGGAGCCCTGGGCGTCGTCGACGTGGATGGACGGCGTGCCGCTGAGCACCTGCCCGAACGGCACCCGCACGTGGTACAGCTCCGCCCGCACGCCGACGTCGCGCAGCTGACCGACGGTGAGCCGGTCGGCTGACACGTCGACCTTCTTGTAGTCACCGGCCAGCGCCTGCGCCAGGAACGGGAAGCCGTTGATCTTCACGGCCGGGTCGTCGGGCAGCGCGAGCTGCTCGCGCATCCGGGTGGACACCTGGTACTCGGCGGCGGAAGCGGCCGCGAAGTCGATGGCGACCAGCAACACGATCGCCACGATCAGTCCGATTATGATCTTTTTCATCCATGATCTCCGGCAAGCGGCGTAACCTGCGCGGACGCCACAATGGGGGCCATCGGCGGCGCGAAGGGCGCCATCGGCACCGCCGAAAGCCCCTGTCGCGGTGCCACGGCGGTTGACAAGTTGTCGACAACCGGCGTGAACTGCGACGCGCTTGGGTTTCGGCTGGTGCTCACCCCGGTATCCTCCCCGTTACCAGGATTTCAGGGACAACCGGGTCCGCACACGGGAGGAGGCAACTGTGGAGTTGCTGCTGCTCACCGCTGACCCGAGCCCCGAGTCGGTGTTGCCGGCACTGTCGCTGCTGCCGCACGGGGTGCGCACCGCCGCGCCCGAGGTCGCCGCGCTGCTCGATGCCGGTCCTCACGACGCGGTGCTGGTCGACGCGCGTTCGGATCTGGTTGCCGCTCGCGGACTGTGCCGGCTGCTCGGGACCACCGGGATGGAGGTACCCGTTGTCGCGGTACTCACCGAGGGCGGCCTGGTCGCCGTCTCCTCGGAGTGGGCCATCGACGACATCCTGCTGCCCGGCGCCGGGCCGGCGGAGATCGACGCGCGGCTGCGCCTGCTGCGCACCCGCCCCGGCGCGGACACCCAGTCCGGCGGCGGCGCTCTGGTGCTCGGCGAGCTGGTCATCGACGAGGCGACCTACACCGCGCGCCTGAAGGGGCGGGCGCTCGAACTCACCTACAAGGAGTTCGAGCTGCTCAAGTACCTCGCGCAGCACGCCGGCCGGGTGTTCACCCGGGCCCAGCTGCTGCAGGAGGTGTGGGGCTACGACTTCTTCGGCGGCACCCGCACGGTCGACGTGCACGTGCGGCGGCTGCGCGCCAAGCTCGGTCCTGAGCACGAGCAGCTGATCGGCACGGTGCGCAACGTCGGCTACAAGTTCGTCCGGCCGGGGCGAGCGGGGCTGGGCTCGCGGGACACCAGGGACAGCCGGGACGACTCGGAGGGCGACAGCGCGGTGGCCACTGACGGCGGCGGGTCCGGCAACGGGCTGCACCCCGGCGGCGACGGCGCGAGTGCCGAGCTGGCCAACGAGCTCAGCACCGAACTGAGCACCGAGCTGCGCACCGAGCTGGGCTCCGGAAATCGGTCGGCCGACCGTGACGCGGGAGCTGGCCACCGCGGGTAGCCTCGGCGAGCGTGACTGCTGACGAGACGGTGTTGACCTGGCGATCCGGCCTTGACGAGAAGACCGCCGGGGCGCTGCGGGCGCTGCTCGACGCGGCCACGACCGCCGACGGCACCGCGCCGGTCTCGGAGAACGTGCTGCTGCACCTGCGGCGCGACCTCGGCTCGACCGCCGCCCACCTGCTCGCCAGGGACCCGGCCACCGATCGGCTGGTCGGCTACGCGTACCTGGACTCCAGCAACCCCGCCGAGGCCGTCGGCGAGCTCGCCGTGCACCCCGCCGAGCGCCGCCAGGGCATCGGCACCGCGCTGGTCACCGAGCTGGTGGCGCGCGCGGGCGAGGACGGCGGGCGGCTGCGGCTGTGGGCGCACGGCGAGCACCCCGCCGCCGTCCGGCTGGCCACCGGCCACGGCTTCCGCCAGGTCCGCACGTTATGGCAGATGCGCCGTGGCCTGCGCGAACAGATCCCGGCCGCCACCTTCCCGCCCGGCGTGCGGCTGCGGGCGTTCGTGGTCGGCCAGGACGAGGCGGAGTTCCTGCGGGTGAACAACGCCGCCTTCGACTGGCACCCGGAGCAGGGCGGCTGGGACATCGAGCAGGTCAAGCTGCGGGAGGCCGAACCGTGGTTCGACGCGGACGGCTTCCTGCTCGCGGTGGAGACCGACCCCGACAGCGGCGCCGACGGGCGCGACCGGCTGCTGGGCTACCACTGGACGAAGGTGCACCCGGCCCACGCCGGTGAGCCGCCGATCGGCGAGGTCTACGTGCTGGGGGTGGACCCGGCCGCCCAGGGCCGCAAGCTCGGCGCCGCGCTCACCGTGGCCGGCCTGCGGTACCTGCGCGAGCGCGGCCTCGACGACGTGATGCTCTACGTGGAGGCGGACAACCACGCCGCCGTCAAGGTGTACCAGCGGCTCGGCTTCGCCCCGTGGCACACGGATGCGGCGTTCCTGCGCTGACTGTGAGCGTGACGGGCCGACCGATGTGCCGACCGGTGTTCGGATACCGGCCGTGACCACGCGCACGTTTGCCATGATCCGGTCACGATCGGCTCACGCCGGTATCACGACACGTCATCACGGTGGCCACCGACGAGTGGCCCAGCCGCGCTAGCTGGTGTATTGCGTCACCCAAGGTGACCTGTTCACTCCCCGTTTACCTATAGGACGGCTGCCGTCCGCCGGGCATCCCTAACGTGCCCCGCGAGCGGCCACCCCGAGCCGCGTACTGACGCGTCTTCGGACCGCAACCTCGGAGGAACATCAGTGAAGCTCAAGCGGCACGGTGCCGTGCTCGCCATGGTCGCGGCTGCCGCGCTGGCGCTGACGGCGTGCGGCAGCAACCCGACCCCGGCCGGTGGCGGCGGGGGTGGTGGCACAGGCGGGGCGTCCACCGGCCCGGCCGTGGACTGCGGCGGCAAGCAGAACCTCAGCGCCGAAGGATCGAGCGCGCAGAAGAACGCGATCGACGTCTTCGTGCAGGCCTACCAGCAGAAATGCTCCGGCGCCAACGTCGCGTACAACCCGACCGGCTCCGGTGCCGGCGTGAAGCAGTTCAACGCGGGCCTGGTCGACTTCGGTGGCTCGGACTCCGCCCTCAACGCCGCCAACGGTGAGGTCGCCGCCGCGCAGACCCGCTGCAAGGGCAACCCGGCCTGGAACCTGCCGATGGTGTTCGGCCCTGTCGCCCTCGGTTACAACGTGCCCGGTGTGACCGACCTCGTGCTCAACGGCGAGGTCGCCGCCAAGATCTTCAACGGCGGCATCAAGACCTGGAACGACCCGGCCATCGCCGCGCTGAACAGCGGCAAGCAGCTGCCGGCCCAGCCGATCAGCGTGATCTACCGGTCCGACCAGTCCGGGACCACCGACAACTTCCAGCAGTACCTGGCCGCCGCCGGCAAGGGCGCGTGGACGCAGGCTGCCGGCAAGACCTTCAACGGCGGCGTCGGCACCGGTTCGCAGGGCTCGGCGGGTGTGGCGCAGGCCATCTCCGGCACGCCCGGCACGATCGGCTACATCGAGCTGTCCTACGCCCAGGACAACAAGCTGGCCATGGCCCAGCTGGACTCCGGCTCCGGCCCGGTCGCGCTGACCGACGACTCGGTCGGCAAGGCGATCTCCGGCGCCAAGGTGACCGGCCAGGGCAACGACCTGCGACTGGACCTCAAGTCGGTGTACTCCGCCAACACCGCGGGCGCGTACCCGCTGCTGCTGGCCACCTACGAGCTGGTCTGCTCGAAGGGCTACGACGCCCCGGTCGCCCAGGCCGTCAAGGCGTTCCTGACCACGGCGGCCACCGCCGGTCAGGCACAGCTGCCGGCCGCCGGCTACGCCCCGCTGCCCGCCGAGTTCCAGCAGAAGCTGCTGACCGCCGTCCAGGCGATCAGCTGAGTCGCCTGCCGGTTGGCACAACCTCGGAGAGTCTCGGAGAATCAAGTTGAGCGATCCGATCGCCACGGGCCGCTCCGCCGCCACCGGTGACCCCGGTCGGCGTGCGGGGCAGCCCGCGCCGAGTCCAGCCCCGGAGGCCGGTATTTCCGCAAGCACACCCCCCTCCACCGAACCGCCACCGGACACCCGGCGCACCGTCGTACAGCGGGGCGACCGGATCTTCTCCGGACTGGCCACCGGCTCCGGTGTCTTCGTGGTCGTCCTCATCGGCGCGATCGGGCTGTTCCTGCTGCTGCAGGCCATCCCGGCGCTGATCCACGACCACGCCAACTTCCTGACCAGCCGCGAGTTCGCCACCGACGACCCCAACGCGCTGCGCTTCGGCATCCTCGAGCTGCTCGAGGTCACCGTCGAGGTGTCGGTGTACGCGCTGGTGCTGGCCATGCCGGTCGGGCTGGGCATCGCGCTGTTCCTGACCCAGTACGCGCCGGCCAGGGTGGCCCGACCGCTCGCCTACCTGGTCGACCTGCTCGCCGCCGTGCCGTCGATCATCTTCGGGCTGTGGGGCATCCTGGTGCTGGCGCCGGTGATCCGTCCGGTCGCGCAGTGGCTGAACGCACACTTCGGCTGGATCTGGCTGTTCGCGCACGGCAACGTGGGCCCCGATCTCGGCTCGAACCTCTTCACCGCCGGCATCGTGCTGGCCGCCATGCTGTTGCCGATCATCACGGCGATCACCCGCGAGGTGTTCTCCCGGACCCCCACGGCGCAGATCGAAGGGGCGCTGGCCCTCGGCGCCACCAAGTGGGAGGTCATCCAGACCACGGTGCTGCCGTTCGGCCGGGCCGGCTACGTGAGCGCGTCCATGCTCGGGCTCGGCCGCGCACTCGGTGAGACGATCGCGCTCACGGTCATCCTGAGCGCCTCCAACCAGGCTTTCGGCGGCAGCCTGTTCGACGGCGGCGCCACGTTCGCCTCCAAGATCGCGCTGTCGTTCGCCGAGCTGAACAACGCGCTGTCCGCCGGCGCCTACATCGCGGCCGGCCTGGTGCTGTTCCTGCTCACCTTCGCGGTGAACGCGCTGGCCCGCTGGATCGTCAACCGAGGGGTGCCCCAGGCATGAGCATCGCGACTCCTCCGGTGGACGCCTCCGCCGTCAAGCCCGCGTTCCGCAGCATCAGCCCGGCCCGCAAGTTCCGCAACGGCCTCGCGACGACGCTGGTCCTGCTGTCCTTCCTGATCGCCATGGTGCCGCTGGTCTGGGTGATCGTCACCGTGCTGATCAGGGGCCTCGCCCCGGTGCTGAACCCGAACTGGTGGCTGCAGTCCCTGAACGGCCTGCTGGCCAGGCAACAGGGTGGCGGCGTCTACCACGCGATCTACGGCACCCTGGCGCAGAGTGTGGTGGCGGCCGTCATCGCCACGCCGATCGGCATCCTGGTGGCCATCTACCTCGTCGAGTACGGCGGCCGGGGCAAGGCGACCACCCGGCTGTCCAAGGCCACCACGTTCATGGTCGACATCCTCACCGGTGTGCCGTCCATCGTCGCCGCGCTGTTCATCTACGCGGTGTGGATCTCCATCCTCGGCCTCCCGCGCAGCGCGTTCGCCGTGGCACTGGCGCTGGTGCTGCTGATGATGCCGGTGGTGGTGCGGTCCACCGAGGAGATGCTGAAGATCGTCCCCGATGACCTGCGCGAGGCGGCCTACGCGCTCGGGGTGCCCAAGTGGCGGACCATCGTCAAGATCGTCATCCCGACGGCGCTGTCCGGCATGCTCACCGGCATCGTGCTGGCGCTGGCCCGGATCATGGGCGAGACGGCCCCGGTGCTGATCCTGGTCGCCTACGCCCCGTACATCAACTTCGACATCTTCAACGGGAACATGGCCTCGCTGCCCCTGCTGATGACCGTCGAGCGGAGCAACCCGACGGCGGCCGGCACGGACCGCATCTGGGGATCGGCGCTGACCCTGATCCTGATCATCACCATCTTCCAGCTGATCGCCGCGGCGCTGTCCAAGCTCACCGCACCGAAGACGAAGTAGGGCAAACACCGACATGGCCAAGCGGCTGGACATCAAAGACGTCGACATCTACTACAGCGCGTTCCACGCGGTGGACAACGTCAGCCTGACCGTGCCGCCGCGCAGCGTCACCGCCTTCATCGGCCCCTCGGGCTGCGGCAAGTCCACCGTGCTGCGCACCCTGAACCGCATGCACGAGGTCATCCCCGGCGCCCGGGTCGAGGGTGAGGTGCTGCTCGACGGCGAGGACATCTACGCCAGCACCGTCGACCCGGTGGAGGTCCGGCGCACGATCGGCATGGTCTTCCAGCGGCCGAACCCGTTCCCCACCATGTCCATCCGGGACAACGTGGTGGCCGGCATGAAGCTGCAGGGCGAGAAGAACAAGGGGCGGCTCGACGAGATCTGCGAGCGCTCGCTGCGCGCGGCCAACCTGTGGAACGAGGTCAAGGACCGGCTGGCCAAGCCGGGCGGCGGCCTGTCCGGCGGCCAGCAGCAGCGGCTGTGCATCGCCCGCGCCATCGCCGTGCAGCCCGATGTGCTGCTGATGGACGAGCCCTGCTCCGCGCTGGACCCGATCTCCACGCTCGCCATCGAGGACCTGATCGGCGAGCTCAAGAAGGACTACACGATCGTCATCGTCACGCACAACATGCAGCAGGCCGCCCGGGTGAGCGACCAGACGGCGTTCTTCAACCTGCGCGCCACCGGCGAACCCGGCCGGCTGGTGGAGATCGACGACACCGATAAGATCTTCTCCAACCCGACCGAGCGCGCCACCGAGGACTACATCTCCGGCCGCTTCGGCTGACCAGCTCCTGGCTCGCGGGCGCGAACCAGCCCGGTCAAGGGCAGCGCCGCCGGACAGCTACGCGGCGGGCCTCAGGCGTCGGCGGCGCTGGGCATCTGGCCGGTGATCACGTAGACCATCCGGCGGGCCACGGCGACGGCGTGGTCGCCGTAGCGCTCGTAGAACCTGGCCAGCAGGGTGACGTCGACGGCGGAGGCCACGCCGTGCGTCCACTCCCGGCCCATCAGCACGGTGAACATGTGCCGGTGCAGGTCGTCCATCGCGTCGTCCTCGTCGTCCAGCTGACGGGCGAGCTCCAGGTTGGGGTGCCGGATCACCTCGGCGGCCTTGTGCGCCATCTCGCACGCCACCTTGCCCATCTCGGCGAAGTACGGCTTGATCTCCTCGGGCACCACGGTGGTGGGGTGGCGGCGGCGGGCCGCGCGGGCCACATGCAGCGCCAGGTCACCCATCCGCTCCAGGTCACCGGCGGCGTGGATGGTGGACACCACGAGCCGCAGGTCGGTCGCCACCGGGGCCTGCAGCGCGAGCAGCGCGAACGAGTTCTCCTCCGCGCGGTTGCGCAGGTCGTCGATCCGCAGGTCCTCGGAGATGACCTCTTCGGCGAGTGAGAGGTCGGCGTTGAGCAGGGCGTCGGTGGCCTTGCGCATCGCTCTACCGACCGACGCGCACATCTCCGCCAGCTCCTCGAGCAGGCCGTCGAGCTGGGACTGGTAAGCCTCGCGCATGACCCGAGCCTAGGCGACGGGGGTCACCCGGGCAGCAGGGCTACATGAACGAGGGGTGAACGCTACCGCCAGCTTGTTGCGATTGAGTGGGAAATTATCACCGCGGTGATGGTTGCCCGGCGGCCGACCCGGTCAGGGGCAGGTGCCGGTCGCGGAGCTCAGGGTGCGCAGGCCGGCCGGTGCGGCGGCGCCCGCCCCCGCCACCGAGGAGGCCTTGACCTGCCCGTCGAACGAGTCGCCGAGCACCAGGTCCAGCAGTCCGGTGCTGCCCGGCACCGTCTCGCTGACCGCCGAAGGGACCGCGTCGGCCAGCGTGGCGGCCTGGTCGGCCCGGTCCGCGGAGTGCCGGATGATCGTCCGCCCGCCCTCCGTGGGGGGCGAGTCGCCGACCGCCGCGATGGTGAACCCCAGTGGGCGGAGCAGGTCGGCCGCCTGGCCGGCCAGGCCCGTGCGGGCGGAGCCGTTGCGCACGGTCAGCGTGACCGCGCTGGGCGGCACCGCGCCGGCCTTCAGCGCCTGGGTGCTGTCGTCCTCGGTCGGGCCGCCGGTCGCCGCGCTCTCGCCGGGCAGCGTCTGGTCGGCCCGGATGGCGTCGAACAGCGCCTTGGCCGGGTCGCCGGCGAGCGCCTGGTTGCCCTGCTGGTCGGGGGCGGCGGCGGTCGGCGCGGTGGCCAGGAAGATCTTGGAAGGGTCGAGGTGCTGCAGCGACTGCGCCAGGATGGCCAGCTGGCCGAGCGAGGCGTTGTCGCTGCGCGAATGGTCGCTGAACGCGCTGACGAACCCGCGCAGCTGGCCGAGGTGCAGCAGCATCTGGTCGGAGGTGGCCTTGCGCAGCAGCGCGGTGACGAACAGCTGCTGGCGCTGCGCCTGGCCGCCGGCGGCGAGGCTGGCCGCCGAGGGGGTCGCGCCGACGAAGTCGACCGCCTGCGCGCCGCCGAGCACGGCCGGGCCACCGGAGCCGGGCGCCGAGCCCCCGTCGGAGCCGCTCAGACCGCCGGCCGGGCCGCCCAGGCACACCGGCACCCCGCGCACCGCGTCCACCACGGCGGCGAGCCCGGTGACGTCGAGCCCGGTGTAGTGGTTGATCGAGAGTCCGGTGAGCTGCTGCACCGCCTTGGTCAGGCAGCGCGGGCCGCCGACGGCGTACGAGGCGCTGAGCGGCACGTTGGGCTGGGCGGGGCTGGTGCCGCCGGGGAGGCCGCCGCTGACCGGGTCCCAGCGGTCGCAGCTGGGCCGGTCGACCGCGAGGCCGGCGGGGAAGGACAGCACCACGGCCCGGTCCGCCTTCACCGGCACGTGCACCAGCATGATCGAGTCGAGGCCGCCGCCGGACACCCCCGGCCCACCCGCCCCCGGGCCGGCCAGGGCCAGCTGAGGCGGCAGCGCGGGCTGGTCGGGCAGCGGGGAGGGGCCCGACGGCTGGCCGGCGGTCGACTGGGCGGCTGTCTTCGGGTCCACGCCGACCAGCAGGTAGTTCTGGTCACCGGCCTGCCCGGCGAGGTCCACGATCGTCGTCGCGTCGGGGTCCAGCGCGTTCACCGACGGCAGCTTCGCGTTCAGCCAGGCCTGGATGCCCCAGGCGGACGCCGTGCCGACGAACAGCAGCACGGTGACCAACAGCGCGGCGATCCGGCCGGCCCGCAGCAGGCCCGGGTGCCTCGGCGGCTCCCCTTCGGCGGCGTCGGCGTCCTCGGCGCCGTCGGCGGGCGGGCCGCCGGTGCGGTCGACCACGGCCAACCGGTGCGAGCGGCTGACCCGCTCGGTCATCTCGAGGCCAAGGCCGGCGTGGATGGCGGTGAGCCGGGTCAGGCTCTCGTCGATCCGGCGGGCGCGCAGCTCGACGCCGCTCTCCTCGGCCGGCTCGGCCGCATCGGCACGGTCCGCCGGCTCGACGGCTCGCGGGCCGGTCGACTCGACCGCGTCCTTCGGTGGCGCCACGGCCCCGGTCCGCACCGTGTCCTCGGATCCGTCGGCATCCTCATCGGCATCGTAGGAGTCGTCGTACCCGTCGTCGTAGTGGCCGTCGTGGGACTCCAGGTCGACGACGACGTGGTCGGGCACCACGGGGAGCACGGTCCGGGGCACCACCGCGGTCGGTGAGTCGTCCGGGTCGGCGGCCCCGAGCGCACCGCCCTGCCCGGCGCCGCTCTGACCGGTTTCGGGCTCGTCGTCCGCCTCGATGAGCGCGTGCCTGCGCCGCCGGCCGTTGCCAGCGGGCGCGTCGGCCGTAGCTGGCTCGGCGGGCGGAACCGCCGGGCCGGACCCGTTCAGCTCGGGCGGGGTGGACGGCGCGAACACGGCACCGGCGGGGAACAGCCGGTCGGTCATGCCCTGGTCGACGTCCTGCGTGCGGTACGGGACGAGGTAGTCCTCGCGCAGATCGTGATGGCTGAGCTGGTCACGGCGGCCGGGCTCGTCGCGGCGACCGGTGTCCCCGGGCTCGCCACGCCGGTCGCGCCGATCACGCTCGTCAGGCCGGTCGAAGTCGTCCGGCCGGTCGAAGTCGTCGAAGCCCTCGAACTGGTCGTCGGCCCAGCCGGGGTAGGCGTCGTCGCGCGCGGCGCGGGGCTGGAAGCGGTCGAAACTGTCAGAGCTGTCGGCGGGCTCCGGGTCGTCGACCGGCCACTCACCGAGGCGGTGCCGTACCCCGGCACCGGGAGCGGCGGCGCTGCCCGAGCTGCCCGGGACATCAGCGGACCCGTGCCTGGCCAGCAGGTCGGCGACGCTCAGCCCGCCGTTGGCATCCGCATCGCGGCGCCGGCGCGATCGACGTGCGGAATCGAACCCGCCATCGTCGTCCACGCCACCTCCCGCCACCACTTGATTGTTGCGGAATGGTAACCGCCGGCCCCGCGTCGAACGCTCGCGGGGGTCGAGCCGACGGTTACAGCCGGCGGCAGGCTAGCAGTCCACCGAGGCCGGTTGTGGGATGTCCCGCCGCGCGCCCGCGGGGCCGGCCAGCGCGACCCGCCCGCCCTCCCGACGGAAGGCCACCGCGTTGCGCCCGGCGCCCTTGGCCGCGTACAGCAGCACGTCCGCGCCGACCAGCAGCTGCTCCACGTCGGGCGGCTGGGCGACGGTGTGCGCGAGGCCCACGCTGACCGTGACGCGCAGGTCGGGGTCCAGCTCGATCCAGCGGTGCCGGTCGATCCGGATCCGGGCCCGCTCGCACACCGCGACCGCCTCGGCCGGCTCGCAGCCGGGCAGCACCAGGGCGAACTCCTCACCGCCGTAGCGGGCGCAGAACGCCCCCTCGGGCAGCGCGGCGTCCAGCTCGGCGACGACCCGCTGCAGCACCCGGTCGCCGAACGGGTGGCCGTACCGGTCGTTGACCTTCTTGAAGTGGTCGATGTCCACCATGGCCAGGCCCATGCCGGCCCTGGTCACCGCCGGGTCGTCGAGCAGGGTGCTGAGCCGGTCGTCCAGGTAGCGGCGGTTGTAGCTGGCGGTCAGGAAGTCCCGGCGGGCCTGCTCGCGGGCCATCGCGTGCTCCCGGCGCAGCCGGTCCAGCTCGGCGCGCACCGGGTGGTGCAGCCGGTCCGGGGCGTGCAGCAGGTCCACCGCGCCGCGCAGCCGCCGGTAGGCCTCCTCCCAGAGGCCGAGCTGGGCCAGCTCGTCGGAGGCGGTGAGGTGGGCCTGGATCGCCTCGACGTCCAGCGGTGCGTCCAATGCCGCATCCAGGGTGGAGTCGAGCTGGGAATCGAGAGAGGACTCGGCGGAGGCGGGAGCTGGCACAGTGCCGGCACCCTCCACGCGGGCCGAGGGCCGCTCGGCCGTACGGCTAGGCCGCGGTGCGCTCAATTCTCTTCCACCTCCTGCTGCCCCATGGTCGGTGCTGTTCGGCCGGTGACCCGTGATCACACTCGCTGTCTGGAGCAATTCGCCCGAGTGAGCGAAAAAGTAGGGCTGTAACTACGTGGGAACACCCCGCACCCCGGTGCCGTGGCGCCCGGGTGGCGCCACGCACTGGGAGACGACTCGCGGAGGCATGGCACTAGCCGCCGGAGCTCGCCAACTCGGCGCCACCGGGCACGGTGACGTCGTCCGGGTCATCCAGCCACCCGTGCGGCAGCGTCACCCGCCCGGGTGAGCCCTGCCGGCCCCGCGGCGCCGCCGCGTCCTCGGGTAGCGCCGTCGGCTCCAGCAGGCCGAGCAGCTCGTCGAGCTCCGTCAGCGACGACACCATGCCCAGTCGCCGGCGCAGCTCGGGTCCGGCCGGGTACCCCTTGAGGTACCAGCCGATGTGTTTGCGCATGTCACGGATGCCCTTGTCGGTGCCGAGGTGCTCGCACAGCAACCGGGCGTGCCTGGCCACCGTGCGGGCCACGTGGCCGAGGTCCGGCGCGTCCGGCAGCGGCCGGCCGGTCAGCGCGGCCTCCAGCTCGCCGAACAGCCAGGGCCGGCCGAGGCAGCCGCGGCCGATCACGACGCCGTCGCAGCCGGTCTCGGCCATCAGCCGCTGGGCGTCGGCGGCGCTGAAGATGTCGCCGTTGCCCAGTACCGGCAGCTCGGCGGGCAGTGCGTCGCGCAGCCGGGCGACCGCCGACCAGTCCGCGTGGCCGGAGTAGCGCTGCGCGGCGGTGCGGGCGTGCAGGGCCACCGAGGCCACCCCGGCGTCAGCGGCGATCCGGCCGGCCTCGAGGTAGGTGTGGTGCTCGTCGTCGATGCCGACCCGCATCTTCACGGTCAGCGGGATGCCGGCGGGCTGGGCCGCGTGCACGGCGGCCGACACGATCCGCTCGAACAGCCGCCGCTTGTACGGCAGGGCCGCGCCGCCGCCCCGACGGGTGACCTTGGGTACGGGGCAGCCGAAGTTCAGGTCCACGTGGTCGGCCAGGTCGTCCTCGACGATGACCCGCACGGCGGCGGCCACGGTGGCGGGGTCGACCCCGTAGAGCTGCACCGAGCGCGGGTGCTCGTCCGCATCGAACCGGATCATCCGCAGCGTCTCGGGGTGCCGCTCCACCAGGGCCCGCGAGGTGATCATCTCGCAGACGTAGAGGCCGGCGCCGTGCTCGCGGCAGAGCCGGCGGAACGCCGGGTTGGTGACTCCGGCCATCGGGGCGAGCACCACCGGCGGGTCGACCTCGTAAGGGCCGATCCGCAGCGTCCTGTGGGCCGCCCGCGTCGGGGCAGGAGCCGTCAGCGTCGCCACCTGACGGTCACCAGCCGTTCCCTCATCTGCACGACGGTACCGGGCTGGGCGACAGCACTTGACAGCGCACCCGCCTCAGCAGTGGGCTGCCGGGTTAGCGTCCGCGCCGGAGCGAGCTCGACACCGGTCGGCGGGTGCCGGCACACGCCGACCGACGCTTGGTCCCGAACTGGCCACGCGCCGGCACGGGGTAGTTCATACTGTCCCCCGATCAGGCAGAAACCGCAGCTCAGTCCCATCGAGACGCCGGAGAGAAGCCAGTCGATGTCGCTGCGCCCCACCCCGTACCTCCGCTCCGACATGCCGTCCGTCGTCCCGGGCGAGGTGGTGGAGGCGCCTGATCAACGCCGGGAGCGGCCGTCACCGAGGCCGAGGCCGGCCACCACGGAGCCGGAGCGCGGCCCGCGGGTAGCGATCCTGAGCCTGCGCGAGGTGCGCCCGATCGCCGACTACGGCGGCCTGCTCGAGGCCGAGGACGTGCTGCGGGACAGCCTGTCCGCCGGGGTCTACCGGGTCGTGGTGGCCTCCCCCCGGTTCACCCGCCCGCCGTTCGACCGGCCGATCGTGCGCCGGGCGCTCGGCTCCAGCAGGCTGGCCCACCCGTACCGGATCGAGCACCACCAGCGCCACGGCGAGCCGGCCGATGTGCTGCTCGTGCTGGCCAGGGACCTGCGGGACGCCTCGGTGCTGGTCGGCCTGCCGGACTGGCACCTGCTCGGCCAGCTGGTCATGGTGCACGTCTCGGTGGTCACCGAGCGCGACCTGCGCAGCTTCCCGGAGCTGGTCGCGCAGCTGCGGCGGCGGGTCGACGTGCTGTTCTGCGGCAGCGAGATGCCGCCGCTCGGGCACCTGCGGTCGGACCGATTACGCACGGTCGACGTGGTGCCCCCGCTGCTGGACGTGCTGGCGTTCCCCCCGAAGCCCGAGGCGGAGCGCACCATCGACATCTTCAGCCCCGGCCAGCACCCGCCCGGCCAGGACCGGTTGCTGCGGCACTGGGCGGACCAGCACGACGGCAGCTACCAGCAGGACATCGGCCAGCTCGGCGCGATCACGTCGCTGGTGGCGCACCGCAGGCTGTTCACCACGATGGCCACCCGGTCCAGGGTGTTCCTGACCAACTACGACCGGTTCGGCACCCGCCGCCACGCCGGCACGCACCGGGAGGTCGGCCCCCGGTTCTACGAGGCGATGGCCGCCGGGTGTGTGCTGGCCGGCGACCTGCCGACGTCGTCGCGGCAGTTCGGCGAGTACGTCGCCGACGCCCGTCCGCTGCAGTTCCCCCTCGACGCCACCCGGCTGCCCGCCGAGCTGGCCGCCGTGCTGGACGACCCGGCGGAGAGCCAGCGGCTGGGCCGGGTGGCCCGGATCGCCGCGCTGCGCCGCAACGACGTGGCCCACCGCTGGCGGGACATGGCCGAGCTGGCCGGCATCCCCCTCTCCCCCGGGATCGACGCCCGGATCGCCCAGCTCGCCGAGCTGGCCGACTCGGTGGCCGCCGGCGGCGCCGACGACCCGGTGGCCAGCAGCTACGCCGAGGCCGCCGACTACGCCGCGCGGTCCGCGCAGCCGCCGGACGCCGAGTGGACCGGGCAGCCCTCGGAACCCGACTGGTCCACCGGGTCGGCCGATCCTGACTGGTCCGCGCAGCCGCCGGACTCCGACTGGCCCGCGCAGGGTCCGGGCCCCGACGAGCGTTGGCCCGGCGACCCGGGGCCCGACCAGGCGCCCGACCAGGGGCACCGTCCGCATCCCGGCGGACCGGCGGGCCCGGCCGGCGAGCGGCCCGGCGGGCCGGACGACTCAGCCGCCGGCGGTGGGTACCGCGACCCGGCCTTCGACCGCCGCTAGCCCGATGTCCGACCGGTAGTGCGAGCCGGGCAGCTTGATCTCCACGACCCGCCGGTAGGCGTCCTCCCGGGCGGCCGGCAGGTCCGCGCCGGTGCCGACCACCGACAGCACCCGGCCGCCCGCGCTGACCGTCGCGCCGTCGTCCCGGCGCCGGGTACCGCCGTGCAGCACACCCTCCGACTCGGCGCCGGCGATGACGTCCCCGAGCCGGGGCAGCCCGGGGTAGCCGTCGGCGGCCAGCACCACCGTGACCGCCGCGCCCGGGGCCCAGTCCAGCTCGGGCTGCTCGGCCAGCGTGCCGGTGGCCGCCGCGTGCAGCAGGGTGGCCAGCGGGGTGCGCAGCAGGGCGAGCACCGACTGGGTCTCCGGGTCGCCGAAGCGGCAGTTGAACTCCACCACGGACGGGCCGTCCGAGGTCAGCGCGAGGCCGGCGTAGAGCAGCCCGTTGAACGGCGCGCCCCGGCGGGCCAGCTCGGCCACCACCGGGCCCACGATCCGGGCCACCACGTCGTCGACCAGGCTCGCGTCCGCCCAGGGCAGCGGGCTGTAGGCGCCCATCCCGCCGGTGTTCGGCCCGGTGTCACCGTCGCCGACCCGCTTGAAGTCCTGCGCCGGCAGCAACGGCAGCACGGTCTCCCCGTCGACCAGGCAGAACAGCGACACCTCCGGCCCGTCCAGGTAGGACTCCAGCAGCACCGGGTGGCCACCGTCCAGCAGCGTCATGGCGTGCGCCCTGGCCAGGTCGAAGTCGGGGCTGACCACGACACCCTTGCCGGCCGCCAGCCCGTCGTCCTTGACCACGAAGATCGGCCCGAACCGGGCGAGCGCCGCGTCCAGGTGCGCCGGGTTGTCCACCGTCTCGGCGTGCGCGGTCGGCACCCCGGCGGCCGCCATCACGTCCTTGGCGAACGCCTTGGAGCCCTCGATCCGGGCGGCCTCGGCCGACGGCCCGAAACACGGGATGCCCTCGGCGCGCACCGCATCGGCCACCCCGGCGACCAGTGGCGCCTCCGGCCCGATCACCACCAGCTCGGCGGCCCAGCGGCGGGCCAGCGCGGTGATCTCGGCGGGGTCGGACACGTCCGCCAACCCGAGGTGCTCGGCCACCGCCTGGGTACCCGCGTTGCCCGGCGCGCAGGCCAACGCGGTCACCGAGGGGTCCTGCGCCATCGCCAGGACCAACGCATGCTCACGGGCACCGGAGCCAATCACCAGGACGCGCACAGCCGACGAGCCTAGGCCGTCCCCCCGAACGCCCGCCCCCAACCCGCAACTTCCCCCACCGGACCGGGCACCCAACCTCCCGCGAGTCGGGGATTTCGTCAGGGTGAGTCGCGGATTTTGTCAGCGCGAGTCGGGGATCTTGTCAGGGTGAGTCGCGGATTCCGTCAGCGGAAACCGGGCGTTCACCAGCACGTCCCGCAACCGCACCCCCGAGCGTCGCCGTCCCGCCACCGGCGCCCACAATCGTCGGCACCATGTCGATCCCCGCCACCGGCCGACCGGCGCGCCGGCCCCGACACCGGCCGCCGTGGCCACAGCTGCCGCTGGTGATCGCCCACCGGGGCGCGTCCGGCTACCGCCCCGAGCACACGCTGGCCGGCTACGAGCTGGCCGCCCGGCTCGGCGCCGACTACCTCGAGCCGGACCTCGTGAGCACGCGCGACGGCGTGCTCGTGGCGCGGCACGAACCGGAGATCGGCGGTACCACCGACGTCGCCGCGCACCCCGAGTTCGCCGACCGCCGCGCCACCAAGCAGATCGACGGCCACCCGATGGAGGGCTGGTTCACCGAGGACTTCACGCTCGCCGAGCTGAGGACACTCAGAGCGGTCGAGCGCATCCCGGCGGTGCGCCCCCGCAACACGCGGTTCGACGGGCACTTCCCGGTGCCGACCTTCGCGGAGATCCTCGAGCTGACCGCCCGGCTGAGCACCGAGCTCGGCCGGCCGATCGGCGTCTACCCGGAGACCAAGCACCCGAGCTACCACGCGTCGATCGGGCTGCCGCTGGAGCCGGCGCTGGTCGCCCAGCTGCGCGCCGCCGGGCTGGACCGGCCGGACGCCCCGGTGTTCGTGCAGTCCTTCGAGGTGGCCAACCTGCGGGCGCTGGCCGGCGAGCTAGCGACGCCGCTGGTGCAGCTGGTGGAACGCGACGAGCCGCCGGCGGACCTGGTCGCCGCCGGGGACCCCCGGGACCACCACGACCTGCTCAGCCCCGCCGGGCTCGCCGAGATCGCCGAGTACGCGGCGGTGGTCGCCCCCGGCAAGGACCTGCTGATCTCCGACCGGGGCACCCCCAGCCCGGTGCTGGCCGACGCCCACGCGGCCGGGCTGGACGTGCACTGCCACACGTTCCGCCGGGAGAACCAGTTCCTGCCGCCGGCCCTGCGCGTCGGCACCGACCCGGTGGCACCGGGCGACGCGGTCGGCGAGCTGGCCCGGTTCCTGGCGCTCGGCGTGGACGCGGTGTTCACCGACTTCACCGACACGGCCGTGTTCGCCCGCGCCGAGCTGCTCAGCCCCGGCAGCGCGGGCATCAGCGCGACCCGAGGCCAGGGGGGGCACTGACCGAGCCTCTCGAGCCCGGGCGACTAGACGATCTCGTCGTCCAGGTAGCACCAGCGCCACGACTCGCCCGGCTCGAACGAACGCATCACCGGGTGGCCGGCCTCCTTGGCGTGCAGCGCGGCGTGCCGGTGCGGGCTGGAGTCACAGCACGCGACGTGCCCGCAGGTCAGGCACTTGCGCAGGTGGGCCCATACCCACTCGCTGTTGGCCAGGCAGTCCACGCAGCCCTCGGCGGTCTCCGGGGGTGGCTCGCTCCAGTGGGACGTCTCGAACGACGTGGTGTGTTCGCAACTCACGGTGACTTCGGCCTTTCTGTCCGTACCCAGCTCAACTGGCCCGCCGCTGGCATCACTCGAACCGGTTAACGGCCCCACCCTAGTGTCGCGACCCGATCACCAGTCATCCTTCCGGATGTGGAAGGTGTTGCGCTGATCGCGTTGGTGCTCGGTTCGCTCGCGGTGACGGCGGTGTGCCGCCGGTTCGGGACGAGCCCGACCCTGGTTCTGGTGCTGGCCGGCATCGGTGTCTCGCTCATCCCGAGCATCCCGGACTTCCGGCTCAACCCGGACGTCGTGCTGCTCGTGGTGCTGACCCCGCTGCTCTACTCGGCCGCGCTGGACTCCTCCTACCTGGGCTTCCGCACGAACCTGCGGCCGATCGGGCTGCTCGCGGTGGGACTGGTGATCTTCTCGACGGCGGCGATCGGGCTGGCGGCGTGGTGGCTGATCCCGGGCCTGCCGCTGCCGGCCGCGCTGGTGCTCGGGGCGGTGGTGGCGCCGCCGGACGCGGTGGCGGCGATCGCGGTCGGCCGCCGGCTCGGGCTGCCCCGCCGGGTGATGACCATCCTGGCCGGGGAGAGCCTGGTCAACGACGCGACCGCGCTGACCCTGTTCCGGGTGGCCGTGGCGGCGGCAGCCGGGGCGAGCATCTCGTTGTGGTCGGGCATCGGCATCTTCCTGATGGCCGGCGTCGGCGGTGGGCTGATCGGGCTGGCGGTGGCCTGGCTGGTGCACTGGATCCGGGTGCGGCTGAACGACCCGCCGATCGAGAGCGCGCTGGGCCTCGTGGTGCCGTTCGCGGTGTACCTGATCGCCGAGGAGGTGCACGCATCCGGGCTGCTCGCCGTCGTCGTGGCCGGCCTCTACCTGGGCTACCGGGCGCCCGAGACCGGGTTCGCCACGCGGCTGCAGGACGACGCGGTGTGGCGGGCTTCGGACACCGTGCTGGAGTCGGTGGTGTTCGCGCTGATCGGGCTGCAGCTGACCAGCGTGGTGCGCGAGGTCGGCGCGGTCGGCCCGCTGCTGCTCACCGGCGTCGCGCTGACCGTGGTCACCGTGCTGGCGCGGGTGGTCTGGATGTTCCCCGCGACGTACCTGCC
Organism: Pseudonocardia sp.; assembly: GCA_036272155.1. Lineage (GTDB taxonomy): Bacteria > Actinomycetota > Actinomycetes > Mycobacteriales > Pseudonocardiaceae > Pseudonocardia. Next base: position 22,153 of record DATAZG010000225.1, read on the forward strand.
GAGGCTGCTCCCCTCCGTCCGCCGCCGCGACCCGCACCCGAACTGGCGCGTCCCCGCGGTGATCTCCTGGGCGGGCATGCGCGGCGTGGTGTCGCTGGCCGCCGCGTTCGCGATCCTGCCCGGGGTGCCGTTCCGGGAGAAGCTGGTCTTCCTGGCGTTCTTCATCACCGTCGGCACGCTGCTGCTGCACGGGCTGACGCTGCCCTGGCTGATCCGCAGGCTCGGCGTACAGGGCGGCGAGACCCAGGCGGACGCGCTGGCCGAGGCGTCCGCGCAGCACGCCGCCGGACGGGCCGCTGTGGCCCGCCTGGACGAGATGGCGGAGAACGTCAACGGCCAGCTGGCGCACTCCGTGCAGAAGCTGCGCTACATGGCGCAGATGCGCACCAACACGTCGTGGGAACGGCTCGGCCGGCCGGCGGAGGAGGCCGGCGAGAGCCCCAGTGCCGCGTACCGCCGGATGCGCCGGGCGATGGTGGCCGCCGAGCGGGAGACGTTCGTGCGGTACCGCGACGACGGCCGGATCGACGACGAGGTGCTGCGCCGGGTGCTGCGCGAGCTCGACCTGGAAGAGGCGATGCTGTCCCGGGACGACTGAGCGGCCCCCGGACCAGCGCTCGATCGGCCGAATGGCGTAACGCATACCGGCCCTTAACCTGGTAGCCATACTCCGGACGCCCGCGCATGGCGGGAGATTCGACCGCCGAAGTAAGGGTGTCGACATGTCAATCCGTACCCGGTTGCTGACCGGCATCCTGCTCGCAACGGCGAGCCTCACCGCGGTGGCCTGTGGCGGCCCCAGCGCCTCCTCGACCCCGGCCGGCTCGTCCAGCTCCACTGCCCCCGCCGGTGACTCGACCGGGCCGGGCGCGGCCGGACCGCTGATCATCGGCCATCGCGGCGCCCCCGGCTACCGCCCCGAGCACACCCTGGCGTCCTACGAGCTGGCCGCCCGGATGGGTGCGGACTACATCGAGGCCGACGTCGTGCCGACCAAGGACGGCGTGCTGGTCAACCGGCACGAACCGGAGATCGGCGGCACCACCGACGTGTCGGCGCACCCCGAGTTCGCCAACCGCAAGACCACCAAGAACCTGGACGGCACGCAGACCACCGGCTGGTTCACCGAGGACTTCACGCTCGCCGAGCTGAAGACGCTGCACGCCGCCGAGCGGCTGCCGGAGGTGCGCCAGCACAACACGATGTACAACGGGCTCTACCAGGTGCCGACGCTGCAGGAGTACCTCGACCTGGCCAAGCGGATGTCCACCGAGCTGCACCGGCAGGTCGGCGTGTACATCGAGACCAAGCACCCCACGTTCTTCCGGGCCCAGGGCATCGACGTGGACAAGATGCTGGTCGACGAGCTGAACCAGAACGGCCTGAACACCCCTGACGCCAAGGTGTTCATCGAGTCGTTCGAGACGAACCTCAAGCAGATGCGCGACCAGCTCAAGGTGCCGTTCGTGCAGCTGATCGACTCAGAAGGCGCGCCCGCCGACTGGGTGGCCGCCGGTGACAAGCGCACCTACGCCGACATGGTCAAGCCGGCGGGCCTGGCCGAGGTGGCCAAGTACGCGCAGGCCATCGGGCCGGACAAGTCGCTGATCATCCCGACCGACCCGGCCGGCAACCCCGGGCCGGCGACGACGCTGGTCACCGACGCGCACGCGGTCGGCCTGAAGCTGCACCCGTACACGTTCCGCAACGAGAACCAGTTCCTGCCGGCCGACCTGCGCAGCTCGGCGGTATCGGCTGCCTCCGGTGCCTCGGCCAACCCGAACGACTACGGCAAGGCCATCGACGAGGACGTCCGGTTCTTCAAGCTCGGCGTGGACGGCATCTTCACCGACAACACCGACACCGGGCTGGTCGCGCGCGCCCAGTTCCTGGCGAAGCACTAAATGGCCTGTGAGTGGTATTGGTCGCTATAGCGACCAATAC
>DATAZG010000226.1:0-51360 GCA_036272155.1 Pseudonocardia sp.
GCTCGTCGTGCTCCAGCCAGTGCTCGCCCAGCGCGGTGAACTCGCCCTTGAACCAGCCGCTGACCACGTTCACCGCGAACCGCCCCTTGGACAGGTGGTCCGAGGTGGCGCCCAGCTTGGCCAGCACGCCCGGGTGCCACAGCCCCGGGTGCACGGCGGCGATCACCTTCAGCCGCTCGGTGGCGAGCAGCAGTGCGAGGCTGAAGCTGGTCGACTCGTGCTGGTACTCGGCGCCGTAGCTGGCCATGTAGCGGACCTGGCTCAGCGCGTACTCGAAGCCGTTGTTCTCGGCGAGCACCGCCAGCTCGCGGTTGTAGTCGTAGCCCCAGTCGGTGCGCTGCTCGATCGTGCTGGTGACCAGGCCACCGCTGACATTCGGCACCCAATAGGCGAACTTGATCGGATCGGTGCTGGGCTTCACTGACATGAGAGGTGATACCCCCGGATTCGGGTCGTCTGAGCAGGAGGGCAGGGCAAATCACGCGGAGTGTTCGTCGCGGGCGCGGGTGGGACCACGGACCGCCGGGGCGACGACGCGACTAGCTAGGACAGGCCTGCGAGCTCACCCGGGCGAGGTCGATGTGACGCCGCTGGGTGAGGAACTGCCGACACATGGAACCAAACCCATCAGATCAGTGGAGAAGTGTCAACGCGAGGGTGACAGGACACACCGGACCGTAAGTATCGCGGCGAGTCTGGCGGTGGGCTTGACCCCGAGAGAGATGTACCATTTGGTACATGCGTTTTCAGGTGACCGAAGAGATCGCGGCCGCGCCGGAGCAGGTGTGGGCGGTGCTGGCCGACGTCGAGCGCTGGCCGGACTGGACCCCCACGATGACCACCGTACGGCGGCTGGACGACGGCCCGCTCGGACCGAGCAGCGCCGCCGAGATCCGCCAGCCGAAGCTGCCGAAGACGGTGTGGCGGGTCACCAGGTTCGAGCCGGGCCGGCGGTTCGAGTGGGCGGCCGGCGGGCCCGGCGTGACCACCCGGGGCGACCACGTCGTCGAGCCGCTGGACGGCGGCCGCAGCCGCGTCACGCTGGAGATCGCCACCGTGGGTGCACTGGCCGGCGTGGTCTCGCTGCTGCTCGGCTCGCTCACCCGGCGCTACGTGTCACTCGAGGCGAGGAGCCTCAAGCAGCGCTGCGAGGCGGCTCGCCCCACCCGCTGACCACCGGCAGCACCTCGGCGGCGAACAGCTCGAGCATCGCCGAGCGCTCCGCCGGCGTGGCGGCCGCCGCGCTGAACACGAGCCGCTCGGCGCCGGCCTCGTGGTACTCGCGCAGCCGGGCCAGCACCCGCTCGGGGTCACCGTGCAGCAGGTAGCGGTCGGCCAGCGGGGTGAAGTCCTGCTGGTAGACCTTGCTGACCGTGTCGATCGCGGACCGCCGGGCCTCGTCGGCCGAGGTGTGCACAGCACCCCAGCAGTACACCGCGCCACGCACCGCGCCGGCCGGGCGGCCGTGCTCGACCGCCGCCGTGTTGACCTCGGCCAGCGACTTCGCCAGCTGCTCGGGGCTGTACATGTACGGCAGCCACACGTCGCCGAACCGGCCGGCGCGGCGGATCGCGGCCGGCTTGCGCCCGCCCAGCCACACCGGCGGGCCGGGCCGCTGCACGGCGGGCGGCTGCAGCGCCAGCTCCGGGATCCGCGCGAACCGGCCCTCGTGGCTGACCTTCTCCCCGGCCAGCAGCGGGGCGAGCACGGCCAGCGCCTCGTCGGTCCGCGCGCCCCGCTGCTTCACGTCGACCCCGGCCGCGACGAACTCCGGCGGGTACTCGCCGCCGACGCCGACCCCGAAGTCGAACCGCCCGCCGGACACCTGGTCCAGGCTGGCCACCAGCTTGGCCAGCACCGCCAGCGGGTACACCGGCACGATGGTCAGCGCGCTGAGCAGCCGGATCCGCTCGGTGGCCCCGGCGGCGGCCGCCAGCGCGACGAACCCGTTCGTGGTCGGCCCGTGGAAGAACAGGTGCTCACCGACCGCCACCTGGTCGAACCCGGCGGCCTCCGCCCGGCGCGCCTCACCCGCGATGTCCGACTGGTCCAGCCCTATCGTGACGCCGACCCGCATGCACCCTCCCGGTCCGAGCTCGCCCCGCCATCCTCGGGTCTCGCCCACCGCGGTGCCAGTTCAGCGACTCAGTGCACGCCTTCCATCTTGCGCCGGATCCACGGGCTGAGTGCGACGACGACCCCGCCGATCACGATGGTGACCACACCACTGATGCCGAAGTAGGGCAGCTCGTGCGCCGGCGAGTAGAAGCCGGCCAGCACGCCGGAGATCGAGGTACCCAGCCCCACCGAGAAGAAGTAGAGCGCCATCATCTGGGCCCGGAACGCCTGCGGCGCCAGCTTGGTGGTCACCGAAAGGCCGATGGGCGAGAGCATCAGCTCGGAGATCGCGAACACGGCCATGATGAAGAAGACCGCGAGGGCGGGAGTCGTCTTTCCGGTACTCCCGGTGAATACGAGGAACAGCAGGAACGCGGCGCCCATACCCATCACCCCGAGGGCGAACTTCATCGGCGTGGACGGCGCCCGCTCGCGCACCTTCGTCCAGATCGCGGCGAACACCGGGGCGAGCACGATGACCCAGATCGGCTCCTCGGAGCTGATCCAGGCGGCCGGCGCTTCCCAGCCGAAGATGTTCCAGTTCATCCGCTCGTCGGAGTACACCGCGAGCGCGGTGAACATCTGCTGGAACAGCGACCAGAACGCCACGTTGGCGACGAACAGCGGAATGAACGCGCCCACCCGGCTCTTCTCCACCGAGGTCACCTTGCTGCTGGCCAACATCACGGTGAAGTAGGCGATCGAGGCCAGCGCGATCACGCCGGTGGTCACCCACTTCAGGTTGGCCAGGGTCACCAGCCCGGTGAGCAGCACCAGCACGATCACCACGAGGATGCCGACGCCGACCAGCCCGGCCTTCCGGCGGGCCTCCGGCGGCAGTGGGTTGGTCGGCCGCTTGCCGTGGTCACCCAGGTTGCGGCGGAACACCACGTACTGCGCCAGGCCGAGTGCCATGCCGATCGCGGCGGCGCCGAAGCCGTAGTGGAAGCCCAGCCCGCTCTGCAGCAGCCCGGTGAGCAGCGGCCCGACGAACGCGCCGATGTTGATGCCCAGGTAGAACAGGGTGAAGCCGCCGTCGCAGCGCGGGTCGCCCTTCGAGTAGAGCGTGCCGAGCAGCGAGGACGCGTTCGCCTTGAGCGCGCCGCTGCCCAGCGCCACGCAGACCAGGCCGACGCCCACCCCGGACAGCCCCGGCAGCACCGCCAGCGCGATGTGGCCGATCATGACCACGAAGCCGCCGTAGAAGACCATGCGCTCCATGCCGAGCAGCCGGTCGGACAGCCAGCCGCCGAGCACGGTGGACAGGTAGACCAGGCCGCCGTAGGCGCCGACGATGCCGGTCGCGGTGGACTGCGGCAGCCCGAGGCCGCCCTGGTCCAGGGAGTAGTACAGGTAGTAGGCGAGGATGCCCACCATGCCGTAGTAGGAGAACCGCTCCCACAGCTCGACGTTGAAAAGATTCACCAGGCCGATCGGATGACCGAATACGGTCCTTCCGGCCGGCCCCGGCTCTTGTTCCACCCGCGCTGTTGTCTCGGACATGGACCACCCTCCATCCGCGCAGGGACGAAGGATCTGCCCCGCCCCGGCAATCGGAAAATCCTACTTCGCAGTAGTTCCAGCGGATACGGCCGTCACGGAACCGGAGCAGCTTCATTCGCGCAACAGGCCGGTTCCGCCGAAAAGGCGTCACCGGCACCGAACCGCACCGCGGGGTGGCTGCTGTGCAGTTCGGTAACCCCGGACTCCGGCGCGCCGGTGCCCGGTGTGCAGTTCGGTAACCGGCGCCCGCCCGATCCTCGGCCGGCCGCCCTTGTGGACTGGCCAGCCGACGGCGCCCCCACCGGCGGCACAGTGTCGCTGAGCGGTTGCGGGGTGCCGGGGACCGCACGCCCCGGACTCAGACGTCGACGCAGATCAACGCCCAGGGCTGGTCGTCGACGCGGGTCATGACGAGCGTCGCGGGAGTGTTCCCGCTCGTGCGCAGCTTGCGGCGCAGCGCCTCCACATCACCGGCGAGGCCGCGGCGGCGGATGTCCAGCGCGCCGATGTTGTGCGCGCGCAGCCGGCCGACCAGGTCCTTCTCCCGCCACGGGCCGCTGTCCAGCACCCGGAGCGACCGGCCGAACGGGCTGCGCAGCGCCTCGTCGCCGGACAGGAACGCGATCCTCGGGTCGATCTTCCACGCGCCCAGCCGCCTGGCCAGCTCCTCGACCAACCCGGCCCTGGTCACCGCCGGGTTGGGGTCGAGCAGGAACTCCCCCGGCGGCCGGCTCGGCACCGCCGGCCCCGGCTCGGGCAGCAGCTCGTGGCCGCCCGGGAGCAGCGTGGCCCGCGACCCGATGCCCGGGGTGCCGAGCGCCGGCGACCACAGCACGGCCTCCTTCAGCTCGCGGCCGTCGGCGACGAACTCGACCTCCCAGCCGGCCGGCACCGACATCCGGTCCAACCCCGGCGCGGCCTTGATCCCGACCGCCGGCACCCGCTCCGCCAACGCGGTGCACCAGTCCAGCGGCGGCTCGCTCTCCCCCGTGCGCAGGCGGCGGCCACCGGAGCGGCGGGCGGGGTCGACGAACACCGCATCGGCGCCGGACAGGTCGGCCTCGCGCACGTCGCCGAGCCAGGTCCGGACGGACACCCCGTACGCCTCGGCGTTGCGTTCGGCCATCCGCAGGTGCAGCGGGTCGCGGTCCACGCCGAGCACCTCGGCGGTCTCCGTCCGGGCCTCGGCCAGCGCGAGCAGGTCGCCACCGATGCCGCAGCACAGGTCGACCACCCGGGCCCGGCCGGCGTACCGCGCCGCGCGGTGCCTGGCGACCGGTTCCGAGGACGACTGCTCCAAGCCGTCCCTGGTCAGCCACATGGAGTCGGCGCGGCTGAACTTGGCCCGGGCGCGGGCGCGCAGCTCGTGCAGCCCGAGCGCGGCGGTGACCAGCTCGGCGGGGTACTCCCGGCGCAGCACGCCGGCCAGCCGCAGCTCGTCGGAGCCCGCCGGGTCGGTCCCCGCGAGCCGGGCCAGCAGCGCCGCGCCGGGCGGCGTGCCGAGCAGCTCCAGGTTGGCCCAGGCGCGGTCGGTGTCAGTCATCGCCGCCATCCTCTCCCAGCGCCGAGCGGCCCGGTCACGGCACCGGCGACCATCTTTCTTGACTGAGCTATACAAAACTCCGTAACCTGGCCCCATGCCCCGACCGCGCGAGTTCGACGACGGAGCGGCCCTGGACGCCGCGATGGAGACGTTCTGGACCAAGGGCTACGAGGCCACCACCACCGCCGAGCTGTGCGAGAACACCGGGCTGGGCCGGGGCAGCCTGTACAACGCGTTCGGCAGCAAGCACGCGCTGTACGAGGCGGCGCTGAGCCGGTACACCGAGATCGGCTACACCAGCACGCTCGACATCCTGCGAGCCCCGGGCCGGCCGGTCGAGCGGCTGCGCGCCCTGCTGCTGTGGGTGATCGACACGGACCTGGGCGACCCGCACCGGCGCGGCTGCCTGGCGATCAACGCCTCACTGGACACCGCCGGGCGCAGCGACCCCGTGGTCGAGCTGACCCGCCGGCACTTCGAGCGACTGGAGCAGGCCCTGCGCGAGGTGATCGAGGAGGGCCAGCGCGCCGGCGAGTTCGCCCCGGACCGGGACTCGGGACAGCTGGCCCGCACCCTGCAGAGCACCTACTACGGCCTGCGCGTAATCGGCTCGGTGACCCAGGACCGGGCCGCCCTGCTGGACGTGGCCGAGGGAGCACTGGCCGCGCTCCGCTGAGCTGACCCACCGGAAGACGGGCGGCGGTTCCGCTGCCCAAGTTTTGTACACATCAATCAAAAACGAGGGGCTCCGACATGCCGGCAGTGGTCTACGTACTCGGTCTGGGCATCTTTGCCATGACCACCAGCGAGTTCATGGTGGCGGGCATGCTGCCCGAGCTGTCCGCCGGGCTGGGCGTCTCGATCTCCGCGATCGGCTACCTGGTGTCCGCCTACGCGGTGGCCATGGCGCTGGCCGGCCCGGTGGTGTCGGCGGCGATGGCGCGGGTGTCCAGGTCGAGGGCACTGGTGGCGCTGCTCGCCGCGTTCCTGGTCGGCCAGGTGCTCGGCGCGGTGGCCACCGGCTACCCGATGCTGGTGGTGTCGCGGCTGGTCACGGGGGCGGCGGAGGCCGCGTTCTTCGGCGTCGGGCTGACCGTGGCGATGGACGCCGTGCGGCCCGGCCTGGCCGGGCGCGCCTCGTCGGTCGTGCTCGGCGGGCTGATGGTGAGCAGCGTGCTCGGGGTGCCGCTGGCGACGCTGCTCGCGCAGTGGGTCGGCTGGCGGGGTGCGTTCTGGGCGGTGGCCGGGCTGGTCCTGGTCGCCGGGCTCGCGGTGCTGCACACGGTCCGCGCGCCGGTCGCGGGGAGCTCCGTCGGGCCGGCGACCTCCGACGGGCCGGTCAGCTCCGACGGGTCGAGCGCCGGGCCAGCTCAAGGCGGACTGCGCGCCGAGCTGGGCCTGTTCCGCAACCGGAAGCTCTGGGCGGTCTACGCCACCAGCATGCTGCACATCGGCGCGCTGTTCGCCGCGACCAGCTACGTCGCGGCGATCTTCATCGAGCGCACCGGTTTCGCGCCCGAGCTGGTGCCGGCGCTGCTGACCGGCTACGGGGTGACCGCGGTGGTCGGCAACACGATCGCCGGCCGGCTGGCCGACCGCTTCCCGATGGCGGTGCTCACGGTTGGGCTGGGCGCGCTGACGCTGTTGCTGGCCGGGTTCGCGGCGGGTTCGACGGTGCCCACGGTGGCGCTGGTCGCGGTGCTCGGGATCGGCCTGGTCGGGCTGCCGCTGAACTCCGCGACGATCGCCCGCCGGATGCGCGTGGCCGCGAACACTCCGATGATCAACACGGTCGGCGCCTCGGTGGTCAACGTCGGCATCGCGGTCGGACCGACGCTGGGTGGCGTGGCGATCAGCGCCGGCTTCGGGCTGACCGCGCCCCTGTGGATCGGCGCCGCCCTCGCCGGCCTCGGGCTGCTCAGCCTGGTGCCGTACCTGCGCCGCACGCGCCCGGGGGTGGTACCGACCGGCGGAAAAACCGCCACTCTGAGGGAAACTCAGCCTATGCTCGCCGGCATTGATGATCACGCCGTCACCAGGGGGCTCGAATGCAGTGGTACCTGAAGGTGCTCCGCCAGTACGCCGACTTCACGGGCCGGGCGCGCCGCACCGAGTTCTGGATGTTCGTGCTGGTCAACGTGCTCATCTCGATCGTGCTGGGGCTCATCGACTACGCGATCTTCGGTTACAACTCGGGTCGCGGCGGCCCGCTCGGCCTGCTCTACTCGCTCGCGGTGCTGCTGCCGTCGATCGCGGTGTCGGCTCGCCGGCTGCACGACATCGGCCGTAGCGGCTGGTGGCAGCTGGTCGCCATCATCCCGATCATCGGCTGGATCTTCGTGATCGTCTGGTACGCCACCCCCGGCCGCGCCGAGCCCAACCGGTGGGGACAGAACCCGAAGGCCGAGTCCGGCGCCGACTCGCCCGTCAGCTACTGACCCGTACGCCCTGGATACCCCGTGACTGGCGAGTTGGGCTGTAGCCCAACTCGCCACTCACGGGGTACTGGCGGAGCAGCTCACGGGGTACTAGCGCGGCAGCTCCGAGACGTGCGCGGCGACGATCCGCCAGCCCTGCGCGAACCGCACCCACGTCTGACTCTGCCGCCCCTCCACCCGCCCGTCCGGGTACTCGAACAGGGTGTTCACCACCGCGGTCCGGTCGTCCACGGTGAGCACCCGTGTGTCCAGCAGCCGCCGCCCCGGCGGCACGGTCGGATGGGCACGGCGCCACGCGTTGATCTGCGCCGCCCCCGCCTGCCGGTCGGCCACCCCGTAGCGCAGGCAGCGCGGGTCGTCCCAGAACAGCTCGGTGAGCACGGCGAGGTCGCCGGCCACCAGGGCGCGCTCGTAGCGCCGGAACGCGGCCAGCACCTCGCCGACCACGTCCGGGCGGTCCAGGGCGAGATCGGTGTCGGCGGTCATGCCGGCGCCGGCGCCTCGCTGCGCGCCGCCTCCCCGCCGGACTCGCCCTCGGCGTCCCGCTCGATCGAGTCCCCGCCCGAGTCCCCGGTTCCCGAGCGCGGCGCCGGCACCTCGACCGGTTCGCCCTGCCCCCTGGTGAGCAGCGCGAACGCCAGCAGGATCAGCCCGGCGAACGCGTAGCCCAGCGCGATCTGGCCGCCAACGTCCCAGCCGACGCTCGGCGCGTGGATCAGCCCGACGAAGCCGAGCGCGGCGCCGATGAAGCAGTAGATCGCCGCCGGCACGAACTTCTTGTCGATGATGAACGCGACGATCGCGCCGAGCACCATGCCGGCCAGGATCGCGCCGCCGCCGAACAGCTGGGTGCCCTTGTAGACCAGCCCGGCGTTGGTCAGGGCGTCCTCGCCGACCTTCGCCGCGCTGGTGCCGGCCGCCGCCATGGCGTTGTCCATCAGCCCGCCGGCCCAGGACGCGATGTTCGGCAGGATCGCGAACACCACCGCGACGGCGTGCGCCCTCGGCACCACCTGGAACGCCTGCGCGCCGATCAGCAGCCCGATGTAGAGCAGGATCGGCACGATCGCCGGCATCGGCAGCAGGGCCCCGAGCAGCGCGAACAGCCCCAGGAAGCAGAACAGCGCGATCACCACACCGGAGGCGAGCGAGTAGCTGGTGCGCCCGCCGGCGGCCTTCCAACCGGGGTGCCCGATGTACACCGCCGGCGGGAACGGGCAGCCCAGCACGGACCCGACGATGGCGCCGGTGCCGTCGGCGAGCAGCACGCTGCGCAGGTTGTAGTCGTCCCCGGCGGCCGCCGCGCTCTCCACGTTCGTCATGCCCTCCGTGAAGTTGTAGATGCCGAGCGGGATAGCGGTGGCCAGCAGGGGCGCCACGTCGGCCAGGCCCTGGCCGAGCCGGTGCAGGCTCAGCGTGGGCAGCGACACCGCGACCTCGTGCGCCGCGCTGACGACGTCCGGCGCCGACATGTAGCCGCCGGCCCAGCCGATCGCCGTGCCGACCAGCAGCGCGGCCAGCCCGACCGGGATGTTGCCCGGCAGCTTCAGGTCGGTGAAGAAGCCGATCAGGATGATCACCATGACCGGCAGGGAGATCCACAGCGCCTCCCACATCTGGGCGGCCGGGCGCATCGAGATGAACGCGATGGAGATGCCGGCCAAGGTGCCGAGCATGGCGGCCTGCGGGGTGTACTTCCGGATGAACGGTCCGACGAAGGCCCCGACCAGCACGATGAGGCCGATGATGAAGCACCAGGCCAGGCCCGCCGCCCAGGCGGTCAGCGGGTCCTTCGTGGCCAGGTAGATCGGCAACATGATCACGAAGACGACGATGAACATGTGCGGCACGCTCGGGCCGTAGGGCATCGCGCACACGTCGGTGCGGTTCTCCCGGCGGGCCAGCCGGCGCGCCAGGTAGGTGTAGTAGACGTTGCCGACCAGCAGCTGCACCCCGAGCGCGGGCAGCAGCACGCCGAATACCTCGGTGCCCGGGATCTTCACCACGCCCAGGCACAGCCCGGTCAGCACCAGCACGTTGACCAGCGTGTTGAAGCCGAGCCCGAAGAACGCGTTCGTGTCCCCGGCGACCCACCAGGACAGCCGGACCGGCGCCTCGGTCGGGGGCGCCTCCGTCGGTGCGCTCATGACCGGGTCCCTTCCAGCGTGCGGCCCGCGAGCACCTCGAGCAGCGCCGAGGAGGGCGCCACCCAGCCGAAGATGCCGCCCTGGGCGGCGATCATGGCCAGGCCGACCCGCTGGAACTCCGGGAAGTAGGACCCGACGCAGTCGGACAGCACGAGGCACTCGTAGCCGCGGTCGTTGGCCTCCCGCACGGTCGTGTGCACGCACACCTCGGTGGTCACGCCGGTGACGACCAGGCTGGTGATGCCCGCCGCCGTAAGCCGGTCGCCGAGGTCGGTGCCGTGGAACGAACCCTTGCCCGGCTTGTCGATCACCAGCTCACCGGGCAGCGGCGCCAGCTCGTCGATGATGTCGTGGCCGTACTCGCCCCGGACCAGGATCCGGCCCTTCGGCCCCGGGTCGCCGATCCGCAGCGTCGGGTTGCCCCGGCTCAGCTTGGCCGGCGGGCAGTCACTCAGGTCGGGCCGGTGCCCCTCCCGGGTGTGGATCACCATCAGCCCGGCGGCCCTGGCGGCGGCCAGGACGGCTCGCAGCGGGGGGATGACCGCGCGCAGCAGCGACACGTCGTTGCCGAGGGTCTCGCCGAAACCACCCGGCTCGCAGAAGTCCCGCTGCATGTCGATGATCACCAGCGCGGTGCTGGCCAGGTCGAACTCGAACGGCCCGGGGTCGGCCGCCACGGTGGTCACGACTCGTCCCAGATGATGGCGTCGATCACGGCGGCGGAGTCGGCGACGGCGCCGAACACGCCGCCCTGCATGGTCACCATGTGCAGCGCGGCGGCGTGGTTGGCCGGGTCCGTCGCGCCGGTGCAGTCGGACAGGATCAGGCACTCGTAGCCCCGGTCGTTGGCCTCCCGCATGGTGGTGTGCACGCAGACGTCGGTGGTGATGCCGGTCAGCAGGATGTGGGTGATGCCCCGGGTGCGCAGCACGAGGTCCAGCTGGGTGGCGTAGAACGCGCCCTTGCCGGGCTTGTCGACGAGCACCTCGCCGGGCAGCGGGGCGACCTCGGGCACGATCTCCCAGCCCGGCTCGCCGCGCACCAGGATCCGGCCGGTCGGGCCCGGCGAACCGATCTCGGCGCCGATCTGGGCGGAGCGCCAGCGCTTGTTGGCCGGCAGGTCACTCAGGTCCGGCGCGTGGCCCTCCCGGGTGTGGATCACCAGCATGCCGGTGGCCCTGGCGTGCGCCAGCATGGCCGCCGTGCCGGGCAGCCCGGCCCTGGTCAGGCCGATGTCGTAGCCCATCCGGTCGACGTAGCCGCCGGGCCCGCAGAAGTCCACCTGCCAGTCGATGCAGATCAGCGCGGTGTGCGCGGCGTCCACCGAACCGTCGAACGGCCACGCGTACGGCCGCGCGGCGACCGGGCCGATCCGGGCGGTGCGTACCGGCGTCTGGGTGCTGGTCATGGGGTCCTCCTGGCAACTGCACTGGGCGACGACCGAGCGACTGGGCGGATCGATACCGCGATCAACGCCGGCACCGACACAGCGGCGGGCCCCCCGCCGCGCCGTGCCCTCAGTCGATTGTCGGGCGCCCGGTGTCGGTCGGGGGTCGGCGCCGTTACGGCCCGGTTAGCGCGTTTGCGCCGGCCAGCGGCCGGACGCACCCGGTGCGGCCAGGACGCCGGCACGGGGTGCCGGCAGTGGCAGTTGCCCTCGTGAGTGGCGAATGGTCCCAGGAGACCACTCGCCCCTCACGGGCCAGCTAGGAGGTGAGGGCGCGGTCGCGGTCCGCGATGCGGCCGATGGCGCGGCCGACCTCACCCAGCTCGTCGGCGAACTCGCGGCGCCGCTTGCCGAGGTGCGGGCTGCCGGGCTTGAGCAGGTCGCGGTGCGCGGCGAGGTTGAGCGCGGTGCTGAACATCTCGCCGGAGACCGACTCCTCGCTGGCCAGGGTGCGCTGCAGCGACCACTGGAAGCCGACCCGCAGGCAGTGGTCGACCAGCGCGCTCCGGTCCACCGCCTCGTCCTCGTCCACGGCGGCCAGCTGCTCGCCGACCACCCGGTAGGCGTCCAGGAACGGCCGCAGCACGAGGTGCGCGACCAGCGGCCGGGCCCTGGCCAGCCACTCCCGGGCCTCCTCGGGCGTGATGTCGAGGCCGTCCCGCAGTTCGTCCGGGCTGGCCAGGATGGCGATCTCGGCGGCCAGCTCCTCGGCGAACGGCTCGCGCTGGGCGAAGAAGAAGTCGAACTTGAGCAGCTCGCGCAGCCGCAGTGCCTCGTCGAACGCGGAGCGCGGGGCGGCCTCCGTGGTCGCCGTGGCGTCCTCCCCGTCCCGCTCGGCGACGGCCAGCAGGGCCAGCTCGGCGATCGCCCTGACCAGCAGGACGTGGATGGCGCTGTTGCGGTACACGGCGGCCACCAGGTGCTGGTCGGCACCGATCCCCCAGACCGTCTCCGACCCGCCCGAGTACGACGTCAGCACACCGGAGCGGACCAGCTCGCGCAGCGCCCAGCGCAGCGTGGACCGGTCGGTCAGGGTGGCGCCGCCGGCGACCGGCCAGCCCCGGCCGCTCACGTAGTCGGCCAGCGGGCGGACCGTGGCCAGCACCTCGTCCAGGGTCAGCGCCCGGTCGGCGGCGAGCAGCGCGATGCACACCGCGGCCGTCGGCGTCACGGGCGTGGCCGCGTTGATCCGGTGGCACACGTCCAGGGCGACCCGCTCCACCTGGTTCTCGGTGACCTCGTCGGCGCGCAGCTCCTCCAGCCGCTGCCGCAGCGGCAGGGGCTTGCCGAAGTCCAGGTACACCCGGCCGAGGCGTTCCCGCAGGCCGCGGGCGTAGTTGACCAGCCAGCGGACGTCCTCGGCCTCCTTGCCCTGGCCACGGGCCTCGGACGCCATCCGGCCCACCTCGTGCACCGGCAGCTGGTCGTACATGAACGAGACCGGCACCAGCAGCGGGTCGGCGTCGCCCAGCTCCTCGACGGCGTCGGCCACGTAGCGCAGCAGGCCGTAGCGCGGCGGGCGCAGCTTGCCGGTGCGGGTCCGGCCGCCCTCGATGGACCAGGCCAGGTTGGACTTGTTGGCCACCAGCTGGCCGATGAACGAGCGCAGCGCCAGCCGGTACACGGGGATGTCCCCGGTGGAGCGCCGCACGTGCACGATGCCGGTGCGCCGGGCCACCGTGCCGAGCGGGAAGAAGTTCAGGTTCGCGCCGGCCATGCCGTACAGCGGGGACAGGTCACCGGCCTGCAGCACGGGCGGCAGGATGAACTCGTCCAGGTACGAGCGGTGCGAGATCAGGAAGATCAGCGCGTGCTTGCGGTCGAGCCGGCGCAGCTCGGCCAGCCCGTCGTCGTCGACCAGTACGTCGTAACCCCTGGTCAGCCAGCCGCCGAAGCGCTGCCAGGCGTCGGTCACCCTGGGCTGGTGCCGCGCGGACATCTCGCGCAGGTACCCCGCCGCCTCGGCCATCGCCTCCGTCTCGGTGACGTCGAGGCCGTCGGCCAGCTTGGCCACCGCGGCGCGGAACGAGTCGGAGCGCAGCAGCTGGTCGACCTCGCGGGTGTCGCCGGCCGAGGGCGCCTCGGTAGGCGGCAGCAGCGACGCGCGGCGCAGCAGTCCACGGGCCGGCGTGCGACCCAGTAGCGCGGCGGCCCCGTCCCGTATGGCGGCTGGATCGACGGCCTGCATCACCTGCACCTACCCCCGGGATCGACTGTGTCGGCGATCACCCTAGTTGGCCTGTTCGGCTCACGTCGAGGACGGCCCCGGCCAGTGATCCAACGTGTCCACGTAGAGCTGGCGCACGGAGTGCACGGCGTCGTCGATGTCGGCCGCCGTCCAGCCGTCGGTGCTGATCGGCGGGTGCACCACGACCTCCACCGTGCCGGCCCGCGCGGTGCGCGCGTTGCGCCACATGATCTCGCCGGCGTTGCGGATCACGATCGGCACGATCGGCACGCCGGCCTGGCTGGCCAGGTGGAAGCCGCCCTTCTTGAACACCCCCACCTTCGGGGTCAGCGACCGGGTGCCCTCCGGTGCCATGACCACCGAGGTACCCCCGCGCAGTGTGTCCACGGCGGGCTTGAGCGCCTCGATCGCCTTCGCCCGGTTGGCCCGGTCCAGGAACGCCACGCCGGCCAGGTCGAACAGCTGGCCGACCACCGGCATCTGCTTCACCTCGGCCTTGGCCACCGCGGTGAACCCCGTGCGGATCACGCGGGTGGTCACCAGGAAGTCGATCAGGGTGCTCTGGTGGTTGATGAAGAACACCGCCGGGCGCTGCGACCACGCGTGCTGCTCGCCGACGACCTCGATGTCGATGTCGGTCAGCGGGCCGGCCAGCGCGTCGAACATCGAGGTGGCGAGGTCGACCCCCTGGCGGCGGTCGCCGTTCAGCGCGCCGACCGCGATGCCCACGCCGGCGGCGGCGAACAGCGTGCCGAACAGGGTCGCGGTGCGCAGCGCGGGCGCCGGGTCGAACCGGCCGGTCCTATGGGACCGGAAGGTCAGCACCGGCCACCTCCGCTCGGCCGCCACCACCGCGAGCTCGGGCTGCGGGTTGACCGGGTGCGGGTGGCCGACGCCGGCCAGCAGCGGCACGTCCTCGTCGCCGTTCGCGTAGCCGTGGCTGTCCGCGAGGTCGATGTTGTGCTCCGCCGCGAACGCCTGCACCGCGGCGATCTTGCCCGGCCCCCACGGCGTGCGCCCGGCCACCTTGCCGGTGAGCAGCCCGCCCTCGACGGCCAGCCGGGTGCACAGCACGTGCGGCACACCCAGCTCCCTGGCCAGCGGCGCGACCTGCAGCAGCGTCGCCGAGGTCGCGACCACCACGGTGTGCCCGGCCCGCTGGTGCGCCTTGACCAGCCGCCAGGCCGGGTGGAACAGCGTGCCGGCGACCCCCTGGGCGAACAGCCGCTCACCCAGCTCCAGCATGTCCTCCTCGGCCCGCCCGGCCCAGCCGCCGAGGCCGTCCTCGACCAGCGCGGCGAACTGTTCCTCGGTCAGCGTCGGGCCCATCGTGGCGCGCACCGTGCGGACCAGCTCGCCGAGGCCGATCTCGAAGTTGCGGAACCGGTGCTCGTAGAGGGCGGCGGCCGAGTACCCGTCGATCAGGGTGCCGTCGAAGTCGAAGAACGCGGCGATATGTGGACCGGTCGGGCCCGACCGGATCTGCTCGAGCAGCGCCTCGGTCGACGTCATCAGTGCTCCCCGGGGTAGGCGGCCGCGCCGTTGCGACGCAAGAAACCCTAGATCTCAATTATTGATTATGCGAGTATTTCACACTAAGGTTCGCACACTCCGAGGTCGCGCTGAACGGCTGTGACCAACACAATGGCCAACACCGTCGGGCGGTCGCCCTCGGGTTCTCCGGGTGCGATGATCCACGTTGGGGGTGATCCGATGCAACGCAGGCAACCACGTGTCGCCGTGCTCGGCGCCGGCTCGTGGGGGACGGCGGTGGCGTCCATCGTGGCCGCCAGCGCCCCGACCACGATCTGGGCCCGGTCCGCCGAGGTGGCCGAGGACATCGATCGCAACGGCCGCAACAGCCGCTACCTCGGTGACGTCGCACTGACCGAGGGGCTGCGCGCCACCTCGGACATGGAGCGCGCGGTGGCCGAGGCGGACGTGCTGATCATGGGCGTGCCCTCGCACGGGTTCCGCGAGGCGCTGGAGCAGGCGGCGCCGTTCGTCCGGCCGTGGATCCCGGTGGTCAGCCTGGTCAAGGGCCTGGAACAGGGCACCGACCACCGGATGACCCAGATCGTCGCCGAGGTACTGCCCGGCCACCCGGCCGGCGTGCTGTCCGGCCCGAACATCGCCTCCGAGATCGTCGCCGGCTACGCGGCCGCCGCCACCATCGCGATGCCGGACCAGAACTCGGCGACCCAGCTGGCCGAGCTGTTCCGCACCGAGCGCTACCGGATCTACTCCACCACCGACGTGCTCGGCGTCGAGGTGGCCGGCGCGCTGAAGAACGTCTTCGCGATCGCCGCCGGCATGGGTGACGGAGCCGGCGCCGGCTACAACACCAAGGCCATGGTGATCACCCGCGCGGTCCGCGAGATGACCATCTTCGGCGAGGCGCTCGGCGGCGACCACCAGACCTTCGCCGGGCTTGCCGGCACCGGCGACCTGATCGTCACCTGCACCAGCCCGAGGAGCCGCAACCGCCGCGTCGGCGAGGAACTGGGCAAGGGCCGCACCATCGACGAGGTGATGGCCGGCATGACCCAGGTCGCCGAGGGCGTCAAGGCGGTCAGCGCCGTGATGGACGTGGCCAATCGGCTGGGCATCGACATGCCGATCGCCGCCGAGGTGGACGGCGTGGTGAACAAGGGCGGCACCGCCGAGGACGCCTACCGGGGCCTGCTCAAGGCCACCCCGGGGCACGAGGTGCACGGGGAAGGCTGGTGAGCCGGCCGCGCAGCCTGCTGCTGGCCGCCGGCGCGGCCGGGCTCGCCGCCGGCGTGACCGGTGTGCTGGTCACCAAGGCCCGCCGCCGCGCCGCCGAGCTGGACCGCACCGGCTCGGACTTCGACGGCGGCGGCGCGGATTACGACAGCACCGTCGTGCACGCGGAACGGATCCCCCGGCCGATCACCCCGGACACCGCCGGCCACCGGGGCGGGTCCGGCACCCCGATCCTGCTGCTGCACGGGATCAGCGTCACCTGGCGCACCTGGAAGCCGATCCTGCCGATGCTGGAACGCCGGCACGACGTGATCGCGCCGACCCTGCTCGGGCACAGCGGCGCGGCCCCGCTGGCCGAAGGCGTGGCGCCGACACTGACCGCGCTGGTCGACGGTGTGGTCGCGGAGCTCGACGAGCTCGGCCTGGACACCGTGCACGTGGTGGGCAACTCGCTCGGCGGCTGGATCGCGCTGGAGCTGGCCCGCCGGGGCCGGGCGCGCTCGGTGGTGGCGTTGTCCCCGGCCGGCGCGTGGCGGTCCAACCTGCGGATGGCGCTGCTCGGCGCCGGCATGCGGGCCGGCGCCGACCTGGCGGAGAGCCGGGGCGAGTGGCTGGAGCGGCTGGCCCACTCCCCGGCGGGGCGGCGGCTGCTGCTTTCGTCCCAGGTGGCGCACCCGGAGCGGTACGACCCGGACGAGCTGGTAGCCGACCTGCGCGCGATCCGGCAAGCCCCGGTGCTGCGGCCGCTGCTCGCGGTACTCCCGGCCAGCCCCATGGAGCCGCTGCCCGAACCGGGCTGTCCGGTGCGCGTGGTGTGGGGCCGCAAGGACCGGGTGATCCCGTTCCCGCACTTCGGGCAGCCCTGGCTGGAGCGGGTACCCACCGCGGAGCTCGTCATGCTCGACGACGCCGGCCACGTGCCGATGTCGGACCACCCCGACGAGGTGGCCCGGCTGATCCTGGAGGTCACCGACGCGGTCGACCGCGGTGCCGTACCGGTCGCCGGCAGCTGACCTCCGCTCGCTCATGCGCTAGGACTCGAGGTGGTTTCGGTGACCGAGCTGGACGGGCGCGACTGGGGCGGGCCGGCCCGGATGAACGCCTCCGAGGCCCTGATGTGGCGCGCCGAGGGCGACCTGCGCACCCGGTCCAGCGGGCTGCTGCTGGAGCTGCTGGACACCGCCCCGGACTGGCCGAGGTTCCTCGCCGCGCACGACCGCGCCACCCGGGCCATCCCCCGGCTGCGGGACCGGGTCGTCGAGCCCCTGCTGCCGGTGGTGCCGCCGACCTGGGTCGAGGACACCCGGTTCGACCTGTCCTACCACGTGCAACGGGTCCGACTGCCCGAACCCGGCACCCCGCGCCAGCTGCTGGACTACGCCGGCCAGCTCGCCTCCCGGCCGCTGGACCCGAACCGGCCGCCGTGGGAGGCAACCCTGGTGGAGGGCCTGGCCGGCGGTGGCGCGGCGTACCTGCTGCGGCTGCACCACGCCATGTCCGACGGGCTGGGCATCGTGCAGCTGCTCGCCATGGCGCACAGCCAGACGGCGACGCCCGGTGGCACCCGGCTGCCGTCGTCGGACCTCGCGGGCGCGGCCGGTGCGGCCGGCGCGGCGGAGCCCTCGCCGACCCCGCTCAGCCTCGTCGCGGACGGCCTGCGTGAGGAGCTCACCGGCGGGCCGGCCAGGGCGATCGGGGCGGCGGGCAGCGCGCTCGGCGTACTGGGCCGGGTGCTGCGTGACCCGGCCGGCAGCGCGGAGCGGGCGGTGAACTACGGCCTGTCGCTGCGCCGGATGCTCAGCCCACCGGCGGCGGAGCGGTCGCCCCTGCTGCGCGGCGGCGGCTTCGGCTACCGGCTGGTGCTGCACGACGTGGCGCTCGCCGAGCTCAAGGCGGCGGGCAAGGCGGCCGAGGGCTCGGTGAACGACGCCTTCCTGGCCGGCGTGCTCGGCGCGTTCCGGCGCTACCACGAGCACCTCGGCCAACCCGTCGACCAGCTGCCGATGGCCATCCCGATCAGCCTGCGCGACTCCGCCGACCCGATGGGCGGTAACAAGTTCACCGGCGCGCGCTTCGTGGCACCGATGGGCGAGGCCGACCCGCGCACCCGGATCCAGCTCATCCGCGAGTTCATCCTGACCGTCAGGGCGGAGCCGGCGATCGGCTTCCTCGGTCTGATCAGCCCCGTGCTCAGCAAGCTGCCGGGCGCCGTGCTCACCGAGATCACCGCGAACCTGACCAAGGTCTCCGACGTGCAGGCGTCCAACATCCCCGGCCTCGGCCATCCGGTGTACCTGGCCGGCGCGAAGGTGCTGCGGATGTACCCGATCGGCCCCCGTCCGGGAGTGGCCGCGATGGTCACCATGGTGTCCTACGACGGTGTGTGCTGTATCGGGGTGAACGTGGACCCGGAGTCGGTCACCGACATCGAGCTGTTCGAGACGTGCCTGCGGGATGGCTTCGACGAGGTGCTGGAGCTCGGGCGCTGATCTTTGGTGACCCTGCACATAGTCTAGTTGTCGAGTATTGTGCTCTAGACTAAAATGGGCGCGTGTCCGTCACCGATGATCGCGCGCTGTGGGGTACCTCCGTCAGTCGCCGCGACGGCGACATCCCGTTCCTGTGCTACTCGCCCCGGCGCCGGCACGTCGTCGAGCTGCTCACCGACGCCGCCCGCTGGTCGGACCGGACCCACCTGATCCAGGGCGAGCGCCGGCTCAGCTTCGCGGCCGTGTTCGCCGCCGCCGAGCGGGTCGCCGTCCAGTTCACCGAGGCCGGCCTGCGCCCCGGCGACCGGCTGCTGCTGCTCGCGCCGAACTCGCCGGAGTGGGTGATCAGCCTGTGGGCCGGGCTGCGGGTGGGCGCGATCGTGGCGCTGGGCAACGGCTGGTGGAGCGGCCCGCTGGTGGACCACGCGGTCGGGCTGACGACGCCCCGGCTGGTGCTCGCGGACGGCAAGCGCGCCGCGCTCGTGCCCGACGGCTGCGCCGTGGTCACCGTCGACGAGGTCCGCGCCTGCGTCGACGCCGCGATGGGGCCGACCGGTGACCCGGTCGCCAGCGCGCCCCCGCCCGCGCCGCCGGGCGACGAGGACGACCCCGCCGTGATCATCTTCACCGCCGGCACCACCGGGGCACCGAAGCCGGTCGTGCTGGCGCACCGCTCGGTGATCGCCAACCTGCACAACCTGCTCGTGATGTCCCGGCGGCTGCCGCACCAGATCGACGAGTCCCGGGCACCCGCCGTCAGCCTGCAGAGCGGCCCGCTGTTCCACATCGGCGGCCTGCAGTCGCTGCTGCTGGCCCTGCTCGGGGGCAACACGCTGGTGTTCCTGGACGGCCGGTTCGACCCCGGGCAGGTGCTCGACCTGATCGAGCGCGAGCGGGTCACCTGGTGGGGCGCGGTGCCCACGATGGCTTCCCGCGTACTGACCCACCCCTCGATCACCGGCCGCGACCTGAGCTCGGTGCGATCGGTGTCGATGGGCGGCGCGCCGGTACAGCCCGCGCTGGTGGCCCGGCTCCGCGAGGTCTTCCCGAACGCGTCGCGCGGTATGTCCACGATCTACGGCATGACCGAGACCGGCGGCACGGTGGCCGCCGCGTCCGGGGTCACCATGGCCGAGCACCCCACCACCGCCGGCGCCCCGCTGCCCGTGGTTGACCTGCGGATCGACGCGCCGAACGCGGAGGGCGACGGCGAGATCGTGGTGCGCACGCCCGGCCAGATGGTCGGTTACTGGGGTGGGTCCGGGGCCGAGTCCGGTGCCGGCGGGTCCGGGGCAGGGGCTGACCTGATCGACGAAGAGGGCTGGGTGCACACCGGCGACCAGGGCCGCCTCGTGGACGGGCTGCTCTACGTGACCGGCCGGATCAAGGACCTGATCATCCGGGGCGGCGAGAACATCGCGCCCGCGCACGTCGAGGCGGTGCTGCTGCGCCACCCCTCGGTGCGCAACGTGGCCGTGCTCGGCCTGCCCGACGACGACCTCGGTGAACGGGTCGGCGCGGTCGTGCAGCTCGAGCCGGGGGCCGAGGTGACCGGCACCGAGCTCGGCGAGTTCGCCCGCACCGAGCTGGCCAGCTACGAGGTGCCGGCCGCCTGGTGGCTGCGCACCGACGAGCTGCCCATGCACGACTCCGGCAAAACCGACAAGCTCACCCTGCGCGCCGCCTGGCCGGAGCCCGCCGCCCAGACCTGACGGCGGGTCGGTCACCCAAGTGTCACTTCTCCCCGTCTCGCGCGACCGCGGTATCCGCATCAGATTCGCACCTGCACCGCACTCCGCCCCGAGGCCACTTCGCGAAGATTCCCGAGTCGCTCACCTCGAACAGCCAGTGCCGCCCGACGTGCTCCGACATCGAACTCCGCCAAGCAGAGAAGGCCAGCAGCTCATACACCGCAAGAAAGAATGCCGACACTGCGAGGATGACGATCGGGACAACGTAGGTCACGCGCAGGACGGTGATCGCCGACAACTCGATGACGATCATCGCCAGGCCGAGCACCGAGTACCGAAATCTCCTACCCGTGCCACTGGACTCGTCATGGTGCAACTCCCCGGCCACTACGCTCGCAGCCGTTCGGGGTGCCGATCCACCGGGTGAACCCCACGCCGGCAGTGCCGATAGCCCGACCTGTCGAGTGGGGCGAGCTCCCGACAAAGGCGGTTCATCCGGCCAGCCCGTGACATGGCCAGCCCGTGACATGGCAAGGCCCCGCGCGCCGAGGGGCGGTCGGCGCGCGGGGCCGGGACCGAAGCGGGTCAGCGCTCCGGGGTCCAGGTGCCGGGGAGTTTCATCACGCCGTTCATGAAGTTGGACAGCATGATGTCCCGCTCGCCGACCTGCAGGTCCTTCATCCGGGAGTAGATCTCCCACATCTCGGCCTTGAGCATCTGCTTGCCGAGGTGGCTGCCGAGGCAGTAGTGCGCGCCACCGCCGCCGAACGCCTGGTGCGGGTTCTCCTTGGCGGTACGCCGCACGTCGAAGGTGTCCGGGTCGCGGAACACGTCGGCGTCCCGGTTGCCCGACAGGTACCAGAGCACGACCTTGTCGCCGGCCTTGATCGTCTCGCCGCCGAGCTCGTAGTCGGCCAGCGCGGTGCGCCGGAAGTGCATCAGTGGCGGTTCGACGCGCAGGACCTCGTTGATCGCGTCGTCGGCGCGGTTGTCGAAGTCCTCCATCACGTAGGCCAGCTGGTCCGGGTGCTCACTGAACAGCGCCATCATGTGCGCGGCGGAGTGCCGGGTGGTGTCGTTCGCTGCGCCGGCGAGCAGGGCGAAGAAGACGCCGACCTCCTCGACGGACATCTTCTGGCCCTCGTACTGCGCCTGCGACACCCAGCTCATCAGGTCGTCGGTCGGGTTCGTCTGCCGCTGCTTGGCCAGGTCCAGCGCGAGCACGCCCAGTTTCTGCGAGGCGTCGGCGAACACCTGCAGCGGCGAGCCGATGTGCGCATACTCGGGGTCACTCCACGCGCCCATCTGCTCGGCGGCGTCCATCACGTACTGGATCTGGTCCCGGTCGGTGATGCCGAAGAACGTGGCGAACACGCGGCCCGGCACCTCCTTGGCGATCAGCGTGCACAGGTCGCCGTGGCCGAGCGGAGCGGCGTGGTCGATGACCTCCTTGACCGTCCGGCGGGTGTCCTCCTCGACCTTGCGGACGTGCTTCGGCGTGAACGCGACGCTGATGATGTTGCGGAACGACGTGTGCCGGGGCGGGTCGGACACGATGAACGAGAGCATCGACTCCAGCTGCGGGAAGTCGTCGATGAACACCCCGTCGGCGGAGCTGAACACCTCGGTGTTGCGGGAGACCTCGCGGATGTGCGCGTGCTTGGTGACCGACCAGAAGCCCCGGCCGTTGTCCAGGTTCGGGTCCAGCGCCTCGGGCGGGCCGTGCCAGCTGACCGGCTTGTTCTCCCGCAGCCACTTGAACGTGTCCAGGTGCACCTGACGGGGCCGCCCCCAGAACTCCAGGGTGCTGAGGTTGGTGTCGATCGTCCCGGCGGTCATGGATCTCCCCTTCTGCGCCACCCGATGCAGGGCCACCTGATGCAGGTCCGGACGCTAGGCCCGGTGTGGCCTGCGCCACGTCTCCCGAAATGGGCAAGTTCGATGTCCGAAGTGGGCAAGCCCGCCCGGGGAGGCGATCCTGGGGATACCGGGGCGGGCTGGACAATTAGTCGCGCCCTCATTATTTTGGTACTAGAGAAAATTCTCCCCGGTCTCGCCTGGCGGCAACCGCCACGCACCGGTACGGAGGGAACCATGGATTTCGCGGAGAACGAGGACCACCGGGCGATCCGGGCGGCGGTCCGGGACGTCTGCAAGCAGTTCGACGACGACTACTGGATGCGGCTCGAGGCCGAGCACGAGTTCCCCTGGGACTTCTACCGGGAGATGGCCAAGGGCGGCTGGATCGGCATCGCGATCCCGGAGGAGTACGGCGGCGGCGGGCAGGGCATCACCGAGGCGTCCATCGTGCTGGAGGAGGTCGCCGCGTCCGGGGCCTGCATGAACGGCTGCAGCGCGATCCACCTGTCGATCTTCGGCATGCACCCGGTTGTGCTGCACGGCAGCGAGGAGCTCAAGCGGCGGGTGCTGCCCCGGGTCGCGTCCGGCGACCTGCACGTCGCGTTCGGGGTCACCGAGCCGGACGCCGGCCTGGACACCACCTCGATCAGCACCAGGGCGGTCCGGTCCGATGACGGCAGCGGCGACTACGTGGTGCGCGGGCGCAAGGTGTGGACGTCCAAGGCGCTCGAGTCGGAGAAGGTCCTGCTGCTGACCCGGACCACCCCGAAGGCCGACGGCGCCAAGCCGACCGACGGCATGACGCTGTTCGTCGCCGACCTCAAGGACCCGGCCGTCCAGATCACCCCGATCCCCAAGCTCGGGCGCAACGCGGTGGCCTCCTGCGAGGTGGTCTACGACGGACTGCGGGTGGCCGAGCGGGACCGGGTCGGCGAGGAGGGCAAGGGCTTCCGGTACCTGCTCGACGGACTGAACGCGGAGCGCGTGCTGATCGCCTCCGAGGCGCTGGGCATCGGCAGGGCGGCACTGCGCCGGGCCGTCGGCTACGCGAAGGAACGGGTCGTGTTCGGCCGCCCGATCGGCAAGAACCAGGGCATCGCGTTCCCGCTGGCCGACTCGCACGCCCGGCTGCACGCCGCCGAGCTGGCCATCCGTGAGGCGTCCTGGCGGGTGGACCGGCGGCTGCCGGCCGGCGAGCACGCCAACACCGCGAAGTACCTGGCCGCCGAGGCCGCGTTCGAGACCGCCGACCGGGCGGTGCAGACCCACGGCGGCTTCGGTTACGCCTCGGAGTACCACGTGGAGCGCTACTTCCGGGAGGCCCGGCTGCAGCGGCTGGCCCCGGTGCCACAGGAGATGGTGCTCAACTACCTCGCCGAGCACGTGCTCGGCCTGCCGCGCTCGTACTAGGAGGGTCCGTTGGAGACACCGCCGAACCCACCGTTCCCGCTCGCGGGAGTGCGGGTGCTCGACCTGTCCCGGGCGATCTCCGGGCCCTACGTCGGGCGGATGCTGTCCGACCTGGGCGCCGAGGTGGTCAAGGTGGAGGTGCCCGGTACCGACATCACCCAGGTGTTCGGGCCGCGCAGCCACGGGCACAGCGGGCTGTACGTGCAGCAGAACGCCGGCAAGCGGAACATCTCGGTCGACCTCGGCACCGAGGCCGGCGCGGCGCTGCTGCGCGAGCTCGTGGCGCACGCCGACGTGGTGATCGAGAACTTCCGGCCGGGCACGGTGGACCGGCTCGGGGTCGGCTGGGAGCAGCTGTCGGCGGTGAACCCCAGGCTGGTGATGCTCTCGGTGTCCGGCTTCGGCCAGTGGGGGCCGGAGTCGCGGCGGCAGGCGTACGCCCCGGTGGTGCACGCGGAGAGCGGGCTGCTGGGCCGGCAGGCCGAGGTGGACGGCGCGCGGCCGAACGACGTCGTGCTCGCGCTGGCCGACTCGGTGACCTCGCTGCACGGCATGGTCGCGGTGCTGTCCGCGCTGCGGCTGGTCGAGCACACCGGGGTCGGCCAGTACCTGGACCTGAGCATGTTCGAGTCGATGCTCGCCACCGACGACTACACGCATTACAGCCTGGAGCGCAGCTACCCGGTGTGGCCGGCGACCGGGTCGGTCTTCGACGCCCCCGGCGGCCCGATCCTGATCTCGGCCGACCCGAAGTACCTGTGGCTGCGGCTGTCGTCGGCGCACGGGCTCACCGACCCCGACCCGGCGGCCTCCGGTGCCGCGAAGTTCACCGCCCGCGCGCGGGTGGTCACCGACTGGGTGGCCGCGTTCGGATCGCGGCCCGCGCTGATCACCGCGCTGGAGGCGGCCGGCGTGGCCTGGGCGGAGATCCGCACACCGGCGACCCTGCTGGACTCGCCGACCATCGCCGCCAGGCAGGTCGTCGCCCAGGTGGACAACCGGGACGGCGGTACGCGGCCGGTGGTCCGGATGCCGTACCGGTTCTCCGCCGGCGCCTGCGCACCCCAGGGCGGCGCGGCGTTCGTCGGCGAGCACAACGCCGACGTGCTCGGTCGCTGGCTCGGGCTGGCCGCCGAGCGGGTGGCCGAGCTGGAGCGCGACGGCGCCCTGCTGGAGGCCCCGCGGCCGACCGAGCTGTCCGAGGAGACCCGGTGAGCGCGCCAGCCGGAGGCCCGGCGAGCGCGGCCGGTGGGCCGGCCCGCCCGATCCGGATCGGCAACTGCTCCGGCTTCTACGGTGACCGCATCACCGCGGCCAGGGAGATGGTCGAGGGCGGGCCGATCGACGTGCTGACCGGCGACTACCTGGCCGAGCTGACCATGCTGATCCTGTGGAAGGCCAAGCAGAAGGACCCGACGGCCGGGTACGCGCGCACCTTCCTCACCCAGCTGGAACACGTGCTGGGCACCTGCTTGGACCGGGGCATCCGGATCGTCAGCAACGCCGGCGGGCTGAACCCGGCCGGTCTGGCCTCGGAGATCGGCGTGCTGGCGCAGCGGCTCGGGCTGGCCCCGAAGGTCGCCCACCTGACCGGCGACGACATGGTCGGCCGGCTCGACGAGCTGGCCGCCGCCGGGGTCGACCTGGCCAACCTGGACACCGGGCAGCCACTCGCCGAGACCGACCGCAAGGCCATCTCGGCCAACGCCTACCTGGGCGGCTGGGGCATCGCCGAGGCACTCGGCGCCGGCGCGGACATCGTGGTCTGCCCCCGGGTCACCGACGCGTCACTGGTCGTCGGGCCGGCCGCCTGGTGGCACGGCTGGGCGCGGGACGACTTCGACGCGCTGGCCGGGGCGGTAGCCGCCGGGCACGTGATCGAGTGCGGCCCGCAGGCGACCGGCGGCAACTACTCCTGGCTCGCCGAGATCACCGACCGGCGCTACCCCGGGTTCCCGATCGCCGAGGTGGCCGCCGACGGCTCCTCGGTGATCACCAAGCACGACGGCACCGGCGGGCTGGTCTCGGTGGGCACGGTGACCGCGCAGCTGCTCTACGAGATCGCCGCGCCGGAGTACCTCAACCCGGACGTGGCGGCGCACTTCGACACGCTCGCGCTGACCGAAGACGGGCCGCACCGGGTCCGGATCTCCGGGTGCACCGGGTCCGCCCCGCCGCCGACGCTGAAGGTCGCGCTGAACCAGCTCGGCGGCTACCGCAACACGATGACCCTCGTGCTCACCGGGCTGGACGTCGCCGAGCGGGCCGCCTACGCCGAGCAGCTGCTGTTCGAGGTACTGGGCGGGCGCGACCGGTTCGCCGAGGTCGACGTGCGGCTGCTGCGCTTCGACCACCCGGACGCGGCGACCAACCCGGAGGCCACCGCGCACCTGCGGGTCACCGTGAAGGACGCCGACCCGCGCAAGGTCGGCCGGGCGTTCTCGAACGCGACCATGGAGCTCGCCCTCGGTGGTTACGCCGGTTTCCACACCACCACGCCGCCGACGCCCGAGGCCGCGTACGGCGTCTACTGGCCCGCGCTGATCCCCGCCCACCACGTCCGGCAGACCGCCGTCCTCCCCGACGGCACCCACCGCCCCATCCCCCACACACCACCGATACCGGCGCCCGTCACCCCACCCACTCCCCGCGAGTCGGGGATTTTGTCAGGGCGAGTCGCGGATTCCGTCAGCCCGGCCGCCGGCATCGGGGCTGCCGAGGCGACCGGCCCGGCGCCGGCCGCCGACTTCGGGCCGACCGAACGGGCGCCGCTGGGCCGGGTCTGCGCCGCACGCTCCGGCGACAAGGGCGGCAACGCCAACGTCGGCCTGTGGACCCGGACCGCCGCCGAGTACGACTGGCTGCGCGCCCACCTCACCGTGCCGAAGTTCCGCGAGCTGCTGCCCGAGGCCGCCGACCTGGCCGTCCACCGCTACGAGCTGCCCAACCTGTGTGCGCTGAACTTCGTGGTCGTCGGCCTGCTCGGCGAGGGCGTCGCGTCGAGCACCCGCCCGGACCCGCAGGCCAAGGGGCTGGGCGAGTACCTGCGCAGCCGCCTGACCGACGTGCCCGCCCGCCTGCTCCAGGCCTGACAAAATCCGCGACTCACCCTGACCGAATCCCCGACTCGCGGACAAGTAGGGAAGCGCGGAAGGCACAGGGCTGGACAGGGCGTCCGGGCGGGGTGTGTGGACTGCCTCACCGACATGGGTGAACAGCGGAAACCGACCACTGGAGACCGCACCGTCTCCCGCGCCCGTTCGTTGGGCCGGACAGAGGTGTCGGGTCACCGAGGACTTCACCGTGCCCTGAGAGGACCAACCGAGCATGAACCACACTGCCCGGCGAGCACTGCGCGCCACCGTCAGCCTGACCGGCCTGGCCGCGCTCGGGGTCACCCTCACCGGCACGGCGTACGCGGCGACGCCGGCGCCCCAGCACGGTCTCGCCGACCAGGCGCGGCAGCAGGACGCCAGCACCGCGATGCCCGGCATGGCGCGCGACTCCGCCGCCTCGAGCCACGCCACCTCGAGCCACGCCACCGGGGGTCTCGGCCAGCAGGGTCTGCACAGCTTCGAGCTGCCCGGCGCCAACGGCACGTCGATGCCGGCCGCCAACCCGCTGCGCACCGAGGAGAACTCCTCCGACCCGGACGACGTGTACCCGAGCTGCTCCCCGGACTACGACAAGCACGACTACTCGGCGCTCGGCTACAACGGCGACAAGCAGGACGACGAGGGCTACGACAGCGACGACGAGGACTCCGACTGCACCGGGTTCCACGGCAAGAGCGAGGACAACGGGTACAACGGCTACACCGGCAAGGAGAACGACCGGCAGGACGAGAACCACTACCGGTTCGCCCCGCTGTAAAGCCGCTACTCAGCACAAAACCCGCCCGGAGCCGACATGGCCCGGGCGGGTTTTTTGTGCGCTGGAGGACCTCAGCCGCTGGACCGTGCGGTGGCGGACTCAGCCGGCGGTGAGCAGCGCGCGCACCTCGGCCACCGCGTCCACCCCGGCCTGCCAGCTCGGCGAGCAGGGCACCAGGGTCAGCGACTGGGCGCCGGCCTCGACGTAGGGCCGGAGGAAGTCGGCCACCTGTTTGGGCGTGCCGGCCGGGCAGAGCCGCTCGAACTTGTCGAAGGGCAGCTTGTACAGCGCCTGCATCTTCTCGGCGACCAGCTCGCGGGCCACCGAAGCGTCGTCCGCCAGCCCGCACCAGACCTCGAAGCCGTGCCGTACGGGCACCGGCCGGTCCACCGCGGCCGCCCGCTCGGTGATCTGCCCGACGAACTCGGCGAACTTGCGGGCCGAGACGAACATCGCCAGCCAGCCGTCGCCGTGCTCGACGGTGCGCCGAACCGTGGCCTCGGACTTACCGCCGATCAGGATCGGTACCTCGGGCTTCTGCGCCGGCAGGACCGCACCCGCGGTGATCTGGAAGAACTCGCCGTCGTGGTCAACGGCCTCCCCGGTGGCCAGCCGGCGCAGCAGCCCGAGGGACTCGTCGATCCGCCGGCCCCGGGTGGCCGGGTCGACCCCGCAGTTGGTCACCTCGGAGCGGTCCTCACCGCCGACCCCGACCCCCAGGGTCAGCCGCCCCGGCGCCAGCGAGCTCAGCGAAGCCAGCGAGCGGGCCACCGTCATCGGGTGCCGCAGCGCGAGCTGGTACACCCCGATCAGCACCGAGAGCCGGTCCTCGGTGGCCAGCGCGGTGGCCGCGCCGAGCAAACCGTCGAACCCGGTGCCGCCGTGGAAGCTGACGTGGTCGGCCACCACCACGTGGTCGATGCCGGCGTCGGCGATCCGGCCCAGCAGCGCGCGCCGTTCGTCCGGCGAGACGCTGAGCACCTGGTCGTGCACCGAGGTGCCGACGGCGAGGGAGGACGCCACCGTCAGAGCATCGTGTATCCGCCGCTGACGCTGAGCACCTGTCCGGTGATCCACGCCGACAGCGGAGAGGCCAGGAAGAGCACCGCGCCGGCGATATCCGCCGGGGCACCGAGCCGGCCGAGCGGGTACGCCCTGGCCAGCTTGTCCGCGCCGCCCACCTGCTCGATGAACGCCGAGCTGCCCGGGGTCACCGTGGTGCCGGGCGCGACCGCGTTGGCCCGCACGCCCTTGCGGCCGACCTCCTGCGCCAGGCTCTTCGTCACCGCGATCACGCCGGCCTTGGCGCCGGCGTAGACACTCATCGAGTGCTCGCCGGTGCGCGCCGAGTCGGACGCGATGTTCACGATCCGGCCCTGGGTCGCCAGCAGGTCGGGCAGCGCCGCCCGCATCACGTTGATCGTGCCGACCAGCGTGATGTCGATGATCCGCTGAGTCTCCTCGGCGGTGGTGTCGGCGAACTTCTTGATCGTCCACGTGGCGGCGTTGTTGACCAGTACCGACACCGGGCCGAGCTGCTCGCGTACGGACTCGAGGCCCTGCCGCACGGAGTCCTCGTCGGCGATGTTGAGCTGCACACCGATCGCGGTGCCGCCGGCGCTGGTGATCTGCTCCGCGACGGTCTTCGCCGCCTCGTCGGACAGGTCGGCGACGGCCACCTTGGCGCCGGCCTCGGCCAGCAGCATGGCGATGCCTTCGCCGATGCCACTGCCGCCGCCGGTCACCACGGCGACGTCGGAACTCAGGTCGATCTGGATGCTCATGGCTTTGCCTTCCGAGGGTCGTGAGTGGCGAGTGGTCCCGGAAGACCACTCGCCGCTCACAGGGTCAGTGCGACTGGACGTACTTGCCGAACTCGGGCTGGCGCTTCTCGGCGAAGGCGTTTGCGCCCTCCTTCGCCTCGTCGGTCTGCAGGAACGTGTCCAGCCCGGCGATGGCCAGCTGCGACAGCCCGCCCTGGTGGTCGGTGTCCGCGTTGAACGAGTGCTTGAGGAAGCGCAGCGCGGTCGGGCTGTAGGCGGCGATCTTCGCGCCCCACTCCTTCGCGGCCGGCAGCAGCTCCTCCTTCGGCACGACCTTGTTGACCAGGCCCCAGCGCTCGGCCGTCGTGGCGTCGTACTTGTCGAGCAGGAACCAGATCTCCCGCGCCCGCTTCTCGCCGACCACCCTGGCGAGGTACGCCGAGCCGAACCCGCCGTCGAACGAACCCACCCGAGGGCCGGCCTGCGCGAAGGTCGCGTGCTCGGCGGCGATGGACAGGTCGCACAGCACGTGCAGCACGTGGCCGCCGCCGATCGCGATGCCGTTCACGGCCGCGATCACCGGCTTCGGCACGTCCCGGATCAGCCGGTGGAAGTAGGCGACCTCAAAGAGGCCGTTCTCGGTCGGGCCGTAGTCGCCGGTCTCGGCGCGCTGCTTGACGTCCCCACCGACGCAGAACGCCCGCTCGCCCGCGCCGGTGAAGATGATCGCGTGTACGGCTGTGTCCGCCCAGGCGCGCTTGAAGGCGTGGATCAGCTCCTCGATCGTCTTGGCGCGGAAGGCGTTCATCCGCTTCTCCCGGTCGATCGTGATGACCGCGTTCGGGCCGTCGACCTCGTACCGGACGTCCTCGTAGGTCGTCATGTCAGTCCTTCCACTGCATTGGGGTTCGGGGGATTTCAGAGCCGTTCGAGCAGCGTGCCGGTACCGAGCCCGCCACCGCAGCACATGGTCACCAGCCCGTAGCGGCCGCCGGAACGGCGCAGCTCGTGGACCGCCTTGGTCGTCAGCACGCAGCCACTGCCGCCCAGCGGGTGGCCCATCGCGATCGCGCCGCCGTTCGGGTTCACCTTCGCCATATCGACGTCGGTGTCCGCCGCCCAGGACAGCACCACCGAGGCGAACGCCTCGTTGATCTCGACCAGGTCGACCTCGTCGATGCCGAGCTTGTTGCGGCCCAACAGCATCGGCGTCACCTCGTGCGGCCCGAGCAGCATCATCACCGGGTCCACCCCGACCGTTGCGGTATCGACGATCCGGGCCAGCGGCTCCAGGTTCAGCTCCGCCGCGCGCCGCTCACTGGCGACCAGCACCGCACTCGCGCCGTCGGAGATCTGCGAGGCACTGCCCGCGGTGTGCACGCCGTCCGGGACCACCGCCTTCAACGCGGCGAGCGCCTCGGCGCTGGTCTCCCGCAGGCCCTCGTCGCGGGTCACCACGGTCCCCTCCGGGTCGGTGACCGGCACGATCTGCCCGTCGAACCGGCCGTCGGCCCAGGCGGCGGCGGCGCGTTGCTGCGAGCTGAGGCCGAGACCGTCGGCCTGTTCCCGCGTCACGCCCCACTTCTCGGCAATCCGCTCGGCGGCCTGGTACTGGTTCAGGAACTCGTAGCGCTTGAGGTAGGACTTGGGCACCGGGCGGCCCAGGTCGAAGTCCTTGCGGAAGTTGGACCCGATCGGGATCCGGCTCATCGACTCGACCCCGCAGGCCAGCGCGAGGTCCACCACACCGGCGCCGACCAGTGCGGCGGCCAGCGTGAGCGCCTGCTGCGAGGAGCCGCACTGGGCGTCCACGGTGCTCGCCGCGACCGACTCGGGCAGCCCCTCGGCCAGCCATGCCGTCCGGGTGAGGTTGAACGACTGCTCGCCGACCTGGGCGACGCAGCCGCCGATCACCTGGCCGACCGAGGCCGGATCGACCCCGGCGACCTCCAGCGCGGCCCGCTGCACGGCACCGAGCAGCGTCGCCGGATGGATCTGGGAGAGCCCCTTGCCACGCCGGCCGAGCGGCGTCCGTACCGCCGATACGATCACAGATTGGTCCACCACTCGATAATAGAGCGTTAGACCTTTTATACTCAAGCGGTGACCGCCTCCGAAGCCGTGACACACACCATTGCCGACCGCATCTGTCAGGTCAGCCTGCACCGCCCGCCGGCCAACGCGCTCGGCCTGCCACTGGTGGAGGGCCTGGAACGCGCGCTAGACGCGTTCGAGGCCTCCACCGCCAGGGTGCTCGTCATCACATCCGCGCTGGACGGCTTCTTCGCCGCCGGCGCGGACATCAAGCTGATGGGCTCCTTCGCCGACGCCCCGAACGGGTCCGGCCTCGCCGAGTTCGCCGCCTACGGCCAGCGGCTGCGCGCGCCGTTGAGCCGGCTGGCCGGGTCCGACCGGCCGTCCATCGCCGCCGTCGAGGGACTGGCGCTCGGCGGCGGGCTGGAGCTCGCGCTCGCCTGCACGCTGCGGGTGGGCTCGCGGAACGCCCGGCTGGGGCTGCCGGAGGCCAAGCTCGGGCTGATCCCCGGCGCCGGCGGCACCCAGCGGCTGACCCGACTGGTCGGGCGCGGCCGCGCCATGGACATCATGCTCACCGCCCGCGACGTGCCCGCCGACGAGGCGCACGCGATCGGGCTGCTGGACCGGCTGGTCGAGCCCGGTACCGCGGCGGCCGAGGCGACCGCGCTGGCCCGGACGCTGTGCACCCGTTCCGGCGCCGCGCTGACCCAGATCATGCGATGCGTCGACGACGCCGACGAGCTGCCGCTGGAGCAGGGTCTGGCGCGGGAGGCGGAGCGGGTCAACGCCCTGTTCCCCGGGCCGGAGGCCACGGAAGGCCTGCAGGCGTTCCTGGCGAAGCGGCGGCCGAACTATGTCTGAGCCGCCGCCTTCTGGACTGCCCGGTGCTGGGCCTTCCGGGCTGCCCGGGGCCGGGCGGCCGGCCACCCGGGGTTTCACCGTGCTGCGCGGCGGCGTCGAGCAGATCGCGGCCGCCGCCGGCGCGGCCGAGCGGCGCGGTTTCGACGCGGCCTGGTCGCCCGAGTTCTACACCCGCTCGGCGGTGGTCACGCTGGCCCGGATGGCCGGCACCACCAGCCACGCCCGGATCGGCAGCTCCATCGCCTACGCCGTGGGCCGCTCGCCGCTGACCATCGCCACCGAGGCGCGCAGCCTGGACGAGGTCAGCGGCGGCCGGCTGGTGCTCGGGCTGGGCACGGGCACCCGGCGGATGATGCGCGACTGGCACGGCGTCGACGCGGACGGCCCGGCCACCCGGGTGGAGGAGCTGGTGCCGCTGCTGCGCCGGCTGTGGCGGCTGCACGAGGGCCCGGTGCGCCACGACGGGCGGTTCTACCACGTGGACATCACCCCGACGGCCGAGGTGGACGCGCCGCCCCGGACCGACATCCCCGTCTACACCGCCGGCGTGAACGCCCGGATGGTCGAGGTGGCCGGCCGGGTGGCGGACGGCTTCCTCGGGCACCCGCTGTTCGCGCCGGGCTACGTCGACGAGGTGGTCCGGCCGGCGATCGCGCGGGGCGCCGCGCGGGGCGACCGCGACCCGGCGGCCGTGGCGGTGTGCGGCGTGGTGATCTGCGCGGTGGCCGACGACGCGGAGCAGGCCCGCCGCGAGGTGGCCGGCCAGCTGGCCTTCTACGCGGCCCCGAAGGCGTACGCGCCGGTGCTCGCGCTGGCCGGTTTCGACGCCGCCGCCTCGACGATCCGGGCGGCGTTCGCCGCCGGTGACCACGACGCGATGGTCGCCGCCGTGCCCGACGCCATGATCGACGCGCTCGCCGTGGCCGGCACCCCGGCGCAGGTCGCCGAGCAGCTGCGCCGCTACGACGGCGTGCTCGACCACGTGATCGTCTACCCGCCCAGCTTCCGGCTCACCGCCGCCCGCTGCGACGAGCTCGTCAACGATCTCCTGCACCACGCCGCCCCCGCGCCCGCCACGCCGGAAGGAGCCCCCGCATGAGCACCCAAAACCCCAGCTCAGACCCTGTGAGTGGTATTGGTCGCTATAGCGACCAATACCACTCACAGGTCTTGACCAGCGGAAACACGGGAGGTCAGCGTCGTGGGTGAGGTGCTGAGTGAGGTCAAGGACGGGGTGTGCTGGCTGCGGCTGAACCGGCCGGAGCGGCGCAACGCCTGGTCGGCCGCCTGTGGCGCGGCGATGACTGAGGCGCTGCTGCGCGCCGAGTCGGACCCGGCGGCCCGCTGCGTCGTGATCACCGGAGAGGGCGAGGCGTTCTGTGCCGGGGTGGACCTGCGCGACGGGTTCGAGCGCACCCCGGCCGGCGGCCCGGACCTGCACGGCATGCACCGCCGGCACTTCGTACCGACCATTCTCGGGCTGCGCACGCTGTCCCTGCCGGTGGTCACGGCGGTGAACGGGCCGGCCGTCGGTTTCGGCGCGAGCCTCGCGATGGCCGGCGACTTCCTGCTGATGGCCGAGTCGTCGTTCCTGCGGCTGGCCTTCGTCTCACTCGGGCTGAACCCGGACAGCGGCGGTACCCACATGCTGCCGGGCCTGGTCGGGCGGCAGCGGGCGAACGAGATCGCCATGCTCGGCGAGTCGGTACCGGCCGCCAAGGCGGTCGAGTGGGGCATCGCGTACCGGGCCGTGCCGGACGGCGAGCTGGTGGCGGCGGCCGGCGAGCTGGCCGCCCGGTTGGCGGCAGGGCCGAGCCGGGCCTACGCGGCGATCAAGCGTGCGTTCAACGCCGGTGAGCGGCCCGGGCTCGCCGAGCAGCTCGAGCTGGAGGGCGAGCTGGTGCACTCCCTCGCGCGGACGGAGGACTTCACGGAGGGCGTCAGCGCCTTCCTGGAGCGCCGACCGGCCCGGTTCGAAGGGCGCTGAGCGGCCATTCGGCCGACAGTGCCCCGTTGTCGATAGCCCGTATCCTCAACTGTCAGGCAGTAGACAAAGCGCGGCCGGCCGCCGCGCGAGCAGACCAGAACCGGGAACGAGGGGGGCCATGACCACGGAAGCCGATGCGGTGGAGTACACCCGCCAGCACTGGGCGGAGAGCGGCCAGCCGGCCGCTGAGCACTTCGCGGCGATGGGCGCCCTGATGCGCACCCACCAGCTGATGGTCAACGAGATGGACCGGCTGCTCAAGCCGCACAACCTCAGCCGCACCGCGTTCCTGCTGATGGCCACGCTGCTGATGTCGCGCGAGCACACCCGCCCGCTCGGCCAGCTCAGCCGCCACCTCATGGTCCACCCGACCACCGTCACCCTGGTGATCGACCAGCTGGCCGGCCGCGACCTGGTGACCCGCCGCCCCCACCCCACCGACCGCCGCACCGTGCTCGCCACCCTGACCGACGAGGGCCGGCGCGTGGTGGCCAAGGCCAGCGACGACCTGGGCGCCGCGCAGTTCGGGCTGAGCGGGGTGAACGAGTCCCTCGCGCAGCGGCTCACCGGCGTGCTCGGCCAGGTGCGGACCAAGATGGGCGACGTCGACTAGACCCGGCTCACCCCGGTCGGGCCGGGGAGCCCGGTCCGACCGGCGGGAGCCAGGCCGGGGGCTGGCCGCTCGGCCGGGCCCGGCACCCGGACCCGGCCGGGGCGGTCAGCCAGACGACGCGAGCTTGTCCCTGAGCACGAACTTCTGCACCTTGCCGGTGGCCGTCATCGGCAGCTCGTCGATAAGCTCCAGGCGCTCCGGCAGCTTGACCACCGCGATCTTGCGCTCCGTCTTGAGGTAGCTGGTCAGCTCCTCGAAGGTGGGCGGCTCGCCGGCCGCCACCACAAACGCGCAGGCCCGCTCGCCGAGGACCCGGTCGGGCATCCCCACGACGGCCACGCTCGCCACCTTGGGATGGGTCAGCAGGTGGTCCTCCACCTCGCGGGCGGAGATGTTGGTGCCGCCCCGGATGATCAGATCCTTGATCCGGCCGGTGACCCGCAGGTAGCCGTCCTCGTCCACCCGGCCCAGGTCGCCGGAGTGCGACACACCGCTGGCCTCGATCGCCTCGGCGGTGCGCTGCGGGTCACGCCAGTAGCCGAGCATCAGCCCGGGACCGCCGTGGCAGATCTCGCCCTCCTCGCCGGCCGCGACCTCGGTGCCGTCCTCGGCCTGGATGCGCAGGTCGACGCCGGGCAGCGCGCGCCCGTCCGAGTTGAGCACCCGCTCCGGGTCGTCGTCGCGGCGACAGCTGGTGACCAGTAGCCCCTCGCTGCGCCCGTACACCGGCAGCAGCGCGCAGTCCGGGAACTTCTCCCGCCAGTCCGACAGCAGCGACGGCGGGATCGGGGCGCCGGCGCTGACCCAGACGCGCAGCGAGGACAGGTCGTGGTGTTCGGGGTCGAAGATGTCCACAGCCATCCGGACGAACGGGGTGGCGGCCATGCTGGCGGTGCAGCCGTGCTCCTGGATCCGCTTCAGCCCGGCGGCCGGCTCCCAGGTGTCCATCAGGTGCATGCCGCAGCCGAGCACGATCGGCGTGGTCACGCCCATGGCGAGCCCGGTGGCGTGTGTGATCGGCGACGGCATGAACATCACGTCGCCGGGCCCGAGCCCCATCACGTCGGCGCCCAGCGAGTGCACCGTGTAGCCGACGGTGTTGAACGTGTGGAAGCAGCCCTTCGGCCGCGACTCGGTGCCCGACGTGTAGATGATCGCGTGCGCGTCGTCCGGCCCGGGCAGCGGACCGAGCTCGTCCTCGCTGGGCAGCTCGGTGCCGGCGACCAGGTCCTCGAACCGCGACTCGCCCTCGCCGGCCTCGGTCCGCACGGTGATCACGTGCCCCAGGGTCGGGCAGTCCGGCCGGACGTCGCGCAGCATCTGGTGGTAGTCGAACCGGCGGTACTCCCCGCAGATCACCGAGACCTTGGCGCCGGCGTGGTTGATCGCGTAGCGGACCTCGTCCCAGCGGTAGATCGGCATGGTCGGCACCAGCACCGCGCCGAGGCGGGCCAGCGCCGCGTAGACCACCACGAACTCGTTCCAGCTGGGCAGCTGGACCTGGACCCGGTCGCCCGCCTCGATACCGAGGCCGCGCAGCCGGGCGGCCAGCCGGTAGGCCTGGCCGTGCAGCTCCCGCCAGGTCAGCGAGCCGTACCCGTCGGAGACGGCGACCTGGTCACCCTGCACCTCGGACCAGTGCACCAGATGCTCGGCCAGTGCCCCACCGCGCCAGTAACCAGAAGCACGGAACTCGGAGATCGTTTCGGTCGAGTATCGGTCTTCCGGCCGGATGAGGTCGGGATTGCTCACGGGCACCTCGCTGTACGCCGAAGAAGTCTAGCGGACGATAATCGCATACTAGACTAATTTCGGGTGCGGCGGAACCGCCCGTTACTTACCCCCTCCGACCCACCCCCGACTCAACGCGAACCCGCTCACCGCGCCGACCACCAGCGGGACGGCGGCGAACGCCAGGAGCGGCAGGTAGTCGAGACCGTGCTGGCTCAGGTAGACCAGCGGCACCGCAAGCAGGTAGCTCATCAGCGCCGCAACCGCTCCGGTGAACACCGGGGAGTCCGCCTCGCGGGCCCGCCACGCGGCCACCGCGAACGCGACCACTACGCCGACCCCGAGGAAGATCAGGCCGGCGAGCAGGTTCTGCTTGAACACGACCAGGCTCGCCAGTCCGACGAGCACCAGCACCGTGAAACCGGTCGACGCGCCACGCACCACGAGGACCCAGTCGATCCGGTCCATCCAGGCCCCCCAGTCGCGGGGCTGCTGGGTCGCGCGTGGAGTCATCGCGAGGGCTGCCCTGCGGGTGCCGGCGCTCCCGGCTGTCCCGCGGGAGCCGGGGCTCCGGGCTGTGCCGGGGCACCTGCCTGGCCGGCCGGCGCCTGGGCGCCGGGCTGGCCGGCGGGAGCGGCCCCCTGGCCGGCGCCGGGCGGCGCGGCCGGGGCGGGCAGCGCGTCCGGGTCGGCCGGGCGGTAGGTGTCGGAGTAGCGGACGTGCGCCTGCTTGATCAGGTCAGTGAGGTACGCGGTCCACACGGCGGTCGACTTCTCGCCGATCAGCGCCTGGCGCAGCTGGTCCTTGATCTTGTCGAACACCGCGGGGGCCGGCGGCTGGACGGCCACCACCTTGCCCACGTTGTAACCACCCTGCGTCTGCACCGGCCCGAACACGCCGCTGACCGGTGCGCCGAACGCGGCGTCGGCGTACGGCTTCTCCAGCTGCGCGGCACTCACCGCGCCGAGGTCACCGCCGTTGTTCTTGGTGCTGTCGTCCAGGCTGCGCTGCTGGGCCAGCTGCTCGAAGTTGGCGCCGGCGTGCAGCTGGTTGACGAGGTCGTCGGCGTCGAGCTGTGTCCGCACCACGATGTTGTGGATGTCGCGCAGCTCCGGGGTGGCGAGCTGGGCCCGCCGCTGGTCGAAGGCCTGCGACACGTCCTGGTCGGACACCGTGACGCCGGCGGTGACCTGGGTGATCAGCTGCTGCAGCGCCATCTGCCGCTTCAGCTCGGCGAGCACCTTCGCCTCCGAGGTGCCCTGGTTGGCCAGCGCCTGCACGTAGCGGTCGTGGCCCTCCGGGCCGTCGCCGTAGTACTGCGTGATGTAGCGCGCCAGCACGTCGGACACCTGCCGGTCGGCGATCGCGATGTGCCGGTCGGCGGCAGCCTTGTCGATCACGATGGAGACGGCGGTCGCCTTGGCGAAGTCGCGCCGGAAGGCGTCCAGCTTCGGGCCCTCGGTGGGCGGCTGGACCCCGAACAGGGCCTTGTCGGTCTGCACGTCGTCGTCGAGCGACGTGATCGTGACGTCCTGGCCGTAGACCCGGAACGCGACGCCCTCGGCCAGGTGCGTGTTCTGGTACCAGAACACCCCGCCGCCGACCAGCGCGAGCACCACGACCAGCGCCGCCCCGGCCAGGACCCGGCCCTTGACCGTGCTCGGCGGGCGGATCGCGCGCACCCGGTCGGCCAGACCGGCGGGCGCGGCCTTCGCCGCCGACGCGGCGGCGACCGGCTCGGCCGCGTCAGGCACAGCCTTGTCCGTCTCCGACTCGGCCTTGTCCTCCGACTCGGCGTCCTCAGCCGGCTTCGCGTCGGGCTCGTCGTCCTTCGACTCCGGCTCGGCCGGCTTGTCCTCGGCCTCCGCGTCGGTCACCGACTCGGCATCAGCTTCCGGCTCGACCTTCGCCTCGGGCGCAGCCTCGGCGGCTGGCTCAGCGTCAGCCTTGCCTTCCGGCTCGGCCTTGCCTTCCGGCTCGGCCTTGGCTTCCGGCTCGGCCTTGGCTTCCGGCTCGGCCTTCGCTTCCGGCTCGGCCTTAGTCTCGGGCGCGGCGGCAGCCTTGGCTTCCGGCTCGGCCGCGGGCTTGGCGTCAGCCTCGGCCGTCGCTTCCGGCTCGGCC
Source organism: Pseudonocardia sp. (assembly GCA_036272155.1). Classification (GTDB taxonomy): domain Bacteria; phylum Actinomycetota; class Actinomycetes; order Mycobacteriales; family Pseudonocardiaceae; genus Pseudonocardia. Next base: position 38,548 of record DATAZG010000226.1, read on the forward strand.
TTGCCCACATCCGTCTTGACCTCGGCCTCGGCTACTGCCCCGGCCGAAGCCGTGGCCTCGACCTTGGTCGTCCCGTTGACCGGGCTAGCGCCGTTGGTCTCGGGCTTGGCCTCGTCCTGCTTGGCGTCCACGGGCACGGCTACGTCCACCTCATCGTGCATCGACTTCATGAATGTGCTCCCAGCAGGGAGTCCCGCCGAGGCTCGCTGGGGCTGCCCGGCTCCGCCGCCGGCGTGTCCGGGCCCGAGGTGAGCCGGACGACGCAGAGCGAGGAGAGCAGCGCCAGCAGCACGGCGCCCGCGAGTAGCAGGCCGAACTCCCGGACGACGGCGATCCCAGAGATCATCAGGACCGCGTAACCGACTACGGATGTCGCTGTCACGAGCAGCACGGCGCGGCGCAGAGCGGGGTTGTGGCGCCGACTGGCCTCGGACAGCAGGACAGTGAATTCGCACCCCACGGCCGCCGTCAGCGAGCCGAGTGCCACCGTGATCGGGGACAGTGGGGTACCGGTCAACCAGAGCAGGAACAGGCCGGCCCCGGTGGCGAGCAGGGCGGAGACCACGGCGCGCAGCGCGTCCCACCGGCGGCGCAGCCCGAGGGCCAGCACGAGGCCGGCGGCGAGCACGCCGAGCAGGTTGGCCTGCAGCCGGTCCGCCGAGACCAGCTCCTGGCCCCGGGCGGCGACAATCGGCAGGCCGGCCAACTTGACCTGGTAGCCGAGCGGCGGCGGGGGCAGCACGCGCAGCAGGTTGGAGCGCAGGTCCTCGGTGCTGGCGAGGTCGCTGACCCGCACGCCGTAGACCATCACCGAGGTACCCCGGTCGAGGCTGATTACGGCGCCGGTCAGGTACTGCGGCAGCAGCCGCATCGCCGCGTTGATCTCGCCGGGGCTCGGCGAGTCACCGAGGAACGTGAACAGCATCGGCAGCGAGATCACCCGGTGGGCCCGGTCGCCGTACTTGGTGACGATGATCTGCTCGGCGCGGTCCATCCAGTCGACGGCCTCCGGCGTGGTCATGTCCTTGCCGGTGAGCACCACGTCCAGCTCGCCGGAGGAACCGATCACGTCCTCCACGTGCTGCGCGTCGGTCAGCGCGGGCAGCCCGGCCGCGAACTGCTCGACGTCGGTCTGCAGGTCCAGCCGGGGCAACATCGCCCAGCCGAAGCCCGCCACGAGCAGCGCCACCAGGAACACCGCGGCCGGTCCGCGCCGGGCGAACACCCGCGTCTTCAGCCCCACCGTCACGGCCTCGCGCAACGGCACCCGCCGCGCCGGACCGGCGTCCTCCTCGACAGAGGCTGCGGCGGCCTCGTCCGAGCCATCAGAACCATCGGCGGTGCCCCCGTACACCAGCCGCCGCGCCAGGATGCCGAGCAGCGCGGCCAGCAGCACACCGATGGACAGCGTCAGGCCGAGGTCGCGGACCAGCGGGAGCGGCGAGAGCACCAGCGTGCCGAGGCTGGCCGCCGTCGCACAGGCCACGGTGAGCACCGTCCGCACCCTGGCCCGGACGGCGAAGTACGTCGGGTAGTAGCAGCCGATGCCGAGCACCACGGAGAGGAACGCGACCACACCGATGGACAGCGGCCGATGCAGCCAGCCGAAGATCGACAACGTCAGGCCGATGGCGACAATCGTGGTGGCCAGCGGCACCAGGCGCCGGGACCGCCTGGTCCACGGCACCAGCCAGAAGCACAGCCCGACGGCCAGTAGCGCAACGCCGCCGAGCAGCGGGCCCTCGTGCTTGACCTGGGCGCTCAGCGCCGCGACCACGGCCGGCACGCCGGACACGGTGACCGTGACGCCGGGCAGCTTGGTGGCCGCCACGGTGGAGCGGACGGAGTCGACGAGCCGCGCCACAGTGGCCGCGTCGGCGCCCTCGCGGGGCCGGATCAGGATCGCCACGGCGTGCTCGGACGGCACCACGAACCGCCACTGCGGCCTCGGCCCGTCCGGCGCGTAGACGACGGTGTTCACAAAGGCCTGGTTGCGCAGGGTGGGCAGGCCGGCGGGCAGTCCCCGCACGATGAGGGTGCCGTAGCGCTGGTCGAACTGTTGCAGCGACTGGGCCTTGGCCGCCGCCGCGTCGGCCTGGGACTTGCCGGCCCGCAGCGCCTCGACCTCGGCCCGGCTGGAGTCGCCGTCGCGGCGGCCGATCAGCTCGGCCAGCAGGTCCTGCGCCTGGCCGGCGATCTGGTTGAGCAGCGTGCCGGGGCCGTACACGGTGGCCACGTCCGGCAGGCTGGACAGCTGCCCCTCCAGCTGGACCAGCGGGATGATGTCCTTCTCGCCGGTCAGGGCCCGGGGCTCCGGCGACTCGAGCAGTACGACGATCGGGTCACCGCCGAACAGCTGGCCGACCTGGTTCAGCTCGGCCACCGTGGGATCACTGGACGGCAGGAACGAGTCGATACCCGTCTGCACCTGGGAACGCACGAGCCCGCCGATCAGGAAGGCCACGACCAGCAGCACCGCCACGCCGCCGAGTGCCCGGCGCGGGGTGAGGGCCGCTTTCACGGCCGAGGGCCGGCAGAGTCGCACAAGACGACTCCACCGGCCCCCGATACCGCTGTCCGTGCCACGGTCCCGGTCGGTCGACCGCTCCGTGCCGTGCTTGCCTAAGAGGCGTCGGATCATCCGGGCGGGTCCTTCTCCACCCTGGTGAACTGCCGACCCGGGGGACCCGGGTTGTAGCCCTGACCAGGGTTCGGGTAGGGGTTGAACTTCGCCAACGGACCGATCTGGGTGTTGATCGGCAGGTTCTTCACGGACTGCTCGTTGACGATCAGCATGGTCCGGAAGTAACGGCCGTTGTTGTCGCCGTGAGCCAGCGTCTGTGCGAAGTTGGCCAGGACATCGGACAGCTCAGGCCCGTAGGGCTTGAGGTAACCCAGCATCGGGTTGAGGTCCTGCAGGTCGGTGACCGACTGCGGGAACAACTCGTGCGAGCGGTCGGAGAAGTCCGGCACGCGATGCAGGGTATCCGGGGCCTTGTGCAGCACACTGTCCAGGTCCGGCATCAGGTCCCGCAGGTCCCTGGACACGTCCGGCAGCTTGTCCAACGCGTCGGACAGGTCCGGTCCGGCGTCCCGCAGGTGCCGGGCCACCGGCTCCAGCGCGTTGCCGATGTCCTCCACGCTGCTGCTGGCGTCGCGCGCACTGTGCAACACCGACGGCAGCGTCCGCATGACGTTCTTCAGGTCCTCCTGACCGTCGGACGTCGCGGTGGTGAGCCGGTTGGCCGAGTCCACGAGGTCGGCGATCTCACCGCGCTGGGTGTTCAGCGCGGCCATCATCGCCGCCGTGTTGCCGGTCAGCTGCTTGAGGTCGTCGGACTGGGCGGCCAGCGCGTCGAGCGCGGTGTGCCCGCCCCGACCGATGGCGCCGAGACCCTGCACGGCCGCTGAGATGGACTGCTGGGTGCCCTCGGTGGCCGCGCCCAGCGAGCGCATCTCCTCGGCGAGCGCGCCCCTGGTCTTGCCGTCCAGGGACACCAGCACGTCGTTGAGCTGCGTCGGCCCCCTGCCGGCGTCCGGCGGCAGCGTCCAGCCGGACGGCATCGCCGGGCCCATGCCGTCGAGGATCTCCACGAAGCTTTCCTCGACGAGCGTCTTGGCCCTGATCTGCGCGGTGGCGCCCTGGTGCAGCGGCTTGTAGCTGTCCAGGTCCATGACGACCTTGGCGCCGTCGCCGTAGGGGGTGACCTCCTGGACCTTGCCGACCTTCACGCCGGCCACCATGACGTCACCGAAGTACACCAGGTTGGCGACCCTCGGGAAGTACGCGGTGACCCGGTAGCTGGTCGTGGTGATCCCGGGGATCTTTCCACCGGAGTTGATCCACAGGTAGGAGAACACCACCACACACAGGACGGCGAAGAGGATCAACGTGGTCAGTTGAACGACCCTTGCGGAGAGTTTCATTCCCTGACCCCTCAGTTCTTCTTGCCCGGCAGCTGGAACAGCCCGCCCGAGGATCCGCCGGGATCAGGCGCGTGCAGCAGGCTCGGTGCGTCGCTGTCCTCGCCCGGCGTCTTGGCCGGCCTCGGCGTGGCGTCCGAACCGTCCTGCGGCGGTGCCGGCTGGCCACCCGGTCCGATCGGGACCAGCTTCTGCAGCGCGGTGGTGCCCTTGTCGACGCCGGGGTCCGGCAGCGGCTTGAGCCCGTTGTTCGCGCCGAGCACGCCTGGCAGCGTCTGCGCCGTGACCGGGGCCACGCCGCGCAGGATGCCGCCGTTGGCGTCCTCCAGGCTCACGATCGAGCGAGTCTGGATGGTGAACGCGGCGACGTCGTTCAGGTAGGGCAGTAGCGCGTTGGTCACCGGGTCGAGCCGTTCGGTGGCCCCGTGCAGTGCCGGCAGCGCGTCGTTCAGCTCGTCGGAGAACGGCCGCAGGTCCTTCGTCACGTGCCGCAGCTCGTGCAGGAAGGGCTTGGCCGAGTCGACGACGTCGTCCAGCTTGTCGGAGGTGTTGCGCAGCTTGTGCAGCGCGTCCGGCAGGTCGTCGGCCGCGTCCTGCAGGTGGTGCAGGGTCGGGTCCAGCTGGTCGGCCAGGTCCTGCACCGCGTCGGTCGACCGGTGCAGGTTGTGCACCAGGCCGGGCAGCGCGGCCAGCGTCCGGTCGAACTGCGGCTCGTGGGTACCGAACGAGTGCAGCGTGGTCTGCAGCCCGGTGGCCAGGGTGGCCAGCCGCGTGTCGTCGCCACCGATCGCGTTGGAGACCTGACCGAGGTAGGTGATCAGGGTGCGGATCTTCTCCTTGCGCAGCGCGAGCTGCTGGGCGACCGGCTTCAGGTCGTTGCCCACGATCCGGGTGGCGTCCAGGCCACCCGGCAGGTCGGTCTTGGCGTTGGTCAGTGCCACGTCCGACTCGGCGAGCAGCGAGGTCAGCGCCGTCTGGGCGTTGTCGTCCAGGTGGTCGAGCACCTCGTCGACCTGGACCGGGCGCACCGTGTTCGACTGCGGGTAGGTGTAGCCCTCCGGGATCTCCGGCGACGGCGGGCTACCCGGGTCGATGGTCACGTACATCTCGTTCAGCGGGGACTTCGGGCGCAGTACGAGCTTGGCGTTCTCGTACAGGTGGTGGCCGCGCTCGATGGACAGCTCCAGCCGGGCGTGCCCGCTGTCGTCCACGTCCGCACCGACGATGTCGCCGACGTTGACGCCCGCGATCCGGACCTCCTGACCGTTACCGGGGCTGACGCCCGGCGTGGCCGCGAAGCTGGCGTAGAACACCTGGCGGTTGTCCCACGGTGCGACGAACCGCTGGTTGGCCAGGATGATCCCGCCCACCACCGCGGCGATCGCCAACAGCGCGATCAGCACGATGGTGTTACGGGCCAGGCCGGGCTCGGTCTTGACTCGCTCGAAAGCACGTGCCATGTGCTCCCGGCGGCTGGGGCCGGTCACTGGCCCTCCCCATCGGACGAAGTGCCACCCATCATCGGCAGCAGCTGTGGATGCCCTGGGGACGCGTGGGGCGCCTGGCCGGGCGACTGGATCGGCGGGTTGATCCGGAGCGGGTCGGTCAGGCTGCGCTCCAGCGTCTCCGACCGGGGCTGGCCGTTGTTCTGCACCACGTTCTCGCCCGGCTCCGGGATCGGCATCGGCTCGAACGCGATGCCCGAACCGTTCTTGGACTGCATGGTGGCCCGGTCCAGGTCGGCGACCGCGTAACCGAGCTCCTCGAAGACCGGCTTGTCGGTGACCGTCTGGGCGTACGGCCCGTGGCCCTGGAACTTGCCGAGGATCAGGTCCGAGATCGGCCCGTTCACGCGGTCCAGCACCGGACCGCGCAGGTCCTCCAGCACGTCCTGCAGGTCCCTGGTGTTGTGCACCAGGTTGTGCAGCAGCGGCCGGGCGTCGTCCAGCGTGTCACGCAGGTCGCTGACCACCGGCCGGGCCCGCTTCAGCACCGGGTCCAGCTTCCTCAGCGTCTTGTCCAGCTCCTGCGCGCTGGGCCGGATGTCGTCGGCCGTGTCGCGCAGGACGTCCAGCGTGGTGTTCAGCCGGTGCAGGCCGTGGTCCGCGCTGTGCAGGGCGCCGGGCAGGTCATCCAGAGTCGAGGAGAAGTCCGCGCTCCGGTTGCCGAACACCGCGCTCGTCGAGGCCAGGTCGGCCAGGATCGAGTCCAGCCGGCCCTTCGGCTCGGCCAGCTCTCGTGCGGTCGCCTCGAACCCGTGCACGACGTTGGTCAGGTCGTGGTTCGGGTCGGTGCCCCGCAGTGCGTCCAGCACCTGGCCCGTCGGGCCGAGTGAGGACGGCGCGTCGGCCGCGAGGCGCTGCAGGGCGGCGGTCCCGCCACCGGAGAGCGTCTCGTCGAACTTGGTGATCGTGCCCTTCATGCCGGCCAGTGCGTCCGGCTGCAGAGCCTTGGCGATCTTGTCCAGCTCGACCGGCAGGTTGGCCCGGTCCTTGGGGATCACGTCGTCCTTGAACCGGCCCGGGTCGCCGCCCGGCTCCAGGTCGAGGAAGTAGTTACCACCGAGGATCGTGGTCGGTCGGATCGTCGCCGACGGCGCGGTGCCGAGCCGGTCACGACTGCCGTGGTAGAGCTTGACGTCGACCATGGCCGAACCGTCGTCGGCCTGCGAAACGCCGGTCACCATGCCGACCGGCACGTAGGCGATCTTCACCTGGCTGAAGTACGGCCGGAGCCGGTAGTCGCTGGCGAAGTTGACCTTGATCGTCTCGCCGGGCGTCAGCCAGGTGGTGACCTGGGCCTTGTTGAACACTGCCCAGCCGATGATCAGTACCCCGACCAGGAAGCCGAGACCCAGCTTCCACGCCGACAGCGTCCGGTGCCCGTGCACGACGGGACCGCCGAAGATCTTCAGGAGGAATTTCTTCATCGCCCGGTCACCCCCGTGTGCAGACCACCCGGCAGGCCCTGGTACTGCTTCGCCGACTCACCCGGAGCCGGGTACGGATCCCTGCCACCGAGCGGGTTGCGGATCGGCGCGGAGATCGCATCGGTCGCTTGCTCGGCACCGGTACCGGTGTCGACCCTGAGCCAGTGGTAGTTGTCGTTGCCGTTCTTGAGCGCGTCGGTGGCGTTCGTGAAGAACAGCGAGGCCTCCGGCGAGAACGGGCTGATGAGCTGAGCTAGCGGGCCGCCCCGACCGAACGCGTCGGTCAGCATCGGAGCCAGCGGGTGGGCGTCATCGAAGGTGCCCTTCAGGTCGTCGACTGGGCCACGCGCGTCGTCGGACACTCCGGGCACCTTGTCGAGCGGCGACCGGCTGTCGTCCAGGAAGCCCCGGAAGTCCGGGGTCGCCTTGCCGAGCGACTCGCCACCCGGGCGCAGCTCGCGGGCGGCCACCGCGGTGGTGGCCAGCGGGCCGTCCAGGGACACCAGCGCGGCGCGGGTCTGCCGCAGCGAGTCCGGCGCGGTCTGCAGGATGTCGGCGAGCGGAGCGCCGTTGTCGGCGTTGAAGCCGGCGAACGTCCGGTCGAGCTTGCCGAGCAGCTGACCGATCTGCTCCTGGCGTCCGGCGAAGGACTGCGACAGCTCACTCGTGCTGCGCAGCAGCGCCGCGGTGTCGCGGCCGCCGTTGTTGGCGAACGCGGCGGACACGGTGCCGAGGTCCGGCAGCACGTCCGGGAACGAGGCGGCGGCCAGGTTGAAGTCCTGGCCGTGCCCCGCCAGCCCGCCACCCACGTTGCGGACGAACGAGCCGATCGCCTGCCGGGTGGGCTCGTCGAGGACGGCGAGCACGTCGGAGATCTCCTGCGCGCCGACCGTGTGCACCGGCGGGACCACCTTGTCGGCCGGCAGCAGCCCGGTCGACGGGTCGCCGGGGTTCAGCTCGACGAACTTCTGGCCGAGCGCGGACCGCGCGCCGACCGAGGCGGTGATCGCCTGGGCGTTGTTGTAGACCGGGCGCTCACCGTCCAGCCGCAGGATCGCCACGGCCAGCTTGCTCTGCCCGTTGGGCGCGTTGGTCGCGTCCACCAGGTCGACCTGCTGGACGTAGCCGACCCGGACGTTGGCGATCCGCACGTCATCGCCGGTGCGCAGGGCACCGACGTCTTCGAAGGCCGCCTTGACCGTGGTACGCGGGGCGAACGGCAGACCCTGTTGGGAGATCAGGGACAGCGTCACCAGCGCCACGAAGAAGATCAGGACGCCAGCACCGAGCACGACGGCTCTGCGCCTGCGTATGACAGACCGCTTGGCCATCAGTGGTCACCTCCCAGCATGAAGCCGAGAGCGCCGCTCTCCTGCTTTGGATTGAGCCCGGTCGCGCTGCCGTTCGTGTTGTCCGGGGAGAGCAGCCCGGCCGGCACCTTGGGGCCGTTGTTGACCGGCTGGCCCGAGTCCGGCGCCGGGTCCCGGCCGCCGAGGTCCGCCGTGCCTGGGCCACCCGGGATGTTGCCGGTGACCGCGGTGCCCTCGACGTTCAGGTGGGCCCGGAAGTAGTGGGAGAGCCCGTCCTTGCCGTTTGTGGTCAGTGCCCAGTACCGGATGAAGTTGAGCACGTTGTCGATGTTGCCGCTCAGGTTCTGCACGATCGGTCGCAGGCCCTGGGCAGTGTCGTTCAGGTCGGGACCGGCCGCGTGGAGCTCCTCGGCCACCGGCCGGGCCTCCTTGAGCATGTCGGTCGCCTTGTCCAGCACCGGGACCAGCTTGTCCAGGGCCGGGTCGGCGGAGTGCGAGAAGTGCTGCAGCTGCTTGCTGATGTCCTTCAGGTTGTCCGTCGTCGGCCGGATGGAGCGCAGCAGCGGCGTGGTGTCGTCCGCGGTATCGGCCAGGTGTCCCAGCGTGCTCCGTGCGGCCTCCAGTGAGCTGGGCAGCTCCTGCAGGGTGGCGTCCAGCGCCTGGACGTTGGTCGACGTGGTGTTGAGCAACGACGTCGTCGAGGCGATCAGGCCGTCCATCGTGCGGCCGTTGTCCTGGGCGAGCGAGGCCGCCACCGGCTGCAGGTTGTCCACCAGGCTGTTCAGCGTGGCGTTCTGGGCCTGCAGCACCTTCACGAACTGGTCGGTCTGCGTCATGGCCGGGGCCAGCGCCTTGATCGCGCCGTCCAGGTCGGCGCCGTTGCCCCGCACGCCCTCGCCGAGCACCGCGACGAACGCGGCCAGCGACTGACCCGTCTTGTCGTCGAACACGTTGAGCACCTCGTCGAGGTCCGTGTTCTGACTGGTCTGCGCCAGTGGGATGACCCCGCCGGTCTGGAGCAGCGGGGCGCCCGAGGTACCGGTGTCCAGGTCCATGTACCGCTCACCGAGGAGGCTGACCGGCCGCACCGTGGCTCGGGCGTCGGTGTGCAGCGGCAGCGCCTCGGGGCCCAGCTCGAGGGCCACCTTGGCGATGCCGTTCACCTCGGTCATGCCGGCGACGTCGCCGACCTTGACACCGTGCAGCTTCACGTCGTTGCCGACCAGCATCGGGGACGCGTCGCGGAACTCCGCGACCACGATCAGCCGCTGCTGGCTGGCCTGCACGGCGTAGCTGCCGGCGCCGGCGGTGCAGGCCGCGACCGCGACCAGCGCCGTCGCCAACACACGACCCTTCGACACCTGCATCGGGAATGGTGTCCCACTCATCTCACACCGCTTCCGAATGCGTCGGTCCAAGGCGTGCCGCCGTTCTGGCCCGGTGCCGGGTACGGCGTGACCCGCACACCCGGCGGCACGATGCCCGGGTTGCCCATCAGGCTCGTGCTACCCGCCTGCACGAAGATGCGGGCGAAGTGGCCGTTCGAGTCGTAATTGGCGAACGCCGAGTTCCAGTTGGACAGCCAGCCGATGGCCTCTGGGGTGTACGGCCGCAGGAAGTCCAGCGGGTCCGACAGGTTGTCCAGGGCCTCGGTCAGCCCCTGGGCAGCACCGTTGTTGTAGGAATCCAGCAGGCCCGGGGTGTTGTCGAACAGCTCGTTCAGGTCCCGGAGCGTCGGGCGCAGGTCGTGCAGCGCCGGGCGCAGGTCCTTCAGCAGTGGGTTCAGGTTGCCCGCCACCGACTCGAGCTTCTCCGTCGCCGGGTCCAGGTCGTGCAGCAGCGGGACCACCTTGTGAGCAACCGGCGGCACCTTGTCGAGAGTCGTCTTCGCCGTCTCAAGCGTGGGGGGGAGCGCGCTCAGCGAGTCGCGGAGCTGCTGTTGACGGCTCGCGGCGAGAGAGGTCAGCCGCGTCAGTTGAGTCACGATGGTGCGCACGTCGTTCTGGTGGTCGGCCACTGTGCCGGTGAGCTCGTTCAGTCGGGTCACCAGGGCGCGAATTGCCGGCCCGTCGGTCCCGACCGCGTCGAGCACACCACCCAGTGCCTGCAGTGCCGGTCCGGATGCCTGCAACGTCGCATTGACGTCCGCCTCGTGACCCTTGACGGTGTCGTCCAACCCATTGACCAGCGATTTGAGGTGGTCTAGAGTGGGTGCGTCAAGAGTGTTAAGGATTTGGTCGAACTCGGTTGGCTTAGGCATCTGACCCACGATAAGGCCGTGGTTCGGGATGACTGCGTTTGTTGACGGTCCATCGGTTATGTCAACAACGCGCTCTCCCAACAGGGCCTTAAAAGGGACGAGCACAACCGCTCCTTCGTGGAGCGGAGCATAGTCGCGATCTATTTTCAGCTCAAGAATAGCCTGATTTTCCTGCGCTTCTATGCTTGATACTGAGCCGACTTCGAAGCCGTTCAGCTGGACTGTGCCGCCATCGACGATGTTGGTGGCCGATGGTAGGGCCACCTTGACGGTATAGGTATTCCCGGCAAGGAACCATACGCCGGCAATAACCAGCGCAATGGCTCCTCCCAGGACGACGTACAGGCGCATGCTTGGCTAATCCATTCCGAGCGGTCCGGCGGACTCACCGGACAGGAACTGGCGGACGAACGGGTCCTCGGACGCGAACGCCTCCTCGGCCTCGCCGTAGTGCACGACCTTGCCCTTCCAGATCAGCCCGACATAGTCGCTGACCTTGCGGGCGGTCCGGATGTCGTGCGTCACCAACAGGTATGTGCCCTTGTGCTCGGCATGCATATCCAGGATCAGGTCGTTCAACAGGCTGGTCCGCACCGGGTCGAGACCCGAGTCGGGCTCGTCGAAGAACACGATCGAGGGGTCCATCACCAGCGCCCGGGCGAAGCCGGCCCGCTTACGCATACCGCCGGAGACCTCGTTGGGCAGCTTCGCCCACGACTTCTCCAACCCGACCTCGGTGAGCCGCTTCATCACGATCTCGCGGATCTCGTCCTCGGACTTGTCCGTGTGCTTACGCAACGGGAACGCCGTGTTGTCGTAGACGTTCAGCGACCCGAACAGCGCACCGTCCTGGAAGAGCACTCCCATGCGGGTACGCAGGTCGTAGCGCTCCTTCTCCGAGATCTGCCACAGATCCCGACCGAAGATGAGCACCTCGCCGTCGTCCGGCTCGAGCAGCCCGACCAGGTGCTTGATCAACACGCTCTTACCGGTACCCGAAGGGCCCAGAATCGTGGTGATCGAGTCGTCCTGGAACATCAGGTCCAGGCCGGCCAAGATCTTCGAGCTGCCGAACGACTTGTGCAGGTTACGCGCCTCCATGCTGTGCGTAGCGTGCTTGCCGTTACCCGAGTTGCCCTCCGTGGGCAGCCGGGAGTCCCGGCTGCCCACGGTCGAATTGAAGGACATGTCACTCCTGTGTGAATGGGTCAGAGGGCCGTCATCAGTTCGCGATCGGTGCGTTCGGGGACAGGCCCCAGAAGAGCTGTGTCCCGAGTACGCCGACGATGTGAATCAGAACCATGTTGAGCATCATCGACTTCGCCGTATTTCGCCCCACTCCGACCGAACCGCCCCGGGCGGTGAAGCCGTAGTAGCAGCCGACAAAGGTGATGACAGTCCCCATCGCCATGATCTTCATCTGGGAGTACAAGAAGTCCGCAGGATTCTGGTACAGCCAGAAGATGTACAGATAACCACCCGGGGAGACACCACCGAGGTTGACCACGGTGACCAGGTACGCAGTCACGTACATGACACCGAGACCCACCGTGTAGAGGAACGGCATTGCGATCCACACCGCGAGGATCCGGGTGCCGACCAGGTAACTGCGCGACTTGATCCCCATGACCTCCATCGCGTCGATCTCATCCGCGATGCGCATGGAGCCGAGCTCGGCGACCAGACCGCAGCCCACCTTCGCCGCGAAGATATAGCCCCACATGTAGGGCGCCATCTCGCGCAGTGAGCACCAGGCGTTGAACACACCCGAGTAGATCGGCGCACCGATCTGCTTGAGCGTGTAGCTCGCTTCCAGGCCGCACTCGGTGCCCATGACACCTTGCATGACCCAGATGATCAAACCACTGGACAGGATCAGAATGCCGGCCTGGTGCAGCACCTCGGTGCTGTACTTCCGGACATCTGGGAGGGAGCGGATAACACTCCCGCTGAATCGCGCGATCTCACCAACGGAGCCAAGTACGTTCTTGATGCCTTCGACCGGCGTCGGCTTGGTAGGAGGTGGCGCACCGTTCGGGCCGGGTACTGGTGCTCCGGGACGATTTTCGGTGATAGTCATGTCAGCTCCTTCCGGCTACCGGTAGACCTGCATGTCGGGGTTGAGCCCGAGCATGAGGGTGGTGAAGGCGAAGTTGAACATCCAGATACCGGCGAAGGCGATCACGACGGCCTGGTTGACCGCACGCCCCACACCGATCGGGCCGCCCTCGGCGCGGTACCCCTTGTAACAACAGACCACGCCGATGATCAGGCCGAACAACGCGGTCTTGACCACGCTGCACCACATGTCCGTCGTCGTGGCGTTGTTCCAGAAGTTGCCGAAGTAGGCGTTGGTGTTGGCGTCCAGCTCCCATGCGGCGAGCAGTCCA
>DATAZG010000227.1:0-14638 GCA_036272155.1 Pseudonocardia sp.
GAACAACGCGGTCTTGACCACGCTGCACCACATGTCCGTCGTCGTGGCGTTGTTCCAGAAGTTGCCGAAGTAGGCGTTGGTGTTGGCGTCCAGCTCCCATGCGGCGAGCAGTCCACCGAAAACGCCGAAGCACAGCGCCACCACGTCCATCAGCCCGGTCATGATCGTCAACGCGATCACTCGGGGCAGGATGATGGTCCGGATCGGGTCGACGCCGAGGACCTCCATGGCGTCGAACTCCTCCCGGATGCGCCGCGCTCCCAGGTCCGCCGTGATCGCCGTGCCCATCACACCGGCCACGACCATCGCGTTGATCCACGGAGCGAACTCACGAACGCTGGCCATCAGGAAGAACGAGCCAAGGCGTTCCGGGATACCGAAGAGCAGGAAGATATTGCCACCCTGCAGACCGGGCGCCCCGAAGCCGAAGGCGGTGCACGAGATGATCATCGGCAACCAGCAGAGCTTGAGAGTTTCGAACATCTGCTCGCGGACGTCACCCCAGTAACCACGAGGGTTGGTGATCGCGCTCTTGAGCACCGCGATCAGGAGCTCCAACATCTCGCCGGCCTGCTGGAGCGGCCGGGTGGCCGCGCCTCGAGCAGTCCGCAGTCCCTTGCCGAACCTCGGCGCGGAGACTGCCTTGGTATGCCCGGGAGAACCGAGCGTCCCGGTGCCTTGCACTGGGCTCGTCATCTCTCACTCCATCCGTTTCTCACTGGCGCGCCGCGCCGGTGCAACTACTCCGGTACGACGTCGAAGGCGACGGGACCCGCCGCCCCCCTACCCGCTCGTTGCGGGGAGCCTGGGTTCCGCCATTCGGGGTGGCGGTACCCGCGCGTCAGCGTGAACCGGCAAAGGGCCCACTGACACACCATGAGAGACCATCTTCCCGACTTCATCCGCGCGATACATCATCAGTAGGAGGCATCTCCACCCCCCGATCGGGAGGTATCTGACACATCACCCGTTTGGCGGCATACTCCCCGGGCCCGGTTGAAGCTCGATTTGCGCCGTCCTCGCCGGTCAGAGGGCCTGACCGGCTTGTCTTTCTAACGGCCGTTAGCCCGTTGAGATACGCCTTACGTTGCGCCGACCCGGGAGCGCGCGTAATCCAGATGGGCTGCGGGGGCGGACCGGTCCGTCCGCAGCCAGCGGGACACCGCCTCGGCCCGGTTCGCCGCGTCGAGCTTCCGCAGGATGTGCTTGACGTGGGACTTGACGGTGCCCTCGGCGATGACCAGCTGCCTGGCGATCTGCCCGTTGGTCCGCCCGCCCGACATGAGCCGCAGTACGTCCAACTCTCGCCTGGTCAGAGCGGCGTCGGCCGCGATGCCGCCCTCTTCACGGGCGTCGGTGAACCGTTGGGGCAGGCAGAACGGGGTGGCCGGAGAGGGGAACCAGGCCTCCAGGCTCTCGGCGCCCCTGGGCGTGAAACCGGCCGGCCCGTCCGCCTGGTCCGGGCCGGCGCTGGGGCGCGCGTCGTCCCGGGCGCCGCTGTGACGCTCCTGAGAGCGCTTCGGGGTGGGTATCCCGTTCGGGGGGCGGCCGTTCGAGGCACGATCGCCCGGGACGGGCTCGCCTCGGCTGGCGCGCTCGGCACCGGGACGGCCATCGGTACCGGGGCGGTCGTCGGCGCTGGGGCGGCCATCGGTGCTGGGGCGGCCGCCGGCGCGGCGGTTGGTGGCCCGGCCCGGGGTATCCCCCTGGTGGTAGCCGCGACCCGCCGGCGCGGTACCGGCGGCCAGCCGGCCCAGCTCGCCCCGCAGCCTGGCCAGCTCGTCGAGCGCGGCCGCACGGGTGATCAGCGTGCCCAGCCCCTCGCAGAACATCCAGAGCAGGTCCCGGTCCATCTCGTCCAGGTTCCGCCGCTGGTGGTAGCAGTCCGCGTGCAGGAAGCCGATCACCCGACCCCAGCCGACGATCGGCGCCGCCGCGTAGGAGCGGGTCATCGAGGTGTCCACCATGGCGCGGTTCAGGTCGGGGCGGTCCGCCAGGTCGTCGACCACCAGCGGGCGGTTGCGGCGGACGATCTGGGTCTCCACCAGCGACCGGTCCAGGATGCGCGGATGCAGCTGGCCGGCGCGCAGGATCTCGTCGGCCCAGCCGGGGTCGCCCTCCACATACGCCGTCTCCGGCAGCCAGACCGAGTCGTCGATCTGGGACAGCACCGCGCGGTCGAAGCCGATGCTGGCCGCCGCGGTGGGCGCCCGGTGCACCAGGCCGGCCACGGTGTCGACCTCGCGCAGCTGGCTCAGCGCCTCGCGCACCAGCTGTGCCGCCGAGCTCTGCCGGGCCAGCAGGTCGTCGCGGACCCGCTCGTCGACGGCCTTGAGCTCGCGGAGCAGTCCGACCAGCTCACCTAGCCGGTCGGCGGCCAGGGGCGGCGGGCCGGCGATCAGGTCGACCGACTCCCGCCAGGCACCGGCGAGCAGCTCGCGCGCGGTGTGGTGGTCACTGAGCAGGTCCGCGTCGGGCGCCGTCGACCAGCCGAGCAGGCCACCCGCCCGGCCGGCGAGCTCGAGCGTCTCCTCCAGCCGTGCCGGGGAGAGCCGGTGGCCGGTGACGACCCAGGGCGCACCGGTGTCGGCCTCGCGCAGCGACTTCGCCCGGGAAGCGGCACGCTGACTCATCCGCGACACCTCCGTCGCCGTCCCAGGCGGCCACCGTTGGCCGACCGCGAACCGAAGCTCGATGAGTCAATAGTCTAGCGGTCGTCTATTTCAGACACCAATTAAGCTGGTCAGCGAGGTTCCGAACGCTCAGGTTCTGTCAGGACGAGAGGTAACGATGCGTCGACGGGGCCAGCAGCGGCACCGTTCCGATGACCAGGGCGGCGAACGCGACGACCGCCTCCCACCGCCCGCCGACCGCGAACAGGATCACCGCGAGCACGCCGAACACGCCGAGCACGTAGCGGGCCCAGCCCTGGCCGATCAGCAGCAGCAGCGCCATCAGCAGCACCGCGAGGCCGAGCAGGAGGAGCAGCGTCGGGTGCCCGCTCGTGTCGGTGGCCACCGCCGAGTCGCCCAGGGAACCCTGGATCTTGTCGATGCTGGCCTGGTCGGCGCCGCCGGTGGTGGAGGACGTGCCGAGCGCGGACACGATGAGCAGCGCGCCGAGCACCACCCATGCCACCACCGAGAGCCCGAGCTGCCAGGGAAAACGGCGATCGCGCGCGCCCACTGAGCCGCCGCCGGCCGCCTGCGCGCCCGAGTCGGCGCCGTCCGGGCCGCTCGGGCCGCTCGGTTGGCCGTGCTCGGTGGGCGAAGTACCTGTCATGGCGCGCAGTCTAGAACCGGGCGGTAGCACGGGGTATCGCTCGATGGAGACATCCGGGGCCCGCGTCGGCCGGCGCCGCCGACGGTGCTGCGAACGGCCCGGTTCCGACCCGCCGCACGGGGTAGCGTGCCCGGTGCGGACGCTCGGCCGACAGTGCCCGGGCGCCGCCGGAAGGTCCGAGGATCCCCGCGCCGAAGGAGCAGCACCGACGATGAGCGCACCCGCCCCGACCACCCTGAGCTATCCGTCCTCGGGTGGGGTCACCATCACCGCCTACCGCTGGGACCCGACCGGGACGCCCTCCGGGGTGGTGCAGCTGACCCACGGCATGGGCGAGCACGTGCTGCGCTACGCCGAGCTGGCCGCGGTGCTCAACGCGCGCGGCCTCGTGGTCTACGGCCAGGACCACCGGGGCCACGGCGCCACGGCGGGGTCGCCGGAGAACTACGGCGTACTCGGCGAGAACGGCTGGACCGAGCTGGTCGCCGACATCGGCCGGCTCACCGACCTGATCCGCGCCGAGCACCCGGACCTGCCGTTGGTGCTGGTCGGGCACAGCATGGGCTCCTTCGCGGTGCAGCAGTACCTGGTGGACAACAGCGACCGGGTCAGCGCCGCGGTGCTCAGCGGTACCGCCGCGATCGACCTGTTGGAGCCGGGCCTGAACCTGGACGAGCCGATCGACCTGTCCGCGTTCAACGCCCCGTTCCAGCCGCCGCGCACCGAGTACGACTGGCTCAGCCGCGACGACGCCCAGGTCGACCTGTACGTGGCCGACCCGCGCTGCGGCTTCGGCCTGGACACCCCGTCCGGCAAGGCGATGTTCGCCGCCGCCCGCCGCCCCGCCGATCCCACCGAGCTGGCCAAGGTTCGGTCCGACCTGCCGCTCTACATCGCGGTCGGCGACGCGGACCCGGTCAACGGCGCCCTCGCCCTGCTGCACCCGCTGGTGGAGCGGTACCGCGCGGCCGGGCTCACCGACGTGACGCTGCAGGTCTACCCCGGCGCACGGCACGAGATCTTCAACGAGACCAACCGGGACGAGATCGCCGCCGACCTGGTCGGCTGGATCTCCAAGGTCATCGGCTGATCGCTCGCTCTGGGCCGAGGGCCGGCCGAGGTGTGGGGCCGGCCGCGGTGTTAGGCCGGCCGAGGTGTGGGGCCGGCCGGGCGCGGTGTGATAGCTGGCGGCTATTAGAGGCGCTCTGGCGGCGTCGGCCGGGTCGGCCGAGCATGGCCGGTATGAGAGCACTCATCCATGACCCGGCCGCGCCCCACGGACTCCGGCTCGACGACGCCCCCGACCCGGTACCCGGTCCGACCGAAGCGCTGGTCGAGGTGGCCGCCACCTCGCTGAACTTCGGCGAGGTGACCTACCTCGCCAACCGGCCCGTCGGCTCGGTACCGGGCTGGGACGCCTCCGGTGTGGTGGTCTCCCCGGCGGCGGCGGGCGGCGGCCCACCGGCCGGGGCGCGGGTGGTCACGTTCGGCTGGGCCGGCGGCTGGGGGCGGCGGCGCGCGGTCGACGTCGCCGAGCTGGCCGTGCTTCCGGACGCCGTCTCGCACGCGGCGGCCGCCGCCCTGCCGGTCGCCGGGGTCACCGCGCTGCGGGCGCTGCGCCGGCTGGGTTCGGTGGTCGGCCGGCGTGTGCTGGTCACCGGGGCGTCCGGCGGCGTCGGCCGGTTCGCGGTGCAGCTCGCGGCGCGCGCCGGCGCGGAGGTGATCGCCTCGGTCGGCTCGGTGGAGCGCGGCCAGGGCCTGCGCGAGCTCGGCGCCGCCTCGATCGTCGTCGACCCCGAGCTGGCCGAGGTCGACCAACCCCTCTACGGCGTGATCGACAACGTCGGCGGGGCGCTGTTGGCCCGGAGTTACGCGCTGCTCGAACCCGGCGGCCTCGCCCTCAGCGTCGGCATGGCCTCCCTGCAACCCACGACGATCAACTTCGAGCAGGCGCGGATCGACAACGCCGGCGCGCGGCTGGAGGCGTTCAACATCGGCGCCTCGGTCGGCCCCGACCTCGCCTATCTGGCCGGCCTGGTGGCGGCCGGCGAGCTGGACGCGCAGGTCGGCTGGCACGGCTCCTGGGAGCGCTTCGAGGAGGCACTCGAGGCGCTGCGGGGGCGGCGGGTGCTCGGCAAGGCGGTACTCGAGGTCAGCTCGTAGGGGTCGTGAGCTCGGGGGGTCGGTCGGGACCGGGTCATTCGAGGCTGGTCAGGGGGTCGGCCCTGGTCAGCTCAGGGTCGTCGGCGGACATCGTGCGCGCATGGCCCGGCCCGCTGCTCCTGGTCTCGAACCGGATGGTGATCCGGCCGTGCCCGCTGCCCTGCACCCAGCCGTGCCCGTACCGCCCGTGCCTGACGTCGTCCCCGGCCCGCCAGGTCCGCGCCGCCGGCTCCCCTGCCTGGAGGCCGACCAGCGTCGCCAACCCACCACCGGGGGCGGGCCCGGCACCGGGGGCGGCGCCGGCCCGCGTGTCGGGCGCCGGCGGCGGCTCGGTCGGCGAGGCGGGGAGTGTCCCCTCGGGCGGTTCGGCCGGCCCGCCGAGTGGCCCGCCCACTGGCCCACCGGCCTCAGCACCCACGTCAGGGTCGGCGCCGGCGGCCCCCAGTTCGAGGTCGGGATCCGCCAGCCCGACGCCCGCCACGCCGGGGTCGGCGCCCGCCGGGCCAGCGTCGGCACCCGTCGGCCCAGGGTCCGAGTCCGTCTCGAACAGCTGCTCCTGCACCGCCCCGGTCAGCCCGGCCAGTGACACCCCGATCAGCCGCACCCCGGACTGCGGCAGCGCGCCCTCGACCAGCCGCTGCGCGGTGGCGGACAGCGTGGCCAGGCTGGTGCTCGCCGTCGGGCTGGTCTCCGAACGGCTGCGGGTGGCGAAGTCCGCCCCCCGGATCTTGACCGTGACCGTGCGCGCGGCGCGGCCGGACGCGAGCAGCCTGCGGTGGGCGTGCTCGGCCATCTCGGCGACCGAGCGGCGCACCGAGGCCAGGTCGGACAGGTCGGCGTCGAACGTCGTCTCGGCGCTGACCTGCTTCGCCTCCCCACGCTCCGCCACCGGCCGCCGGTCGACCCCCTGGGCGAGACCGTGCAGTTCCGTGCCGATCGCCACCCCGAGCAGCGCGGTCACCTCAGGCAGGCTCAACGCGGCCAGCTCGCCGATGGTCTCCACTCCGAACCGGTGCAGCGTGGCCTCCGCGACCGGCCCGACGCCCCACAGCTTGCGTACCGGCAGCGGCGCCAGCACCTCGCGCTCGGTGCCGTGCGCGACCACCCGCACGCCGTCCGGCTTCGCCATCGTCGAGGCGATCTTGGCGAGCTGCTTGCCCGAGCCGGCGCCGACCGAGGCGATCAGCCCGGTGGCCGCCTTGATCTGGCCGCGCAGCCGCTCGGCGGCCTCCTCGACGGCGTCGACCGGAGCGCCCGCCAGGTCGGCCGGCTCGACGAACGCCTCGTCGACGGAGATCTGCTCGACCGTGCCGTCCACCGAGCGCAGCACGCCGAAGAGCTGCTCGCTGACCACCCGGTACACCACCATCCGGGCCGGCACCACCACCGCGCCCGGCACCAGCCGGCGGGCCTGCGCCATCGGCATCGCCGAGCGCGCCCCGTGCACCCGCGACTCGTAGCTCGCCCCGGCCACCACGGCACGCGGGCCGAGGCCACCGACCAGCACCGCCCGCCCGACCAGCGTCGGCCGGGTGAGCTGCTCGACCGAGGCGAAGAAGGCATCCATGTCGAGGTGCAGCACCCACCGGCCGGCGCTGATCCTCGAGCTCATGGGCTCGAGCTCATAAGAACAGGTGCGCATTCACCGCGCGGGCGGCCTCGGCGAACTCGGGCAGCTCGACCACCATGACCCCGGCCTCGGCGAGCAGCTCGGACCCCTGGGCGTCGGCGATGAACAGGGACGGTTCACGCCAGGCCTGCACGACGCGCCCGATGCCGGCCTCGAGGATCAGCCGCGTACAGCTGCGCGGCCGGGAGGCCCGCCGCGAGCACGGCTCCAACGTCGTGTAGATCGTCGCGCCGCTCAGGTCGAGCCCCGAGCCGGCGAGCTTGGCCAGCGCGGACTCCTCGGCGTGCACCACCGGATCGGTCTCCCGGGAGTAGCCGAAGGCCAGCTGCTCACCGTCCGCCCCGACGATCACCGCGCCGACCGCGTACGCCCGGTCCACCGGCGGGCACCGCTTCGACAGCTCGATCGCGGCCGTCATCCACCGCCGGTCGTCAGCCGCCTCAGCGCACACACTCAGACGTTACCGCCGCGCCCCGACACAACCCCCCACACGACGCACCGCGCCGCCCAAGTCCCGCCAGCCCTGACAAAATCCGCGACTCACCCTGACAAAATCCCCGACTCGTCGAGAGCAGGCCGGCCCACCACCCACCGCAGCCAACACCACCCCGCGAGTCGGGGAATCCGTCAGGGTGAGTCGGGGATTCCGTCAGGCGTGCGACTGGTCAGTGGCGGCGGCGGCTGCCGCCGGTGCGTTCCAGCTCGGCGCGGACCTGGTCGGCCATCCGGGGGTCGTTGCGCATCAGGCTGAGCAGCGCGCGGAAGACCTCGGCGCCGGCCACGACCGGCAGGTCCAGGTCGGCGGACGTCTGCGCGCACCACTGGCGCAGCGCCTTGTGCTCCATCGGCGAGAGCTCCACGGTGACCCGCACCGGGCGGGTCCTCGGCACACGCGAGGTCAGCTCGCCGGAGGTCTCCCCGCCGACCTGGCCCGTCGACTCGCCGGCGCCGCCGTTCGAACCGGCTCCTGTGCCGGCACTCGAGCGGGTCGGCTCGGCGGCCGGCCCGGTCGAGGAGCCGGTCACGGCGGCGGCGCGCGCGGCGAGGTCGGCCCGACGGTTGGAACTGCTCAATGGCCCCAGCCCCCGAGTATCTCGTCGGCCGCGCTGCCGTAGGGCACGTCCTTCTCGGGGATGCCGGCGCCGAAGGCCTGGGCATACCGCTCCAGCCGGGGCACGGTGGAGAACAGCACCCGGCGACCCTGACCCTCCAGGATCTCGCGGACGGTCTCGGTGCTGGTCGCGTGCGCGACGGTACGGGTGAGTAAAACGGACACCATCGGGTCCTCGTCGCGGCGGCCGCCGGCGTCCTCGAGCGCCTTGAACACGGGGCCGACGCGGTCCAGCTCCATCATGGTCGGCGCGATCGGCACGACCACGTCGGTGGCGACCCGCAGGGTGGACGCGACGATGCCGTCCCGCTCCTCCAGCGGGGGCGTGTCGATGACCACGGTGTCCCAGCGCTCCGGGTCGATGACGCCCCACAGCTGCCGGTGTAACGCGGTGGAGGCCAGACCGAGCGCGGGCACCGGCCAGTCGGCGAGGCCGTGCCAGCGCAGCGCGGAGCCCTGGGGGTCGGCGTCGACCAGCACAACCTTGCGGCCGCGCTCGTGGAACGCGTGCGCCAGAAATGCCGCCGACGTCGTCTTGGCGCTGCCGCCCTTGAGGTTGGCCACCGTCAGCACCCGAATACCTGGCGTCACGATCGCAGGCTATCTTGTGCGCGGGCCGGCCGAGTTGACCCGTATGGATGTCCGCAGTTGCGCACCGCGTGTCGAGTTCGGCGCGTCGCGCTCGCCGTCCGGGTGAAGATCCGCTGCTGGATCGCGGCCTGGTACGGCTGCACCCCACGACCTCCCTGTACGTCGGCGGACCGTTGATAACCTACCCGCGGTTCAGCCGGCGAGCAGGTACGTCTCAGCGAAGGGCCGCACGCATGACAGGGGCGTCCACCGAGCGGTCCTCTCCCCTGGCGGCCGCGGTCGAACCCTCGCCGGCCGCGCCACTGGCGGCCGAGCCGGCGAAGCGCAAGCGACCGGCCGGTGTCGCCACCACCGATGTCACCCTGAGCGCCCACGTCGGTACGAACGCCGACGTGTTTCCCCAGGTCCTGGACCTGCACGTGCCGCCGGGCAGCCGGATAGCGGACGTCACCTGGGGCAAGGGCGCGTTCTGGCGCAAGGTCCCGGCCGGGGTGTACGACCTGCTCGCCACCGACCTGCAGACCGGCGTGGACTGCCGCAAGCTGCCCTACGCGGACGGTGAGCTGGACTGCGTGGTGCTGGACCCGCCGTACATGGAGGGGCTGTTCCGCCGCGACCGCGAGCACCTGGCCGGCGCGGGCACCCACGCGGCCTTCCGGAGCAGTTACTCCGACGGCACCGCGACCGACCCGGAGCAGGGGCCGCGCTACCACGAGGCCGTGCTGGACCTGTACCTGCGGGCCGGCGCGGAGGCCGCCCGGGTGCTGCGCAACCACGGGGTGTTCATCGTCAAGTGCCAGGACGAGGTGAGCGCCAACCGGCAGCGGCTGACCCACGTCGAGCTGATCAACGCCTTCACCGAGGCCGGTTTCTACTGCAAGGACCTGTTCATCGTGATCCGGCCCAACCGGCCGGGGGTCGCCCGGCTGCTGCGCCAGGAACACGCCCGCAAGAACCACTCGTACTTCCTGGTGTTCGTCAAGCTGGACCCCCGGCACCCGAAGCGACTCCGGGCGCCGGGGTCCAGCCGAACCGACGGTGGACCGCGCTCGGCGGCCCAGCGGACCGATCAGTAGATGATGACGCCGCGGATGTTCTTGCCGGCGTGCATGTCCTCGTAGCCCCGGGCCACCTCGTCCAGGGTGTAGGTGTTGGTGACCAGCTCGTCCAGCTTGAGGTGGCCGGCGCGGTAGAGCTCGAGCAGCTTCGGGATGTCGGCGGTCGGGTTGGACGAGCCGAACAGCGAGCCCTTGAGCTTCTTCTCCATCAGCGTCAGCTCAGCGAGCGGGACCGGGATGCCGACCTCGGTGAGGTCGCCGAGACCGGTGACCACCACGGTGCCCAGCTTGCGGATGGACGCGAATGCCTCGGCGACGATCTCGCCCTTCATCACACCGACGGTCACGATCGCCACGTCGGCGCCCTGGCCGTTGGTGAAGCTCTGCGCGATCTCGGTGGCCTCGGCCATGTTGTCCACGGCGTGGGTGGCGCCCACCGACTGGGCAGTCTCGCGCTTGAACGCGACCGGGTCGACGGCGATGACGTTGGCCGCGCCGGCGTGTGCCGCGCCCTGCACCGCGTTGATCCCGATGCCGCCGACGCCCTGAATGATCACCGTGTCACCCGGGCGGACCTCGCCGGTGTTGACCGCGGAGCCCCAGCCCGTGCCGACGCTGCAGCCCAGCAGGCAGGCCTTGTCCAGCGGGGTGTCGTCGGGAACCTTGACCGTGGAGTCCACCGAGACGGTGGTGTACTCGCAGAACGTGGAGATGCCGCACATCTGGCCGACCGGGGTGCCGTCGTCCAGGTGCAGCCGGAAGCTCGTCGGGTCGGTCCAGCGGGAGCCGACCAGCAGCGACGCACCCAGGTCACACAGATTCTGGTGACCGGTCGCGCACCACCGACACCGACCACAGGCCGGCAGGAACGAGAAGATCACTTTGTCGCCCGGCGCGTAGCCCGGCGTGTTCGGGCCCACCGCCTCGACGATGCCGCCACCCTCGTGTCCGCCCGCGAACGGGTAGGTACCGACCGGCATGTCCCCGGTGGCGATGTGGTCATCGGAGTGGCACATCCCGGAGGCCACCATCTTGACCCGCACTTCGCCCTGCTGGGGATCGTCGAGGTCGAGGTCCACCACCTCGTACTTACCCGGAGCCTGCCGAATGATAGCGCCGCGAGTCTTCACGGAATCTCCTCCTCGAGATCGTCTGGCGACCCGGTCGGCGGGCCACCGGGAACAGCCGGGGCAAGGGTTCGAGTGCGGGGAAGGCCGGTCAACGCAGTGGGGCGGGCGGTGCGGCGAAGCGCCGACGAGCTCGTCGAGCCGTGCGGATGCGCCAACCACCGTCGCCGTGCCCGATGCCGAGACCACCCCTGTTCGGTGACGTGACCACTGGTCATGTGACCGCCGGTCATATTAGGTTTTCCGCACTGTAGGGCACAACACCCACACCGGCAGCCGCCGGCCCGAACGGGTCACGCCAGCCCATGGCTCGAAGGGGGCACATCCGGATGGGCGGGTCCGTACCCCGCCGGGCCCACCCGCGACCCGCACACCCGCCGGGCCCACCCGCGCGACCCGCACGCCCGCCGGGCCCACCCGCGCGACCCGCACGACCCGCACGACCCGCACGGTCAACGGCGACAGGAGGGGGCCGATGCCCACCGCGACGTGGTTCCGACTGCCGCCGGCCCGCCGCCAGGCGGTGCTGGACGCCGCCGAGGCCGAGTTCGGTGCGCTGGGCTTCTCCCGGGGCAGCCTGAACGTGGTCGCGCGCAACGCGGGGGTGAGCAAGGGCAGCCTGTTCCAGTACTTCACAGACAAGGCCGACCTGTGCACGTACCTGAGTGAGATGGTCAGCCAGCGGATCCGGGCGGTGATGGAGCAGCTGATCGCCGAGCAGCCCTGGTCGGAGGACTTCTTCGGTGCGCTGCATACGACGTGCTGCTTCTGGATGGGGTACTTCGCGAGCCATCCGACCGAGCGGGCGCTGGCCTCGGCGATCAACCTCGAGATCGACCCGGTGACCAGCACCCCGATCCGGGCGGCGGTGAACGCGCACTACATCGCGGTGTTCCGCCCGCTGCTAATGGCCGCCCGGCGCGACGGCCAGCTCGACGCGGACGCCGACGTCGAGGTGCTGCTCGCGCTGCTCATGCTGTGGCTGCCGCACCTGGCGATCGCGCCGAGCCAACCCGGCCTGGACGCCGTGCTGGGCCTGCACTCCGACGACCCGGGCGAAGCGGCCAAGGTCGTCGAGCGCCTGATCGCCGCCCTCCGCACCGGCTTCGCCCGGCACTGACCGCCGGGACGGCCCAACCGCCCCGGCCGCCCCGGCCGCCCCGGCCGCCCCGCGCCCCAGCCGCCCCCAGTTGCTCGCCGCCCCCGCCGCTCGCCGCCCCTCCCCGTCGCGCCTCCCCGAATCCGACTTGTCGCGGTTATTTGCCACCCCAAGTGCCACCTGTCGCGTCTATTTCCAACGACAAGTGGGGATGGAGGGCGGGTGCGGCGGGGCGGGTGCGGCGAGGTGAGGCAGGGCGGGTGCGGCGGGGCGGCGCGACAAGTCGAGGGCCGTGTGGGTGAGGACGGGCGCGCCAGCACGCCTCGCAGCCGAGGGGATGCACTGGTTACCGAGCCGCACACCAGGCACGCCGCGCGACCTAGGGCTACCGCCTGTCACCGAACTCCACCCCAGACACGCCACGCGGCCGAGAAACGTGCCTGGCGTGGAGCTCGATAGCAACCGGCTGGCCTTGGCCGCCGAGTTCAACCGGACGCGGGTTTGAACGCGCGATCGGGCCCGGTGAGGTTGAGTTGATCACTCAGACCCGGTCAGCTCGGAACCCGGGCAGCCCGGCCAGTCCAGTCCGGTCAGCCCGGTCAGCCCGGTCAGCCGGAACTCAGCCAGCCCGGCCGGTCAGCCGGAACCCGGCCAGCCAGCCCGGCAGTCCAGCCCGG
This sequence comes from Pseudonocardia sp., assembly GCA_036272155.1. Taxonomy (GTDB): domain Bacteria; phylum Actinomycetota; class Actinomycetes; order Mycobacteriales; family Pseudonocardiaceae; genus Pseudonocardia. The sequence continues at coordinate 12,739 of DATAZG010000227.1, forward strand.
TCAGCCGGAACTCAGCCAGCCAGTCCGGTCAGCCGGAACCCGGCCGGAACCCGGCCAGGCCGGCCATCACCCGGCCATCACCGGCCACCACAGGCGTCCGGAATACCGTCGGAAATGGGCCCGCCGCATCACCCGCACCAGACATCGGACGACTATTCTCCGGAACCCCGCCATGATTATTTCCGTTCCGCAAGTACCACGACTCTAGATTGGCTCGAGCCCCGCCGCGACGTACAATGCCGGACGGCAATTCAGCCCCGAGCGCCGCCCCGCGAGCCCCGCCGAAACAGGCCGAACGGTCATTCTCCCCTACCCCGGGCGGCCCGCCGGAAGTAAATGTGCTGATCTCATAACAGCTGACCAAAATGCCTTGCCCGAGACGTGCACCACACCTACCCTTCGGAACATCGGTGCACGTCAGACCAGTCGCGAGTCGATCCCGGGATCGTCACCGGGCCGATCGTCGTCAGACAAATCCTGTTCAGGAAGATCGCCTCGAGGGCAGATCTTCATCAGGCAAAGGAGCCGCCCATGTCGAGCGGATTGGCCGTCGCCACCCATCGCAAGCTGCTCGCGGTAGGTCTGATCGGCAGCTCGATCGAATGGTATGACTTCTTCCTCTACAGCACGGCCGCCGCGCTGGCTTTCCCGAAGATCTTCTTTCCGGACGCGACGGAACTGACCGGTACGCTATTGGCATTCAGCACATTCTGGGCCGGGTTCCTGGCCAGGCCGCTGGGTGGGGTGATCGCGGGGCACTTCGGTGATCGGCTCGGGCGCAAGCCGGTGGTCACCTTCTGCCTGTGGGTGATGACCGGGTCCACGTTCCTGATCGGCTGCCTGCCCGGGGCGGCCTCGATCGGCGTGCTGGCGCCGGTGCTGCTGGTCGCGCTGCGGTTCATCCAGGGCCTGGCATGCGGCGGCCAGTGGGGCGGCATCGTGCTGCTGCTCACCGAGTCGACCGGGCCGAAGCGCAGGGGCTTCGCCGGCACGTTCGGGCAGATGAGCGTTCCGTTCGGCTCGCTGCTGGGCACGACGGTGTTCCTGGTGGCCACCGCGGCGCTGACTAACGAGCAGTTCATCAGCTGGGGCTGGCGGATCCCGTTCTTCTGCAGCGCGGTGATGGCGCCGGTGGTGCTGTACATCCAGCGCCGGGTCGAGGACACGCCGGTGTTCCGCCAGCTCAGCGAGCAGGCCGACGCGGAGGTGACGCAGCGGCGGATCGCTTCGGCGCCGCTGGCCGACGTGCTGCGCGGCAGCTGGCGGCGGATCCTGATGGGCGCCGGCCTGCTCGCCGGCACGAACGCGCTGTTCTACATCAGCACCGCCGGCCTGCTCAGCTACGGCACCCACCAGCTGGGCATGAGCCGGGACGGGCTGCTGGTCTGCTCGATGCTGTCCAGCCTGGCCACGTTCGCGTTCATCGCCCTCGGTGGGCAACTGTCGGACCGGTTGGGCCGCCGGCCGGTGATCCTGCTCGGCGGGCTCGGCATGCTGCTGTGGGCGTTCCCGTACTTCTGGCTGATCGACAGTGCCTCGCTGGCGCTGGTGTTCGTCTCGGTGACCATCGCCGGGGTGTTCCAGTCGATCGGCTACGGGCCGCTGGCCGCGTACCTCGGTGAGCTGTTCGCGCCGAACGTCCGGTACAGCGGCGTCTCGATGGCCTACCAGCTGGCGGCGATCACGATCAGCGGCGGCACCCCGGCGCTGACCACGTTCCTGATCGCCAGCACCGGCTCCACGGCGCTCGTGTCGGCGTACATCGCGCTGGCCGCGTGCATCACGATCCTGTGCGCCTGGAAGCTGCCGGAGACGAACTCCGCCGAGGTGCGGGCCGACCCGATCGGTGTGCCCGGCGAGCGGGTCCACTCCCCGGTCGGCTAGTGACCCGTGAGTGGGG
>DATAZG010000228.1:0-21900 GCA_036272155.1 Pseudonocardia sp.
GCATCGACCAGCCGACCTCGTGGCCGTGCGTGCTGGCCACCACGCGGTGCACGCCGGCGGTGCGGCGCAGCCCCGGCGCGAGCAGCGCGAGCGGGGCGGCCGCACCGAACCAGACCGTGTCGCAGCCGTGGTGGCGGGCCATCTCGGCCGCGCGGCGGGCCACCGACGGCTCGGGCAGCATCAGCGAGCCGCGGTGGCGGTGCACCGGATAGCCGGCGGCGGCGTCGAACTCGGCGGCCCCGGGCCAGGCCGGCGCGTAGACGACGATCTCGCCGGCGGGCAGCCGGCCGGCCAGCTCGGCGAGGTAGCCCTGGATACCGCCGGCGCGGGGCGGGAAGTCGTTGGTCACCAGCAGCGTGGGCATCGCCGGCAGGCTAACCAGCGGCGCGCGGCGGGCGCCGGCCGGGTCCCGGGCGCGGCAGTCTGCTCGAAGTTTGCGGCGGCGGCCGGTAGCGATCACCGGCCGCCGCCCACCGTGGGGAGCGGAGAGGTCTTCGAGGGGTTACATGCGCCGGGCGCCGGCGTAGCTCTTCATCCGGGACAGGTCGGTGTAGCGGACGACGTCGCCGGTCTGCACGGCGTTGAGCACCTTGCCGTCGCCGGCGTAGAAGCCGACGTGGCTCACCGGGTGGTAGAAGAAGATCAGGTCACCGGGTCTCAGGTCGGACCTGGCAACAGGCCTGCCGACCAGTGCCTGCTGCGAGCTGGACCGGGGCATGGTGATGCCGAGCCGCTTGAACGCCCAGTAGACAAGTCCCGAGCAGTCGAACGTGCCCGGCCCGGTGGCGCCCCAGACGTAGGGCTTGTCCATCCGCGTCATCGCCATCTTGAGCGCCTGGGCGCCGAGGCCGCTGCCGAGGGCGACGCCGATCGGGATCCCGTCGCTGGTGATCCGGGACGCCCGCTGGCTGGGGCTGAGGCGGTTCAGCAGGCCCTCGGCCTGGTCGATCCGGACGTCGGCGGCCTGCTTCCGGACGTCGATCTCCTGGAACGCGGCCCGGGCCAGCGACGCCGCCTGAGCGGCCTCGGTAACCGCGTTCGAGGCCTCGTCCTGGGCCCGCTGGGTGGCCTCGACCAGCTCCTGTGCCTTGTCCAGCACGGCCTTCTGGTCGGCGGTGAACGACTCCAGCGTGGTCATCTGGTCCAGGAAGTCGCTCGGCGAGTCGCTCAGCACCAGCGCGTTGAGCTCGTCGAGGTGGCCGCCCTCCATCGCCTCGGTGGCGACCTCGTCGACCTGGACCTGGAACTTCTCCCGGGCGGCCTCGGCCTTGGTGGCGGCCAGCCGGGCCGGGTCCACCGCGTTCTGGGCGCGCTGGGCGGCGTCCTGCCGGTTCTCCAGCTCGTCCTGGGCGGCGTGCCACTGCTCGGTCAGGGACTCGGCGTCGTGCTGCGCCACCTCAAGTTGCTTGACCGCATCCGTCGCGGTGGGAGGCGGCGTGGGCGCTGGCGGGTCCCCGTAGGCGGGGGTGCTCAGCACCACGCACGCGGTCACTGCCATCACGGAGGCGGACAGCGCGCCAGCCACTGCGCGCAGATACCCGCTCGACGCCACTACGCCGGACTCCCTTCCCGTGTACCGCCGGGTTGGGCGCGCGGAGTCTGGGGGCGTGGGTCAGGCCTTCGGGGGACCTGACTCGACTCGCGCAAGCCGTTACGGCGGCGACCCCGCGGCGCCAATCGGGGAGCGAGTGGCTGTCGCCCCGCAAGGTCTCAGCGAGGTTACGAACCGGCGCGAACCACGTCCAGGAGGCCCCCCACCCGGCGTGGCGCACCAATGACCAGGTCTCAATGATCACAGGAGGTGACCAGCTATCAATTTATTACGATGTTTTATTACCCAACGTCGCTGAAATCATCATCACTAGCCAAAGTGGGTGACGCCGCTCGGGGCTCCGTCGCGACCAGCCGCAACCGCGGCACCAGGCCTTGATCGGCCAACACGTTCAGCGCGTGATACTCCCGTGCGTCGAGCTGTACCGATCGAGCGCCAGACGGCAGCTCGGATTGATCAGTTCCGCCTCCGACACTTCCCGGCAGGCCGAGGAACACCCCCACCACACAGTCCCGGCAGGCGTCCCCTCGGACCTCACAGCGATCACAGTCGATGATCATGTCTGGCTCTCCTTGATCGGCTCCGTATCGACACGCGAACCGTAGGGCGACGCTCCGACAGTTTTCCGCGAGTGATCCCCCGATCGGGCGATCGGCGGGCTGTCCCCTTCGTGTCGGACGGTGACCGGCCGGAGCGCTCTCGGTGTCGGTCTCCGACGCCCTGACCGGCCCTTTCGCCGACTTCCACGGCGCAACCGGCCGGCCGGCGAACCAGTCTCAGCTGGCCTCGCGCCGCCGCCGAGGCGGCAAGGAGAACGGCGGCGGAGAGGGCTGACAGAGGCGGCGGCCGGCTTCACTCAGACCGTGTGCACACCGCACAGACTGCGCATGGTCTGTGCGGTAGGGGCACGGCCTGTACGGGCGAGAGCGTGCGTCAGTACCGGCCGAGCAGGTCGAGCAGCACCGGGGAGGGCAGCGGGTGCGCGCCGCCCCGGCGGACCGAGTCGGCCACCGCCCGGTCCGACGTGGCCACCAGCAGGGGGCGCCCGGCCGGCTCGGCGGCGACCAGCTCCCGGATCACGTCGTCGGCGAGCACGCCGGGCTCGCTGAACAGCACCCGGACCCCGCGCGGGTGCCGGATCGGGCCGGCCACCACGGCGGCGCCGTCGAACACGACCGTCACCTCGGCGCCGGTCCGCGCGGCGAGTGCACCCAGCGTGCCGACGAGCCGGTTGCGCTGGTCGAACAGGGTCAGCTCGGGGTAGCCGGTCTTGCTGACGTTGTAGCCGTCGACGATCAGATGCACCGAGGGCAGGCCGAGCAGCCGGTCCAGCCCGCTCGCGTCGGCGATCCGGGCCCCGCCGCGCCCCGGCACCCGGACGCCGCCGACCAGGTCGGCCGGCCGGGGGCCGCCTCCTCCCCCGCCGCCGAGGGCGAGCTCCCGGCGCAGCCCGGACACCGCACCGGCCAGCGTGTCCACCAGCAGCTCCAGCCGGACCTCGTCGGCCTGTCGGGCCTCCCGCGCGGCCTGCCGGGCCCCGGTCACCTCGTCGCTCGCCCTGGCCGCTCTGGCCCGCTCGGCGACGGTGCGCTCGCGGGCCCGGTCCCGCTCGGCGATCGCGGCGGCGAGCTCGGCGGTGGACCGCTCACGCAGCTCGGCCAGCTCCCGCTCGGCGGCCTGGGTGGCGTCCTGCGCCGCGCGCAGCCGGCTGCCCTGCTCGCGGTACCGGCGGCGCATCCGGTCCAGCTCGTCGTCGCGGACCTGGTCCGATTCGCGGGCCCCGGACCGGCTCTCGGCCAGCTCCGCGCGCAGCCGCTCCAGCTCGCCGTCGAGCTTGTCCACCCGGGCCAGCGCGGCGTCCAGCTGGGCACGCAACGTGACGGCCTCGGCCCGCTCGGCGACCGCGCCGAGCCGGTCCTCGAGATCCGGCGCATCGGCGAGCACGGCACCGGCGACGCCGCCGACCGGGTCGGCATCCGCGCCGGTCAGCTCGCCCGGGCGGTGCTCTTCCCACCAGGCGAGCACGGCCGCCCTGAACGCCGCCGAGTCCCGCAGCTCGCCCAGCAGGGCCCTGGCCCCGAGCCGGGCGCGCTTACTGGGCGTGAACTTGGTGAGCCGCCGCAGGCCGGCCGGGACCTCGGCGGCCGGCAGCTCGGCGACCGCCACGGACGCGACCTCGGCCAACCGGGCCCGCACGGGCTCGGGCAGCTCGGTCCACGCCTGCTCCGCCATTGACCCAGGGTAGTGCGCACCTGGCCGTTGCGGCTGGTTAACGGGCCAGGTTTGATCACCCCGCAACCTGTCGGTGGCCGAGCGCGGACCGGAACCGTCGGTGCCGCCCCGTAGCGTCCCGTAAATGCCACAGCTGTCATTCGACGAGCTCGGCACGCCGCTGCGCGAGGTCACCTTCGTGGTGCTCGACCTGGAGACCACCGGGGGCAGCGCGGCGGCCGACGCGATCACCGAGGTGGGCGCGGTCAAGGTGCGCGGCGGCGAGCGGCTCGGTGAGCTGGCCACGCTGGTCGACCCGGGCAGCGGCATCCCGCCGATGGTCGTCGCGCTGACCGGGATCACCCAGGCCATGGTCACCGGGGCACCTCGGATCGAGCGCGTGCTGCCCAGCGTGCTGGAGTTCCTCGCCGGCTCGGTGCTGGTGGCGCACAACTCGCCGTTCGACACCGGGTTCCTGCGGGCGGCCTGCGAGCGGCACGGGCTGGCCTGGCCGAAGCCGCCGGTGCTGTGCACGGCCCGACTGGCCAGGGCGGTGCTGACCCGCGACGAGGCGCCGTCGGCCCGGCTGTCCGCGCTGGCCGAGCTGTTCGGCAGCCCGGCCCGCCCGACGCACCGCGCGCTGGACGACGCGCGCGCCACCGTGCACGTGCTGCACGCGCTGCTGGAGCGGGTCGGCAACCTCGGGGTGCAGAGCCTGGAGGAGCTGCTCACGCTGGCCGCCAGCGCCGCCGGCAACCGGCCGACCGACGCCCAGCGGCGCAAGCGCGGCCTGGCCGACCACCTGCCCAGCGCGCCCGGGGTCTACCTGTTCCGGGGGGCCCGCGACGAGGTGCTCTACGTGGGCACGAGTGGCGACCTGCGCCGCCGGGTGCGCTCCTACTTCACCGCCGCCGAGCGCCGCCGCCGCGTGCGGGACATGGTGTCGCTGGCCATCCGGGTGGACGCGGTCGAGTGCGCGCACGCGCTGGAGGCGCAGGTCCGCGAGCTGCGGCTGCTCGGCGCGCACCGCCCACGGTTCAACCGCCGCTCCCGCACCCCGTACCGGGCCTGGTGGCTGACGCTGACCGACGAGGCGTTCCCCCGGCTCTCGGTGGTCAACCAGCCGAGGGACGGCGCGTTCGGCCCCTTCCGATCCAGGACGGACGCGGTGGCCGCGATGGAGTCGGTGCAGGACGCGGTCCCGGTGCGCCGTTGCACCCAGCGCATCCCGGCGCGCAACCCGAAGGGCACCGCCTGCGCGCTGGCCGAGCTGGGCCGCTGCGGCGCGCCGTGCGCCGGCCGGCAGAGCGTCGTCGAGTACGCGGTGGCCGCCGGTGCCGTCGCCGACCTGCTGGCCGGGGCTTCCGACACCGCCGTGCGCACCCTGGCCGACGAGGTGGACCGGCTCGGTGCGGCGGAGCGGTTCGAGGCGGCCGCCACCCGGCGGGACAGGTTGGCCGACCTGCTCACCGCGCTGTACCGGGGCCAGCGGCTGGCGGCGTTGACCGCGTTGCCCGAGCTCGTCGCGGCCCGGCCGGACGGCGCCGGCGGCTGGGAGCTCGCGGTGCTGCGGCACGGCCGGCTGGCGGCCGCCGGGGTGGCGCGGCGCGGGGTGCCACCGATGCCCGTGGTGGCGGCGCTGCAGGCGAGCGCGGAGACCGTCCGCCCGGGGCCCGGTCCGCTGCGCGGCGCGCCCGCCGAGGAGGCCGGCGTGCTGCTGCGCTGGCTGGACCGCCCCGGCACCCGGCTGGTGCACTGCCCGACGCCGTGGACGGAGCCCGCGCACGGGGCCGGTCGGTGGAGCGGCTGGCTCGCGGCGGCGCGCGCGGCGCCGGGCGGGTACGCCGCGGCGGACTGACTACGATCGGATCATCCCGCGCCAGCGAAGGAGCCACCGTCGTGATCACCGCGTTCGTCCTGGTTCACACCGCCGCCGATCACATCCCGGAGACCGCGCAGGCGATCGCCGAGCTGCCCGGGGTGGCTGACGTGTACTCCTGCGCCGGCAATGTCGACCTCATCGCCGTGGTCAAGGTCCGCGAGCACGAGCAGCTGGCCGACGTGATCGCCGGCGGCCTGAGCAAGGTGCCCGGCGTCCGGCAGACCGACACCCACATCGCGTTCCGCTCCTACTCCCGCCGCGACGTGGAGGAAGGCTTCGACGTCGGGCAGGACTAGGCGGGCGGGACTGGGTGGGCGGGGGCTCGCCCACCAGGGAAAGTGTCGGACCCCGGGTCCATGATGGGCACGTGGACGCGTTGGAGGGCTTCACCCCGGCTACCCGGAGCTGGTTCGCCGGGGCGTTCGCCGCGCCCACCGCCGCCCAGGAGGGTGCCTGGGCGGCCGCGCGGGCCGGTCAGCACGCGCTGGTGGTAGCGCCCACCGGGTCCGGCAAGACGCTGGCCGCGTTCCTCTGGGCGCTGGACCGGTTGGTCGCCGAGCCGCCGCCGGCGGAGCCGAAGCACCGCTGCCGCGTGCTCTACGTGTCGCCGTTGAAGGCGCTCGCGGTGGATGTCGAGCGCAACCTGCGGTCCCCGCTGGCCGGCATCCGGCAGGCCGCCCACCGCCTCGGGCTGCCGATGCCGGAGATCACGGTCGGCATGCGCACCGGTGATACGGCCGCCGACGAGCGCCGTCGGTTCGCCCGCACGCCGCCGGACGTGCTGGTCACGACGCCGGAGTCGCTGTTCCTGCTGCTCACCTCGGCGGCTCGGGAGTCGCTGCGCGGCGTGCGTACGGTGATCGTCGACGAGGTACACGCCGTGGCCGGCACCAAGCGCGGCGCCCACCTCGCGCTGTCCCTGGAGCGGCTGGACGAGCTGCTGCGCACCCCGCCGGGTGAGGGCGCCGGTCCGGCCGGCGACCCCGGGCCCGCGCAGCGGATCGGGCTGTCCGCGACGGTCCGTCCGGTCGACGAGGTGAGCTCGTTCCTCGCCGGCAGCCACCCGGTGCAGGTGATCCGGCCGGCCATCCCGAAGACGATCGAGGTGACGGTCGAGGTCCCGGTGCCCGACCTGGCGGCGCTGGACGTCCGGCCCGACCCGGGCAGCACGGACGAGGAGATCATCGGCTCGGCCGCCGGCAGCGCGCAGCGTCCGTCGATCTGGCCGGCCGTGGAGCGCCGGGTGCTGGAGCTGGTCCGGGCGCACCGGTCCACGATCGTGTTCGCGAACTCACGGCGGCTGGCCGAGCGGCTCACGTCCAAGCTCAATGAGCTGGCCACCGAGAGCAGCGCCAGCGGAACGAGCATCGGCACCGAGAGCAGCGCCAGCGGAACGAGCATCGGCACCGAGAGCAGCGGCACCGAGAGCAGCGGCGAGCTCCGACCGGGCGACCGGTTCCCGGCCGAGGCGGTCGGCCAGTCCGGGCTGAGCACCGGCGCCGAGGCGGTGGTGGCCAAGGCCCACCACGGCTCGATGTCCCGCGAGCAGCGCACCGCCGTGGAGGAGGAGCTCAAGGCCGGCCAGCTGCCCTGTGTGGTGGCCACGTCCAGCCTGGAGCTGGGCATCGACATGGGCGCGGTCGACCTGGTGGTGCAGGTGGAGGCGCCGCCGAGCGTGGCATCCGGGCTGCAGCGGGTGGGCCGGGCCGGGCACCAGGTGGGGGCGATCTCGCGCGGCGTGGTGTTCCCGAAGTTCCGGGGCGACCTGGTGTCCTGCGCGGTGGTCGCGGAGCGGATGGCGTCGGGTTCGATCGAGTCGCTGCGCTACCCGCGCAACCCGCTGGACGTGCTGGCCCAGCAGATCGTGGCGATAGTGTCGATGGAGCCGTGGCGGGTCGACGAGCTGGCCGCCGTGGTGCGCCGGGCGGCGCCGTTCGCGGCCCTGCCCGACTCGGCCCTGTACGCCACGCTGGACATGCTGGCCGGCCGCTACCCCAGCGAGGACTTCGGCGAGCTGCGCGCCCGCATCACCTGGGACCGGGTGACCGACGAGCTGCGCGGCCGGCCCGGCGCGCAGCGGCTGGCGGTCACCTCCGGCGGCACCATTCCTGACCGGGGACTGTTCACCGTGATGACGCCGGGCGGGGCGGACGGTGCCGGCTCCCGGGTCGGCGAGCTGGACGAGGAGATGGTCTACGAGTCGCGCGTCGGCGACACGTTCCTGCTGGGCACGTCGTCCTGGCGGGTGGAGGACATCACGCACGACCGGGTGATCGTCACACCGGCGCCCGGCCAGCCGGCCCGGATGCCGTTCTGGAAGGGCGACGCGATCGGCCGGCCGCTGGAGCTGGGGCGGGCCGTCGGCGCCTTCGTCCGGGAGATGTCCGCGCTGGGCACCGAGGCGGCGCGCGCCAGGGCCACCGAGGCCGGCCTGGACGAGTGGGCCACCGACAACCTGGTCAGCTACCTGGCCGAGCAGCGCCAGGCCACCAAGCACGTGCCGAGCGACCGGACGGTGCTGGTCGAGCGGTTCCGGGACGAGCTCGGCGACTGGCGGATGGTGGTGCACTCCCCCTTCGGTGCGCAGGTCAACGGGCCGTGGGCGCTGGCCATCGCGGCCCGGCTACGGGAGCGGCGCGGGGTGGAGGTCAGTGCCGCCAGCGCCGACGACGGCATTGTGCTGCGGCTGCCCGACGCGCTGGACGACTCGGGCGCCGAGATCCTGCCGTCGGCCGACGACGTGCTGCTCGAGCCCGACGAGGTGGAGCGGATAGTGGTCGCCGAGCTGGGCGGCTCGGCGCTGTTCGCGGCCCGGTTCCGGGAGTGCGCGGCCCGCTCCCTGCTGCTGCCCCGGCGCGACCCACGCCGGCGCACGCCGCTCTGGCAGCAACGCCAGCGCTCGGCCCAGCTGCTGACGGTGGCCAGCAAGTACGAGCAGTTCCCGGTGTCGCTGGAGGCGATGCGGGAGTGTGTGCAGGACGTCTACGACCTGCCCGGCCTGCGCGAGCTGATGAGCGACGTGGCCAACCGCAAGGTGCACGTGGTCGAGGTGACCACACCGTCGCCCTCGCCGTTCGCCCGCAGTCTGCTGTTCGGGTACGTCGGCATGTTCCTCTATGAGCTGGACGCGCCGCTGGCCGAACGGCGCGCCGCCGCCCTGTCCCTGGACTCCACGCTGCTGGCCGAGCTGCTCGGGTCCGAGGCGATGCGCGAGCTGCTCGACCCCGAGGTGCTCACCGAGGTGGAGGCGGCGCTGCAGCGGCTCGCCCCGGAGCGGCACGCCCGCGACGCCGAGGGGGCCGCTGACCTGCTGCGTTTCCTCGGTGACCTGTCGACCGAGGAGGCCGCCGCGCGCGGCGTGCACTCCGAGTGGCTGGCCGAGCTGGAGGCCGCCCGGCGGGTGATCCAGGTGCGGGTCGCCGGCGAGCGGCGCTGGCTGGCCATCGAGGACTCCGGCCGGGTGCGCGATGCGCTGGGCGCACCTCTGCCGGTCGGCGTGCCGGAGGTGTTCACGGAGCCGGTCGCCGATCCACTGGGCGAGCTGCTGATCCGCTACGCGCGCACGCACATCCCGTTCGAAGCGGGTGAGGCGGCCGAGCGGTTCGGCCTCGGCGTGGCGGTGGTGCGCGGCGTGCTGGACCGGCTGGTCGGCACCGGGCGGCTGGTCCGGGGCGAGCTGCGGCCGGTCCGCGAGCTGCACGGCGGCGCCGGGGTCGAGTACTGCGACGCCGAGGTACTGCGCCGGCTGCGCCGCGCCTCGCTGGCCCGGCTGCGCGCCGAGGTGGAGCCGGTGGAGCCCGCCGCGCTCGGCCGGTTCCTGCCGTCCTGGCACGGTATCGGGGCGCGGATCCGGCGGGCCCCCGGTGCGGAGGACGTGCTGTCGGTGGTCGAGCAGCTGGCCGGCGCGCCGATCCCGGCCAGCGCGCTGGAGTCGCTGGTCCTGCCGGCCCGGCTGCCCGGCTACAGCCCGGCGTTGCTGGACGAGCTGACGGCCGCCGGCGAGGTGACCTGGACGGGTTGCGGACCGCTGGCCGGCGCGGATGGCTGGCTGGCGCTGGCCCCCACCGACGTGGCCGACCTGCTGCTGCCCGATGTGGAGCCCGATCCGCCGGCCGGCCCGGTGCACACCGCGGTACTGACCGCCCTGGCCGGGGGTGGCGACCCCGCGGCGGGGCTGGGCGGCGCGCTGTTCTTCCGGCAGCTCGCCGATGCCGTCGGCGCCGCGCTGGTGGCCGGCGGTGAGCCGGTGCCGGACGACGCCACGCTGGTCAGCGCCATGTGGGAGCTGGTATGGGCCGGGCTGCTGAGCAACGACACGCTCGGCCCGGTGCGCGCGCTGACCGCTGGCAAGGGCGCCGCGCACCGGCCGCGCCAGTCCGCCCCGCGCGGGCGCTACGCGCGGCTGCGCGCCGGCCGCCCGGCGATGCCGTCGCGCTCCGGGCCGCCCACGGTGGGCGGCCGCTGGTCGCTGGCCGTGCCGCGCGAGGCCGAGGGCACCCGCAGGGCGCACGCGCGCGCCGAGGCGTTCCTGGAACGGCACGGGGTGCTGACCAGGGGCGCGCTGGGCACCGAGCGGGTGGTCGGCGGGTTCGCCGGGATCTACCGGGTGCTGCGGGCAATGGAGGAGTCCGGGCGGTGCCGGCGCGGCTACGTGGTGGAGGGGCTCGGCGCCTCGCAGTTCGCGGTACCGGGCGCGATCGACCAGCTGCGCGCGTTCGGCCGCGCGGCGGAGGGTCCCGGCGACCCGTCGGCCGTGGTGCTCGCGGCCGCCGACCCGGCCCAGCCCTGGGGTGCCGCGCTGTCCTGGCCGGCCACCACCGGCGACGCCGGGCACCGGCCGGGGCGCAAGGCGGGCGCTCTGGTCGTGCTGGTGGACGGCGTCCCGGTGCTGTACGTGGAGCGCGGCGGCCGGTCGCTGCTCAGCTTCACCGACGGCGAGGGGGAACTGCGGGCGGCGGCGCATGCGCTCGCCGGCGCGGTGCGGGAGGGCTGGCTCGGCTCGCTCGCCGTCGAGCGGGCCGACGGGGTCGGTTCGCTGGGCAGCCACCTGGCCGAGGTGCTCACCGAAGCCGGCTTCCGGGCTACCCCCAAGGGCCTACGCCTACGCGCCTGACCAGCTATTTCGCCCGAGTAAGAGTAATATCGATGCTATTCTTACCAGGTGCGCATCACGAGCAAGGGGCAGATCACGATCCCCCAGCAGGTCCGCCGGGCCCTCGGGCTCGAGCCGGGCGACGAGGTGGACATCGTCGTGGAGGACGACGGGGTCGCCCGCATCGTCCCGGTCGGCGGCCCGCGCGGCCGGGGACACCGGGTGGTCGCGGCCCTGCTCGGGAAGGGCGACGTGGCACTCAGCACCGACGAGATCATGGCTCTGACCAGAGGTGAGTGAGAGCGCCGAGGCCACCCTGGTCGACTCGAACGTGCTGCTCGACCTGTTCACCAACGACGCCACCTGGGCCGCCTGGTCCGGTGAGCACCTGGCCGCCGCACTGGAACGGGGCCCGGTGCTGATCAACCAGATCGTCTACAGCGAGGTGTCGCTGGGCTTCTCGACCATCGAGGGCCTGGACGCCGCACTCACGGGGGACCGCTTCGTCCGGGCCAACCTGCCGTGGGCCGCCGCGTTCCTGGCCGCTCGGGCCCACCGCACCTACCGGGCCAGGGGCGGCACCCGAGGTTCGACCCTGCCCGACTTCTTCATCGGCGCGCACGCCGCCGTACTCGGCCTGCGGCTGCTCACCCGGGACGCGGCGCGCTACCGCACGTACTTCCCGACGCTGCGGCTCATCGCACCCTGAGCTACCGGGTGCCGCCGCCTGATCAGCTGATCCCCCGCTACCCCCGCGAGCCCGACACCGCCACCGGAGCCAGCGCCCGAGCCGGCTCCCGGGCCAGGCACTCCGGCACGAGGTCGAGCACGGCCAGCTCGCGGGCCGTCCGGACGAAGTCGCGGACCAGGGCCGAGTTCATGTCACGGCGCCAGGCGATGGACAGCGCGGAGCCGCGCAGCCCCGGCACCGGAATGAAAGCCAGGCCGGGCCGGTCGTAGAACCGCCGCGTCGAGGCCTGGGTGAACGCCATGCCCCGGCCGGCCAGGATCGCCTCGAAGCACTCGTCGACGCCGCCGACCTCCGCCCCGAGACGCACCGGGTGGCCGTCCCGCGAGTCGGTGGCCAGCCAGAAGTCGCGCCAGTGCTCCGGCGCCCGGCGGGCCACGAACGGCTCGTCCACCAACTGCTCGACGGTCACCTCGGCGTGGGCGGCCACCGACGAGTCGCGGGACACCACCAGCATCCGCGACTCGGTGAACAGCGTCTCGAGCGCCAGCCAGTCCTGCATGAGCAGCGGCGGCCGGACGAAGGCGACGTCGACCTCGCCGTTGCCGAGGCCGACGTACGGGTCGCGGAAGTCGTGCGCCCGCATCTCCACCTGGACGTGCGGGTAGCGGGCCTGGAACGAGGCGAGGATCTTCGGGGTGAGCTCGGCGGCGGCGTTGGCCTGGAAACCCACGATCAGGCCGCCCCGGGTGCCCCGGCCGGCCTCCCGGGTCCGCTCCGCCGCCCGCTCGGCGCCGGCGAGCAGCCGGCGGGCCTCGTCCAGCAGCACCGCGCCGGCCGCGGTCAGCTCGACGTGCCGGCTGGTGCGCAGCAACAGCGCCGTGCCAAGGCTGTGCTCCAGCTTGCGGATCTGCACGCTGAGTGACGGCTGCGCGATGTGCAGCCGGGCGGCCGCCCGGCCGAAGTGCAGCTCCTCGGCCACCGCGACGAAGTAGCGCATCACGCGCAGGTCCAGCGTCGGCGGCACCCGCCGATCCTATTGCGCAACGTCCGGAGCGGACCAATGTCTGTTGCCTATCAATCAGTGGCCAACAGGTATTGGACCCCGACCGGACCGGGCCGGTCAGATGGCGGAGGTCCGACCGAGCCCGCCACGGCTCGGCTCCCGCCGCACACCGAAGCCTCAACGAGGAGCTACCTGATGACAGTGACCAGCGCGGCGCGCACCGCCGCCGACTGGGGCGCCGCGTTCACCGACGCGAGCGACACCGACCCGGAGATCCAGGCGCACGGCAAGTACTTCACCTGCTCGTACCTGCTCGACATGGCCGAGCACACCGTCGTGGTGCGCATGGTGTCGGGCAAGGTCGCCGCGCTCACCCTCGACCCGGGCCCGCTGGACGTGCCGTACCAGTTCGCGATCCGGGCCAGCGCCGACACCTGGCGCAACTTCGGCGTGCCGACGCCCGCTCCGATGTACCACGGCATCTGGGCGGCCAGCTTCCAGCGGGACATGAAGCTCGAGGGCGACGTGCTCGTGCTGATGCAGAACCTGCGCTGCCTGACCCGCCAGATCGAGCTGCTGCGCAGCGTCGGCGTACCGGTCTGACCCCGAGAGCGAGGACGAACGATCATGTCGAAGATTTCGCCGGTCACCGGCCACTACGTGCACGTCGAGGTGGACGGCCTCGAGTACAAGGTCTTCTACCTGGAGAACGGCACCGGGCAGCCGCTGGTCTGCCAGCACACCGCGGGCTGCCACAACCACCAGTGGCGGGGCCTGCTGGAGGACACCGAGATCACCCAGAACTACCGGGTGATCGCCTATGACCTGCCCCGGCACGGCAAGTCCGACCCGCCGGAGAACACCCAGTGGTGGACCGAGGAGTACAAGCTCACCGCCGACCACTACGCCAAGTTCATCGTCGCGCTGTGTGACGCCCTGGAACTCGAGGACCCGATCTTCATGGGGTCCTCGTTCGGCGGCAACGTGGCGCT
Source organism: Pseudonocardia sp. (assembly GCA_036272155.1). Taxonomy (GTDB): domain Bacteria; phylum Actinomycetota; class Actinomycetes; order Mycobacteriales; family Pseudonocardiaceae; genus Pseudonocardia. Next base: position 13,424 of record DATAZG010000228.1, read on the forward strand.
GCAGCTGGCCCACCGGTTCCCGGAGCGGTTCGGCGGCGTGATCCCGGTGGAGGGCGCTGACTACTCACCCGGCTTCTACCTGGACTGGTGGCAGCACCCGCACGCCAACGCGGCGCAGGTCTGCGGCAGTGGGGTGTGGGACCTGATGGCCCCGCAGTCCCCGGACGCCGACCGCTGGAAGACCTGGTTCTACTACACGCAGGGCTCCGAGGCGTTCAAGGGCGACCTGCATTTCTACTCGGTCGACCACGACCTGCGCGGCAAGCTGGGCGAGATCGACGGCGACCGCTGCCCGGTGGTCATGATGACCGGCGAGTACGACTACCTGACCACGCCGGCGGACGGCCGGCGGACCGCGGGGTCGATCAAGAACGCCACGTTCATCGAGATGAAGGAGATCGGCCACTTCCCGATGAGCGAGAACTACCCGGTCTTCCGTGGCTACCTGCGCCAGGCCTTGGACGCGCTGCGCGCCAAGTCCCCGGCCGGTACCGGCTGACGGCACCACCCCGGCGCTGCCCCTCCGGCTCGGGCAGCGCCGGGGCGGGCTCAGTGCGCGGCCGCCCGGTGCTCGGTGAGGAACTCGCCGACCCGGCCGAGCCCGCGGCGGATGTTCTCCTCCGAGTTGGCGTACGAGACGCGCAGGTAGCCCTCCCCCAGCTCGCCGAAGTCCGGGCCGCCGATCAGCGCCACGCCGGCCCGTTCCAACAGCGCCGAGGCCAGCGGCTTGGCCGACCAGCCGGTCCCGGAGATGTTGGGGAACGTGTAGAACGCCCCGGTCGGCAGCAGGCAGGACACCCCGGGCAGGCCGTTGAGCAGATCCACGGTGACGCGGCGGCGCCGGTCGAACTCCTCGACCATCCGGGTCACGGCGTCCTGCGGGCCCTCCAGCGCGGCGATCCCGGCGTACTGGGTCGGCGCGTTCACGCAGCTCCAGGCGTTGACCGCAAGCTTGCGCACCCGGTCGACGAGCGCGGTCGGCCAGATCGACCAGCCCAACCGCCAGCCGGTCATCGCGTAGGTCTTCGACCAGCCGTTGAGCAGGATCACCCGGTTGCGGATCTCCGGGAAGCTGAGCAGCGAGACGTGCTCGGCGCCGTCGTAGAGCATCCGGTCGTAGATCTCGTCGGACAGCACCGCCGCGTACGGGTGCTCCAGCAGGCCCGCCACCAGCCGGTTGATCTCGCCGCGCGGGGTCACCCCCGCGGTCGGGTTGGCCGGCGAGTTCAGGATCACCAGCCTCGTCCTCGGCGTGATCAGGGACAGCAGCTCCTCGGCCGAGAACGCGAAGTTGTTCTCCTCGCGGATCGGCACCGGGATCGCCCGCGCCCCGGTGAACTCGATCATCGACTTGTAGATCGGGAAGCCCGGGTCGGGGTAGAGGATGTCCACCCCGGGCTCGCCGAACATCAAGATCGCGGCGAACATGGTCACCTTGCCGCCCGGCATGATCATCACGCGGTCGGCCGGCACGGTGACCCCGGTGGCGGCCGCGACGTGCGCCGCTACCGCCTCGCGCAGCTCCGGGATGCCGGTGGCGTCGGTGTACCCGTGTCTGCCGTCCCGCAGTGCGCGCACCGCGGCCTCGACGATGTGGTCCGGGGTGCGGAAATCCGGCTGACCGATGCCCAAGTTGATCACATCATGACCCTGCGCGGTCAGCTCGGCAGCCCGTGCCAACACCGCGAATGCGTTCTCCTCACCGAGCCGATCGAACCCGGCTACCGGCCGTACCATCTGCACTCCCCTCATGCCGCTGGCACGATCGTGCACCATGCCCGAGGGCGACACCGTGTATCTCACCGCGCGCCGGCTCAACGCGGCGCTGACCGGGCATCGGCTGCGCCGAGGGGAGCTTCGGCATCCGCGCTGGATAACACATGATCTATCGGGTCGGACAGTGCTCGCGGTGCGTAGTGTCGGGAAACACCTTTTCACTCGTTTCGACGCGGGCCTGAGCCTGCACAGCCACCTGCGGATGGACGGCAGCTGGCACCTGTACCGGCCGACCGACCGCTGGCGGGGCGCCGCGCACGACGTGCGGGCGGTGCTGGCGACCGAGGAGCGGGTGGCGGTCGGCTTCCGGCTGCACGACCTGGAGCTGCTGGCCACCGACGACGAGCGGCGCCTCGTCGGGCACCTGGGGCCGGACCTGCTGGCCCCGGACTGGTCGGCGTCGCTGCACACCGAGGCGGTGCGGCGGCTGACCGCGGACCCCACCACCGAGGTCGGCCTGGCGCTGCTCGACCAGCGGGTCATGGCCGGCGTGGGCAACCTGTACCGCGCCGAGGCGTGTTTCCTGCTCGGTGTGTCGCCGTGGTCGCCGGTGAGCGCGCTCGCCGACCCGGGGCGCGTGGTCACGCTGGCGCACACGCTGCTGCTGCGCAACGCCGACCGGCCGGAGCAGTCCACCACCGGTGAGCTGGGCCGGGGCCGCCAGCACTGGGTCTACCAGCGGGCCGGCCAGCCGTGCCGCCGCTGCGGCACCCGGATCCGGACCGGCGAGCAGGGCGACGGCGTGTACGCCCGGACCGCCTACTACTGCCCGCGCTGCCAACCCGGCCCGCACCCGCCTCGGCCCTGACCGGGCCGCCAGGAGCCGCCGCGCCCCTCAGGCCTCGCACAGCGCGTGTGGACACCGCACACAGGTTGCGACCTGTGTGCGGCCCCGCGGAGCCGTGTGCAGCCCTCTCACGCCCCGTGCGCCCCCGCTCGGCTCGGCCGGAGACGCGAGACGCCCGTAGCGCCGGGGCGGCGGTACGGGCGTCTCGGGATTGGGGGCGACCCGGTGGGGTCAGCCTTGGTTGGGCTGCTGCTGGGTCTGCTGGGCGGCCTGCTCCTGGCCGGCCGAGTTGCCCGACGTGACCTGCCGGGGGGCGCTCGCCCCGAGCTGCTGCTGCGCGCCGGCACCGAGCTGGCCGGCTCCCCCACCACCGCCGAGCGAGGCGCGGATCTGCTCGAGCCGGGAGGCACCCGCCATGTCCACGGTGGCCTGCTCAACCTCGAGCATCCGGCCCTGTACCGAGTTCTGCGCCAGCTCGGCGGAACCCAGCGCGGTCGCGTACCGCTTCTCGATCTTGTCGCGCACCTCGTCCAGGGACGGCGTGTTGCCCGGAGCGGCGATCTCACTCATCTGCTGCAGGGACTTGGCGGCCTGCTCCTGCATCTTCGCCTGCTCCAGCTGGCTCAGCAGCTTGGTGCGCTCGGCGATCTTCTGCTGCAGCACCATGGAGTTGCGCTCAACGGACTTCTTGGCCTGCTCAGCGGCGCCGAGCGACTGGTCGTGCAGCGTCTTCAGGTCCTCGACGGACTGCTCGGCGGTGACCAGTTGCGTGGCGAACGCCTGCGCGGACTGCTCGTACTGCTGGGCCTTCTGCACATTGCCCTGGCCCCGGGCCTGGTCGGCCAGCACCAGCGCCTGGCGGGCCGAGGACTGGTACTTCTCGATCTCGCCGAGCTGGCGGTTGAGCTTCATCTCCAGCTGGCGCTGGTTGCCGATCACGGCGGCGGCCTGCTGGGAGAGCGCCTGGTGCTGCCGCTGGGCGTCCTCGATGGCCTGCTGGATCTGCACCTTGGGGTCGGCGTACTCGTCAACCTTCGACGAGAACAACGCTCCGAGGTACTTCCAGGCTTTTGCGAACCCGTTCGCCATCTCCTGCGCCTGCCTGTTCCTTGACCCGATGCCACGACGCGGACCGCCCGCGCCCCCGAGATCCATGGTGGCAGGAGCGACGCTCCGCGACCACCAGACTTGCACGATATCGGGGTTCACCCTGACCGGTGCGCTCCGGGGACCCCTGAGTCGAAACGGCCCAAACGAGATCATGGCGGCAGGCCGCCCGGCCTACCGCCATGATCAACGAACTTGTGCGCCAAAACGTTCCAGAACTCAGGCCGCCACGCTGACCAGCGGCGACGCCGGCGTGCCCGCGCTGACCCCCTGCGGCACGGCGGTGGCCCGGCGCAGGTCGGTGTGTCGGGTACCGATCGGCACCAGCGGCTGCATCGCGGGCGCCGGGCGCATCGCGTCCGCGACCTCAGTCAGCAGCTCCGGCAGCGGGAACTCCAGCGCGTCGCAGATCGCGGCCAACAGCTCGCTGGACGCCTCCTTGCGACCCCGTTCGACCTCCGACAGGTAGCCCAGGCTCACCCGGGCCTGGTGCGACACCTCTCGCAGGGTGCGACGGCGGGTCGTGCGGGCCCGGCGCAGGCTCCCGCCGATGGCCTCTCGCAGTAGCAGGGTCATCGGCCAAACCTCCCTTGCCCGCATCGGCGAGCTCCGCTTCATGGGTTCATGTTGTGGTGCTCTCACGTTACCGATTCCTGCGCCGGATGGACGGCCACGACCCTCCCGGCCTGTCCGCCCACGGCGAACGTATGACCACATGGGGTAACCGGACACCTCGGTGGTGGCTGGCTCAGCCCGCTCTCGTCACCGTGCGCGCCGCCGCCAGACCGCGTGCCCGCAGCCGCAGCGCACGCAACACGTAGTCGGCGCCGGTGACCACGGTGAGCGCGACAGCGAGCCCCATCAACCACCAACGCACCCAGTCTACCAGCGGATTCGGCGCCCAGGCCGCCAACGGCAGCAGGTATAGACCGATCGCCAGGCTCTGCACCAGCGTCTTCAGCTTGCCGCCGCGCGAGGCCGCGATCACCCCGTGGCGCAGCACCCAGAAGCGCAGCGCGGTGACCCCCAGCTCGCGCACCGCGATGACGAGCGTCACCCACCAGGACAACTCGCCGAGCGCGCTCAGCCCCAGCAGCGCCGCCCCGATGAGCGCCTTGTCCGCGATCGGGTCGGCGATCGTGCCGAACCTGGTGACCAGGCCCCGGCGCCGGGCGATCTCGCCGTCGAACCGGTCGGTCAGCGCGGCCACCGCGAAGACCCCGGTCGCGGCCAGCCGCCAGCCGGTCCGGTGGCCGTCCTCGGCCAGCAGGAACGCGACGAACACGGGCACCAGGGCCAGCCGTAACAGGGTCAGCAGGTTGGCCAGGTTGAGCAGCGCGGGCTCGACGGGCGAGCCGCCGGGCGCGCCGACCACGGCGGACAGCGAGGTCGGCACGGCCGGAGCGGGCCCCGGCAGAGCTGGCTCGACCACGGGCGGGGCGGGCTCCAGCGCGGACTTCGCGACCGACGGGGTCGGTGCGGCGGCCGGCGCGGACAGCTCGACCGACGGTGCTGCGTGCGCCGGCGGCGGTGGCGGCGGGGCGGGGTCGGAGTCGGCGCTCATTGCCGCCCCGCGCGCGCCACCACCAGGTCAACACCCTCGGAATCCAGGACGACGGCGTCCGCGAGCTCACCCGGCGTCCAGCCGCCACCGGTCAGCACACACTCGCCGTCCACGTCCGGGGCCTGGTGCGCGGCGCGGCCCACCCCTACCGGCTCGCCGCCCTCGACCCCGTCGGCCTCGACCGCGTCCGGGTCGCCGAGCTCCTCGACCAGCACGCTCACCCGGGTACCGATCCGGTCCTCGGCGCGCTGGTTGGTCAGCTCGTCGGCCAGGGAGGACACCCGGGCCACGCGCTCGGCGACCTCGGCGGCCGGCACCTTGTCCGGGTAGTCGGCGGCCTCGGTGCCGTCCTCGTCGGAGTAGCCGAACACGCCGACCGCGTCGAGCCGGGCCTCGGTGAGGAAGCGCTCCAGGTCCTCCAGGTCGGCCTCGGTCTCACCCGGGAAGCCGACGATCACGTTGCTGCGGATGCCGGCCTCCGGGGCCAGCTTGCGGATCCGCTGGCACAGCTCCAGGAACGCGTCCACCGAGCCGAAGCGGCGCATCCGGCGCAGCACCGACTCGCTGGCGTGCTGGAACGACAGGTCGAAGTAGGGCGCGACGCCTTCGGTGCCGGCGATCACCTCGACCAGGCCGGGCCTGGTCTCGGCCGGCTGCAGGTAGCTGACCCGCACCCTGAGGATGCCCTCGATGGCGGCCAGCTGGGGCAGCAGCTTCTCCAGCGAGCGCAGGTCGCCGAGGTCCTTGCCGTAGGAGGTGGAGTTCTCGCTGACCAGCATGAGCTCCCGCACGCCCTCCCCGGACAGCCAGGCGGCCTCGCCGAGGATCTCCGCCGCCGGGCGGGACACGAACGCGCCCCGGAAGGACGGGATGGCGCAGAACGCGCACCGCCGGTCACAGCCGGAGGCCAGCTTGAGCGGGGCCACCGGGCGGTCGTCCAGGCGGCGGCGTGTCACATCCGGCACCCAGCCGTGGCCGGGCACCGCGATCTCGGTGGCCACCGAGGGCCGCTGCACCGGGCTGATCGGCAGCAGGGTGCGCCGGTCCACCGGCTTGTGCGACTCGACCAGCCGCCCGGCGACCACGTCGGTCAACCGGTCGCCCAGCGTGGCGTAGTGGTCGAAACCGAGCACCGCGTCGGCCTCGGGCAGCCCGGCGGCCAGCTCGGCGCCGTACCGCTCGGCAAGGCAGCCGACGGCGACCACCTTGGCCCCGGTGGCCGCCGCCGTGTCCGAGGCGGCCAGCACGGTATCGATGGAGTCCTTCTTGGCCTGCTCGACAAACCCGCAGGTGTTGACCACGATCACGTCCGGCGCCTGGTCACCCTCGGAGTCCGCGTCGACCAGCGACCAGCCCTGCACGGAGAGCCGACCGGCCAGCTCCTCGGAGTCCAAGTCATTGCGCGCGCAACCCAGGGTCACCAGGGCCGCGCGGGGCATGGCTGGTCCGCTCGGCACTGTTCTTCCTGATGGCACACCCCCAGGGTATCGGGGGCGTTTGATCTAAGCTGACCTGACGTGACGGCCTTGGTCGCGCGGCGCGCCCGCACCGGTGATGTAGTCGGTATCAAGTTGCTGGTCGACAAGTACGCGGGCCGCGTACTGCTGGCCAAGGACCTGATCACCCTGTATGAGGACGTCCAGGAGTTCTGGGTCGTCGAACGGGACGGCGAGGTGATCGGCTGCGGCGCGCTGCACGTGCTCTGGCAGGACCTGGCCGAGATCCGCACGATCGCGGTGGACCCCGCCTCGGTCGGCCACGGCATCGGCCACGTGCTGGTCGAGGCCCTGCTGCGGACCGCCCGGGAGATCGACGTGCACCGTGTGTTCGTGCTCACATTCGAGAAGGAGTTCTTCGGCCGGCACGGCTTCGCCGAGATCGACGGCACCCCGGTCGCGCCGGAGATCTACGAGCAGATGCGCCGGTCCTACGACGCCGGTGTGGCCGAGTTCCTGGACCTGGCCTACGTCCGCCCGAACACCCTCGGCAACGTGCGGATGCTGCTGCACCTCTGACCTGCGCTCTTGAGCCTCAGGCCCGCCGCGGTGTCACTTTCACCCGAACGCCGCGCTGACCGGCAACCAGGGCGCCGAGTGCCACCGCGAAACCGAGCAGCTGCCACCCGGTCAGGCTCTGGCCGAGCTCCAGGAAGCCGAGCAGCGTCGCCACCACCGGACTGCTCAGCGTGAGCAGGGACACCGAGGTCGCCGGCAGGCGGCCGATGCCCCGGAACCACAGCGCGTAGCTGAGCACACCGCCGATCACCGCGAGGTAGCCGTAGCCCAGCACGTTGACCGCGCTGACGGACGCCGGCAGGCCCTCCACGGCGAAGGTCAGCGGCAGCAGGAAGAGCCCGCCGCAGGTCATCTGCCAGGCCGCCGTCACCAGCGGAGGCTCCGGGCTGCCCCACCGCTTGGCCAGCACGATCGCCGTCGCCATCAGTGAGGTGCCGAGGACCATGGCCAGCACACCGGACGCGTCCAGCCGGGCCGCCGCGGTGAGCGTGAGCAACGCCACCCCGAGCACACCGGCCAGCGCCGCCAGCAGCTGCGCCGAGGACACCCGCACGCGCAGTACCAGCACCGACAGCCCCGCCACAACCAGCGGCTGGACCGCGCTCACCGTGGCCGCAACGCCGCCGGGCAGCCGGTAGGCCGCGAAGAACAGCAGTGGGAAGAACGCCCCGAAGTTGAGCATGCCGAGCGCCGCCGAGCGCCACCACCAGCTTCCCCGGGGCAGCCGGCGGGTCACCGCGAGCAGCAGCAGGCCGGCCGGCAGGGCCCGCAGCAGCCCGGCCAGCAGCGGCCGGTCGGGCGGCAGCAGCGCGGTGGTCACCAGGTACGTCGAGCCCCAGATGGCCGGGCCGAGTGCGGTCAGCAGCACGTCCCCGGGCCGCCCGGCGGCGGTTGCCCGGGCCGATCGTGTGTCGTTCGTCGTGTCCACCAGCACTGGAACCCCTCCCATTGATAATCTCAACGTTGAGAGAACTCCCGAAGTAGCTCGATGTCAAGTCTCTTAACGTTGAGATGTTTGGAGCGGGCGTGGCCGACGCGGTGGACGCGATCCTCGACCAGTGGCGCCGCGAGCGGCCCGACGTCGCCGACGAGCTGTGGGCGATGTCCATCGTCGGGCGGGTGCAGCGGCTGAACCGCGTGCTGGAGCGCGAGCTGGCCGCGTTCTTCACCCAGCGTGGCCTGCAGCACTGGGAGATCGACATGCTCTTCACGCTGCGCCGGGCGGGCA
>DATAZG010000229.1:0-2704 GCA_036272155.1 Pseudonocardia sp.
CCCGCTGCTGGACATCGCCCTCGCCCTGGAGGAGCGCGCGCTCGCCGACGACTACTTCATCGAGCGCAAGCTGTACCCGAACGTGGACTTCTACACCGGCCTGATCTACCGGGCGATGGGCTTCCCGACGAAGTTCTTCACGGTGCTGTTCGCGCTCGGCCGGGTGCCCGGCTGGATCGCCCACTGGCGCGAGATGATGCACGACCCGCAGACCAAGATCGGCCGCCCGCGCCAGCTGTACACGGGCGCGCCGGAGCGGTCGTACCAGTCGATCGGCGAGCGGGGCTGACGCCTCTCCCGCAGGTGCCCGCCGAGACCGCCGTGCTGTGGTTCCGGCGGGACCTGCGGCTGGCCGACCACCCCGCGGTGCTCGCCGCCGCTGACGCGGCACCTCGCGCGCTCGCGCTGTTCGTGCTGGACGACCGGCTGCTCGGGCCGGCCGGTGCGCCCCGGCTGGCGTTCCTGGCCGGCTGCCTGCGCTCGCTGTCCGAGGCCTTGGACGGACGGCTGCTGGTCCGGCGGGGTGAGCCGGCGCGGGTGGTGGCCGAGGTGGCCCGCGAGGTCGGCGCCCGGACCGTGCACGCCAGCACGGACGCCGGGCCGTACGGCCGGGACCGCGACGAACGAGTGGCCGCCGCACTGGCCGCCGACGGCGCCCGGCTGGAGTGCACCGGCTCGCCCTACGCGGTCACACCGGGGCGGGTGCGCAAGGCCGACGGTGAGCCCTATCGCGTGTTCACCCCGTTCCAGCGCGCCTGGCTGGCCCACGGTTGGCGCGCGCCGGCGGAGAGCGGGGCGGACAGCCTGGACTGGCTGGAGCCGCCGGTCGCCGCGTCGGCCGGGGCCTTCGCCGCCGACGACCTGCTGGCCGAGCTGACCGCCGACCTGTCGCCCGAGCTGACCGCCGAGGTGGCCGGCGCACTGCCGGAGCCGGGTGAGGCGGCGGCGCTGCGGGCCTGGGCGGGGTTCCGGGACGGGCCACTGGCCGATTACCACCGCGCCAGGGACCAGCCGGCGCGCCCCGGCACCTCCCGACTCTCGGCGTACCTGCGGTTCGGCTGCCTGCACCCGCGCACGCTGCTCGCGGACCTGTCCGATCTGGCCGACCTCGCCGGGCCGGCGGGCGCGGACCTGCCGGCGCCGGCCCGCGACACCTACCGCGCCGAGCTGGCCTGGCGGGAGTTCTACGCCGACGTGCTCTGGCACCGCCCGCACACCGCCCGGCAGAACGCCGACCGCCGGTTCGACGTGCTGCCCTGGGACGACGGGGCGGAGTCCGACCGGCTGTTCACCGCCTGGTGCGCCGGCCGGACCGGGTATCCGGTGGTGGACGCCGGCCTGCGCCAGCTGCTCGCCGAGGGCTGGATGCACAACCGGGTCCGGATGATCGTGGCCAGCTTCCTGGTCAAGGACCTGCATCTGCCGTGGTGGCGAGGTGCCCGGCACTTCATGCGCCACCTCGTGGACGGCGACCTGGCCTCCAACCAGCACGGTTGGCAGTGGGTGGCCGGCTCGGGCACGGACGCCGCGCCCTACTTCCGGATCTTCAACCCGGTCACCCAGGCGGAGAAGTTCGACCCGGACGGCGACTACGTGCGCCGCTACGTACCGGAGCTGCGGGGCGTACCGGGCCGGGCGGTGCACCAGCCGTGGCGGCTGCCCGGTGGCCCGCCGGCCGGCTACCCGTCGCCGATCGTGGACCACGCGGTGGAGCGGGTCGAGGCGCTGGCCCGCTACGAGCTGGTCAAGGCGTCCGGCTGAGCGGGGCGGCCGGGGGCGGGCCACTCGGCTCGGCGGCGGCCGCGGCGCGCAGGCGGGCGGCCTTGCGGGCGCGGAGCCAGCGCTGGCTCAGCCAGCCGAGCGCCACGCCGACCAGCCCGCCGAGCGCGTTGGCCACCCAGTCCGACACCGAGCACTCCCGGCCGGGGATGACGACCTGGGTCAGCTCGATGGCCACCGGCAGCAGGAACACGAACAGGCTCGGCCAGACGACCCGCCGCGTGGCCATCATCAGCCCGAAGCCGAGCGGCACCAGCATCGCGATGTTCAGCCAGCTCTCCACCCCGCTGCCGACATGGCTGGCGCGCTCGCCGAACTGCGCCCAGTCCGTGGGCACGCACTCGGCCAGCGTGCGGTGGTTGCCCTCCCAGCCCTTCGGCGCCAGGGTCAGGGTCAGCGCCGCCACCCCGGAGACCAGGGCGAGCAGCGTGGGCAGCGGCCGCCAGTGGGTGAGCGCCACCAGCGGGCGCCACAGCAGCACGCAGATCACGATGCCGAGCAGCCCGAGCAGCGGCGACCAGTGGTTCACCGGGATGAGCCAGCGCAGGTGGTAGCCGGCTTCCACAATGGAGCCCATCGGAAACCAGCCTTCCCGTTACGTCATGTCGTCGTCTCGTGGGCAGGGACCGTGCCGGCGCTGCCCGCCGCCCGGGGTTCAGCTTTCCCGTTACCCACTCCGTACTCCACCTATATCGCACCGGGAGCTGAGGGCGTCACGTCGAAGCCGCCGCTGTGAGCACCCGCACTTCCGGCACGGCACGGCGTCGCGTCGCAAGATGAGACCCCGCTCGGGGTCCGCCCGGTCGACCATCGGCCGGGTGGAACCACTGCCGTCGAACGAGAGCTACAACCCGTGGACGGTGGTGAACCTGGTCTTCCACCACCTGGCCGAGCAGGGGCTGCACCCCACCTTCAGCGACGCGGG
>DATAZG010000230.1:0-40164 GCA_036272155.1 Pseudonocardia sp.
GGTGCCCTGCCGGTTGACCACCGAGCCGGACTCGTGGCGGACCTTGGTCAAGGAGGCCCACTGGGTCGAGTCGGAGCTGCTGCCGTACCAGCACTTCCCGGTGGACGACCTGCGGCGCGAGCTGGGGCTGGCCGAGGCGCCGTTCGAGGTGGTGTTCGACCCGACCGGCGGGTCCGACGACCTCCCCGAGGACACGGTGCTGCGGGTGAGCGCGGCGGAGGGGCACGACGGGCAGCTGACGCTGCGGCTGAGGTACCGGCGCGAGGTGCTCGACGCCGAAGCCGCCGCCAGGATCGCCGGCTACCACCGCGCCGCGCTCGAGCTGGTCGCGGCCGACCCGGACGCCGAGCCTCAGCGCCAGAGCCTGCTCTCGGCCGAGGAGCTCCACTTCCAGCTCGTCGGGTTGGCGGGGCCGCACAAGGAGCTGCCGAACCGCCGGTTCCACGAGCTGTTCGAGGCCCGGGTGGCGCGGCACCCCGATGCGGTGGCGGCGGTGCACGGGGACCGCGAGTGGACCTACCGGGAGCTGAACGCGCGGGCCAACCAGCTGGGCCGGGCGCTGCTGGCCCGGGGGCTGCGCCGCGAGGGCGTCGTCGCGGTGGTGACCGAGCGCAACCTGGACTGGATGGCGGCGGTCATCGCGATCTTCAAGGCCGGCGGCGCGTACCTGCCGATCGAGCCGCACTTCCCGTCCGACCGGATTGCCACCACGCTGTCCCGCGCCGGGTGTGAGCTCGTGCTGACCGAGGCGGGCAGCACCACCACGCTGGCACCGGCCCTCGAGTCGCTGCCCGGCACCCGGTCGCTGTTCCTCGCCGACGCATACACCGAGGACCACGCGGGCGGCGATCTCGGCATCGAGGTCACCCCGGACCAGCTCGCCTACATCTACTTCACCTCGGGCTCGACCGGCGAGCCCAAGGGCGCCATGTGCGAGCAGGCCGGCATGCTCAACCATCTCTACGCCAAGATCACCGACCTCGGGGTCGGCGAGGGCCAGGTCATTGCCCAGACCGCGCCGCAGTGCTTCGACATCTCGCTGTGGCAGCTGGTCGCGGCGCTGCTGGTCGGCGGCCGGACCCAGCTGGTCGAGCAGGAGGCCATCCTGGACGTCGCCCGGTTCGTCGACAAGATCATCGACGGCCGGGTCAACGTGGTGCAGGTCGTGCCCTCCTACCTCGAGGTCGTCCTGTCCTACCTCGAGAAGTACCCGAGGGAGCTGCCCGACCTGCGGTGCGTCTCGGTCACCGGTGAGGCGCTCAAGAAGGAGCTCACCCAGCGGTGGTTCTCCACCGAGCCCGGCATCAAGCTGGCCAACGCCTACGGGCTGACCGAGACCTCCGACGACACCAACCACGAGGTCATGGACCGGGTGCCGGACGGCGACCGGGTACCGCTCGGCTCGACCATCATCAACACCAACGTCTACGTCGTCGACGAGTACCTGTCGCCGGTGCCGCTCGGTGCGCCCGGGGAGATCGTCTTCGCCGGGGTCTGCGTCGGCCGCGGCTACGTCAACGACCCCGAGCGCACCCGACGGGCGTTCCTGACCGACCCGCACCGAGCGGGCCAGCGGCTCTACCGGAGCGGCGACTTCGGCCGCTGGCTGCCGACGGGCAAGCTCGAGTTCCTCGGCCGCCGCGACAGCCAGGTCAAGATCCGTGGTTTCCGCATCGAGCTGGGCGAGATCGAGAACACCCTGCTGCGTGTCCCCGGGGTGCGCGACGGCGCGGTGGTGATCGCCGAACGGGCCGACCGGAGCAAGCACCTGGTCGCGTACTACTCCGCAGAGCGGGCGCTCGAGGTGGACGAGCTGCGCGACGTGCTGGGCCGGTCCCTGCCCGAGTACATGGTGCCGTCGGTGTTCCACTGGTCGGAGTCCCTGCCGTTGACCCCGAACGGCAAGATCGACAAGAAGACGCTCGCCGCGCTGGCCGGTCAGCTCGACCCGGTCCTGGACCGGCCTGTCCCGTCCGCCGGGTCGGCGACCCCGACCGAGCGGAGGCTCGTCGAGGCCTTCGCGAAGGTGCTCGGTGTGCCGGCCGAGCAGATCACGCGGCAGGACGACTTCTTCGCCCGAGGCGGCACCTCACTGTCGGCGGTGAAGCTCGCGATCGCGCTGAACCGCGAGGTGTCGCTCAGCGATATCACCCGCAACCCCATCCTGACCGATCTCGCCGGACTGCTCGACGACAAGTCCCGAATCGCTACGTCGTCGTGAAAGGGAATCAGATGTCGTTTTCTGCTCCGCTGCTCGACCTGCACCTGCCGGCCAGCGGGCCACCGATCCTGGCGGCCGATCCGGGCGGCGACGCCCAGGGTTGGGCGAGTGGCTACCGCGACGCACTGCTCGATGTGGTCGCCGACCATGGCTCGGTACTGGTGCGCGGCCTGGGGTTGGCGCGGACCGACGTCGGCGCGGTGTTCCAGCGGTTGGCCGGCGGCGGCCTGATGGCCGAGCGTGAGCCGTTCGCCCCGCGCACCGCCTACGCCGACGGCGTGTACTCCTCGACCAAGTGGCCGGCGAACCAGCAGATGTGCATGCACCACGAGCTGAGTTACACGACTCAGTTCCCCGGGTTGATGCTGTTTGCCTGTGTGGCCGCGCCCGGTGCGGGTGGAGCGACCGCGGTGGCGGATGCGCCCTCGGTGCTCGCGGCCCTGCCCTCGGAGCTGGTCACCCGGTTCGAGCGGGAGGGTTGGCTGCTCTCGCGGAACTACAACGACGAGATCGGTGCGTCGTGGACCGAGGCATTCGGCACCGAGGATCCCGGGGCGGTAGAGGCGTACTGCCGGTCCAACTCGATCGAGTTGGAGTGGCAGGAGGACGGGGGCCTGCGAACCCGGCAGCGGCGGCACGCGGTGGTGCGTCATCCGGTGAGCGGGGCGCGGTGCTGGTTCAACCAGGTCGCATTCCTGAACGAATGGACCCTGGACGAGGAGGTGCGGGAGTTCCTGGTGGATATGTACGGGCCGGAAGGGCTGCCGTTCAACACCTCCTTCGGAAATGGCGAGCCGATCGGTGAGGACGTGGTGGCGCTGCTCAACGAGGTGTATCAGGCCCACACCCGCCGCGAGCCCTGGCAGGACGGGGACCTGCTGCTCGTCGACAACATCCGGACCGCGCACAGCCGCGAGCCCTACGAGGGCGAGCGCGAGGTCCTGGTCGGGATGGCCAACCCGGTGGATCTCGCCGACTGCGCTCCCGACGCCACTGACAACAGCCCGGAGGCCACCCGATGACCACCACAACCAGTCGCGCCGCCGAGGCGTCGTCCGAGGCCTCGTCCGATTCGGTGGCGAGCGGGCCGTCGCGGGTGCCGCCGTTCGCGGTGCTGTCCGGCGGCCAGGTGGCCCGGGCGCTGACCGGCCGGGAGCGGGAGATCACCGACCTGGTCGAGGCCACCTACCGGGTGCACGGTGCCGGTGACTCCGTCAACCCGCCGTCGTACTTCCTGCGCTTCCCCGACCGGCCCTCCTCCCGGATCATCGCGCTGCCCGCCTCGCTGGGCGGAGCGACGCAGGTGGACGGCCTGAAGTGGATCTCCAGCTTCCCGGACAACGTGGCGGCCGGCATTCCCCGGGCCTCGGCCGTGCTGATCCTGAACGACCACGAGACCGGCTACCCGTTCGCCTGCCTCGAGAGCTCGATCATCAGCGCGACGCGGACCGCCGCCTCGGCCGCTCTCGCGGCGGACCGGCTCAGCCGGGGCCGCGCTCGCCCGACCAGGGTCGGGTTCTTCGGCGTGGGGCTCATCGCCCGCTACATCCACACCTTTCTCGCCGGTATCGGGTGGACTTTCGACGAGATCGGGGTGCACGACCTGTCGGCGCAACACGCCGGCGACTTCTCCGAGTACCTGCGCGGCCACGAACAGCGGGCCGGTACCGAGGCGCGGATCAGCGTCCACGACAGCGCCGAGGAGCTCATCCGCTCGAGCGACCTGATCGTCTTCGCCACGGTTGCCGGTGAGCCACACGTCCACGACCTGTCGTGGTTCGAGCACAACCCACTGGTACTGCACGTTTCACTGCGCGACCTGGCACCGGGCATCGTGCTCGGTTCCACCAACATCGTCGACGACGTCGAACACTGCCTCAAAGCCAACACCTCACCGCATCTGGCCGAGCAGCAGACCGGCAACCGCGATTTCCTGGCCGGCACGTTGGACGACGTGATGGCCGGGCGGGTCGACATCCCGAACGACCGGCCGGTGGTGTTCTCACCGTTCGGCCTGGGAGTGCTCGACCTCGCTGTCGGCAAGTACGTCTACGACCAGGTGGCCCAGTCCGGCCAGCTCCACACCATCGAGGACTTCTTCCATGACCTTCGTCGCTATGGCTGAGCGGCGCCTGTCGCACCCGAGAGGATCAACGTGTCCGTGATATCCAGTCCGCTGGAATTCAATGAGGACGAGCTCTACGTTGATCTGGAGTCCGTCTTCGGCCGATCCCTCTTCCTCAAGTGCGAGGGATTCAACTTCGCCGGCTCGATCAAGCTCAAGGCTGCCATGGCAATGGTGAACGCCGCGGAGCGGACCGGTGTGTTGACGCCCGGGGCGATCCTGGTCGAGTCCTCCTCGGGAAACCTGGGCGTGGCCTTGAGCGTCATTGCGGCGAGCAAGGGATATCAGTTCGTGTGCGTGACCGATCCGCGCTGCAACCTCGCGACCAGGCGTTTGATGGAAGCGCTCGGCAGCCAGGTGCACACGGTCACCGAGCCGGACGCCAACAGCGGGTTCCTCGGCGCGCGGATCAACTATGTCCGGGCGCTGTGCGGCTCCGACTCGCGTTATGTGTGGCTCAACCAGTACACGAATCCGAACAACTGGAAAGCCCACTACTACACAACGGCGCCGGCGATCGCGTCGGCATTTCCTCGGCTGGATGTGCTGTTCGTGGGCGCGGGTACCACCGGCACGCTGATGGGCTGCGCGCGCTTCTTCCGGCATTGGTCCCGGCCGGTGCGGATCGTCGCGGTGGACGCGGTGGGCTCGGTGACCTTCGGCGGTCCTCCGGGCCGGCGGATGATCCCGGGGCTCGGTACCAGCGTGCGCCCGGCGATGCTCGACGAGTCCTTTGTCGACGAGGTGATCCGAGTGGAGGAACCGGACACGATCAGGGCCTGCCACCGGCTCGCCCGGCGTGGTTTCCTGTTCGGTGGCTCGACCGGCACCGTGGTCAGCGGCGCGATGAGCTGGTTGGACCAGCACGGCGCGGACGACCTCACGGCGGTGGCCATCGCCCCGGACCTGGGCGAGCGCTATCTCGACACCATTTACCAGAGCAACTGGCTGCACGAGCTCTACGGGGAGGAAGTGCTGACCTCCGACGAGCTGACCGCGAGTTCCCGGTCAGCCTGACCCATTCACGGTCAAATCTGGAGTAGTCGTGAAGTTACGCGTCGATCTGAACCGGCAGCCCGACCATCCCTCGATGATGAGTCGGCTACCGGAGATCAACAGCGCGAACGTGCGAATACCCGACGATGTACTGCTGGCCGGTCTTGCCACCGGTGATGCCCAGCTCGCGCATGCATTCGTCGGGCGGTTCCAGCGGCCCGTCTTCGGTGTCGCCTACCGGGTTGTGGGGGACCAGGGGGTGGCCGAGGACGTCGCGCAGCAGGCATTCGAGCACGCCTGGCGACATGCCGCGACCTACGATGCCCGGCGGGGCTCGGTCCGTTCGTGGTTGACCCGCATTACCCACAACCTGGCCGTCGATGCGGTGCGTATGCGACGCTCCGCCCCGATAGATCCGTACGACATCCAGGATTACCTGCAGGTAATCTCGCGGACACCTGAGCAGGACACACTCGACGAGGAGAAATCCGCGCAGTTGCGAGCCATGCTGGCCGCAATACCACAAGAGCAGGCCAGGGCTGTGATCATGGCTTCGATCCACGCAATGACCGCACAGGAGATTGCCGAGACGGAACACATTCCGCTGGGCACCGCGAAGTACCGCATTCGAGCTGGACTCATCAAACTTCATACCGCGCTTCCAGCATCGCGAGACGACTATGCCTGATCCGAGCTGTGCGGAATGTATCGAGCTGGCCCCTGAGCTGTCGCTCAACGTACTGACCGGACGTGAACGAGCGCGGGTGCTGGCCCACCTGGAGGGCTGCCCCCGTTGCCGGGAGATGATCGGCGCCCTCAGCGCGACCGCGGACGAGCTGCTCAGCCTGATCCCCGAGGCCGAGCCGCCCCCGGGCTTCGTCCAACGGGTGATCGCCGCGGTGACCCCGGACGAGGCGGCCACGCACCCGTCGCGCTGGCCGATGGCCACCGCGGCGACCCTGCTCTCGCTGACACTCATCGGCGCCGGCTGGCTGGCCGGGAGCGTGCTGCCGTCGAGCGACCGTGCCGTACCGGGCGCCGAGCCGGGCACGCGCAACGTGCTGTACGCCCCGCTCACCAACCACAGCCAGGAGGTCGGCCAGGCCTACCTGGAGCCCGACCAGCCGTCCTGGGTCTACCTCTCCCTGTCGGCCAACGTGCGCGCCGACACCAAGCTGCGCTGCACGCTGACCGATCCGGACGGCGCGTCGTCCTCGCTCGGTACCTTCGCGCTCGACCACGGCCAGGGCGGCTGGACCATTCCGGTGCCGCTGCACCCCGACCGGAAGATCGTGGCGACGATCACCGACGACGCCGGCCGGGTCATCGGGAGTGCGCGCTTCACCTCGGACTCGCCCGGGTCGAAGACGCAGGACGTGGCCAAGAGCTCGGCGGGTGCCTCGTCGCAGTCCACGCACGACCACAAGGACAAGAGCGACAAGGACAAGCACAACAAGGACAAGCACAGGCACACGAAGCACCACAAACATCACCACGACAACTGACGCCCCGGACGCCCAACAGGGTCTGAGCAGGGAGGGCGTCGGTCAGTCGGGTGCCTGGCCGAGCAGGTCGGCGCGGCGGTGGGCGACGAGGTCCGTCAGGAAGGCCGTCGCGGTACGGACCCGGTCGGGGCGGGCGAACTCGCGCGGCACCGCCAGCCAGTAGGTGCGGCGCGCGACGACGACGTCCGGCAGGACGGGGACGAGGCGCGGGTCGGGCCGGCCGACGTAGTGCGGGAGCAGCGCGATGCCGAGCCCGGCCGCCGCGGCCTGCCAGTGCCCGGTGACGCTGTTGGACTGGATCGCCGCCCGCTGGCCGGGCAGCAGGTCGTCCAGGATGCGCAGCGGGGTGATGTCGAGCAGGTCGTCGACGTACCAGATCAGCGCGTGCCCTCGGTCGCCGAGATCGCCGAGCTGTACCAGGCGCTCTGGCACTGATCGGTCCTGCTGACCGGCCTCGACTGCTCTAGTGTCCGGTGGGTGTGTTCGAGGTTCGGGCCTGAACGGAAGTGCTGATCATGTCGCGTGGACGGGCGGGTCGCTGGGCACGGGCGGCGGTGGCGGGGACGGTGCTCGCCGCCGCCGGCTGGGTGGTGCGGGACTACCGGGGCTGGCTGGCCTTGGGGCCCGGTGGGCTGCCCCACACCGCTCGCGGCTGGCTCACGATGGCGGCGCTGCGGGCGTCCACGTGGCGGGTCGATCCGTTCGACACCGCGGGGTTCACCGGCACCGGACACCTCGCTGGCCCGCTGCCCGAACGGGCCGGGCCGCGTCCGGAGGTGGCGCACTATCCGATCCCGCACCGCCAGCTCGACCAACTGCCGGGCCCCGGGTTCGTCTCGGACCTCACCATTGCCTCGTTCGTCGCCGCCCGACCGGCGTTGACCGTGCGCAAGAGCTACTTCGAGAAGCACAACGACGCGGCGTTCGCCGGGGCCGGTGTGCCCGCGCACGCCGACGGTCAGGTTTCCGGTGGCGAGCTCGGCCACCTGCACGCCGACGGTTCGCTGCACGTCGTGCTCGCCCCGGCCGACGCGGCCGCTGCCATCGGGCGCGGGTGGGGCCAGCTTCACCCGGCGGCGGGCCGCGCCGCGGGCCTGCCGGCCACCTATGTGCTGCTCTACGCGCCGCGCGGCCCCGAGGAGGTCACGGTCGTCGAGCGACTGCTCGACGCGGGGGCCGCGCACGTGACCGGGAGCCGACCGGCCCCCGCCCGCGCTCTCTCGGGCGACGACACCTGAGTGCTCTAACGGATCGTGGCCGGCCGCCGGAACCGGGATCCCTGGATAATGTGCGCGTCAACCGCCCGCCACCGATGAAGGGGGCCGCGATGGCGCGGACACCGAGAGATGCGGGTGCCGTGCAGAGCGCTCTGGCACCGCACCCGTCGGCCTCGCACGACGAGCGCGTGCACCTGGCCGCCATCCACGACACCCTCTATGACGGCGAGATGGTCCACCGGCTCTACCGGGGCCATCGCGGCGGTATCGACCTGCTCGCGGTGACCAGCCAGCGCGTCATCATGATGGAGCGGACGGCCTGGGACGGCCACCTGGCGCTGACCTCCGTCCCGTTCAGCCGGGTGACCGCGGTCAGCCTGCTGGCCCAGGACGACCTGGACATCGACCAGGCGACCACGGTCGGGCTGCGCGTCACCTCGCTGTCCTTTCTGCTGCACTGCGCCGACGCGGACGAGGCGCGCGAGGCCTACGACCTGATCAACTGGCCGCTCTACCACTAGCCGCCGTCCGCGAGCTCCCCCCGTTCCACCTGTCGCGTCTATTGGGCATGACAGGTGGGAGTTGTCGCGCCTTGTTCCCGCGACAGGTCGGGCTGGGGTTACCCCAACGAGCGAATGTGGATCGGGACCAATCCGATGGTCGAGCAGGTCCGAAATGTCTGCGTATCCGCCCGGCTCACCGCCGAGGCGAAATTTCGCACCTGCATCATCCTTCGAGAGGAACCGACCATGCGCATCACACGGATCGTGATGGCATTGACGATCACCGCCGCGGCGACCGCACTGGCTGCCTGCGGCAGTGGTGCCGAGCCGAGCTCCCCGGCCACCAGCACCACCGCCGAGGCCGCGCCGGCCACGAGTGACTCCGCCGCGGGGCCGCAGCAGTTCGGCTCGGCGTGCAGCGCGGTGCCCACCAGCGGACCAGGCAGCTTCCAGGGCATGTCCACCGACCCCGTCGCCACCGCCGCCAGCCACAACCCGGTGCTGTCCACGCTGGTCACGGCCGTGAAGAAGGCCAACCTGGTCGACACGCTGAACAGCGCGCAGAACATCACCGTGTTCGCCCCGTACAACGGCGCCTTCGCCAAGATCCCGCCGACCACGCTGAACAAGGTCCTCGCCGACAACGCGACGCTGACCAAGATCCTCACCTATCACGTCGTCGGCCAGAAGATCACCCCGGCCGACCTCGCCTCGGGCAGCTTCAAGACGCTCGAGGGCGGCATGCTCACCACGTCCGGTTCCGGGCAGGACTTCAAGGTCAACGGCGCGGCCAGCGTCATCTGCGGCAACGTGCAGACCGCCAATGCAACCGTCTACATCATCGACAGTGTCCTCATGCCCCCGGCCGCCACTCCGGCCGGCTGAGCCACCCCGAGAAAGCTCATAACAAAAGGGTCGGCGCCCGTATCCGGGCGCCGGCCTCTCTTCACCCGCACAAGCGGCCGTGGCAAGAAACCTCGTTTCCACGACACCAGAGGGAATGTGCACCATGGTGACACTGGTACTGATCGGATTGCTCGGTGGCCTCATCACCGGCATTTCCCCGTGCATCCTGCCGGTCCTGCCGGTGGTGCTGTTCGCCGGCGGTACCGCCAAGCGCCCGGCCGGTCGGGCCAGCCCGGCCGCGGCCCAGCGCGCCCCCGCGATGGTCGGGGCCGCCGACCCCGCGCCCGCCGTCGCGCTCACTGAACTCCCCGCGGACGCGCCGACCCAGAAGCCGAAGCGCAGCCGCCGACCGTATGTGGTGATCGCCGGGCTGGTGCTGAGCTTCAGCTTCTTCACCCTGCTCGGCTCGATCCTGATCAGCGCGCTCGGTCTGCCCGACGACATCCTGCGCATCGTCGGACTGACCCTGCTCGTCGCGCTCGGCCTCGGGTTGATCTTCCCGAGGTTGGAGGAGCTGCTGGAGCGCCCGTTCGCCCGGCTGCCCAAGCCGAAGGTCAACCAGGAGCGCGGGGCGTTCGTCCTCGGCCTGGGACTCGGCCTGCTGTACGTGCCCTGCGCCGGGCCGGTGCTCACCGCGATCACCGTGGCCAGCGCCAGCCACCGGATCGGCTTCAACACCGTCGCGCTGACGCTGTCCTTCGCGGTCGGGGCCACCTTCCCGTTGCTGCTGTTCGCGCTGGCCGGGCGCCAGATCAGCGACCGGATCAGGGCGTTCCGCACCCACGCCACCACCGTGCGCCGCATCGGCGGCGTGCTGATGCTGGCCCTCGCGCTGGCGCTGGCGTTCAACCTCACCGACGTCGTGCAGCGCGCCCTGCCCGGCTACACCGACACGCTGCAGCAACAGGTCGGCGACAACCCGACCCTGCTGCCCCAGCTGTCGGATCTGACCAACGACACCAACACCGGGCTGTCGCGCTGCACCGACGGGGCCGCCGAGCTGCAGAGCTGCGGCCCGGCGCCCGCGATCGCCAACATCACCCAGTGGCTCAACACCCCCGGCGGCGCCCCGGTCGACCTCAGCGCGCTGCGCGGCAACGTCACGCTGATCGACTTCTGGACCTACTCGTGCATCAACTGCCAGCGCGCGATCCCGCACGTCCAGGCCTGGAGCACGGCCTACGGGAGCGCGGGGCTGCGGGTCATCGGGGTGCACACCCCGGAGTTCGCGTTCGAGCGGGTCCCGGCCAACGTCGCCGCGGCCACCCGCCGGTTCGGCATCACCTACCCGGTCGCCCTGGACAACGGCTACTCCACGTTCGGCAACTACCGCAACCGGTACTGGCCGGCCGAGTACCTGATCGACGCCTCCGGACAGGTCAGGCACCTGGAGCTGGGGGAGGGCGGCTACGCGCAGACCGAGGCCCTGATCCGCCAGCTGCTCACCGAGGCCGACCCCGGCGCGGTGCTGCCCCCGGCCACCGACGTGCCGGACGCGACCCCGACCTCGACGACCCTGACCCCGGAGACGTACCTGAACATCCGGCTGCTGCACAACTACGCCGGGGACCCGCTGGTCGACTCGAAGCCCGCCCGGTACCGCCTGCCCGCCGCCGTCCCCAGCAACGCTGTGAGCTTGGGCGGAACCTGGACCGCCGGCGAGAACTTCACCGCCGGCCCCGACGCCAACCTGGTGCTGAGCTACCACGCGAAGGACGTCTACCTCGTCCTCGCCGGCGAAGGCTCGATCACCGTGTCCGACGGTGTGGGCGCCGCCAGGACGATCGCGGTGTCCGGCACGCCGAACGCGTACCCGATCCTGACCAACCCCCGACAACAGGCCGGTCAGGTCAGCATTCTGCTCAGTCCGGGCCTGCAGGCCTACGACCTGACCTTCGGCTGACTCCCGGGCTTGCGTTCGAGCGCGCTCACACTCCTAGCGTCGCTGCCATGACAAAGAGCAACGAGCAAGTATGGCTCATCACCGGTGCCTCGAAGGGTTTCGGCCGCGCGCTGGCCGAGGCCGCACTCGCCGCCGGTGATCGGGTGGTGGCCGCCGTCCGGACGCCGGACAGCGTCGCCGACCTCCAGCGCGCCCACCCCGACCGGTGCGCGGTGGTCCGCTTCGACGCCCGGGACACGGCACAGGCCGCCGGTCTCGTGCAGGTCGCGTTGGAGCGGTTCGGCCGGCTCGACGTGCTGGTCAACAATGCCGGCCGGGCGATCGTCGGGGCGGTCGAGGAGGTCAGCGACGCCCAGCTGCGGGAGCTGATGGACTTGCACCTGTTCGGTCCGGCCGCCCTCGTGCGGGCCGCGCTGCCGGCGATGCGGGCGCAACGGTCGGGGACGATCGTGCAGATGAGCAGCCAGGGCGGGCGGCTGTCGTTCCCGGGCGCGTCGACGTACTCGGCGTCGAAGTTTGCGCTGGAGGGCTGGTCGGAGTCACTGGCCGGCGAGGTCGCCCCCTTCGGGATCAGGGTGCTGCTCATCGAGCCGAGCCGGTTCCGCACCTCGTTCAACGCGGGGGACGCGCTCGAGTTCACCGAGGCCTCGGACACCTACCGTGAGGTGCTGGCTCCCGTCCGGGCGGACCTGGCCGGCGCCCACGGTGTCCAGGAGGGCGACCCGGACGAGGCGGCCGCGATCATCGTCTCGCTCGCCCACTCCGACCGGGTCCCGCTGCGGCTGGCTCTCGGCCGCGAAGCCGTCGAACGGATCTCGGGGGCGTACCGGCGGGGGCTGGCCGAGCTCGAGCAGTGGGCCGACACCTCCCGTAGCGCGGACTTCGCCGACGCCGTCGCCTCGGCTCGACCGATCTAGGCTGGAGACATGGCCACGGACGAACTGATGACGAAGGCGCTGGCGGCGCTCGGCGAGGTCGACGGGCCGATGTCGGTCGAGGTGATCCACCGGCTCGCCGACACCAGCCGGGCCACCGGGCCGATGACGATCACCGAGGTCGCCGACCTGCTCGACCTCTCCGCGCACACCCTGCGCTACTACGAACGCGCGGGCCTGGTCGAGGTCGACCGGGACAGCAGCGGCCACCGCAGCTACAGCCCGGAGGCAGTGCGGCGCCTGGTGTTCCTGACCCGCATGCGGCTGTCCGGGATGGGCATGCGGGACCTGCAGCACTACGTGGCGCTCGTCGACCAGGGCGACGACACGGTGCCGGAGCGGCTCGACATGCTGCTCGAACACCGCGACACGATCCACCGCCAGATCCGGGAGCTCACGCTGTCGCTGGCGGCGACCGAGTACAAGATCGCCACCTACGGCGGCGGCACCGGCCCGCTCTGACGTCCGGTCCCCGCTCTACCGACCGACCCCGGGCGCCCGGGGCGGTCGGGATGGTCGGGGGCGTCGGGGGAGGAACCCGCTGGTCCGGGCGACGTAGTCGGCGTAGCCGGGGCGACGGGCGCCGATCGTGGACTCGAGCAGCCGGGCACCGCTGCCCCGGGTGAGCAGCAGGGTCATCACCGCGGCGGAGAGCAGCCCGGCGAGCCCGACCAGGTGGTGCAGCCCGAGCAGGGTGAGGCCCCACCAGATGCAGGCGTCGCCGAAGTAGTTGGGATGGCGGGTGTAGCGCCACAGGCCGCGGTCCATGACCGTGCCGGCGTTGGCGGGGTCGGCCCGGAACCTGGCCAGCTGCGCATCCCCGACTGCCTCGAAGCCGAAGCCGACCAGCCAGCAGGCGACCCCCAGCCACGTGGCCAGCTCGGTGCCGCCGAACAGGGTGTCGCCACGGCCGTACTGCGCGAGCTGCACCGGCAGGGAGACCAGCCAGATCAGGGCGCCCTGCAGCAGGTAGACCATCCGGGCGGCGTACCAGGTGGGGTTGCCCGGCGCCTTGGCGAGCAGCTCGACGTAGCGCGGATCCTCCGGCCGGCCGCGGTTGCGGCGGTAGATGTGCCAGGCCAGCCGGCAGCCCCAGACCGCCGTCAGCGCGGTCACCAGCCAGCGCCGCCAGCCGTCGCCCGACCCGGTGGAGAGCGCCGCGGTGGTGACGGCGACCAGCGTGAACCCGACGCCCCACACCGCGTCGATGCCGTCGTGCCGGCCGCCGCGCAGCCGTACCGCGACGGCGAGCGCGAGCGCCATGAGCAGGGCGACCGCGACGGCGGTGACCCCGAGGTTGACCGCCACCGAGGCGGCGGAGGGGGCCTCGGTCATCGGGTGGGCACGCCCTGTGCCGGGACCTGGCCGTTCGTCGGCTGGTCGGCCCGATCGCCGGTCGTGTCGGTAGCGGGTTGGGTGGCCGGGTCGGGCCAGAGGATGGCGGCGCGGCTCCGAGGTAGTCCCGTGCGCCCGTCGGCGGCGGGGCGCACGGTGAGGATCTGGTGCACGCCCATCCGGCCCTCCTCGAAGGCCAGCGCGGCGCCGGCCAGGTAGAGCAGCCATACCCGGTACTGCTGCTCGCCGACCAGTGCCTCCGCCTCGGCGCGGCGCTCCCGCAGCGTCGCCAGCCACGGCCGGACGGTCCACGCGTAGTGCTCCCGCAGCGAGTGCACGTCGACCACCTCGTGCCCGGCCCGCTCCAACAGCTCGATGGTCGCCCCGAGCGGGCGCATGTACATGTCCGGGGCGACGTAGCGCTCGATGAAGGCGCCGCCGCCCGGCGCGCTGTTGCGCCCGGCCGCGCCCCGCGACATCTGCTGCAGCAGCAGTCGGCCCTCGGGGCGGAGCAGCCGGTGCAGCGCGGCGGCGTAGGTGGGGTAGTGGGACTGCCCGACGTGCTCGCCCATCTCGATGCTGGCGACGGCGTCGAACGGTGGGTCGGCGATCTCCCGGTAGTCCTGGACCCGGATCTCCACCTGGCCGGCGAGGCCGTACTCCGCGACCCTGGCCAGCCCGAACGCGCGCTGCTCCGCCGACAGCGTCACCCCGGTGGCCCGCACCCCGTAGTGCCGCGCCGCGTGGGTCACCAGCCCGGCCCAGCCGCAGCCGACGTCCAGCAGCCGCATGCCGGGGCGCAGGTCCAGCTTGCGGCAGATCAGGTCCAGCTTGTCCCGCTGCGCGTCGGCCAGCTCGTAGCCGGGCTCCTCGGCGGTCCAGTACCCGCAGGAGTAGGCCATGCGCGGGTCCAGCAGGAGCTCGTAGAACCGGTTGCTCAGGTCGTAGTGGTGCGCGATCGCCGCCCGGTCCCGGGCCCTGCTGTGTAGCCGGCCGCGCAGCCGGGCCTCCGCGCCGGGGGCGGCGGGACGGGGTCCGACCGCGCCGAGTCGCAGGGCCAGCCGGACGGCCGCCCATCGCGGCCCCGCGGCGACCCCGGTACGCCGGCCCCGGACCTGCTGCCAGCACCGCCGCAACCCGTCCGCGAGGTCGCCCTCCACGTCCAGCTCACCGGCCACGAACGCGCGCGCCAGGCCGAGCTCGCCGGGGTGCCACAGCAGCCGGCGCAGCGCGCGGCGGTCCGCCAGCACCACGACCGGGGTATCGGGGCCGGCGGCGGCACCGGCCTCGCTGCCGTCCCAGGCGCGGACCCGGACCGGCAGGGGGCCGCCGAGCGCGCGTTCGGCCAGGTCGACGAGTCGACGGGCGATCGGCGGGGTCACGGCCGGTCCCCGACACCGGGGGTGCCCGGTCGGGACAGGGCGAACTGCTGCACGTCCAGGTAGCCGACCCGGAAGCCGGCCTCGCAGTAGGCCAGGTAGAACTCCCACATCCGGCGGAACGTCTCGTCGAAGCCGAGCGCGGCCACCTGGCGCCAGTTGGCCAGGAACCGCGTGCGCCAGTGCGCCAGGGTCGTGGCGTAGTCCGGGCCGAAGCTCCGGCGGTGCTCGATCCGCAGCCCGGTGTGCGCGGTGAGGTTCTGCTCGAGCGCGGTGACCGAGGGGATCAGCCCGCCCGGGAACACGTACTTGTGGATCCAGCTGTAGCTGCCCCGGGTGGCCAGCAGCCGGTCGTGGCCCATGGTGATCGACTGCAGCCCGACCCGGCCGCCCGGCGCCAGCAGCCGGTCCAGCGTCCGGAAGAAGG
This sequence comes from Pseudonocardia sp., assembly GCA_036272155.1. Classification (GTDB taxonomy): domain Bacteria; phylum Actinomycetota; class Actinomycetes; order Mycobacteriales; family Pseudonocardiaceae; genus Pseudonocardia. The sequence goes on from DATAZG010000230.1 coordinate 15,453, forward strand.
TCGGCCAGTACTCGGCGCCGACGGCTTCGATCATCTCCACGCTGACCACCGCGTCGTAGCTGCCCCTGGCCTCGCGGTAGTCGCGCAGCAGCACCTGGACCCGGTCGGCCACCCCGGCCTCGGCGATCCGCCGCTCGGCCAGCCGGGCCTGCTCGGCGGAGATGGTCAGCGTCGTCACCCGGGCGCCGCGCCGGGCCGCCCGGATCGCCAGCGCGCCCCAGCCGGTGCCGATCTCCAGGAGGTGCTGGCCGGGCCGCACACCGGCCAGGTCGAGCACGCCGTCGATCTTGCGCAGCTGCGCGCCGGCCAGATCCTCGGGACGCGCCGCGTCGCCGAACCAGCCGGACGAGTAGGTCATCGTGTCGTCGAGGAAGGCGGCGAACAGCTCGTTGGACAGGTCGTAGTGCCGGTGGATGTTGTCCCGCGCCCCGTCGATCGTGTTGTGCTCCTCGGCCGGCGTGCGCGGCACGACCAGCCGGCGCAGGCGGTGCAGCACCGGTGGGACCAGCGTGCTCATCCGGGCCGCGAACGGCGTGAGCACGTCGGCCAGCGCGGTCGAGGTCCAGTCCCCGGCCAGGTACGCCTCTCCGAACCCGATGGTCGCGTTCGTGCCGATCCGACGGTAGAAGCTGTCCGGCCGGACCAGCCGGAGCACGGGGGAGTCCGGCCCGCCGGCGCCCAGCTGTTCGCCGCCGGGCAGCACGACCCGCACGTCCAGCGCCCGGACCGCGCCCCGGAACAGCGCCTCGGCGATCCGGGTTCGCGTCGCGCCGGCCCGTGGGGTGGCCAGCCCGGGCCAGACCCCGTCGCGCGGGCGGGGCACGGGCCGGGGCAGGACGCGGTCCGGGGTGCTGGTCATCGGGTTGCCTCCGGGGCGGTCTGGGGGGCCGGGTCGCGGCCGGTCCGGGGAGTCACGGGCAGTCGGCGCAGCCACAGGGCGACGCCGTGGCGGCGGATCAGCCACCAGGTGCGCTGGGTGGTCAGTGGGCGGCTGAGCAGCAGCCGCGGCAGGGCGGCGGGGCCGGCCGGTCGGCGCGTTCCGGTCACGGTCGCGGCCAGCACGTCCCGCCCCTGCTGGCGCAGCGTCACCGACAGGTCCAGCCGGTCACCGGGCAGCGGCAGCGCCATCCGGTACCGCCCGGAGACCGCCAGGAACGGCGAGACGTAGAACTCCTTGGCGGCCTCGGCGCGACCGTCGGGATCGGGGTGCAGCAGGTAGCAGTGCCGCTCGCCGTAGGTGTTGTGCACCTCGGCCACCACGCAGGCCGGCGACCCGTCAGGGTGGTGGCACCAGTACACCGTCAGCGGGTTGAACACGTAGCCGAGCAGCCGGGCGTTGGCCAGCATCAGCACCCGGCCGCCGGCCAGCTGGACGCCGCGGTCGGCCAGCCAGGCGTCCAGCTCGGCTCGGATCGACCGGCCCGTGCCCGCCAGGTGGTCGCGCGCCTCGAACCGGGCGAACGGCCGTAGCCAGGGCGGCAGCCGGGGCAGCTCGTCCAGGTCGACCAGCCACAGGTAGATCCGGTGGGCGAAGCGCCGGTTCAGGTGGTGGTCGCGCCGGTGCTCGACGCGGGCGGCGTAGAGCGCCGGGGTTGCCGCGGGGGTCGCCACCGCCGGGGTCACCAGCTCACCCCGAACGCGGCGGCCGCCCGGACGCCGGCGGCGCAGCCGTCCTCGTGGAAGCCCCAGCCGTGGTAGGCGCCGGCGTAGGCGGTGCGCGCCGTGCCGAGGGTGGGCAACAGCCGCTGCGCGGCCACCGACTCCCGGGTGTACACCGGGTGCTCGTAGGTCATCCTGGCCAGCACGCGGGACGGGTCGATCCGGTCGGCGCCGTTCAGCGTGACGATGTGGTCGTCCGGCCCGGCGAGCCCCTGCAGCCGGTTCAGGTCGTAGCTGACCAGCACCGGGGCGTCGGTGTCGCGGCAGCTGGCCTTGCGGTAGTTCCACGAGGCCCTGGCCCCGGGGGCGCCCGGCAGCACGGAGGTGTCCCGGTGCAGCCAGGTCTCGTTGCGGGAGTAGTGGAACGCGCCGAGCACCGTGCGCTCGGCGGGCGTCGGGTCGGCCAGCAGAGCCAGCGCGTGGTCGGGGTGGGTGGCGATGACGACGCGCTCGTACCGGAGCTCGGCGTCGCCGTCGTCCCGGACCAGCACGCCGTCCCCGGTCCGCCGGACCGCCCGCACCGCGGTACCGACGTGCACCGCCGCCAGCCCCTTCACCGCGCGCTGCACGTACTCGCGGGAGCCGCCGACCACGGTCCGCCAGGTCGGCGAGCCGGCCACCCCGAGCAGCCCGTGGTGGTCGAGGAACCGGAACAGGTACCGCGCCGGGTAGTCCAGGCACAGCCCGGGGCCCGCCGACCACACCGCCGCGACCACCGGCAGCATGAAGTGGTCCACGAAGTACCGCGAGTAACGGCCGGCGCGCAGGAACTCCCCGAGGCTCAGGGCGTCAGGGTCAGCGCCTGGGCCAGCATCAGTGTCCAGCGCAGCGGCGAGCAGCCGTCGGGCCCCTCGGTGGAACCGGGGTACCTCGGCGAGCATGCGCAGGTAGCGGGGCCGCCCGAGGTTGGCGGGCACCCCGCGCCGACCGGGCCGGCCGGGCCGATCGGGCCGGCCGGGGAACAGCCCACCGAGCCCCCGCGCCCCGGCGTACTCGAGACCACAGCCCTCGCAGCTCACACTCATCGACATCTCGGACTCGCGGGTGGCCACGCCGAGCTCGCCGAACAGTCGCAGCAGGTTCGGGTAGGTGCGCGCGTTGTGCACGATGAAGCCGCTGTCGACAAGCGCGACGCCACCGCCGGGGGTGGCCAGCTCGTGGGTGTGGGCGTGCCCGCCGAGCCGTGCGTCGGCCTCGTACAGCGTCACCTCGTACCGCCGTTGCAGCAGGTACGCCGCCGTCAGGCCGGACACCCCCGCGCCCACGACGGCCAGCCGGGGCCGGCTCATCGCGCGCTCGGGTCGGGCCGCCGGCCAGCGGCCTCGGCACCGTGTCGACGTGGTAGCCGCTGACGGAGCATGATCTGGCCTCTCTGCCGAGGTCGAGCCTGACGGGGGTCCACGGCGGTTGTTCGGAACCGCCGCCGGTCCGGATTGGCGGGGGTTGTCGCGGCCCCCGTTCGGATTGCGGTCGGGCGCCGACCAATCCGGCGGCGGGTCGGCCGCGAATGCCGGGTAGGAACCGATCGGGGAGGGCGTGCGATGCACGATTCGGTGTGGCCGCCGCGCCGCACGGGCCAGCCGCAACGGCCGGAGGAGCCCGTCCCGGACACGGCCGAGCAGCTGATGGGCCTGGTGGCCAAGGGGGACGAGAGCGCCTTCGAGCGGCTCTACCCGCTGGTGGCCGGGGCGGTGCTGGGCATGGTGCGCCGGGTGGTGCGTGACCCCGGCCAGTCCGAGGAGGTCGCGCAGGAGGTCCTCGTCGAGCTGTGGCGAACCGCGCCGAGCTACAACCCGGCCAAGGGCAGCGCGCTGACCTGGGCACTCACCATGGCGCACCGGCGTGCGGTGGACCGGGTGCGGTCCGCGCAGGCGGCCACCCAGCGGGAGGCCAGGGTCGGCGCGGAGTCGGTGCGGCGGGAGTTCGACGAGGTCGCGGAGGCGGTCGCGACGAACCTGGAACGGGAACAGGTCCGCCGCTGCCTGGCCTCGCTCACCGAGCTGCAACGCGAGTCGGTCGTGCTGGCGTACTACGGCGGGCGCACCTACACCGAGGTCGCCACGGTGCTGCGGGCGCCGCTGGGTACCGTGAAAACCCGGCTGCGTGACGGACTGATCCGGCTCCGCGACTGTCTGGGAGTGAGCCGATGAGCCCCGATGTGCACACCCTGACCGGCGCCTACGCGCTGGATGCGCTCGACGAGCTGGAGCGCCGCCGGTTCGAGGCCCACCTGGCCGAGTGCCCCGACTGCACCCAGGAGGTGGACGAGCTGCGCGCGACCGCGGCCAAGCTGGGGGTGGCCGCCGCCGAGACACCCCCGGAGCGGCTGCGGCAGCGGGTGATGGCACAGGTGGCCACGACCCGCCAGGAGCCGCCGGCCCCTGACGCGGCCACCGCCGCCACCCGCCGGAGGGCCGCGCGGCGCACCGGTTGGGCCGCGCGGCTCACCGCGGCCGCGGCCGGGCTCGCGGCCGCGGCGGCGGTGGTGCTCGGCGTGGTCACGGTGCGCGCCGGCGCCGAACGGGATGCCGCGCAGACCCAGCTCGCCCAGTTGGAGGCCCGGTACGCGCCGCTGGCCCAGCTCGCCTCGGCACCGGATGCCCGGGGCGACTCCGGCACCGGCGCGCACGGCGGCACCGCGTTCGTGCTGGCCTCACACACCCGGGACCGGGCCGTGCTGCTGGTCGACGGACTGCCCGCGCCGCCCGCCGGGCACACCTACCAGGCCTGGCTGATCGGCGGCGGCCAGGCGCGCTCGGCCGGCCTGGTGCCCTCCGACCCGGGCTCCGGCGCCCCGCCACTGGAGTTCACCGGCCTGGCCGGGGCGAGCAAGGTCGGCCTGACCGTGGAGCCGGCCGGCGGCTCGGCGCAGCCCACCACTACCCCGGTCGTGCTGTTCGACCTGCCCGCGTGAGCGCGGGTAGGTCGGGCAGGACACGAGCGGCGCCGCCCCGCTCAGGCGAGCAGCGGGGCGAGGTCGATGTCGGTGATGCGCACCGTCACGGTGGTCACGGTCAGTCCGGTGGCGGCGGCGACAGCCGGCGGGACCGCGCGCTGCACGGCGTCGGCCACCGAGGCGGCCCGGTAGTGCCCGTGCAGGACGAGCGCGATCTCCACCGCGGCCGTGTCACCGTCGAGGGTGGCGTCCACGCCGGCGGTATCGGGATAGGGCCTGCCGGTGGCGTGTTCCCACATCTGCTGGCTCAGCTGCTGCACCAGCCCCCAGAGCCGGGGTTGCAGGCGCACGACACCCACCGTGGCCCGTGCCGCGGCCGCGGCGGCCGCGGCGACGGCGACCTCCGTGTTGTAGCGAACCGTCCGGGCCGTGAGCTCACCCGAGCCGTCGGCGGGGGACCCGTGGGGGTCGGTGAACTCGCCGCTCAAACCGCCGCTCATGCCCCTGGCTCGTCCCAGAGATCCACTATCTCGAGGTCGATGGTGTCGGCCCGCAGGCCGATGTGCCCGGACATCGCCGAGGTGAGGCGGGCGCGGACCTCCTCGACCAGCTCGTCGAGCGCGCTGCCGTAGCGCAGCGACAGTGACATCTCGACGCGCACGCTGTCGGGCCGGTCGCCGGCGACCAGCCGGCAGTGGCGCGCGCGCACCCCGGGCACCGTGTCCGCGGCGTAGCGCAGCAGGCTGGCCACGGCGCGGGTGGAGATCCACGCGGCCCCGTGCGGGGTGGGCAGCGCCAGGCTGTCGCCCCGGCGGACCTCGGCACGCACGGCCGTCATGATCCGGTCGAGCAGCCCGGGCGGCGGCTCGGCCGGGTCGTCCACCATCGCCCGGGTGGCCTCGGTGAGCGCCTCGATGCCGCGCCGCGCGGTCGCGCAGTGTGGGCAGTCCTGGGTGTGCGGGCTGACCGCTCCGGTGTCGAGCTCGTCGAGTACGTCCTCGACGTAGCGCCCACACGGGAGCTGGTGCCCGCTCCGGGTGCGCTCTAGTGCCATGGGGACATCAACTCCGCCAGTTGGGCTCGGGCTCGGGACAGCCGGCCCCGGACCGAGTCCGGGGTGGTGTCCATGATCTGGGCGATCTCGTCGTAGGACCGGCCGTGGGCCTCGCGCAGCAACCACACCGCGCGCTGGGACGTGGCCAGCTGCCCCAGCGCCGCCGACAGGGCCTCGAGCTGTGCCGTGGTCTGCGCCGACCGCTGCGGATCCTGGCCGGGCACCCCGGTGCGGGCGAGGTCGCCGGGTGAGGTCTCGTCGTCGAGCTCGGCGGTGGGGCGGCGCTTGCGCAGCAGGTTCAGGCACCGGTTGGTCGCGGTCGTGTAGAGCCAGCCGGCGAACGCGGCCTCCCGCTGGATCTCCGGCAGCCGCCGCCACGCCGTCAGGAACACCTCCTGCGCGATGTCCTCCGCGTCGCCCCGGTCGCGGGTCAACCGCAGGGCCAGCTGGTAGATCCGCCTCTGGTAGCGGTGCACCAGCGCCTCGAACGCGGCGAGGTCGCCCTCGCGGGCGCGCACCACCAGCGTCGCGTCGTCGATCGCCATTGCCGTCAGCACCGCGGTGCTGCCCGACCCGGCGTCTGGGTGAGACACCCATTGCCTCCCTTGAACCCCGTGTTGTTCGACGGGTTAGACACCACCTGCCCGCTGTTCGTCACGGTCCAAGCCGAAGAAAGGCATTGGTGACCTAGATCACCGCGGTGGCGGCGTGAGGATTCGCGGACAGGCGCTGTCTGAGTCGGTGTGCACCCACCACCGTGGGCCGCCGATCAACGCACCGAATCAGCACGGCGAAGGGAACTGTCATGGGGCTCGGGGACAAGATCTCGAACAAGGCGGAAGAGCTGAAGGGCAAGGCCAAGGAGACCGTCGGCAAGGTCACCGGCAACGAGGAGCTCGAGGCCGAGGGCAAGCTCGACCAGGGGAAGTCGGGTCTCAAGCAGGCCGGCGAGGGCGTCAAGGACGCCGCGAAGGACGTTAAGGACGCCTTCAAGAAGTAGACGCCTTCAAGAAGTAACCGAGCTCGACGCCCGGCCGCGCGGGCCGTGTTCGCGGCGAACCGGTTCAACGACGACCCGATTTTGAGCACGACCACATTCCGACATGTCTGGAGCAGCAGATGAGCACCCCTCCCTCGGGCGCCCCGACCGGCACCGCGACGGCCACGCGCCCGGCCGCGGCACAGGCCGCCGGGCCGGCCGAATCGGCACTGGCCACCACCCTGGGCAGCACTCGGGTCGCCGACACCGTGGTCGCCAAGATCGCCGGGCTGGCCACCGTCGAGGTCGCTGGTGTCTACGCCCTGGGTGGCGGCGCGGCGCGGGCGTTGGGCGCGCTGCGTGAGCGGATCCCGGGCGCCACCAGCAACGTCAGCCAGGGAGTCACCGTCGAGGTCGGGGAGCGGCAGGCCGCGGTCGACCTGGACCTCGTCGTCGAGTACGGCGTGGCGATCGCGGACCTGGCCCGGAGTGTGCGCCGCAACGTGATCGGCGCGATCGAGCGGATGACCGGGCTGGAGGTCGTCGAGGTCAACGTTGTGGTCAACGACGTCCACCTGCCCAGCGATGACGGGCTCGAGGACACCGCGCTGGTCTCCGCGCCCCGGGTGTCGTGACCGCACCCCGGGCCGCCGGTACCTCTGAAGGAGTAATCGTGAATGGCAATGCCACCGTGCTGGGCCTGCTCACCGGCCTAACGCTCGGTCTCGCGGGGGCGTTCGGCGGTCTGACCGCGTTCCTGGTCGTCCTGGTGCTCGGGGCCATCGGGCTGGGCGTCGGGCGCTACCTCGACGGCCAGCTCGACCTGTCCGCCCTGAACGCCCGCGCGACCAACCGTCGCCGATGACCGCGGCAACCCTCAGTGACCCGCGGTGGCCGGACACCGGGTGGTGCGCCCCGGGTGCCGGGGTGTCGGTCGAAGCGGGCGACCGGGGTTCGCTCACCATCGCCGACCGGGTCGTGGAGAAGATCGCCTCGGTGGCACTGGGCGAGGTCGAACACATCGGCGGCACCGCCCGCCGGGTCCTGGGCGTGGCGTTGGGCGCGGCGGCACCCGAGCAGCTGGCCCAGGTCAGAGCCCAGGTCCGAGCCCAGGTCGACGGTTCGCTCGCCACCCTGCACGTGACCTGCAGCGTCGCCTACCCAGCTCCGGTGGCCACCGTCACCGAGCACGCCCGGCGCAGGATCATCGACCGGATTCGGCAGCTGACCGGGCTCGATCCCCGACAGGTCGACATCACGGTCACCGCACTGACCACCACCCGCACCCAGGGCCGCCGGGAGCTGTGGTGATCCGCCGATCCCGCCGCGCCCTGCCGGCCGGCCTCGTCGCGCTCGCGCTGCTGGCGGCGTGCGTCCTGGTCGGCGTCTCCTGCGGGCAGGCGCTGACCGGACACCGCCCCTGGCTCCCGTTCGCGGGGGTGGCTCGCGTCGCCGCCGGGCTGACGGCCAGTTCGCCGGTCGTGCTGGCCGCGGCCGTGGTCCTCGGCGTGCTCGGGCTGGCGCTGCTGTTCGCCGCGCTCACGCCCGGCGCCGCCAGCGTGCTGCCACTGCAACCGGGACCGACCCAACTGGCCAGCGGGGTGACCCGGGCCAGCCTCAGCACGGCCCTGATGGTGGCCGCCGGCGACGTCGACGGGGTGGACCGAGCTCGCGTCCGCGTCCGGGGCCGGCGGGTCCACGCGACGGTGCGGACCCCGCTGCGCGCGCCCGGTGCGCTGCGCGAGGACGTGCGGACCGCGATCGACGCGCGGCTCACCGACATCGCACCGACCCGACCGGCCAGTATCCGGGTGCGGGTGCGGACCAGGAGCGACTGATGGCCTCACCGAACAGGCCCGCGCGCCTCAACCGCGCACTGCTCGCCCTCACCGGCCTCGTGCTGCTGGTGGTGGCCACGTTCACCCTGCTGTTGGCCTGGGGACCGCTCGCCGAGGCACTCCCGGTCTTCGACCCTCACGCACCCCTCCTACGCCCTGGCGCGACCGCCCCGGGCTGGCTGCCGTACGTGGCCATCGCGGTGGCCGTCCTGCTCGGGCTCGGCTGCCTGCGGTGGCTGCTCGCCCAGGCCCTGCGCCGGCCGCCGACCCGTACCTGGCGGCTGACCACCGACTCCAGCCGCGGCGCCACCCACCTGGACACCGACGAGGCCGCCGCCGCGATCGCCGCCGACATCCGGGCCTACCCGGGCGTGGCCAGGGCCAGCGCGACCCTCACCGGCCCCCGCGCCCAACCCGAGCTGCTCCTGGTCGTGCACACGGAGACCGGCACCGACATCGCCCCACTGCGCGAACGCATCAATGCCCACGCGCTGCCGCGGCTGCGCACGGCACTCGAACTGGATCACCTGCCCGCCGAGCTGCTCCTCCGCCTGGACACCGCGGCACCCGCCGGCCGTGCCCGCTGAGGGAAGCACTCAGCGGACCGTCTTTCGCGTCGACCGGCCCGGGTCGGTCTGCCACGCTGCCCCCCATGATTGCGATGCACACGGCGAACCAGCTTCTGGCCCTGACCCAGCACGTCGAGGCCGCCGGCCTCCTGCAGACGATCCGCCGCGCGATCTTCGCGTTCCTGGCCATCGTGTTCCTGATCGGCGGTCTCGTCGGCTTCTTCATCGGGAAGGCGTTCGGCGGGCGTCGCTGACCGACGCGTCTCTGCCGTCGGCTGTCACGGTCTATTCTTTCAATAGGGTGTGACAGGTGGCGGAGGAGAAGACATGTCGATCTACTCGATCTGGGAGTCCCGCTTCGCGGCGACAGAGGCCGCCGAGGGCCGCGCGGTCACCGAGGCCATCTGGCGGGACATGCCCGGCTTCGACGGATATCTGAGCCACGAGCTGCTCGTCGACGCCGATGACCCGGGACATCTGCTGGTCATCAGCCAGTGGACGAGCCGGGCGCTCGCCGATGCGTCGCTGCGGGCCTACGCCGGACATCCGAATGCGCGGGCCGCGAACCGCCTGGCCACCGAGCCTCGGCGGCGGATCATCGCCAGCCGGGGCGAAGCCGTGTCCCGGTGACCCCCGAGGCCCTGATCGTGCTGGCCAACCTGGGCCGGCCCCGACGGCCGAGTGGCGCCCCCGCCCCACACAGTGAGCCCGTACTGCCCGACCCCGCCGCCGCGCGCGATCAGCTGGCGGAGCTGGTTCCCGGGCCCATCGGCGAGGCCGACCTCCGGGCGCTGCGCCACGTCCAGCAGTTCGCCCTGGCGGCCGCCGAGGCGGTGCTGGACGGTCGGCCCGTGGGCTGCGCGGAGATCACCGCACTCGCCCGGGGTAGTACCGCCCACCTGGAGCTCACGACCGCCGCCGGCGGGCTGCGTCGGGACCTGGTCTGGAGTGACCGCTCGATCCCCGCCGGCCTGGCCCGCCGCCTCATCGAAGAGCTCGCCGCGCTCGAGCCCGGCCGGCTGCGGCGGTGTGCGCGTAGCGGGTGTGACCTGGTCTTCTACGACACCACGCGCTCGCGCACCCGCCGCTGGCACGCCGAGGACCCCTGTGGCTGGCGGGAACGCCAGCGGCACCGCCGCACCCACAGCGGCCCATTACCGGGCCAGCCAGCTGATCAGCTGCTGGCCGGCGAGGGTGCCGAGTAGTCCGACCAGCTGGGCCGTGATCACGTCCAACGAATGTTCGGGATGATCAAAATCTCGATCTGAGATAGTGGAGGACATGGAACTTCGCCAGCTGGAGTACTACGTCGCGGTCGCCGAGGAGCTGAGCTTCTCCCGGGGAGCGCTGCGGGCCCACGTGGTGCAGTCGGCGGTCTCCACCGCGGTGGCCAAGCTGGAGCGGGAGCTGGGCATCGTGCTGGTGGACCGCTCGAAGCCGAGGGTCGGGCTGACCCCCGCCGGCGCGGCGTTCCTGGCCGAGGCCCGAGCCACGCTGACCGCCGCCCGCCGGGCCAAGGACTCGGTTGCCGGGTTCCACGGCCAGCTCAGCGGCAGCGTCGATGTGGGCACCATGATGTCCACCGGCCCGATCGACCTGCCCGAGGCGCTCGGACGGTTCCACCGCGCCCATCCGCTCGTCTCGGTCCGGCTGCGGCAGAACGTGTCCGGTTCGGCGGGTCACCTGGCCGCGATCGCCGAGGGCTCACTGGACGTCGCACTGGTCGCGCTGCCGGGCACGCCACCGGCTAGTGGTGTCAGGCTGCGCGTGCTGACCGAGGAGCCGCTGGTGTTCCTGTGCTGGCCGGAGCACCACCTGGCCGCTCGGGCCCCGGTTGCGCTGAGGGAGCTGGCCGGCGAGGTCTTCGTCCGGTTCGCCGCCGGCTGGGGCATCCGGCAGCGGGTGGACCACGCACTGGCCGGCGCGGGCGTCGATCCCGTCGCGCCGTACGAGGTCGCCGACTACGCCACCGCGGCCGGGCTCGTCGAGCACCGGCTGGGCACCACGTTGCTACCGAGGACGGCGGCGGCCCAGTTCCCCGAGCTGCGCGCCATCCCGGTCACCCCGGCCACGACCTGGCAGCTCTGCCTGGCCACCGCCACCGGCCGGCGCCTGTCCCCGGCCGCCGCCGCACTCGCCGAGACCCTGACCGGGGCGGATCAATTGACGGTGCCATCCGGGGACTGACCTTCGGAGATAGATTGGACTTGCGGGTCCATTTTTGCCGCGCCACAGTGGGGATCGCGGGAAGTCCACGGAAGGGACCTGTGACGTGCTGAATGACTACTACCTACTGGGCCGGTCCGGGCTGCGGGTCAGCCGGTTGGCCCTGGGCACGATGAACTTCGGCACCGCCGGGTTCCATGCGGCCTACGGCAAGACCGAGCAGGAGGTGGAGCCGATCCTGCGCAGGTACCTGGACGCCGGCGGCAACCTGGTCGACACCGCGGACTTCTACACCGCGGGGGAGAGCGAACGCATCCTCGGGCGCCTGATCGCCGCCGCCGGGGTCCGCGACCGTATCGTGCTGACCAGCAAGTTCACCAACACCACCGACCCGACCGACCCGAACGCCAGCGGCAACGGCCGCAAGCACATGGTGCGCGCGCTGGAGGACTCGCTGCGCCGGCTCGGTACCGACTACCTCGACCTGTACCTGCTGCACACCTGGGACCGGATCACCCCGGTCGAGGAGGTGGTGCGCACCTTCGACGACCTGGTCCGGGCCGGGAAGATCCGCTACGCCGGGCTTTCCGACGTGCCGGCCTGGTACGCGGCCCGCGCGCAGACCTATGCCGAGGCGCACGGGCTGACGCCGATGGTGACGGTGCAGCTGCCGTACTCGCTGATCTTTCGGGGCATCGAGCCGGAGTTCCCGTCGATGGCCCAGACCTTGGGGCTGGGTATCACCGCGTGGAGCCCGATCGGGGGTGGCCTGCTCACCGGCAAGTACCGGCGGACGGAGCAGGCGGTGACCGGCACCGGACGGCTCGCCAACCCCGACACGCCGGGGTTGAAGATCACCGAGCGGGACTGGCGGGTGGTCGACGCGCTCGAGAGGGTGGCCACCGATCTCGGGCGCGGCATGGCGCAGGTCGCGATCAACTGGGTGGCCACCCAGCCCGCCGTCGCGTCCGTGGTCCTCGGGGCGAGCAGCCCGGCCCAGCTGGACAGCAATCTCGCCGCACTCGACTTCGAGATCCCGGCGGACGCGCGCCGTCGGCTCGACGAGGCGAGTGCGCCGGAGGTGGCGTCGCTCTACTCGATGTTCACCCCGGAGTACCAGTCCTGGATCGTGAGCCCGGGTCTCGGTATCGGCGACAAACCGGCCGGGTACCAGCCCCCGGTGTTCAACGGCGTGCTCACCGACTAGGACGCCGTCAGTGGAACTGCGCCCAGCCCTTGATGGCGAAGCCGTCGCCGTCGGGTGTGATCTCCGCGGCGTGGGCTCCACCGAGGTGGGCCGGGACGACCAGGGCGTTGTGCTCGGCGGCCCAGGACAGCACGCGGTGGCGGGAGGCCCTGGCCTGGGCGGGGTCCTCGCAGAAGCAGCTGTTCCAGTCGGGCCGGAGGATCTGGACCGCGCTGTGCAGCAGGTCGCCGACGAACACCGCGCGGTCGTCACCGGAGCGCAGTTCGAGCACGCCGAGGCCGGGGGTGTGGCCGGGGGCGGCCCGCAGGGTCAGGTTCTCGTCGATGGTGTGCTCGTCCTGCCACAGGACCGCCTGGCCGGCGTGGTGCACCGGGGCGACGCTGTCCTCGAACACGTTCTTGTTCATCAGCTCGCCGCGCCGCTCGAAGGAGTTCGCGGGGTTCCAGAACTCGAAGTCCGCGCTGTTGAACAGGTAGTCGGCGTTGGGGAACGTCGGTACCCAGTCCGGCCCCTGCCGCACCGTGTTCCAGCCGACGTGGTCGATGTGCAGGTGGGTGCAGACCACCACGTCGACGTCCTCGGGGCGGACGCCGGCCTCGGCCAGTTGGTCCAGGAAAGTGGTCGCCAGCTCGTTGAACACCGGGAAGTGGGGGCGCTGCTTGCCGTTGCCGGCGCCGGTGTCGACCAGGATGGTCCGGCCCGCGCTGCGCAGCACGAACGTCTGCAGGCACGCCTGGGCCTGGTTCGACTCCGGGTCCCAGTGGTCGGGCGCGAGCCAGTCCCGGTTGTCCTGCCAGGTGGCGAGGTCGCTGTCGGGGATCAGCTCGGTACCGGCGGTGAACGGGCCGTTCTCCACCTCCGCCACTCGGATGATCTCAACCTCGCCGAGCTGCAGGATCTCCATCGGTGCTCCTTCTCGGGCGACGGGCCGCGGTCGATCCGTCGCCGCCGCGCTCTGTCAATAGTGCCGCCAATAGTGTCGCCCCGCATGGTCTACATCCGGTTGCATCCCGGCATACGTCGGCACCCACAGGCGGAATGGTGCTGGTCAGATCACCTGATATTCTCCTCCATTGGTCTGAATGCTTGTTAGGCTGGTTCCGTGGCATTGACGACAAAGGGGCTCGCCACCCGGCAGCGCATCCTCGAGGGCACCTCGGCGTACCTGCGCAGCGACAGTCCTGGCGGTGTGACGCTGGACGACATCCGAGCGATCACCGGGACGAGCAAAGGGCAGCTGTTCCATTACTTTCCCGGTGGGAAGGATGAACTGCTGGTCGCGGTCGCCCAGCTCGAGGCCGACCGCGTCATCAGTGACCAGCAGCCTTATCTCGGTGCGCTGACCTCGTGGGCGGCGTGGCAGAGCTGGCGGGATGCGGTGGTGGCGCGCTACCTGGCCCAGGGACAGTACTGTCCGCTGGCCACCTTGATGACCCAGGTCGGCGTGACCCCCGGGGCGGCCGAGGTTGCCGAGTCGCTGCTGCACCACTGGCAGGGTTATCTCGCTCGGGGTATTGCCGAAATGCAGGCGAATGGCGCCGTCGACCCGAAACTGGACGCGGAGCGGACCGCCGCCGCATTTGTGGCCGGAATCCAGGGTGGAGTTCAGATTCTGCGTTCCACCGGTAACAGCGCCCACCTCGAGGCGGCGATCGACACGCTGATCGACTATCTCCGGTCCGGCGGACCTGGTTACAACAGTGCGCCGGCGAGAGATTTGTAGCCGGCAAAGACCTCGTCCCCGTAGACCTGGATCGTGACATCGGGCAGTTCGGGATGCGGCACGTGCTCAGTGCCGATCAGCTGGATCGCGACATGGTCGGCGCCCGCGTCGAGGTGGGCGGACAGCTTTCGGGCCACCGCCTCGATATCACCGTGCGCGACCAGCGCGTCGATGAGCCGGTCGCTGCCGTCACCCCGCAGGTCCTCATCGGTGAAGCCGAGGCGGCGGAGGTTGTTGGTGTAGTTCGTCAGGCCGAGATAGGGCGACCTGATCCGGGGGCGGGCGATGGTGCGGGCCCGTTCCGGGTCGGTGTCGAGCACGACCTTGTGCTCGGGCGCGAGCAGCTTTGTCCCGGTGCCGAGCGCCTCGCGGGCACGTCGGGTGTGCTCGGGCGTGACGAGGTACGGCACCGCGCCGCCGGCCCGCTCGGCGGTGAGTTCGAGCAGCTTGGGGCCCAGGGCGGCCAGCGCGCGTCCGGCCACGGGTACCCCGCCGGCATCCAGGCCGTCGAGGTAGTGGTTCAGCGCCGCGAGAGGTTTGACGTACACGTCGGTGTGCTCCGGATGTCCCGCCCCGAGGCCGAGCCAGAATCGGTCGGGAAACCGCGCGGTGATGCGGTGGTACGCCGCCGCCGCAACGGCCGGATCGCCGTGCCAGATGTTGAGAATGCTGGTCCCGACCACCAGGGACTCGGTGGCCTCGAGCAGTTCGTCGATGCCGGCGAGGTCGGTCGGTGGCCCGGCGACCCAGAGGGTCGGAAATCCGAGCTGCTCGATTGCGGCAGCCATGTCCGGGGTGGTCAGGGCGGTGGGCTGCCAGATGCCGAACTTGCCGAGTTGGACGGTCATGGGCCACACGGTCCCAAGGAAATAATGGACCCGCAAGTCCAATTATGGCGGCGGCATCACCAGGCTGCCGTCCGGTGCCGGCTCGGTGGTTGAACTTTGAACGGTTTCTCAGTGCCACGGCCATACGCTTGGGCCGCGGCCGCGGCCGCGGGCTGTGCGGACTGAGGTCAGGGGCGCGAGGAACTGCATGTTTCTACTGGTCGTCGTAGGTGTGCTGGCCGGGATCGTCACGAGCCTCTCACCCTGTGTGCTCCCTGTCCTGCCGATCGTGCTGGCCGCCGGGGTGCGCCGCCAGCAGAGCGTCCCGGCCGAGGTGGCTGTGGGAGGTGGGGCGCCGGGCGCCCCGGAGAGGTCCGAGCGGGTCCGCTCGTGGCGGCCGTACGGCGTGGTTGCCGGGCTGGTGATCAGTTTCAGCGTGTCGACGCTGTTCGGTTCGCTGGTGCTCAGTGCGCTGGACCTGCCCCAGGATCTGCTCCGGGACGCCGGCATCGTGGTCCTCGTCGTGATCGGGGTGAGCCTGCTGTGGCCTCGCCTCGGTGACCTGTTGGAGCGGCCGTTCGCCCGGCTGCCCGGTCGCACCGTCAACCCCGACGGCAACGGGATCGTGCTCGGGCTGGGGCTCGGCCTGCTGTTCGTGCCGTGTGCCGGTCCGGTGCTCGCCACGATCGCCGTGGTCGGGGCGTCGCACCGGGTCAGTTTCAGCGCGCTGATCCTGACTGCCGCGTTCGGGGTCGGGGTCGGGCTGCCCCTGCTGGTCCTGGCGCTGGCCGGCGACAAGCTCGCCACCCGTACCGGGGTGCTGCGCCGGCATGCCCGTCGGCTGCGGGTCGTCGGCGGGGTCGTGATGCTCCTGCTCGCCGTCGCGATCGCGTTCAACCTCACCGACGGCCTGCAGCGGTTCGTCCCCGGCTACACCAACACGCTGCAGAACGTGCTGACCGGCCCGGCGACCAACCAGCTGCGCAACCTCGCCGCCGGCGGGTCCGGCACCACCGGGTCGGGGCCCCACTGCAGTGAGGGCGCGACCGCGCTGGTCGACTGCGGGCCGGCGCCGGAGCTGACCGGTATCACCGGCTGGCTCAACACTCCCGGCAATGCGCCGCTGAGCCTGGCGTCGTTGCGCGGCAAGGTCGTACTGATCGACTTCTGGACCTATTCGTGCATCAACTGCCAGCGCACGCTGCCGCACGTGGAGACCTGGGCGAAGACCTACTCCGACGCGGGGCTGGTGGTCATCGGGCTGCACACCCCGGAGTTCGCGTTCGAGCACGTCCCGGCCAACGTGGTCGCGGGCGCGCAGACGCTGGGCGTGCACTACCCGATCGCGATCGACAACAACTATGCGACCTGGGACGCCTACAACAACCAGTACTGGCCGTCGGACTACCTCATCGACCCCACGGGGGTGATCCGCCACGTCGCGTTCGGCGAGGGCCACTACGCACAGACCGAGCAGCTCATCCGCCAGCTGCTCGGCGAGCGCCAGCCCGCCCCGGCGCTGCCACCGCCCACCGAGGTCCCCGACACGACCCCGACCGAGGCGATCACGCCGGAGACGTATCTCGGGTACCACTACGCGCCGCTGCGCACCAGCGGCTCCGCGCCGGAGACCGACGGCACGGCGGCGTACACGTTCCCGTCCGACCTGGCGCGGGACACGTTCGCGCTGGCCGGCACCTGGAGCGCGGACCCGGAGACCCTCACCGCCGGTTCTGGTGCCCAGCTCGAGCTGAACTACCAGGCGAGGAACGTCTACCTCGTGCTCGGCGGCCAGGGCACCGTGACGGTACGGAAGGACGGCGCACCCGGCTCGGTGCTCACCGTGGCCGGTCCACCGAAGCTCTACACCCTGCTGAGCCAACCAGGTGACCAACGCGGGACCCTCGACCTCACCGTGAGTCCCGGGGTGCAGGCCTACGACTTCACGTTCGGCTAGCTCTGTCGCTCGTCGTCCCCAGGTCCGGAGAAAGTCTCAGGGACGGAGCCGGAGTCGCTCCGTCGAGAGGATGATCTGCCCATGATGCGTTGGATTCCGGTTGTGCTGGGTGCGGTGTTCGGCCTGGTGCTGTTGCGGTTCGGAGTTGTGTGGACGTTGCAGGGACTCAACCTGTGGGGTGGCAGCTTCATGAGCGGCTCGCAGCGGTGGCTGGTCATCGGGCTGATCCTGGACGTCGCGGGCATCATGCTGCTGGTGCAGGCGGCACTGCTCGCTAGGCGCCGCGCCAGCCGCTGACCCCTCGGCGGACCGGGACAACCCGGCGGGAGCCTCGCGCTCGGGCCGACGGTCAGGTCGTCGGATCGGCGGGGCTCGGGTCGGGGTCGGCTCGGCCGAGTAGTCCCGAGCGGCGTTTGGGCCGATCGTCGCCGTCGTCGTCGCGCTCGTCGTCGCCGCGTGGGTCGGGGTCCTCGGAGCGCCAGGACACCGACTGGATGCCGGGTTCGAGTGAGAGCCGGGTGATCAGGGTGTCGAGCGCGGCGGCCGGGTTGCCCTCGATGAGCACCTCGGCGCGCAGCTCCGCCGTGGAGTTGTTCGTGTTCCCGGCACCGTCGGCGCTGGTTTCGGGGCGGTTGGTCAGGCCCTGCAGCGTGAAGGCGGGTTCGTTGAGGGCCTGCAGCAGTTGGGCACGGACGTGGAGCTCGTGTTTGCGCCGGGTCGTCACGATGATCGTGTAAGCGCCGAGCACCTCGTCCTTGGCGGCCGGCGCGCGATCGACCAGCCGACCCAGGGGCCGCAGCAGCACGTGCACGCCGAGTACGACGGCGGTGGTGGCCACCGCCGGGATCACGTGGCCGCCGGCCGCCTGACAGCCGACGGCGGCGGAGCACCACAGCGTCGCGGCGGTGTTCAGGCCCTGCACGGAGAACCCCTGGCGCAGGATGACGCCACCGCCGAGGAACCCGACCCCGGACACCACGTAGGCGGTGATCTGCAGCGGCGCCGACGGCAGGTTGGCCTGCTCACCGAACTGCACGAACACCGCCGCCCCCGCCGCGACCAGCGCGTTCGTTCGCAGACCGGCGGTGCGTGAGCGGTACTGGCGTTCCAGCCCGATCAACAACCCGCAGCCGGTTGCCAGCAACAACCGCAGCACGAACTCCAGATCGGCGCCACCCACTCCGTCCCCCTGTCGATTGGGTGCTCCCGAGTCCCGATCGGTGGGTGCCGTCGCCGCGCATCGCCACCGACGGCACGACCCTACCGATCAACCGTGACGGCGTTGTATTCGTGGCCGAGCCCGGTCGAGTGATCGGCACGGTGGCGACCGTCGGCGGGCGGGCCGCTGAGGGCTACCCGGCGCCGTGGCCCGGCAGGCCGGGCTCCGCGTCGGTGATCTCGACGTAGTCGAACTGTCCTGACGCCGTCGGTGGAGCCGCGACCGGCGGTAGGCCGACCACGAAGAGCTCGGTATCGGCGCCGGCGGTGAGGTGCAGGTGCTCCCGGGGCTCGACCTGCAGGGCGGTCAGCCGCCCGACCGGCTGTCGCACGAGGTCGGCGCGGCCGGACAGTGCGACGATCAGCCGTCGGGAGCGCTCGTCGGTCGAGGACCACGCGGCGCCACACCGGAGTCGGATCATCTCGAGCCACACCGCCCGCTCGGAGAACGAGCCGAGGTACCTGCGGTCCACGCCGGGCGCGGTCGGTACCGGGAGCCAGTGAAATCGCCGGGGCTCGGCGATGATCACGTTCCGGTATCGCGGCCGCGGGTATCTCAGGCGTTCCCCGTAGACGTGCTCCCAGATGGCATTGAGGCCCCACTGCACCTTGCCGTCCGGCCGGTGGAAGTAGTTGCCGTCGAACCGGCCGAGCTCGGCGAGCTCGTGCCTCGCCCGGCGGCGCTGCTCGATGCTCATGAACCCGTATCCGGACGCGCCGCCGAACTGCAGGACCAGCTGGACCCGCTCGCCCGGGGCGGCGGTGCCGAGCGGGTCGTCCTGCGGGCCATAGGCCATTCCCTCCGGGAAGTAGCCGACCTCGCCCTCGCGCAGCACCAGGTCGCGCCCCAGGTTCATGTCACCGCGGATCGGGAGGCGGATCTGCTCGAAGTTGTGGCGGTGCCTCGGCATCCAGAAGTCGGTGTCCTGGCGGCCGAGGATGTACATGAAGTTGTCCGGCGAGCCGGGCTCTCCCCGCAACAGGTGCTGGAAGGAGATGGCGCCGGTCGGGTGGTCCTTGACCCAGGCGGTGTCGTCGAACGGCACTACTTTCACGGGTTCCTCCGAAGGGTGGCGGATCAGGTGGTGGCAGCGGCGGGAGCTTCGCGGGCGGTGGGTGCGCGCAGCACGAGGCGGCCGAGGGCGAACACCGTGAGGGCGCAGGCGGCGCACACGAGACCGGCGACGAGAAAGATCGTGGCCATGCTGACCGACCCGGCGATCAGCCAGCCGCCGATGACCGGGCCGATGATCCCGCCGGCCCGACCGCAGCCTATCGTCCAGCCGACCCCCGTGGCACGCAGCCGGGTGTCGTAGTACACGGCGATCAGCGAGACCGTGCACATCTGCGCGCCGATGGCGAGCAGCCCGGCGACGAACGCGCTGACCAGCAACCAGCTGGCCGACGTGCCGGCCTGACCGACGCAGCCGACGGCGACGGCACCCAGTGCGTAGCAGAGGCTGATCAGCATGCCGGGCGTCCACCGGTCGGCGAACCGGCTGATCACGAGGCCGCCGAGAATGCCGCCGATATTCAGCGCGCCCACACCGAGGATCGCCGCCGAGGTGCCGATGCCAGCCCGGATGGCCAGCGTGGGGATCCAGTTGACCAGGAAGAACGCCATCAGCAGGGTCAGGAACACCGCGACGGACAGCAGGCCGGTGCCCAGTGCACGGCCGTCGGCGAACAGGCTCCGGACCGGGGCGCGCCCGGCCTCGGCCTCGGGCGTGATCTCCAGCCGCGCCGCCTGCTCGTCGGCCACCCCCATCCGGGCGAGCAGCCGGGCGATCGCGGCCCGGTTGCCGCGCGGCGCCAGGAACCGGATGGACTCCGGCACGCAGGCGGCGAGCAGGGGCAGCAGCACCAGCGGGAGCAGGCCGCCCGCGACGAAGACGCCGCCCCAGCCGTACGAGGGGATCAGGCGTGCGGCGAGCACGCTGCCGATCACGGAGCCGAGGGGTATCCCGCAGAACGTCACCGCCGCGACGGTGCCCCGCGCCCGCGCCGGCGCGTACTCGGCGGCGATTGCGATGGCGCTCGGCAGTGCCCCGCCGACACCGAGACCGGTGACGAACCGGACGGCACCCAACGCGGCCATCGAGCCGACCAACGGGGTGGCGAGCGAGGCCGCTCCGAAGAGCAACACGGCGACCAGCAGCGTCGGCTTGCGGCCGACCCGGTCGGCGATCACGCCGGCGCACATCGCGCCGACCAGTCCGCCGAACAGGCCGATCCCGAAGACGAAGCCGAAGCTGGCGTGCGCCACGTGCCAGGCCGAGGCGATACCGGGTGCGGCGAACGAGATCGCCTGGGTGTCGAACCCGTCCACGATCATGACCGCGGTGCACAGCGCGACGATCACGACCTGGAACCGGGACGTCGGGGTGCGGTTCAGGATCGAGTCGAGATCGGTCGTGCCCTCGGTACCCATGGCGCCTCCTCGTCGAGCGCGGCCGAGCCTTCCCGGCCGGCGCCACGCCGCCGCGGCTCAGTGATCTCTCAGAGCCACCGCTCGGCCACCGACCTCACCGCTCGACATAGAGTTTACTAGCTACTAGGTAGCTAGGGAATGGCCATGGTGGCCCGAACCCACGTCGCCGCCGCGAACCCGAACAGTCTGGAACGAGCCGAGGAGCACCCATGGGCATGCTGCGAGAGATCTTGACCATCGCCCTGCGCGCCCTGCGCTCGCACAAGATGCGGTCGATGCTCACCATGCTCGGCCTGGTGATCGGCGTCGCGGCCGTCATCCTGCTGACCTCGTTCGGGCAGGGCGTCTCGAACTCGGTCAGTGCGGCGATCGAGCCGGTGGCGGACAACATCACAGTGGTGCCGAAGCTGGCGGCGGTGCCCGGCGGCCCGCCCGCAAAGCCGCTCACCGACGACGACGAGAAGGACATTGCGAAAATACCCGGTGTGACGGAGGTGGTCCCGTTGGTGACCGGCTCGACCACCGGCGCGGCGGGCCAGAACTCCGTCGCGATCACCGCGCAGGCGGGTGCGGCCGAGTATCTGTCGGCCTCGGTTACCGGTACGACGGCGGACTACATCGGGGCCAGCCAGAAGAAGCTCACGGCCGGCACGTTCTTCAATGATGAGCAGAGCGGCTCCGGCGCCAGGGTCGCGGTGCTGGGTCCACTCGTGGCCCAAGCGCTGTTCGGCCCCAACCCGAACCAGGCGCTCAACCAGACATTTCGACTCCAGCACGTCACCTTCAAGGTGATCGGCGTACTGCAGTCCTACGGCGCATCCAGCGACAATGTCATCGTTGTCCCGGAGGCCGCCGCGCGGTCCGGCGTGTTCGGCTACGGCTATGGCGGTGACGAGCTCAGCTCGATCATCGTGAAGGCGACGTCCACGCCGGCGGTGGCGGGCGTCGAACAGCAGATCACCCAGGTACTGAGCGAGAACCATCACATCACCGACCCGAGGTACGACGACTTCCAGGTGCAGGACCTCGGCTCGCGGCTGACCACGTTCACCCAGCTGATCACACTCATCACCAACTTCGTGCCCGCCATCGCGGCGGTGTCGTTGCTGGTGGGCGGCATCGGCGTGCTCAACATCATGCTGGTGTCGGTGACCGACCGGACCCGTGAGATCGGTACCCGCAAGGCGATCGGCGCGACCGACGGTGCGATCCTCACCCAGTTCGTCCTGGAGGCGATCGCGCTGGCCGGGCTCGGCGGCCTCATCGGGGTGGTGGGTGGGGTGGGGCTCATCGTGCTGACCAAGCTTCTAGTTCCGTTGCTCGGTCCGAGCGGCTTTCTCAGTTCGTTCGACCCCGTGCTGGCCGCGTCACCGATCATCGTGGCGTTCGTGATCAGTTTGGGGATTGGCCTGGTCGCGGGCGGTTATCCGGCCTGGCGGGCCGCCCAGCTCAACCCGATCGAGGCGCTTCGCTACGAGTAGCCGCGTGCCCCGATCTTGCTGGCTACCTGAGGACCAGGCCGATTAGGGTGTCTCAGGTTCGATGCGGTGACTGATCGGGAGTGGGGCGCGGGGAATGCCGTTCGAGAATGCGGGCAACAGGGTCAACCGGGGTCGCGTCGCCGACCAGATCCTGGAGGACCTCCGTGCGCGGATCCTCACCCGGGCATTGCCGCCGGGCGAGAAACTGCCCTCCGAGCGGGAGCTGGCGGACCGCTACGGGGTCAGCGGGCCGACGATCCGCGAGGCGATCCGGGTGCTGACCGCGATGGGGCTGGTCGAGACCCGCACGGGGAGCGGATCCGTGGTCACCGCCCAGGTGGACAAGCTGGTCGGTATCTCGATCGCGTCCCTGATCAAGTTCGAGCACATGGCTCCCGGGGATGTGTTCGGCGTCCTCGGTGCGCTGTACTCGCATGCCGCCGAACTGGCGGTGGCGGATGCGTCCGATGCCGAGATCGAGTCACTGCGTAGAGCCGCGGAGCAGACCGTCGAGGTGGAGAGCGTCGAACAGATCACGGCTCGGTTGAAAAGGTACTTCGCCACGCTCGCCGAAATGTCGCACAACCCGCTGTTGATCACGCTTTGCGGCTTCATCACCGAGGTCCAGCTCGGTCTGGCCGCCGAACGGTCGGGGGCGAACGTGAGCAGTTGGCGCGAGGTGGCCGGCAGTCTGTTCG
The DNA here is from genome assembly GCA_036272155.1 of Pseudonocardia sp. Taxonomy (GTDB): domain Bacteria; phylum Actinomycetota; class Actinomycetes; order Mycobacteriales; family Pseudonocardiaceae; genus Pseudonocardia. Next base: position 38,156 of record DATAZG010000230.1, read on the forward strand.
AGGGGCGGATGGCGATCGTGGAGGCACTGGAGTCCCGCGACCCGGCACGGACCGACGGGGCGGTGCGCGCGTATCACGAGGCAGCGGCCGAGCGGGTTCAGCGGGCGCGCCGCGGTCGCGGGGAGAGGTCCGAGACCGAGCTGTTGTCGTCCTGGCTCGACGACCACGTGACGCTCGGCCCACCTCGGCACGCCGGCCGGTAATGCCTCTCCGTGCGGCCTCACCGGTGGCAGCTGTGCACTAGCTATCAGGTAGCTAGGATTGCAGTGAGCCCACCGGCGAAGGGTCCTCGCGCCTGGGGGCGCGGTCGCGGGTGGTGAGCAGTGAGGAGATGGCCATGCCGCTGTCGCGATCGTCAGCCAACCTGTACCGGGGTCGCGTCGCCGACCAGATCGTGGAGGACCTGCGCCGGCAGATCGTCAACGGTGAGCTGCCGGACGGCACCCGGCTGCCCTCGGAGCGTGAGCTGGCCAGTCACTACGACGTGAGCGCCCCGACGATCAGGGAAGCCATCCGGGTGCTGACGGCCATCGGGCTGCTCAGTGCCCGCAACGGCAGCCGGACGGTGGTGACCGCACGGAGCGACACCCTGCTCGCGATGTCCATCGCCTCCGTCGTGCAGTTCGAGCGGATGAGCGCCGCCGAGGTGCTGGGGGTGCTGGGTGCGCTCAACGCCTACGCCGTCGAGCAGGCCGTCGAGCGGGCATCCGACGGGGACATCGCCTCCCTCCGGGAGGCCGCCGAGCGCTCCCTCGAGATCACCGATGCGGAGTCGGGCGCCGCCGCGCTGCTGAACTTCTTCGTGACCCTCTCCCGCATCTCGCACAACCCACTGCTCGCCGCGCTGTGCCGGTTCATCACCCAGGTCCAGATCGGGATCGCGGTCGAGCTCTCCAAAGGGAGCCCCGAGAGCTGGGGTCGGGTCCCGCGATCGCTGAGTGCGGCGCGCCTGGACATCGTGGACGCCATCGCCCGCCGCGACGCGCCGGCCGCCGTCGAGCTCATCGGCGACTACCACCGCAAGGCCATCGAACGACTCCAGTCCTCGCCCCGGGCGCGGGAGCTCCGTGCGACCGACCCCGGGCTCACTGCCGTGCTGTCGTCCTGGTTGGGCTCGAACGTTGGCCTCGGTGGCATCAATCCACGCTGAGAGGCCACCTGAGAACTGCTCAATCTACTAGGCAGCTTGGTAACGCCTCGGCCGGTGGGTCGTTGCATCCTCTGGCGAGCCGGGGCACCTTCGGTCACTCCGGACCGGGCTCGGCCGCGTTTGGTCAAGCGACGCCCGCTCGACGGAGGATTGAGCAGTCCCCGACGGCGGTTGGTCGCGACGTTTCAGGTTCCGAAGGAGTGCACCTTGTTCATTCTCAAGTCGACGATCGTGGCGGCGGCAGCGCTCACCACGGCGGTGGTCGGGGCGGCAGGGACCGCGTACGCGGCCGAGCCGGTCGCGGTCGCGTCTTCCACCGCGACAGCCTCTCACCTGGCCGCACCGCCCCCGAACCACAGGTTCCGCGCCAAGTTCCGGACGCTGCAGGACTGTCAGCGCCAGGCGCAGCACGACCATCCCGGGCGCGCCGGGGACTGGGACTGCCGGCAGGGGCCCGACAAGGGCAACCCCTGGGAGTACTGGGGAATCTAGGCGTCTGCCGACCCGGTCGAGTCACCGGGTGAGTGGTCCCGGGGCCCGGCTCATCCATCGCGATGGCCGGGCCCCGGTGCGTCTCGATCGAGGCTGCCGTGGTCGCTCCGGCCGCCCCGGCCCGTGCCGGACCGTTGCTTGCGGCGTCGGCTTCCGGATGTTCTCAGCTATTGCTTTGCCGCAAAGCTACTAGGTAGCTAGGTTGGTTGTAGCGAGCCGGTCGAGAACGATCACCGGCCGCCGGCCGCGGCGCGCGAGTGAGTCGCGGTCCTGACGATCTGACGGAGGACCGACATGAAGGTGGCACCTTTCGACAAAGACGGATTCCACCTGGACCACCCGAGGGGAACGGTGGCGTTCAACTATC
>DATAZG010000231.1:0-9230 GCA_036272155.1 Pseudonocardia sp.
GCAGCTGCCGTCGATCGCGATCGCGCTGCTGGTGCTCTCGAGTGTGCTGATCGGTGCGGCGTGGCCGGCGGTGTTGGAGCAGTTCGTGGTCCGGCCGAACGCGAACACCCGTGAGGCCATCCCCATCCAACGCAACATCGAGGCGACTCAGCAGGCCTACGGACTGACTCCCGGGAAGATCAAGTACGAGGACTACTCGGGGGTGTCCACCGCCTCGCCGAGCGCGGTGCGGGCGGACACCGCGACGATCTCCAATGTGCGGCTGCTCGACCCGAGCCGGCTGGCCAAGACGTTCACCCAGCTCGAGCAGCGGAAGAACTTCTACGGGTTCCCGCCGAAGCTGGACGTGGACCGCTACCCGGTCAACGGCACCGTGCAGGACTACGTGGTGGCCGCGCGGGAGCTGGACAGCAGCGCGCTGACCGGCAACCAGACCGACTGGATCAACCGGCACATGGTCTACACGCACGGCAACGGGTTCGTCGCCGCGCCGGCCAACCAGGTCAACTCGGCGCTGGACGACGCGGCCGGCTCGGGTGGCTACCCGAACTTCACGGTCAGCGACACGAGCAACAAGGGCGACATCGTCGTCAACCAGCCCCGGATCTACTACGGCGAGCTGATCACCGACTACTCGATCGTCGGCTCGCCCACCACGGACGCGCCCCGCGAGTACGACAGCGACACCGACGCGGTGACCTACAACGGCAAGGGCGGGGTGCCGATCGGCAACCTGTTCAACCGGCTGGTCTTCGCCATGTCCTACGGCGAGCGGAACATCCTGTTCAACGGCTCGATCAACGCCGACTCGAAGATCCTCTTCGTGCGGGACCCGAGCGACCGGGTGAGCCAGGTGGCACCGTGGCTGACGCTGGACGGCGACCCCTACCCGGCGGTGGTGGACGGGCGGATCCAGTGGATCGTGGACGGCTACACCACGCTGGAGAACTACCCCTACGCCGAGCAGACGTCGCTGGGTGACGCCACGCAGGACACCCTGCCCGGGGTGCGCCGGCTGCCCAACAAGACCATCAGCTACCTGCGCAACTCGGTCAAGGCCACGGTGGACGCCTACGACGGCACCGTGAACCTGTACGCGTTCGACCAGACCGACCCGGTGCTCAAGACGTGGATGAAGGTCTTCCCGGGCACGGTCAAGCCGGCCAGCGACATCAGCCCGGACCTGCGGGCGCACTTCCGCTACCCGGAGGACCAGTTCAAGGTCCAGCGCGAGCTGCTGACCCGGTACCACGTGCAGAACCCCGCCGAGTTCTTCTCCACGGTGTCGTTCTGGGACGTGCCGTCCGACCCGACGGTGAGCAGCACGGGCCCGGCGCCCGACCCGCAGCCGCCGTACTACGTGCTGGCCGGCCTGCCCGGTCAACAGGGGGCCAGCTTCCAGCTCACGAGCGCGCTGGTGAGCCTGCGCAGACCGTTCCTGTCCGCGTACGTGTCGGTGAGCTCCGATCCACCGAGCTACGGCCAGATGACGGTGCTGCAGCTACCCGCCGATACGCAGACACCAGGTCCACAACAGGTGCAGAACCAGTTCGTCTCACTACCTGAGGTGAGCCAGCAGCTGAACCTGCTGAGACAGAACCAGACGACGATCGACTACGGCAACCTGTTGACCCTGCCGGTGGCCGGTGGGCTGCTCTACGTGGAGCCCATCTACATCGAGCGGGCCAACCAGGAGTCGTCGTTCCCGCAGCTGGCCCGCGTGCTGGTCAGCTTCGGCGGCAAGATCGGCTACGACGCACGGCTGGATGTGGCACTCAACGAAGTGTTCGGTCCGGGCGTGACCACAGGGGTGGCGCCGACGCCCGCTGCCGGCGGCGGTGGCCCCGGCGTGCCGTCGAGTCGACCGGCGACCGGTGGGCAGGAACTGCAGGCGGCCGTGTCCGACATCAACGGGGCACTGTCGCGGCTGAAGCAGGCCCAGCAGTCCGGTGACTTCGGCGCGCAGGGCACCGCGCTGTCCGACCTGGACAAGGCGGTGAAGCGCTTCAACTCGGCGGAGGGCGCCCCGGCGACCCCGCCCGCTGCCCCGGCCGCACCGACGACACCCCCTTCGACCGGCGGATAAGCGACTACGGCCGGCGCGGGGGACCCCCCTGCGCCGGCCGTTTGCCGGTGTGTAAACTTGCAATTACCAACGCGGGGTGGAGCAGCTCGGTAGCTCGCTGGGCTCATAACCCAGAGGTCGTAGGTTCAAATCCTACCCCCGCTACCAGGAACGGCCCGTCGGGATCCAGCCCCCGACGGGCCGTTTTTCCTTTTCCGCGACCTGCTCGCGGCACGGCATATTTCAGGGGCCCTGGCGTACCGGCTGTACCCGAAACGCCGAGTGTGGCGCTGCTCTCGTCACCTCGGCATCCAGGTGCGGGCCGGCGAACCTGGGAGGTCGGCCGGGCCGCGCGTGCGCCGCCCGGCCGGGGCGCTGCTGTCCCAGCCGGCCGGCGCGCGAGCGGCCGTCAATCCGCCGGGACCGGCGCTCAGCGTGTACGCCCGTCGAGCCCCGTTTTGCCGGTGTGTAAACTAGGAACTACAACGCGGGGTGGAGCAGCTCGGTAGCTCGCTGGGCTCATAACCCAGAGGTCGTAGGTTCAAATCCTACCCCCGCTACCAGGAACGACCCGTCGGGATCCAGCCTCCGACGGGTCGTTTTCCTTTCCAGGGAACCGCGGCTCTGCTCAGTCGTCGATGTACCCGGTACCCGTGCGCTTGAGTTCGTCGAGGTGGTCGCGCATGGCCTTGAGCTTGTCGGGCGAGTGCCCCACCCAGTCGGCAAGTTCTCCGACGACGCGCACGGGTTCCCGCGTGCGGTAGGACTTCGTCGGATTGCCAGGGAACCTCTTGTCCGTCACGTTGGGGTCGTCCTCGAGGGTGCCACTTGGCTCCACGACATAGATCCGGCCTCGGCCGTCACCCACCGCGAGCTCGGCGCCCCAGGTTGCCGCATCGAGCGTCGCGGTGACGTAGACGTGGTTCGCCGTCCTGCGCTCGCCGAAGTTCGAGCGGCGGCCGGACTCGAGTAGATCTCCCACCTTCAGATCGGCTTTTGTGCCGTGGAACAAGGCCCCGGACTCGTGGACCTCAAAAGGTGTGGGTTCGTTCGTCATACACGCTCCGATCACGTCCGGTCCTGATCCCGGCTGAGAGCATCTGGCACCGGGCCCGTGCCGGCAAACCTGAATCCGCGACGGTCACTCGCGCAGCGTCTGACTGAGCCGCGCCGCCTGGCGGGTGAGGTGGTGGCGTTCGGCGAGGTTCGGGGCGGACCGGGCGGCGTCGGCATACAGCCGTGCCGCGGCCGGCAGGTCGCCCGCCTTCTCGTGCAGGAAGGCCGAGGCGGCGGTGTAGCGGGGCAGGCCGGGGTCCACCGTGGCCAGGGCCGCGAGGCCGGCTTTCGCGCCATCGGCCTCGCCGACCGCGATAGCCCGGTTGAGCGCCGCGATCGGGCTCCCGGTGAGCCGCAGCAGCTCGTCGTACCAGCTGACGATCTGCACCCAGTCGGTCTCCTCGGCGCGCGGTGCATCGGCGTGCAGGGCGGCGATGGCGGCCTGGGCCTGGAACTCGCCGAGCCGGTCGCGGGCCAGCGCGGTCTGCAGGATCTCGACGCCCTCGGCGATGAGTGAGGTGTCCCAGCGGGCGCGGTCCTGCTCGGGGAGGGGGACCAGGCTGCCGTCGCGCCGCGTCCGCGCCGGCCGCCGAGCGTGGTGCAGCAGCATCAGCGCCAGCAGTCCCGCCGTCTCCTCGTCCTCGGTCCTCGACGCCAGCTGCCGGGTGAGCCGGATCGCCTCGGCCGCCAGGTCGACGTCGCCGGTGTAGCCCTCGTTGAAGACCAGGTAGAGCACCCGGAGCACCGTCGCCAGGTCACCCGGCTCGGAGAACCGCACGTCGCGCACCGTGCGTTTGGCCCGGCTGATCCGCTGCGCCATGGTCGCCTCCGGCACGAGATAGGCCTGGGCGATCTGGCGGGTGGTCAGGCCACCGACGGCGCGCAGCGTGAGGGCCACCGCGGCCGTGGGGCTCAGCGACGGATGGGCGCACAGGAAGAACAGCCGCAGGGTGTCGTCCTCGACCTCGGCCGGCCCGGGCGGCGGCTCGGCCTCGGCCCGCTGCTCGCGGTCGCGGCGCGACAGCTCGGAGCGGTGGGCGTCGAGGAACTTGCGCCAGGCCACCGTGACCAGCCAGCCCCTCGGGTCGGCGGGCCGCCGGTCCGGCCAGGTCAGCGCGGCCTGGAGCAGTGCCTCCTGCACGGCGTCCTCGGCCGTCGCGAAGTCGACTCCGCGCCGGACGAGGACACCGATCACCGAGGGGGTCAGCTCCCGGAGCAGCAGTTCGTCCATCTCCTGCTCCGACCTGGCCGCTGCGTTCACTCGGTGACCGTCGGCGCCTCGCCCAGGAAGGGGCGCAGCTCCAACCACTCGTGGATCGGCCTGCCATCGGCTCCGGGGGCCGCCGACAACTCGCCGGCCAGTGCGAGCGCGCGCGCGTAGCTGTCGACGTCGATCACCATCCAGCCGGCGATCAGGTCCTTCGTCTCCGCGAACGGCCCGTCGGTGACCGGCGGCCGGCCCTCCCCGTCGTACCGGACGAACGTGCCCCCGGGCGAGAGTGCCTGGCTGTCGACGAACTCCCCGGTGCCCTCGAGCCGGGTGGCGAAGTCGCGCATGTACTGGACGTGGTCCTCGACCTCCTGTGGTGTCCACCGGTCCATCGGGACGTTGTTGGCGGCCTCGGGGGCACCGCGGTAGTGCTTGAGCAGCAGGTACTTCATGGTGGGCCTTCCTTGCTGTGGTGCGGCCCCGATGGCCGCATCTGCCCCTGGGACGGAGCCGCCAGGCCGGTCTCGACATCCTCGCGACATCTTTCGAGAATCTTTCGCGGCACGCGGCACGCGGCACGCGGCACGCGGCACGCGGCACGCGGCACGCGGCACGCGGCACGGGACGGGCTCAGCGGATCAAGCCGGGCGGTACGCGCAGGTCGCGCCCCCAGTTCTCGGTGCCGTGCTCACCGAACCGCGAGGCGTCGAGCTCGCCGAGGCGGAACGCCTGCCACGCCTCACCGCCGGAGTGGAACTCGCCCTCGGCCAGGCGCTCCGGGCGGTCCAGCACGGCGCCGCCGAGGAGTTCGCTGTCGATGCGCACCCATGTTCCCCGATCCCGGTACTCGGTGATCCAGTGATCGAGTCTCTGGCCCTGCTGGACGGAGGTGGCGAACCCGCGGCGGACCCGGGCCGGCACGCCACGGTGTCGCAGCAACGCGCAGCTGAGCACCGCGAAGTGCCGGCAGGTGCCCCACGATCCTGCGCTCGGGCGGCCGAGCCACGTTCAGCGGCTCGGGGTCCAGCTCCAGCAACGCCCTCACGATCGCCCCCGCCGGGCGGAGCTGGTTCGTGGCGAACCGGTGTTCCGGCAAGCCCAGGTCCTGGGCGTCGGTCGGCTGGATCACCAGCGAGTGCACGGTCCAACAGAGGTCGACGGGACTGCCGGAGAGCGGTTCGAGCGCGGCGGGCGGAACGTCATCGAGAACCGTGCGGACGGTTGGCACCGCGTAGTCGATGGGCCTCGGCATCCGCTCGATCGTAGGGGCTGGCTGCCCGCGACCGGGACTCAGCGGAGCCGGTCGTAGACGAGGGACAGCGTGCCGTGCTCGCCGGCGGCCTGGCTGGTGAGCGCCCACTGTCCCCCGGGCAGGCCGTCGTCGAACAGGCGCGGGCCGCCGCCGAGGAAGACCGGGAAGATCGTCAACGCGAGCCGGTCGACCTGGTCGGCCGCCAGCAGCGCCTTGATCACGCTCGCGCTGGAGAGCACGAGAATGTCGCCGCCCTCGGTGGCCTTCAGGTCCGCAACGACCTCGGCGGTCGGCCGGTCCACGATCGTCGTCCGCTCCCACGGTGACGCGCCGAGCGTGCTGGAGAGGACCACCTTCTCGGTGTCGAGCAGCCACTTGGCGAAGCCCTCGTCGCGCGGGTCGGCGCCCTCCATGCCGATCACGGTGGGCCAGAAGCCGAGGAACCCCTCGGCGTTGACCCGCCCGAGCAGCGCCGTCGTCGCAGGCTCCCAGAGGCTGGTCAGGTGGTCGCGGGCGACGTCGGTGAGGGCGTACGGCATCACCCAGCTCATATCGCGGGGGTCGCGCCCGGCGTAGTGGCCGTCGAGGGACAGGCTCATGTTGGTGACGACCCCGCGGCCGGCGGTCTGCTCGGCCATGGCGTGCTCCTCGTGTCGGTGGTGTCGGTGGTGTCGGTGTCGCGTTGGGTGCTGTCGGGGGTCGCGGCGAGGGTGGCCGCGAGCTTGTCGAGGCTCTGGTCGAAGCCGATCTCGATGCCGGCGATGAAGTCGGCGGCGTCGACCGTGCTGTCGGTGATCCGGAAGCCGACGTCGAGGTCCGTGCCGGCGCCGGTGAGGCGGAGGGTGAGCTCGACGTGGGCGGTGAAGGCCGGGCCGCCACCGGGCAGCAGGGGGGAGGGCCGGTAGACGAGGCGCTCACCGGGGTGTGCCTCCTCGACGACCCCCTCCGCGCGTCCCACGACCAGGTCGGAGCCGTCGGCGTCCTCCGCATCGCGGTACTCCTGGACGATCCGGCCGCCCGGTCGTGCCTCGAAGGTGAGCTCGGAGACGCGCAGGTCGTCGGGCGTCCACCAGCGGGCGAGCAGCGTGGCCTCGGTCAGGTGGCGCCAGACCAGGTCGGGGTGCCCCGCCGGCGACCGGAGGAACCGGAACGAGCGGCCGTCGGCCCACCCCGACTCCGCCGAGGCGAGCCGCTCCGCCCGGACGTTGAGCCCGTAGCGCTCGTAGGTCTCGTGGGGGCCGCCGGCTCGGTCGGCGGTGTCGGCGAGGCGGGTCAGCGCGGCCACCAGGTCACGCAGGGGGGCGGGCCGCAGTGCGTAGATGCGGCGCTGGCCGGTGCACTGGGACGTGACGACGCCGGCGCGCTCGAGGGTCGACCGTCCCGCGCGACCAGTCCTCGCCCATCGCACGGCCGAGTACACCTAGAGCCGCATCATCGGCACCGGTCGCAGCGGCGACTCGCGCAGCCCCCGGCCGAAGGCGCGCAGCAGCATCGGTCGGAAGCCGTGCGCGTCGTACCGGCCGACCAGCTCCCGGTACTGCGCCCGCGCCACCCCGGGCGACGGGACGAGGCCGGCGGAGACGTCGGTGAGGTCGGCGCGGCGGAACGCCTCGACGAGCGGGTCCGGGTGGCGGGCCGGGCGCAGCCGGTGGTGCTCGTCGATCAGGGCGGTAACCAGCGGAGCGTGCTCCCGGTCGGACTCGGGCAGCTCGGCCGTGGCGCGGCGCACCGAGGGGGGCAGATAGTCCCAGGTGCCGTCGAACCAGATCGCCGAGTCGTGGAAGAACGCGGCCAGCCCGAGCGCGCCGGCGACCGGCTCCGGGACCTCGGTCTGCAGCCCGACCAGCCCGATCACCCGGTGCACGTGCCCCCGGTAGGTCTCGAGCTCGGCGCCGAAGACGTCGGCGTGCCGGCCGAACAGCTCATCGGCGACGTCGTGGGCGTGGGTGATGGGCGCGGTGTTCACGGGGCTCCCGGTGGTGGACGGAGAGGTGTGGTCCGTGATCCTCGTGGTTCGCCGGGTCCGTGCGCCAGTGGCGTACACGTCTATTCTCGCCCACTATGCGCCAACGGGTGGTCGTGGTCGTGCCGGAGGGCGGCAGCCTGTTCGAGATCGCCACGCCGCTGCGCGTGTGGGGGCCGGACCCGACGGCGGAGCACTGGCCTCCCGTCGACCTGGTGGCCTGCGGGACGGGCGCGGACCGGGTGGGCCTCGCGGTGCCGCCGCTCACCCTCGGTGGCCTGACCAGCCTCGGCGACCACGCCGACACGGCCGACATGATCATCGTGCCGACCTGGCCGGTGGACGGGCGGCCCGTGCCCGCCTCACTCGTCGAGCACCTGCGGCGGGCGCACGCGCGCGGGTGCCGGATCGTCGGGCTGTGCCTCGGCGCGTTCGCGGTGGCGGAGGCCGGCCTGCTCGACAGGCGGACCGCCGTCACCCACTGGGGGTTCGCCGACGAGTTCGAGCGGCGGTTCCCGGCGGTGACGCTCGACCGGGGTTCGCTCTACCTCGATCACGGCGAGGTGGTGACCTCCGCCGGCAGCGCGGCCGCCCTGGACTGCTGCCTGCACCTGGTCCGCTCCGACCACGGGGCCGACGCCGCCGCGGCCGTGGCGCGCTCACTGGTGACCGCGCCGCACCGCTCGGGTAGCCAGGCCCAGTACGCCGGCGTCCGGTCGATGCACCGGGTGGACGGCCAGCTGGGCGAGATCCTCGGGGCCGCGACCGCCGACATCGGCGCGGTCCGCGATGTGACCGACCTCGTCGCGCGCTCCGGAATGAGCCGACGCTCGCTGGAGCGCCACTTCCGCGACCGGCTCGGCACCACGCCCCGCGCCTGGCTCACCGACCAGCGCGTACAGACCGCGCGCGGGCTGCTCGAGGGCTCCGACCTGAGCGTGGAGGAGGTCGCCGAGGTCGCTGGCTTCGGCTCCGGCCAGGCGCTGCGCCGGGAGTTCCAGCTCGCGCTGCGCACCGCGCCGACGGCCTACCGCCGGGCGTTCCAACCGCGGCCGCCAGTGCCGTCGGGCCGCCCAGGTGGGTTTTCCCCTAACTGAGGTGGGGTTTGCCTCGGGTAGCCGTAGGGCTATCTCGACCGTGTTGGGTCGTCGGCATCGGCACTCTTGAGCCACACCGGGCAGCGCACACCGGCCAACCTCAACAGAAACGGTGAGCGGGCGAATCGGCCTCTGTCCACATTCCCGAGCAGTCCGTCCCCCGGCGTCCGCTGGGACATATCGCGAGCCGTAAATGAGGTCACCGTGTCTCCAGCAACACCCGAATGGCCACCACGCCGGCACGACCTGAATGATCCGCGCCAGCCGGGTCGTCCACCGGCCGGGCGGGCATGGACGTTGCGGGTCATCTATCAGGTGCTGCCGGCCGTGCTGGTCGTTGCGGTGGTCGTGATTCCGCTGAGCGTATGGTCACGCCTGCCCGCGCGGGTCGCGGTGCACTGGGGAGCCGCGGGCGAGGCAAACGGGGCGCAGCTGAAACTGCCCGCGTTCATACCCTGCGTTCTGCTCGGGATAATCGGCGCGGGGATCACGTGGTGGTTCACACCGCGACCGGTGGGCGGTCCACCCGTGGCCGCCGCGCGGGGGGCCGCCGCCATCGGATTGTTTCTCCTGGGCCTGGCAGCGTC
>DATAZG010000232.1:0-52417 GCA_036272155.1 Pseudonocardia sp.
TGGACTGCTCGCCGCATGGGAGCTGGACGCCAACACCAACGCCTACTTCGGCAACTTCTGGAACAACGCCACGACGACGGACATGTGGTGCAGCGTGGTCAAGACCGCGTTGTTCGGCCTGATCATCGGCGTGGTCTGTTGCTACAAGGGGTACCGCGCCGAGGGCGGCCCGATCGGTGTGGGGCGTGCGGTGAACCAGGCCGTGGTCATCGCCTTCGCCGGTATCTGGATGTTCAACTTCGCGTTCACGACCCTCATGCTCGGGCTCAACCCCGACATGCAGGTCTACCGGTAGAGGGGGCGCGCGATGACAACAACAGAAAAGCCAGCCCCCACTCCCGCCGGTCCGGTCGCCGGGTCTGAGCCGGCCCCCTCCGGGCCTTCCGGCATCAAGGAGGCGCTGAGCTCGGTCGGCGAGATCGCCCGGTTCAGCGGCGCGGTCGTCCGGTCCCTGCCGGACGTGCGCCGGTACAGCTCGGAGGTGCTCGCCCAGGCGGGCATCCTGATCCTGTCCAGTGGCCTGATCATCTGGGTCATGCAGGGCGTGATCGGGTTCGAGTGCGGCCTGGAGGCCAGCTACACCCTCAAGCAGATCGGTGCCCCGATCTACTCGGGTGTGTTCAACGCCTGGTGTTCGCTGCGGGAGATGTCCCCGTACATGTGGGGGTACATCTTCGCCGCGAAGGTGGGCTGCGGGCTGGTCGCCGAGATCGGCTCGATGCGTATCGCGGACGAGATCGATGCCATGGAGGTCATGGGCATCAAGTCACGCAGCTACCTGGTTGGCAGCCGGGTACTGGCGGTGTGGCTGTGCATCCCGTTCCTCTACACGGTCGGTCTCGGCGTGACCTACGTGGCCGCGTACCTGGTCACCGTGGTCAACCTGGGCGGAGTGTCGCCCGGCGGGTATCTGTACATCTTCTGGCTGTACCAGAACCCGGCGGACTTCCTGTACTCGCTCATGAAGGTGATCACGATGAGTACCGTGATCACCTTCGTCGGCTGCTACTACGGGTTCACGGCCCGGGGTGGCTCGGTCGGGGTCGGTCGAAATACCGCGAAGTCGATGATGCTCAACATGGTGTTGATCCACATCGTCGGCGTACTCGGCACCCAGTTGTTCTGGGGCCTGGCACCGAACGCACCTATCGCCAACTGAGTCGGCGACAGTTCGGGACCTGAGTTGGCGACTGCTCGGGGCCGGGCCGGTGTGCTCGGTCCCGAGCAGTCTGTGCTGCTCACCATCTTGATCAACTTTTCTCGACGCCGTTGTGGGGATTGCCGACGGCCGTGCTGTGTCTCGCTCTGGCCTGATCTTTGTCCGGCCGATTACTACGCTGCGTGCGCAACGAATACGCATAGTCACTGCGCCGTGAGTGTGTTGTCCACGTCTGGGTGACCCAGGGCGTAACCAGGTCACGCAGCGCTCGTTCCTCAGAGGGGACGCCGCGCCACGCGATGCCTCGATGGAGGCTCTGGTCCGCTGAAGGGCCTGGCCGAGTCGGGTGCGGACGGTGTCCAAGGGGTAGCTGGGCTGCTCCGCCGGTGCGCGCTCCCGACCCATGCGGGGGTGGCCAGGCGGGCAACGTGCACGACGGTGAGGGTGGATGTCACAGGGTGGGGGCGAGGGGCTCGGGCCCCGCGCACGGCGGGCCGTACGCGGTCGCGCGGCCGGCGACGACTCGACGGACCGCGGGTCCGAGCCGAGCCGTGGGTCGGAGCCGGGCCGTGGGTCGGAGCCGGGTCGTGGGTCCGACGGCCGGCGGTTCGACGATCGGCGGTTCGACGACCAGGTGTTCGACGCGAGGGTGGCGGACGTCGAGGCGGTCGACGCACGCGCGTTCGACGAGCGGGACCGTCGCGCCCAGGTCTTCGACGTCCGGATGTCCGGGGTGGAGCCGGCCGCCGCTGAGCAGGGCGGGCAGGGCGATCCCGGTGCCGCCGCGCGGGAACCGATGGAGCCGAGGTACCCGCTCGACCAGCGCCCGACGGAGCCGGCCGAGCCGCGCTGGCACCCGGCCTACCACGGCGGGCCGTCCGTTGCCCCGCCCCCGGCGAACCGCCCGGTGCGCGGCCGGAGCACCCCGGCTGTCGAGACTGGCCCCGCCGCGGGCACCTCGGCGCGCGGTGAAGCTTCGGGCCCGGCAACGGCTTCGGGGCGGGCTTCGGGTCGGGCGTCCGAACCGGCTTCGGGCGAATCAATCGAGGCGACGGGCCAGACCGCGTCGGATCGGACCGCTCGGCACGCACGACCCGGTACGACACCCGACCCGGGCGCGGCGGCTGGCGGTGCGCTGCCCGGAGCCGGTTCGGCGGGCGGGCCCGGCGGCCCGAGCGACTCGGCGTCGGCCGCTCCGGCCGGCGGTGCTGGCCCGGCGGGCGGTGCTGGGCCGGTGCGCGGCGCTGGGTCGACGGATGGTGCCGGTCCGGCGGATGGTGCTGCACCCGCCCCGGCGCGGGCGCGCCGGCGGGCAGCGGCGGCTCCGGCTGAGGGTGTGCCGGCTCCGGCGCGCCGGCGCTCGGCCGCCGCGGCTCCCGCCGAGGACGGGGCCGCCCCGGCTCCCGCGCGGAGCCGGCGACGGGCGACACCGGCCACTCCGGATGAGGGCACGACCGGTGCGGCCGCGCCGACCAGGCGTCGGCGTTCGGTGGCCACCTCGGCTGAGGCCGCGGCGGACCCGGCCGAGGGGGCGGCCGCTCCGGCGACTCCCGCGCGGCGGCGGTCGGCAGCGGCCCGGGCGGCCGAGGGGGATGCGGCACCGGCTCCGGCGAGGGGGCGCCGGCGCGTGGCGGCGACGCCTGACGGGGCGGAGACTGCTGAGTCGGCTCCGGCACGGGCTCGGCGGCGGCCGGCGGCCGCATCGGCGACGAGCGCGCCCGCCGAGTCGGCGGCTGAGGTCACGGCTGAGCTCACGGCTGCGTCGACGGCCGAAGTAGCGGCTGGTTCGGCGGCTGGAACGGCTGCGGCTGGAACGACTGCGGCTGGAACGGCTGCTGAGCGTGCGGCTGGTTCGACGGCTGAGGGCGCGGCTGGGGCGAGGCTTGGGTCGGCGGCTGGGCTGACGACTGGGGCGGCGGCCGTGGGCGTCGCTGGGCTGGCGGCTGGAGCGGTGGCCGAGGGCGCGGCTGGGTCGAGGTTTGGGGCGGCGGCCGACGACGCGGCTGGAGCGGCGGTTGGGTCGGCCTCCGCGGGTGGGGCCGAGGGCACGGCCGGTTCGGCGGCTGCGGGTTCGGCTGGGGCCGAGGGCACGGCCGGTTCGGCGGCTGGAGCGACGGCCGAGGGGAGCGTGTCCGGCGGGCCGGAGTCGGCGGCGAGTGCGGTCGGCGGCTCGGTGTCCGCCGGGGGCGCGTCCGAACCCGCTGCTCGACCTGTCGCGGGAAATTGGCGCGACAAGTCCCACTTGTCAGCGGAAAAAGACGCGACAAGTCGGGATTCGGGGGATTCGGCGGGCGAAGTCAGGCAGTCCGCCGTCGGGGCGGCGTTCGGCTGGTCGGCCGCGTCGGCTGCCGCCAGCTTCAACCGCACACCGGCCGCGGCGCCTGGCGCTGTGCACAGGCATGACCGGTCAGCCGTCGAGGGCTCGCCGGGTGGACCGGCCGCCGAAGGGACAGCCGGCTCCGGCGAGGGCGCGGTCGGCCCGTCCGATCGAGCCGTTGGCGGGCGCGCGTCCAGTGAGCCGGACGGCCGGCGCGAGACCGGCACCGCCGGCGTGACCGGCGCCGAGGCCACCGGGAACCCGCCGAGCGGGTCGGCCACCGGCGGGGTCGAGCCGGTTCCGTCGGTCTCGGCGCAGGCGGCCTCCACCTCGCCAGCCTCGACGCCACCGGCCGTCACGTCGCCCGCTGCCATGCGGACACCTTCGGAGCCGCCGAACTCGACGCCATCGGCCTCGGCGCCGTCGGACCCCGGGCAGTCGGTTGCCAGCCAGGCGGCTCGCGCGCAGCGGCCGGGCTCGTCCCAGCCGACGCCCGGTCGACCGGCGCACTCTCGGCCGGCTGTTACGCGGTCGGCCGGAGGGCGGCCGGGTGCCGCGCGGCCGGCCTCGACGCGGCCGGCCGGTCGCGCCGCGGCCGCTGGGACGCCGGGCGGGGTGCGGCTCGGGGGCGACCCCGCGCCGCGGTCCGGCTGGTCGAAGCACGCCGGTGTGGTGCTCGCCGCGCTGGTCCTCGTGCTGGGTGTCGTCGGCGTGTTGTGGGGAACGCTCGGCTTCGGGGCCACCGCACCGACGCCGGTGCCCGAGACGTCCACGGCGTCGAGCGGGTTGACGGTGGGCGCGCCGCCGGCCACCACCCCCGGGGTCCCGAACCTGCTGCCACCCCAGGCGGCCGGACCCGGTACCGAGCCTGGCCGCGTGGCCCCTGGGACCGCCGAGCCCGGACGTACCGAGCCGGGCGCCGCCGAGCCCGGACGCACCGCGCCGGGCGCCGCCGAGCCCGGACGCACCGCGCCCGGCGCCGCCGAGCCCGGACACTCGGCGCCCGGACGCACCGCGCCCGGCAGCGCCGAGCCCGGTCGCGGAGCTCTCGATGCACCCGGGGCCGGCCGCGGCACGCTCGCCGCGCCGGGCCGGGGGACGTCCGGTCAGCCTCAGGCCGAGGCGGGTGCGCCCGGGGCGGCCGGGCCGGGGCGCGGGGCTCCCGCCGCACCTGGCTCCGGGGTGTCCAGCCCCGGTTCGACCGCGCCCGGGGTGGCCGGCCAGGGTCGGGCCAGCGCGGGCTTGGCCGACCCCGATACCTCGATTCCCGACCTGCTCAGCCCGGGTGGACGGGTGGCCGCGGCGCCGACCCGCCCGCGGAATGTCGCCCGACCGCCGACCGTCCGTGGCGCCGAGTCGGTGCGGTCCGGTCACTCGACGGGACGCGGCCCTCGGACCGCCGAGGATCGCGGCCACTCCTCGGGCGGCGGCGACGGAGACGCCTCGGAAGGCGACGACCGGGACTTGGGGGTGACCGACGGCTCGGACGGCGACGACGAAGGGTTGCCGCGCCTCCGGCACCCGCTGTGGGACGACGACGGGGAACGCGCCTCGCCGGACGGCCTGCTCGGGTTGCTCGGCGCGCTCGGCGAGAAACTGCAGGACCTGAACTGATCCGACAAAGTAGTAATCAGAACTGATAATCTCCAAATCTGACTAGTTGGCGGGTCGGGGCACGTGTCCCGGCACGCCCGACGAGAGGATTTGGCATGCGCCGGACCATTGCGGCCCTGACCGTCGCCGGAGCGGGTGCGGCCTTCGAGCTGTCCGAGGTGGAACTGGACGACCCGGTGGATGGCGAGGTTCTGGTGCGGGTCGAGGCCGTCGGGATGTGTCACGCCGACCTCGCCGCCCGGGCCGGCGACTTCCCGTTCCCGCTGCCGGGCGTGGTCGGGCACGAGGGCGCCGGCCGGGTGGAGGCTGTGGGGGCCGGCGTCACGTCGGTGCGGCCCGGGGACCGGGTCATCCTGACGTTCGACTCGTGCGGCCGCTGCGCCCGGTGCGTGTCGGGCACGCCGACCCAGTGCCGGGACTTCGTGGCGCACAACTTCACCAACGGTGCCCGGCCGGGCGGCTCGCCGACGCTGTGGCGGGCCGGCGCGCCGATCCACGGCAGCTTCTTCGGGCAGTCGTCCTTCGCCACGTTCGCGCTGGCCGGCCAGCGCAACGCCGTGCTGGTGACCGGGGCGGCGGCCGAGCTGGCGCCGGAGCTGCTCGCGCCGCTCGGCTGTGGCGTGCAGACCGGGGCGGGCGCCGTGCTGAACGTGCTGCGGCCCGGCGCCGGCGACTCGCTGGTGGTGTTCGGGGCCGGCGCGGTCGGCCTCGCCGCCGTGATGGCCGCCGCGCTGCTGCCGCTGCGGCACCTGATCGTCGTCGACGTGCAGGACTCGCGGCTGCAGCTGGCGACGCGGCTCGGCGCGACCGGCGTGGTGAACGGGCGCGACACCGATGTGGTCGCCGCACTGCGGGACCTGACCGGCGGCGGGCCCGATTACGCGCTGGAGAGCAGCGGGGTGCCGGCCGTGCTGCAACAGGCGGTGCGCAGCGTGGCCGTCGGCGGGCTCGTGGGTGTGGTCGGGGTGCCGCCGTTCGGGGTGACCGCCGCACTGGACGTGGCGGACCTGGTCAACGACAGCAAGCACATCGTGGGCATCGTCGAGGGCGTCAGCAACCCGCCGGTGTTCCTGCCGAGGCTGGCCGGGCTGGTGGCGTCCGGGGCACTGCCGGTCGGCGAGCTCGTCACGACGTTCCCGCTGGCGGACGCCGAACGGGCCGCCGAGGCGATGGGGGCCGGTGCCGCGATCAAGCCCGTACTGGTGCCCTGACCTCGTTCGTCGCCGGTTCGGAAAGTTTCCTTGCACGGTCCGGGGCCGAGGGTTAGCTTGAGATTGGTCATTAAAAGTGACTATCACAAAAACTGACCAAAGGATGGGACATGCCGGAGACAACGAAGTTCGTCGAGACGCTCACCGCCGACAACGCCGCGCTGGTGCTGGTCGATCATCAGGTCGGCCTGTACAGCGGGATCCGGGACATCGGGCTGCTCGAGCTCAAGCACAACGTCACGGGGCTGACCAGGGCGGCGCGTGACCTCGGGCTGCCGATCGTGACCACCACGACGGCCGCCGAGTCCATGTGGGGGCCGCTCATCCCGGAGCTGGCGGAGGTGCTGCCCGACCGCCAGCAGGTGATCGACCGGAGCACGGTCAACGCCTGGCACGACGACCGGGTCCGCGCCGCGGTCGAGGCGACCGGCCGCAAGAAGCTGTTGTTCACCGGCATCTCGCTGGAGGTCTGCGCGGCGCTGCCGGCGCTGGCCGCAACCGCCGAGGGCTACGACGCGTATGTGCTGGTCGACGCGTCCGGCACGTTCTCGGCGACCAAACGCGAGGCGGGCCTGCTGCGCATGCAGCAGGCGGGCGTGATCCTGACCGACTACGCCACCGCGATCGTCGAGATCATGGCCGACAACGCGGCGCCGGTGGCCGAGGCGGTGTACGCCGACCTGGCGATGCCCTTCGCCGTGCTCGTCGGGCAGATCTCGAACGCCTACCGGGGGTGAGCCTGGGGCTCGCGGCGCGGCGGGGGACGGTCGGTCTGAGGGGCGCTCAGCAATCCGGCCACCGCCAAGTGCTACGGCGCGGTGAACTTCCAAGATTGTGATGGCGATCACTCGCTCGACCGGGGTAAGACAGAAGCATACCCACCGCGGCGCGGTGGGGTTCTCGTCTCAAGGCGGTCGACCATCCTGCCGGTGGGGTCACAGCTCGCCGGTGCGGCACGTGTGGTGGTCCTGAGGTCCGCCCGTGGGGAGGTTCGGAATGCCACGTATCGGAGCTGATCAGATTGCCCACGCGCTCATCGGGATGACCTATCCGGCGCCACGGTGGCAGGTCGTGGCCTGGGCCGACTACAACGGCGCGAGCTTTCAGCTTCGTGAGGCGGTGCGCGGCTTGCCGGAAAAGATCTACACCAGCTTGGCCGAGATCGTCGTCGCGATGCGCGCGCAGTAGTCATGGGCCGGGTCGGGCCGGGGGTTGGTAGACCACCCCGGCCCGGCCTCCGGTCCGATGAACGTAGCAAGCGGGCGCATCAACGGTCGCCCCTCGTGCCGTCAAGATGGCGTTGACAATGTGCCCGGGCCGCCCCGCTGCCGAGTGCCGGGATCCGATCTACGATGTGGGCCTCCCCGCGCCACCTGATCGCTCCCCGTACTCAGATTTGAGGCTGTGCCGTGCCCCTCGATACCTGGCTGTTGTTGACCGTCAACGCGCTGGCCAGGGCCACGCCCTGGCTGCAGCCGGTGATGTTGGCCTACGGCAGCCACGGCGTCGTGGTGTTCGCCGCGCTGATGCTGGCCGGCTGGTGGCTGGCGCGGCGGCGCGCCGACCTGCCGGCGGTCGCGGCCGCGCTGTGGGCCCCGGTAGGCCTGCTGCTCGCGCTGGCGGTGAACCAGCCGCTCACCACGTACTTCGGCGCACCCCGCCCGTACCTGCTCTACCCGGACCTGCTGGTCCTGGCCCAGCACAGCCTGGCCCCCGGGTTCCCCAGCGATCACGCGGTGATGGCCGGCGCGGTGGCGGCCGGGGTCTTCGCGGCCAATCGCCGGCTCGGCTGGTGGACCGTGCTGGCCGCGCTGCTGATGGGGTTCGCGCGGATCTACATCGCGGCGGCGTTCCCCCGGGACGTGCTGGTCGGGCTGCTGGTCGGGGCGGCGGTCAGCCTGGTCGGGTACCTGCTCGTGCGCCGCGTCCTGGTGCGGCTGCTGAGCATGGCCGAGCCGACCGTGTTCCGGCCGTTGATCACCGCGGCGCCGCGCCCCGAGCCGAGGGCGGCGAGGCTCGCCCCGGCGGACGCCACGCCGTCGAGCGCCTCGCCGGCCGGTACCTGACGCCTCGCCCGCCGGTACCGGCGCTACCCGCGGAGCAGGCCGGCGCGGCGCGCCGCGAGAATGGTTTGCACCCGGTTGCGGGTGCCGAACTTGCGCATCGTGTTCTTCAGGTACGTCTTGACCGTGGTCGGCATGATCGACAGGTGCTCGGCGACCTCGAGGTTCGTGTGGCCGAGCGCGATCTCGACGAGTACCTGCAGCTCCCGGGTGGTCAGCCGGGGTGCATCGATCAGGGCGGGTTCCGGGAGTGGCGCGAGCCGGTCGCACAGCCCGTCCAGCCGGTTGCGCAGGGCCCGGTCGGTGGTCGACCGCGCGATAGACAGCAGCTCCTCGTAGATCTCCGTGGCCTCCTCGTCGGCCAGTTCGCGGCGGGGTGGCGGCGGGGCCGGCCGGTCGCTCCCCGCGCGGTTCGGACCGGGGGCGACCGGGGTCGCGGCGGGCGGCAGGGCGACTGCCAGGTGCCGGCCGGTCGTCGTGGACCGGCCGCCTCGGACCGGTCCGGGCAGGATGGGGTAGATCGGCGATTCCGTCATCTCAGCTACCTCGAATGGGTGATCCGAGCACGTCAGGGCCCCGAGTATCACACGCATTTTCCTGGTCATTTCCCGTGCGTTCGGAGGTGACCAGCGCTTTCCGGGCCGGGCGGTGATGTGACCAACGCCGGCCGGTTCGGCAGCCGTTCCACGATCGGATTGACCGTAACGTGGAGCCGACGGTGGTCATGGGAGGCCGGGCGCTTCCCCTCAGGAGGCGAAGCAATGTCCGCGCGGACCTATCTGCTGGCCGGCGGTGCGTTCGCCGTCGGGACCAGCGCGTACGTGGTGTCCGGGGTGCTGCCGGCGGTGAGCGCCGACCTGGGCATCTCGCTGAGCGCGGCCGGCCAGCTGTCCACGGTGTTCGCGCTGAGCTACGCGGTCGGGGCGCCGCTGCTGGCCACGCTCACCGGCCGGTGGGACCGGCGCACCCTGCTCTGCGTGGCCCTGCTGGTCGCCGGCCTCGGCAACCTGCTCGCCGCGCTCGCCCCGAGCTACCCGCTGCTGCTCGGCGCACGGGTGGTCGCCGCGCTCGGGGCCGCCGTGTACACGCCGGCGGCCACGCTATTCGCCACCGGGCTGCTGCCGCCGGCGGAGCGCGGCCGCGCGGTGGCCAGGGTGTTCGGCGGGCTGACGTTCGCGCTGATCATCGGGGTGCCGGCGGGCACCGTGCTGGGCGGCTCGATCGGCTTCCGAGGCGTGTTCGGGCTGATCGCGCTGGTCTGCCTGGCGTTCGCGGCGGCGGTGCGGCTGCTGCTGCCGAGGCTCGCCGCGCCGCCGGTGGTCCGGCTGCGCGAACGGTTCGCGGTGGCGGCCGACCGGCGGGTGCTCGTTGTGCTCGGGGTGACCGTGTTCGGCGTGCTGTCCAGCCTGAGCGTCTACACCTACGTCGTCCCGCTGCTCACCGAGACCACCGGCGCCACCGGCCCGACGATCGGCCTCCTGCTACTGGTGTACGGGCTCGGCGGGCTGGCCGGCAACAACCTCGGCGGCCGCGCCACCGACCGGTTCGGCAGCATGCGCACGCTGCTCGTCGCGACGGTCGGCTTCGTCGCGATCGTGGCCACGCTGCCCCTGACCGCGACCACCGTGCTGGGCGCAGGTCTCGCGCTGTTCGTGTGGAGCGCCTTCGCCTGGGCCTTCAACCCGCCCGTGCAGAACCTGCTGATCGAGCTCGCGCCCGGCAGCGGCCTGCTGCTCTCGCTCAACGCGTCGGCCATCTACTTCGGCGCGGGGCTGTCCGGGGTGGTCGGCGGGGTGGTGATCGGGCTGTCCGGCGTGCGGTTGCTGCCCGTCGTGTCGGCTGGGCTGGGCGCGGTGGTGCTGCTGCTGGTGCTGGTCCTGCGCCGCCCCGGCTACGGCCCGGACCCGGCCACCAGTACCGAGCCCCGCACCCCCGAAGCCCGCACACCCGAAACCGTCGCCGAGCTCAACCGCGGCGGCGTCCCGGCCGGTGACAGCGGCCGCTGTGGTTGAACTCGGCGGGGTGTGAGTCGCTAGGTGGCCGTGACGCTGCTGCTCGGTGAGAGCGCGCCGGAGCTGGTCACGGTGCGGGTGTCCGCGCTGGCCGAGCTGTGCGCCTGCCTGCACGCGCTGGACTGCCCCGAGCACCACCCGCGCAGCGCCGCGTGGACCGCCGGCGCCACCGAGGAACTGGGCGCCGGGACCCTCGCGGAGGCCCGGCGGTTCGCCGCGCTGTGCGGACCGTTCCGGGCCCGGTACCTCCTGCCGCTGAACGGGACCGACCGCGACCTCGACGACGAGCTGCGGCGGATCGGCGAGCTGCCGGTGGCCGAGTTCACCGCGATGACCGGGCAGGCGCTGCTCGGGGAGAACGAGGCACCGGGCCCGACCGGCGACCCCGCCTCGGCGCGCGCGTTCCTGACCCACCTGCGGCGGATCTCACCCGACCGGCTGGAGCTGGGCGAACAGCTCCTCGCCGACCCGGCGGCGGTGCGCGCGGCACTGCTGTCGCTGCTGGCCTCGGTACACCGGGGCGCTTTCGCGGCCGAGTGGCGGCGGGTGGCGCCCGCGCTGCTGGCCGGCGCGCGTGAGATGGGCCGCCTGCTGCACCTGCGGGGTCCGGCCGCGCTGGCCACGCTGCCCGCCACCACCGAGCTGTTCGACCCGTGGCGGGTGGAGTTCGACAAGCTGTACCGGGCCACCGTCCGCCTCGGGCCCCGGCGCTGCCTGCTGGTGCCGACGCTGCACGGCGACCCGCACCTGGTGATCAAGCACTATCCGGGCCACCCGGTGGTGATCCAGTACCCGGTCGCGCCGGACGCCGCCGAGGTCCCACCGCTGGAGCTGTTGCGCCGCCGGCTGGCCGCGCTGAACGACCCGACCCGCATCGAGCTGTGCCGTTCGATCCTGCGCACCCCGGTGCCGACCGTCGAGCTGGCCCGGCAGCTGCGGATGACCGCGCCGCAGGTGTCCCGGCACCTGCGCCAGCTGCGCGAGGCCGGCCTGGTGCGCACCACCCGGCACGGGTCCACGGTGCACTACCAGCTCGACACCGCCGCGGTGGCCGAGCTCGGCGCGGACCTGCTGAGCAACCTGCGGCGCTGAACACCCTGCGGCGCTGAACACCCTGCGGCGCTGAGGCAGCCCGGCGCTCGAACCTCCGGACTCAGGGGATTGTCGCGGGGCCGTCAATGTCCTTGCCGGGGACCCACCCCGAGGGTCGACTGGGCGGCATGGACACGCCGACAGTGCGCCCGGCCGGCACCCGCACGCCGGACCCGACGCTGTTCTACCGCTCGGGCGCCACGACGTTCTTCGCCGCCCAGTGCGACCAGCGGTTCAGCTACACGCTGTACGTGCCCGCCGCGTACCGTGACACGGGACGCGTGCTGCCGCTGGTGGTGATCGTGCACGGCACCGGCCGGGGCGCGGAGAGCTACCGGGACGCGTTCGCGGAGTTCGCCGAGCGGCACGGCTGCGTCGTGCTCTGCCCGCTGTTCCCGGCCGGCATCGTCGACCCCGAGGACCTGCACAACTTCAAGTTCCTCGCCTACCGGGACATCCGCTACGACCTGGTGCTGCTGGACATCGTGGCCGAGGTCGCCGGGCGCTACCGGGTCGACGCGGACCGCTTCCTGCTGCACGGGTTCTCCGGAGGCGGCCAGTTCACCCACCGCTTCCTCTACCTGCACCCCGAACGGCTCGCGGCGGCGTCCATCGGCGCGCCGGGCCGGATCACCCTGCTCGACCCGGAGCGGCCGTGGTGGCTCGGCACCGGGGACATCCGGGCGCAGTTCGGCCGGGACATCGACCTCGACGCCGTCCGGCGGGTGCCCGTGCAGCTCGTCGTCGGGGACGCCGACACGGAGACCTGGGAGATCAACAACCCGGGTGACTCGAACTGGATGGACGGCGCGGACGCCACCGGCCGGACCCGGATCGAGCGGCTGCGCGCGCTGCACCGCAACTTCGCCGAGCACGGCATCGACGCCCGCTTCGACCTGCTGCCCGGGGTCGCGCACAGCGGCAAGGCCGCCCTGCCCGCCGTCCGGGACTTCTTCGCCTCGATACTGGCCGAGTCGGCGCCGGGCGCCCCGGTACCGGGCGCTTCGGTACCGGACGCCCCGGTACCGGACAGGGCTCAGGGCTGACGCCTGCGGGTGCCCCGGGCCCGGACCGGCTTCTCGCCGAGCTCGCCGCGCAGCTGGGTGAGCAGCTCCGCCGTCGCCGTGGACCGCTCGACGGTCCGCCCGGCGATGGCGGTGACGAGGATGTCGGTGACGAGCGAGGCGGTCAGGATCTCGCCGGTCACCTTGGTGTCCGCCATCGGAGCGGGCAGCGTGACCAGCACCCGCTCGCTCAGCCGGGCGGACAGGCTGGAGGTCACCAGCACGACGTCGGCGCCGACCCGCGCGGCCTGGCTGAACAGGGCCTCGGCGTCCCGGTTGAGGTTGCCGGGCAGGTAGGCCAGCACGGCGTCGTCGCCGGTGAGCGGGAGCAGCGCGTCGGCCAGCCGGAACCCGGTGTCCGCGCTGTGCCGTACCAGCAGGCCGCGCCGGGTCAGCCGGGTGGCCGCGTACTCGGCGGCCAGCCCCGACGTGCCGAGGCCCCAGGTGAACACCTGGCGCGCTCCCAGCAGGGAGTGCACCGCCACCTCGAGATCGGCCGGCTGTAGCCGCCGGTACATCTCCTGGATCTGCTCGACGCCCTCGGTGACGGCCTGGTCGATGGAGCGGTGGTGGGCCGTCCCGATCCGCTCCAGCGCCACGCCGAGCCGCCGGGACGGGGCGGTCTCCCGGGTCAGCGACTGGCCGAGGTGGCGGCGCAGCTCGGGCAGGCCGGAGTAGCCGAGCGTCTTCGCGGTGCGCACCACGGTCGCGTCGCTGGTGCCGGCCGCGTCCCCCAGTTCGCCGGCGGTGAGGAACAGGACCTCACTGGGGTTGGCCAGCACAAACCGCACCACCTGCTGCTCGGCGGGCGCGAGGTCGGGCAGTCGCGCGCTCACGTAGTCGGCGAAGTCGGCCCCGTTCGGAGTCGCCACGAGCACCCCCTTGACTGGTAGTAGCTGCTACCGCAGACTGCGTTTACTCGAACTTACCGTAGTTGGCACTACTTGATCGCGGTAGGCGGCGAATCGGCGGGGGAGCGGTCATGGGCGTATCGGACGCGACGGAGACCCCGCTGGTGCGCATCACCGGGCTGCGCAAGTCGTTCGGCGCCACCCCGGTGCTGGCCGACATCGACCTCGAGGTCCGCCGGGGCGAGGTCGTTGTGGTCATCGGCCCCTCCGGCTCGGGCAAGTCGACCCTGTGCCGGTGCATCAACCGGCTGGAGTCGCCCGACGGGGGCAGCGTCGAGATCGACGGGCGGGCGGTGCCGGTGGAGGGCGCGGCGCTGGCCGGGCTGCGCGCCGACGTCGGCATGGTGTTCCAGTCGTTCAACCTGTTCGCGCACAAGACCGTGCTGGAGAACGTCATGCTCGGGCCGGTCCGGGTGCGCGGGGTGGGCCGGGCCGCCGCCCGGGCCAGGGCCGAGCGGCTGCTGGCCAGGGTCGGGGTGGCCGAGCACGCGGGCAAACTGCCGGCCCAGCTCTCCGGCGGGCAGCAGCAGCGGGTGGCGATCGCCAGGGCACTGGCCATGGACCCCGTGCTGATGCTGTTCGACGAGCCGACCAGCGCGCTCGACCCGGAGATGATCAGCGAGGTGCTCGACGTGATGACCGAGCTGGCGGCAGAGGGCATGACGATGATCGTGGTGACCCACGAGATGGGCTTCGCCCGCCGGGCCGCGGACCGGGTGGTGTTCATGGCCGACGGCCGGATCACCGAGTGCGCGGATCCCGAGACGTTCTTCGCCACCCCGCGCACGCCCCGCGCGCGGGACTTCCTGGCCCGCGTCCTGCAGCACTGACCACCGGCAGCGCGAGAGGAGGCGGACGCAATGCTCCCAACACCGATCCCCGCACCTGAGCTGGCGTGGCCGAGGCGCCGGCTGCTGCGCGGCGCGCTGCTCGCCGCCGGGTCGGCCTCGGTGCTCACCGCGTGCGGCCGGCGGCCCGCCGAGGTCCCCGGCCACCGGGTCGACTACTCCGACATCGACCAGGCGCCGGCGGTCGCCAAGGGCCCCGTCGGAGTCGACCTGCCGGACACACCCACGCTGCGCCGGATCCGGCAGCGGGGCACGCTGGTGCAGTCCGGGGTGCACACCTTCCCGGGGTTCGGGCTGGAGAACCCGCGCACCGGCCAGATCACCGGTTTCGACGCCGGCATGGCGCAGCTGCTGGCCAAGTACCTGCTCGGCCGGCCGTCGGTCGACACCGTCGTGGGCAGCGCCGACGCGCGCGAGGCACTGCTGCAGAACCACTCCGTCGACGCGGTGGTCAGCACGTACACCATCAGTACGAGCCGGGCCAGGCTGGTCAACTTCGCCGGCCCGTACCTGGTGGTGCGCTCCGGCGTGGCGGTGGCGGCCGACGAAACCGGCATCCGCACGCTCGCCGACCTGGCCGGCCAGGACGTGGCGGTGCAGCCAGGTGCGGCGGAGGACGCGCTGCGCAAGGCGGTGCCCGGCGCCAAACCGGTGCGGTTCGACGAGACGACGCAGTGCGCCGCGGCCGTGCGGCAGGGCCGGGTGCGCGCCTGGTCGGCCAACACGGCGATCCTGCTGGGCCGCTGCGCGGTCGACCCCCGGGTCCGGGCCACCGACATCGTCTTCGGCCGCAGCCCGTTCGGCATCGGGCTGCCCAAGGACGACCCGGAGTTCAAGCAGGTCGTCGTCGGCTTCCTCCGCCAGATCATGGCTGACGGGACCTGGCGTTCGCTCTGGGAGCTCACCGTCGGCGTCCTGCTGGGCGCCCCGACGGCGGCCCCGCAACCGCCGGCGCTCGGTTCGGAGCCCGGCTCGTGAGGGGGTGCTGACGGTGTCGGTCCTGCTGGAGCACGGTGGCGACCTGTGGCGCGGGTTTGTCACCACGCTCCTGGTCACGCTGTGCGCCTACCCGTTGGCGCTGGTCCTGGGCGCGGCGCTGGCCGTGTGCCGGATCAGCCCGGTGCGCCCGCTGCGGGTGGCGGCTCGCCTGTACGTGGACGTGGTCCGCAACGCGCCGCTGCTGCTGATCGTGGTGATGATCGTGTTCGCCCTGCCTGACGCCGGCCTGCTGGTCCCGCTGTTCTGGAGCCTGGTGCTGGGGCTCGGGATCTACTCTGGCGCCTACGTCTGCGAGACGATCCGCTCCGGCATCCGGGCGGTGGACCGGGGGCAGGTGGAGGCGGCGCGCGCGATCGGGCTGCCGTTCCGGCGGGTGGTGACCGACCTGCTGCTGCCGCAGGCCCTGCGCGCGATGGTGCAGCCGCTCGGCACGATCCTGATCAACACCGCGCTCGGGTCCGCGCTCGGTGCCGCCGTCGGGGTGTCGGAGCTGACCAGCCAGACCCGCGCGTTCAACCTGGAGACCGCGCAGCCGGTGCAGGCCTTCCTCGCCGCGGCGGCCGGCTACCTGGTGATCAACCTCGCGGTCGGGCTGGGCACCCGGCTGCTCGAGCGACGGGTCCGGGTGCAGTCGTGACCGAGGAGCTGTTGTTCGACGCGCTGGGGCCGGTGGGACGGGCCAGGCTGCGGGCCGCCTCGATCGCGTCGGGGGTGCTGGTCGCCGCCGTGTCGGCCGCGATGCTCGGTCAGCTCGGCCACCTCGGGCAGCTCGACGCGGAGCGCTGGGCCATCCTGGTGGACCCCGCCTACCTGGGCTTCCTGCTCGCCGGGCTGAGGATGACCCTGCTGGTCGGCCTGGTGGCCACGGCGATCTCCGCGGCCGCCGGGGTGCTGCTCGCGCTGGGGCGGCTGTCGCGGCGGCGGTGGCTGAGCCTGCCGACGGCCGCCGCGATCGAGTTCCTCCGGGCGATGCCGCTGCTGCTGATCCTGTTCTTCGTGATGTTCGGGCTGCCCATTCTCGGCGTGCGGCTGCCCATGTTCTGGCAGCTGGTGCTGGCCATCGTGGCGCACGCGGGCGCGATCTTCGCCGAGATCGTGCGCGCCGGGATCCTGGCCATCGGCCGGGGGCAGCGCGAGGCGGGTGAGGCACTCGGGCTGCGGGCGGGCCAGGTGATGCGCCACGTCGTGCTGCCCCAGGCACTGCGCGCGTTGACCCCGGCGCTGATCGGCCAGATGGTCCGGGTGATCAAGGAGTCCAGCCTCGGCTACGTGGTGGGGCTGGCCGAGCTGCTGCGCGACGGCCAGGTGCTCGGCGACTTCACCGGGTACTTCATCCAGGCCTACGCGGGCGTCGGCGTGATCTACATCGTGGTGAACATCGCCCTGTCCCGGCTGGCCGAACGGCTCGCCGAGCGCCGGGGCCCCCTGATCGGCACCGGTGGACGGGCCGCCCAACGACGAGTACTGGAGCGGGTTTGACCTCGTACGACCAGACCTTCGGCTCAGCCTTCCGCACAGCCGCGCCGGCCGAGGCCGGGGTACACGCCGGCCGGGTGCGCCGATTCCTCGCGGAGCTGCACCGGCGCGCGCTGCCGCTGCACAGCCTGCTGCTCTACCGGTCCGGGCGGGTGGTCGCCGAGCACTACTGGTGGCCCTACCGCGCCGACCGGCCGCACATGATGCACTCCGCCACCAAGTCGTTCACCGGCACCGCCGTCGGGTTCGCGCTGGCCGAGGGGCGGCTGCGGCTGGCCGACCCGGTGGTCTCCTTCTTCCCCGACCAGGTGCCGGCGTCGGCGTCCGTGCCGGGGTCGGAGCCGCTGCGCGCGATGACGGTCGGCGACCTGCTCACCATGCGCACCGGCCACCGGGTCGGGCTGTCCGGCAAGACCTGGCGGCTGATCGACACCAGCTGGGTGGCCGAGTTCCTGGCCGCCGAGGTACCCGACCCGCCCGGCCGGCGCTTCACCTACAGCAGCGCGACGTCACACGTGCTGTCCGCCATCGTGGCGCGGGCCACCGGGGAGACCGTCGCGGACTACCTCCGGCCCCGGCTGTTCGAGCCGCTCGGGTTCGCCGCGCACACCTGGGACAGCGACCCGGAGGGCTACAGCTCGGGCGGCAACGGACTGAGCCTGCGCAGTGTGGACTTCCTCAAGTGGGGGGTGCTGCACCTGCGCGACGGCTGGTGGGAGGGCCGGCGGGTGCTGCCCGAGGGCTGGGTGGCGCGGGCCACGACGGCGTGGGTGACCGGTGCCTCGTCCGGCTCGTGGGACGGGGCGCGGTTCATCCCCGTCGAGCCGGGCCTGGCCGGGGTCGACCGGGGCTACGGCTACCAGGTGTGGCTCGGGCCGGGGGACAGCTACTACGCCTCCGGCATGTTCGGGCAGGACTGCGTGGTGCTGCCGAGCCAGGACGCCGCGATCGCACTCACCGCCGCCATCCCGGGCGGCCGCCACCAGGAGCTGTCCGAGCTGGTGTACGAGCTGCTGGTGCCGGCGTTCGACGGTCCCGGCTCGGCGGCCGACGACCGGCGCCTGGCCGAGGAGCTGTCCACCCTCGCCGAGCCCCCGGTGCCGGCGCCCCCGGTGGTGCCCGCCCTCGACGTAGCCGGCCGGGACTACCACTGCGACCCGAACGAGGACGGCGTCACCGGCCTGCGCTTCGACCTCGCGGGCGCCGAGCTGGCCGTCACCCTCACCGACTCCCGGGGCACCCACCGCGTGCCGTGCGGCCTGGCCGGCTGGACCGAGTCCGAGAGCACGGTCACCAGCTGGCGGCTGCACCACTCCTACCAGCCACCCCGCCAACGAGTGCTGTGCGGGGCACGCTGGAGCACGCCCCGCACCCTCACCCTGGACTGGTACTTCGTCGAGTCGCCGTTCCACGACACGGTGACCGTGGAGTTCCTGCCCGGCGACCGGCTGCGGTGGTCGCGGTCGGTGAACGTCAACAGCGGTACCACCACCCGACCGCCGATCACCGCCACCGCGACCCCGGAGCCGACCCCGGAGCCGCCGGCCTAGCCGGGGCGCTCGGTGGAGCCCCGCCGGTCCAGCGCCGCGCGGGAGTCGGGTGGCCCGGCGGTGCCGGCCTTCAGGCGGTGCCGTAGCACCAGGACCCACCAGGCCAGCCCGATGGCCAGCACCACCAGCACGGTCACGGCGTTCTGGTTGTTCTCGGCCGGCACGGTGAGGGCGGCGATCACCGCCACGCACCAGATCAGGCCGAGGCCGACGACCGGGTTGAGCCAGCGGCCCAGGTCGAACACCCCGTCGGTGGCCGCCGGGATGGTGTGCCGCCGCTCCGCGACCGCGGTAGCGATCATGGTCAGCGCGTAGGTCAGGTAGTAGGTCAGCCCGACCATCGCGTAGATCTTGCCGACCAGACCGGCGTTGAGCAGGTTCAGCCCGATCGCCACGGCAGTGACGAAGACGATGGCCTGGATGGGCGCCTTGGTCCGCGCCCCGACCGACTGCAGGCGCTTCGAGGCGGGCAGCATGTTGTCCCGGGACAGCGCGTACGTCATCCGGGTGGCCACCGCCATGTTCGCGATCAGGCAGGCGAAGATCGAGGCGAATGCCACCACGATCATCAGCGCCCTGGCGAACGGGCCGATCTGTACCGCGACCAGCTTCAGCACCGGGTTCTCCGGGCCGGTCAGGAAGGTCGCCGGGCTGCTCGGCAGCGCCATGGCCAGCAGTGCGAACACCGCGAAGCCGATGACCCCGGAGACCACCACGGCCCGGAACATGGCCTTCGGCGCGGCCTTGCGCGGGTTGATCGTCTCCTCGGCCAGGTCGGCGGCACCCTCCCAACCGAGCAGCACGTACACCGGTAGCAGCGCGGCCAGTGCGATGCTGCCGAGGGTGATCGGCTGCCCGCTCAGCGGCGAGGTGTCGGCGAGCGCGCGGAGGCCCTGGGTGTGGCCGAAGAAGACCAGCACACCCGCCGCCAGCGCGATCACCAGCAGCACGGTGCCGATCAGCTCGATCGAGGCACCGATGTTGTTCACCCGGGTGGCGATCTTCACGCCGATCACGTTGAGCACCGCCACGATCACGGTGCACCCGATCGACAGGGCCTGGATCTGCCGGGTCGTCGGGTTCGCCCAGATCTCCGGGGCGAACACCGAACCGATGGCCGCCGCCGTGCCGGCGGTACCGGCGAGGAACGACACGAGCGCGATCCAGCCGGTGAACCAGCCGAAGTTGGGCCCCACCAGCCGGCTCGACCACTGGTAGGCGTAGCCGGTGATCGGGATCCGGCCGGCGAGGTGGGCGTAGACCGCGACCAGGGTGAGCACCATCGGGATGACCAGCAGCCACAGCAGCACGGCGGCGCCGCCGATCCGGTTGAACGGGTCGAGGAACAGCGTCACGATGCCGGTGTTGATCGAGACCATCGAGAAGGCCAGCGCGAAGGCCGTGAACGGGCTCATCGTGCGGCTGAGCTGCTGGCCGTAGCCCAGGGCGGCGAGGTCGGTGGCGTCGGAGTCGGCCTGGCGGCCGGAGGCGGCCTGCCGGCCGGGCTGGTCGGTGGCGGTCATGACGGACCCACCAGGCCGCGCTCGACCTCGACCTCGGTGAGCACCTCGTCGAGCACGTCGAGGGCGCGGGCGAGCAGCTCCCGGCTGATGTCCAGCGGCGGCTTGATCTTGATCAGGTTGCCCAGCCCGGCGTACCGGCTCTCGCCGAGGATCACGCCCCTGGCCTGTGCCTTCACGAACACCTCGTGGGCCTCCTCGGTGGCGGGCTCCTTCGTCACCCGGTCCCGGACCAGCTCGATCGACACCATCAGACCGGGGGAGCGCACGTCACCGATCAGCGGGTGGCGGCGCTGCATCTCCAGCAGGCGCCCGGTGGCGTACTCACCGTGGGCGGCGGCCGAGGCGCACAGGTCGTCCGCGAGCACCGCGCGCACGGCGGCGAGGCCGGCCGCGATGGAGATGGGGAACTGGCCGAAGGTGAGCTGGTCGTCGCCGGCCAGGAACTTCGCGAACCGCCGCTTGGCCAGCACCCCGGCCAGCGGGAAGCCGCCGCCGACGCCCTTGCCGAAGACCAGCACGTCCGGCTCGATGCCGTAGTAGTCGCTGGCCCACATCGCGCCGGTGCGCCCGAGCCCGGTCTGCACCTCGTCGATGATGAGCATGATGCTGAACTCGTCGCAGATATCCCGGATGCCCCGGTGCCAGGCGGCGCTGAACCCGTTGTGCCCGCCGTTGCCCTGGATCGGCTCGTAGACCAGCGCGGCGACCGGCCCCTCGGTGCCCTTGACCAGGATGTCGCGGATGAGCCCGAGGGTGAGCTCGGTGTCCTGCTCGGTCGTCAACCCCGAGCGCGGGCGGTAGAGGTCGGGCCGGGGCAGGCGCAGGAACTGTGGCTGCAGCGGGCCGAAGACGTTGCCCGGGTGCGGCCAGCTCGCGGCCATGGTGGCGATCGAGCGGCCGTGGTAGCTGTCGTGCAGCACGGCGATGTGCCGGGCGTCCGGCCGGTTGCGCATGGCCAGCTTGAGCGCCATCTCGACGGCCATCGAGCCGTGCAGGGTGAAGCCGACGCGGTCCAGGCCGGCCGGCGCGATCGACACCATCAGCTCGGCGAGCTCGAGCAGCGCGGGGGTGTGGAAGGTCGGGCGGGCGTGGGTGAGCAACCGCGTCTGCTCGATGGCGGCCTCGATCACCCGGGGGTCGTTGGCCCCGAGATTGTTCGACCAGGCCTGCGCGGTGCAGTCGATGTACTCCCGGCCGGTGTCGTCCCAGACCAGTGAGCCGCTCGCCTTTACCAGGGTGAGCTTGTCCGGGTCACCGCCGGCGGGCTCGTGCAGCAGGGCCTCGCGTCCTCGGGCGTGCAGATCGGGGTGCTCCGTCAGCGTGTCTGTCACGGGTCCTCTTCTCGGGTCGGCGGGCAAGCGCGTGGCCGGAGCCTAAGAACCGGAAGGCACTGGAGAGAAAGACCGAGTTTCGTACACTTCATAGATGCAGTCTATGAATGTGGAGCTTCGCCACCTGCGCGCGTTCGTCGCCGTCGCGCAGACGGCGAACTTCACCAGGGCCGCTGAGCAGCTGCTCATCTCGCAGCCGTCGCTGAGCTACACGATCCGCCAGCTGGAGGGCTACCTCGGCCTGCGGCTGTTCGCCCGGACCACGCGGGCCACCACGCTGACCCCGACCGGCGAGCAGTTCCTGGTCGAGGCCAAGGCGGTGCTCAAGCGGTTCGACGCGGCGCTGGACCGGGCGGCGCGGATGGCGAGGGGCGAGCTCGGCCGGCTGCGGGTCGGGTACCTCATCGGGGCGGCGGTCGACCACGTGCCCTCGGTGCTGCGCGCCTTCACCGAGCGGTATCCCGATGTGGCCGTCGAGCTGCTCGAGTACGACTTCGCTGCGCCGAACTGCGGGCTCGACACCGGCGACACCGACATCGCCATCGTGCGGCCGCCGCTGCACGACCTGGCCGGGCTGGTGGTGACGACGTTGCTGACCGAGCCCTGCGTGGCCTGCCTGCCCGAGCGGCACCCCTTCGCCGCGCTGCCCAGCGTCACCGTGGCCCAGCTGCTCGCCGAGCCCATCGTGGCCGCGCCGGGGGACAACGCCTGGCGGGACTACTGGACCCTCTCGGCGTACCGGGACCCGGACTCGCCGGCGGACATCACCTACGAGGCGGCCACCTTCGAGGCGGAGCTGCAGTCCGTCGCGCTCGGGCGGGGCCTCTCGATCGTGCCCCAGGTGGCCGCCCGGCTCTACGCGCGCCCCGGGGTGCGGTTCGTGCCGATCGAGGGGATGGCCGAGTGCGAGGTCGCGGTCGTGCACCACCGCGACGCCCCGGGCGCGGCCGCCAACTTCGCCGTCGTCGCGAAGCACGTGGTCGCGGCCCAGGGATCATCGCCCGCGTGAGACCGGGCAAGGGTTCGCCGAGCTCAGCCACAGCGGTGTCCTGACGTGCGATAGGGGCCGCTGTGGTTGAGCTCGGCGAGGGGGTGAGGGCTCCGAGCTAGGTGCTGGGGAACATCGCGCGCTTGACCGGCGGCACGGCTTCGGCGGCGCGCAGCATGGTGCGGAACGCCAGCCGGGGCAGCCGGGCGCCGGCCGCGGCGTTGCGCGCGTTGCGGGTCGACCGGCTCAGCGCCGCGTTGGCGTAGCCGCGCATCTGCTCCTCGTAGCCGGCGACCGCGTCGATCGGGGAGCGTCGCCCGGCGCCTACCTCGAGCAGCGCGCGGCGCAGCACGCCGGCATCGCGCAGCGCGGTGTTGGCGCCGATGCCGGCCATCGGGGTCATGTTGTGGACGGCATCGCCGAGCAGGGTGACGGTGCTCGCCGGCCACGGCCGCAGGGTCGGCATGCTGCGCAGCGCCACCGGTGCGACCGTGGCGGGGGCACTGGCGGCAACCAGGGTGCGCAGCCCGCCGGCCCAGCCCTCGATGCGGTCCAGCACCAGGTCGCGCAGGCGGGCACCGGGCGGCTGTTCGACGTCCGGGGGACAGCTGGGCCGGGCGGCGACGTACGCCCAGACCACGTACGTGCCGGCCCGGTCGGGCGCGCCCCAGGTCGAGACGAACAGCCAGCCCGCGCCCGGCGGCACCACGTTGTTGACCGAGCCGTCGAGGAGGGCGGCCGGCAGCTGCTCGGCGATCCCGGGCGTGAGCGGGCAGCGCCCGGCGACGGTGAGCACCCCGAGGTCGAGCCGGGGCAGCTCGGGCAGGTACTGGCGGCGCACCCGGGAGTTGCTGCCGTCGGCGCCGATGAGCAGGTCGCCGTCGGCGTGGCTGCCGTCGGCGAACCGCGCCCGGAGCCGGCCGTTCGAGGTCCGCTCGTAGCCGGTGAACGTCCTGCCCCAGGCCACCGCGCCGCCGGCTCCGGCCAGGCCGTCGAGCAGGACGTCCCGCAGTGCGTCCCGGCTCACCGCGCGCCGGCGGGTGACCGGGTCGGGCGGGCCGGCCGGCTCGTTGTCCCGGACGGCCAGGGGCCGCAGGTGCTGGTCGTGGAACCGGACGGTGTCGCGGGCCGGGGCGGCGACGGCATCGAGGCGGGCCCAGTTCGCCGGGGGCAGGCACTCGTGCAGGGCGCGGCAACCGTCGGCGTTCAGGTGGATGCCGTAGCTCGCCAGCTGCTCGGTGGGCGCGGCGGCGCGTTCGTAGACGGCCACGTCGAGGTCGGCCGCGCGCAGCCCCTGGGCCAGACAGAGCCCGCCGACGCCGGCACCGATGATCAGTATTCGCACGGCTGGCTCCCGGACGCCGCACCGCGGCCCATGATGCGGCGGGCGAGCACGATGGTGCCGACCATGACGACGCCGAACAGCACCGGCGACACGAGGTGCGCGACCGCCAGCCACGCCGTCTGGTCGGCGAGGAACAGCGCGATCTGCACCGCGAGGTTGAAGACGTTGACCGCGACGCACACCAGGGTCGCCGTCGAGTAGAGCCGCGTCAGGCGCGGGTCCTCGCGCCGGCCCGGGTGGCCACCGGCGAGCCGGTGCAGCAGCAGCCCGGCCAGCGGCCTGCGCACCAGCAGCGACACCAGGCAGACGGCGATGGCCGCGAACGGGATCAGGATCGGGACCAGGAAGAACCCGCGTGCCTGCCCCGTGAACCCCGCGATGGCCGCGCAGGCTCCGGCGATCAGCAGCCCGACCATCGCCTGCCGTAGCGGCTCCCGCCGGCGCAGCCGCCAGCCGAACGCCAACAGCGCGGCGGCCACCGTGGCGACCAACGCGGGGTTCAGCGACGCGAGCCCGTTCACCAGGACGAATACGACCGTGGGGACGGCGGCCACCACCATGCCGGAGGCGCCGCCGGCCCGGTTCAGCACCATCGCCGCGGTGCTCCACCACGTCTCGCCGTACTCGCCGTACTCGCCGGCTGGCGGCGGCGGCTCGTCGGACACCGGCAGCCGGTTCCTTCTCGTTTCGGTCACGACACTCAAGTTACATATGAAACAGTCTCGTTCGTAACTGTATATGGAGAGATTAGCGCCACGAACCGTTACCGCTGAAACTTCTCGCGCCGACTGGTTAGTCTCGGGTCATGAGCAGCCGTGCCGTCCGGGCCACCGATGAGGACCTGGCCCGTCGGCGGGAGATCGACGGGTCCTTCGTGCTGGGACTGATGCTGCGGCGCGCGCACGACCGCGCGGTGGTCCCGTTCGCCGCCGTGCTGAAGACCTTCGACATCGAGCTGCGGCACTTCGCGGTGCTCATCGAGCTCAGCGAGCGCGGCCCGCTCAGCCAGCGCGAGCTCGCCGAGCGGACCGGCAGCGACAAGGTCGCCATGGTCCGCACGCTGGACCACCTCGAAGCCGCCGGCCTCGCGGTGCGCCGCCAGGTTCCCGGCGACCGGCGGATGCACGCCGTCGAGCTGACCGGGAAGGGGCGGGAGACCTTCGCGGCCGCGCACGTGGCCGCCCGGGACGTCGCCGCCGGCCTGCTCGCCCATCTCGAACCCACCGAGCGGGAGCAGTTCACCGACCTGCTCGAGCGCTTCACCTACCCGGCCGAGCACCGCCCGGGCTGACCGGGAGCTGCCTGGCCGGGGGTCGTGAGTGACTAGTCCGGGATGCCGATGGCGCGTTCCTTGCGGCGGCGCTGCTGGGCGATCACGGCGATCAGCAGCAGGCTGCCCTGCGCGACGTTCTGCCAGAACGTGTTGATGTTCAGCACGTTCATGCCGTTCTCCAGGAAGCCGAGCAGCACGATCGCCAGCGCCGCGCCGAGCACGCCGCCCCGCCCGCCGCGCAGCGAGGCCCCACCGAGGGCGGCCACGGTGACCGCCTTCAGCTCCAGTCCGTCCACCGAGCCGGTCTGCTGGCCGAAGCCCTGCCGGGCCATCAGGATCACGCCGGCGATCGCGGCCACAAAGCCCACCACGAGGTACACCGCGAGCACGTAGCGGTTGATGTTCACACCGGCGAGCCGGGCCGCCGTCGGGTTGCCGCCGATCGCGTACACGTTGCGCCCGATGTCGGTGTAGAGCAGCAGGA
This sequence comes from Pseudonocardia sp., assembly GCA_036272155.1. Taxonomy (GTDB): domain Bacteria; phylum Actinomycetota; class Actinomycetes; order Mycobacteriales; family Pseudonocardiaceae; genus Pseudonocardia. The sequence goes on from DATAZG010000232.1 coordinate 25,261, forward strand.
ACGCCAGCGCGAGCGCCACGATGACCAGGATGAACAGCTGGGTCGGCAGGCCGGCGACGCTGCCCCGCTGGATGAAGATGAAGATCGCGTTGGATGCGAAGCCGCTGCCGATCGCACCGCCGTCGGAGAGCACCTGCCCGATGCCCTTGAACGCGGCCAGGGTGGCCAGCGTGGCGATGAACGGGTTGACGCGGCCGTAGATGATCAGCAGCCCGTTCGCCAGCCCGCAGAGCAGCCCGATCAGCAGCGCGCTGAGCACCGCGAGGGCGCCGTTCTGCCCGGTGTGCGTCCAGACCAGGGCGCCGACCACCGAGCTGAGCCCGACGATCGAGCCGACCGAGATGTCCAGCCCACCGACGATGATCACCAGCAGCTCGACCAGGCCGGTCAGCCCGAACAGGATGATCGTCCCGGTGACCGCGATGCTCAGGTTTCCCCAGGTCAGGAACGCCGGCTGGCGAGAGGTGACGAACGCGGCGATGATCACGATCACCGCGAGCAGGATCAGGTTCTGTACCCGGTCGGCGTTGGTCAGCACGCCGAGCACGCGCGCCACATGACCGCGGTCCCCGGCGGGGGTGCCCGCCGGGGCCTCTGTCCCCTCGGCGGCCGAGCGCGGGGTCGCCGGCTCGGTTGAGGAGTTCTGGGCTCCGGTCGTGGCGTCGGAACCTGTCGCGGCGCCGGGGTCGGTCACGGTGTCGGGATCGCTCACGTTGCTGCTCCGGAGGTCTCGGTCTGCAGTCCGACGACGAGGTCGGACAGGTCGTCGGCCATGGCCAGCGCGAGCACGCCCTCTTCGGTCGCCTCGGCGCGGGCCAGCTCGCCGGTGATCCGGCCGTTCTGCATGACGATGATGCGGTCCGCCAGCCCCAGTACCTCGGGCAGCTCGGAGGACACCATCAGGATCGCGATGCCGGCGGCGGCCAGCTCATGGATGATCGCGTAGATCTCCGACTTGGCACCGACGTCGACGCCGCGGGTCGGCTCGTCCAGGATCAGCAGGGCGGGGTTGCGCGCCAGCCACCTGGCCAGCACCACCTTCTGCTGGTTGCCGCCGGAGAGGTTGGCGACCGGGTACTCCATGCCGGGGGTGCGCACGCGCAGCCGGTCCAGGAACGTGGCCACGGTGGCCCGCTCGGCCTTCCGGTTGATCACGCGGAACCGGCGGATCCGGTCGTAGATCGCCGTCGCGGTGTTCTCCCGCACGCTGCGCTGCAGGAACAGCGCCTCGGCCTTGCGCTCCTCGGGGGCCAGCCCGATGCCGGCGCGGACCGCGTCCCTCGGTGAGTGGAAGCGCCGCTGTTTGCCCTGGAACGTCACGGTGCCGGCGGTGACCGGCTCGGCCCCGATCAGTGCGCGGACCAGCTCGGAGCGCCCGGCGCCGATCAGCCCGGCCAGCCCGACGATCTCGCCGGCGCGCACCTTGAAGCTGATGTCGGCCACGTCCGCCGAGGACACCCCGGCCACCTCCAGCACCACGTCGCCGGGCGTGGGGCGGGGCACCTCGTCGTGGTACAGGCTGGACAGGTCACGGCCGACCATCATCCGGATCAGCTCGGCCTCCGAGGTGCCGGACACCGGCCGGGTGCCCACATGAGCACCGTCGCGGAGCACCGCGATCCGGTCGCCGAGGGCGAATACCTCCTTGAGCCGGTGGCTGACGTAGATCACCGCCACGCCCTGCTCGCGCAGGTGCCGGATCAGGGTGAACAGCAGCTCCACCTCGAAGTCGGCCAGCGACGACGTCGGCTCGTCGAACGCGATCACCCGGGGCTGGTCGGTCAGCGCCCGCAGGATCTCCACCAGCTGGCGCTGTGCCGGGGTGAGCCGGGAGCCCAGCGTCTCCGGGTGCAGCACCTGGCCGAAGCCGTAGCGCACGATCAGCTCGGTGGCCTTGGCCACCAGCTCGCCCTTGCGGAACAGCCGCCGCCGCGCCGGCAGCGCCCCGACGAAGATATTCTCCGCGACGCTGACGTGCGGGATGATCTCCGGCTCCTGCGCGACGACCCGGACGCCGGCGGCGCGGGACGCGGTCGGGTCGGCGAAGGTGACCGGTTTCCCGTCCAGCTCCACCGTGCCGCCGTCGATCGGCAGCGCCCCGATGAGCACCTTGAGCAGCGTCGACTTGCCGGCGCCGTTCTCGCCCATCAGGGCGGTGACCTCACCGGCCCGGAAGTCCACGCTCACCTCGCGCAGCGCGTGCACCGGGCCGAACTGCTTGCTCACGCCGATCATCCGCAGCGCCGGCTCGGGCCCCGCCGAGTCGGGCGTCACGGGCTTCACAGGGTCTGTCGCTGGCACCGGGCTAGCCGCTCAGGTGCACTTCAGGCTGGTGGAGGCGGCGTTGGCGGCGTCCACGATCTGCGTCCTGGCGATGGTCTTCGGCGGTAGCGGCGTGCCGTTGCGGATCTTGGCGACCAGGGTGCGCACCGCGTCCCCGCCCACGTCGTGGCCGTCGATGTAGAGCGCGGAGTTGAAGCCGTCGGCCGCCGCGCCCGGCTGCCACGACTTGCACGCGATGTACGCGCCGAGGCCCACGCCGACGACGTTGGTGGCCGGGACCTTGGCGTTGGCCAGCGCCTGCAGCACGCCGGACACGTTCTCGTCGTTGCAGCCCATCACGATCCAGTTCTTGACCGTGGGGTTGCCGGTGATGATGCCGGAGGCGGTGCTCTGCGCGCCGTTCACGCTGTTGTCGGTGCCGACGTCGATCACCTTGCCGATGCCGCCGCCCTTGGTGAACTGCTCCTTCTCACCGCGCACCCGGTCCTGGCAGACCGTGAGGTCCTGCTTGGAGGCGTAGATGACCGCGGTATCGGCGGCGGTCCAGCCCTTGGGGGCGGCCTCCTTCGCCGCCTCGGTGCCGACCTTGGAGCCCATGTCGAAGCCGTCGAAGCCGACGAACGGCACGTCGGCGCCGCCGCTGTCCTTGATCGTGTCGTCCGAGGAAACCAGTGGGACGCCGGCGGCGGAGGCCGAGTTGGCCACCTGCGGGCCGATCTTCTGGTCCGGCACCACGATGGCGATGCCGTTGACCTTCTGGGCCACCGCCGAGTCGGTCTCGGTGACCGCCTTGTTGGCGTCCTGCCCGAGGTTCACCATCTTGACCGTGACGGTGGAGCTGGGGGTGGACAGCTCCTTGGCGGCGGCCTGCGCGCCGGCCGCCTCGTCGATGAAGTACTGCTGGTCGCCCTGCTTCTGCAGGTAGGCGATGGTGATGTTGCCGGTGACCGGGCCGGCGCTCGGTGCCCCGGACCCGGAGCTCGCCTGTTGCCCGCTGGAGCACCCGGCGACCAGCAGGGCCGAGGCGCCGACCGCACACGCGATGGCAGGGAACCGGGACGGTCTCATGGAGTGCTCCTTTGCACCGAGTGCACCGAATGTGCGTGTGCTCACGGGTGAGTGTTGCCGAGCAGCATCACCGATAAGCGACGAGAAAGTCAACATTTCTCAACAAAGAAACTAGATCATCGCCGGTGTTTTCGTTCTGAAATGTTCGATCTTGTTGACTTTATGCGGCGGGCTGGACATCATATGGCCATGCAGACGTCCGGCCGCGTGCCTCGCCACCCCACCTCGCGGGTGAGCTGATGCTGGCCCGGCAGCGCCAGCAGCTGATCCTGGACGAGGTGGCGCGCAGTGGCGCGGTGAAGGTGGCCGACCTGGTCGGCGAGCTCGGCGTGTCCGACATGACCATCCGCCGCGACATCAGCGAGCTGGCCGGTCAGGGCCTGGTGGACCGCGTACACGGCGGTGCCGCGCTGCCCCGGGCGGCCAGCGCGCACGAGCCCGGCTTCGCCACCAAGGCCACCCAGCAGGTGGCGGCGAAGGCCGCGATCGCCAGGGCGGCCGCCGCGCTGGTGCCGCCCGGCAGCTCGCTCGGCATCTCCGGAGGCACCACGACGCTGATGGTGGCCACCGAGCTGCTGGACGTACCCGACCTGACAGTGATCACCAACTCGCTGCCGGTGGCCGACGAGCTGTACCGCAGCCGCCGGGTCGAGCAGGCCGTGCTGCTGACCGGCGGTATGCGCACGCCGTCGGACGCGCTCGGCGGGCCGCTGGCGGTGGCCGCGCTGCAGGGCATCCACCTGGACCTGTTCGTCCTCGGAGTGCACGGCATCGACCCGCGTGCCGGCCTGACCTGCCCCAACCTGCTGGAGACCCAGACCAACCGGGCGATGGTCGAGTCCTCCCGCCGCATCCTGGTGGTCGCCGACCACTCCAAGTGGGGAGTTGTCGGCCTGCAGACCATCGCCCGACTCACCGAGGTGGACGTACTGGTGACCGATGACGGGATCGACGACGGCGCACGCGAGACGCTGGCCGGGCTGGTCGGCGAGCTGATCGTCGCCAAGTCGTGAGCGAGCTGATCATGGGGTCCGAGACCGGCTCCGGGGCGGCCGCCGCACGGGTCCGCAAGTCGGCCATCCGGCTGTCCGACGGCCGCGAGCTGTTCTACTTCGACGACCGCGAGCCCTACCTGTCCGGCGCGGCGGAACGAACAGAAACGGACACGCGCGGCCTGACGCCGCCGGACACCCACTCGGAGATTCGGCTGGACGTGCTCACCGGCGACTACGTGGCGATGGCCGCGCACCGGATGAACCGCACCTACCTGCCGCCGGCGAACGAGAACCCCCTGGCCCCGACCCGCCCCGGCGAGCCGCCCACCGAGATCCCGGCGCCGGACTACGACGTCGTGGTGTTCGAGAACCGGTTCCCGAGCTTCTCCGGCGGTGTCGGGCGCTGCGAGGTGGTCTGCTTCACCTCCGACCCGACGAGCAGCTTCGCCACCCTCACCGAGCGGCGGGCGCGTACCGTGATCGAGGCGTGGGCCGATCGCACGGAGGCGCTCTCCGCGCTCCCGAACACCCGCCAGGTCGTGCCCTTCGAGAACCGCGGTGAGGAGATCGGCGTGACGCTGGCTCACCCGCACGGCCAGATCTACGCCTACCCGTACCTGCCGGCGCGCACCCAGGCGCTGGTCCGCCAGGCGCGGGCGCACCGGGCGGCGACCGGGGGCTCGCTGCTGGCCGACGTACTGGCCGACGAGCAGCGGGCCGAGGTGCGGATGGTGCTGCGCGGCGAGCAGTGGAGCGCGTACGTGCCGCTGGCCGCGAAGTGGCCGCTCGAGGTGCACCTGGCGCCGCACCGCGACGTGCCCGACCTGGCCGCGCTGACGGGCGACGAGCGCGCCGAGCTGGCCGTCGTCTACCTCGACCTGCTGCGCAGGGTGGACCGGTTCTTCCCCGGGGTGGCGCGCACGCCGTACATCGCCGCGTGGCACCAGGCGCCGGTGGGGGAGGACCGCGAGCTCGGCCGGCTGCACCTGCAGCTGTTCTCCGTGATGCGCGCACCGGGGCGGCTGAAGTTCCTGGCCGGCTCGGAGTCCGGGCTCGGCGCGTGGATCAACGACACCACCCCGGAGCGGATCGCCCGCCGGCTGCGCGACGTGGCGGGTACGTGAGTTCGGCCAGCTGGCACCCGCCGTCCACGCCCGCGTCGGCGAAGGCCGCGGCGGCGCTGTTCACCGCGTCCTTCGGCGGCGACCCGACCGGCGTGTGGTCGGCGCCGGGGCGGGTCAACCTGATCGGCGAGCACGTGGACTATGCCGGCGGCGTCTGCCTGCCCTACGCGCTGCCGCACCGCACCTGGGCGGCCGTGCGGCCCCGTTCGGACGGGCTGTTGCGGCTGGTCTCCGGGCAGCTCGACGAGCCGTGGACCGGTCCGGTGGCCGAGGTCCGCCCCGGTTACCCGACCGGTTGGGCGGCCTACCTCGCCGGCACGGTCTGGGCGCTGGTGGACGAGGGTGTGCTGTCGCCGAGCTCCAGCGGGGTGGACGTGGCGGTGCACTCGGACGTGCCGGTCGGCGCCGGCCTGTCCAGCTCGGCGGCCCTGGAGTGCTCGCTCGGGGTGGCGCTGGTGGACCTCTACGGCGGCGGCGCGGGGCTGGCCGGGTCGGCGTCGCGGTCGCGGCTGGCGCGGGCCGGCGTGCGCGCGGAGAACGAGATCGCGCTGGCCTCCACCGGCGGCATGGACCAGCTGGCCGCGGTGCACTCCCGCGCCGGGCACTGCCTGCGGCTGGACTGCGCCAGCTTCGAGACCCGCCAGCTGCCGTTCGTACCGGGTGCCCACTCCCTGGCGATGCTGGTGGTCAACACGAACGCCCCGCACCGCCTGGTGGACAGCCAGTACAAGGACCGGCGGGCGGCCGTGGACCGTGCGGCCGAGCTGCTCGGGGTGCCCGCGCTGGGCCGGGTGGAGTCGGTGGAGGTGGCGCGGGCCGGGCTGGCCGCCGTCGGCGCGGACGACCCGGTGCTGCTGCGGCGGGTGCGGCACGTGATCACCGAGACGGCGCGGGCCAGTGCGGCGGCCGACCTGCTCGAGGCGGGCCGGGTCGCCGAGCTGGGCCCGCTGCTGGACGCCTCGCACACCTCGCTGCGCGACGACTACGACCTGAGCTGCCCCGAGCTGGAGAGCGCGGTGGACGGGGCGAGGGCGGCCGGTGCGCTCGGTGCGCGGCTGGTCGGCGGTGGCTTCGGTGGCTCGGCGATCGCGCTGGTCCCGGCCGGTGCGGTGGACGCGGTGGTCGCCGAGGTGCGCGCGACGGCGGCGCGGCGGGGGCTGACCGAACCCAGCTTCCTGCTGGCCGAGCCGTCGGAGGCCGCCGGGCGCGGCTGACTGCCGTCCTCCGAGCCTGCTGGCTCCTACGCGATCCTGCTGTCGACCGGACATTTGCCGGCGGGCATGGCACCATCGTGCTCGCCAAGATCGTCGGTCGACGAGGATCCAGGGAGGCGCCGAATGACACCCGACGAGGTGAGCTACCGCGACGTCGTGGGACTGCGCACCGCGGTGCGGGAGAGCGGCACCGGTGCGCCCGTCATCTTCGTGCACGGCAACCCGGACTCCGCCGACGAGTGGGCGCCGTTCCTCGACCGGTCCGCCGAGCTGGGGCGGGTGATCGCCCCGGACATGCCGGGCTTCGGCCGCTCGGCGCGCCCCGGGCTGGTCGACTTCGCGACGCTCAAGCAGTGGTTCCGGGCCTTCGTGGACGACCTGGGCGTGGACCGCTACCGCCTCGTCGTGCACGACTGGGGCGCGGTCGCACTGGCGGCCGCCGCGCTGCGCCCCGAGCAGCTGGAGAAGCTGGTGGTGATCGACGCGGTGCCGCTGTCCGCCGCGTACCGCTGGCACTGGCTGGCCCGGGTGTGGCGGGTGCCCGCCCTCGGCGAGCTGGCCGTGTTCGGCATGCGCCGCCCGACGCTGAAGGTGATCAGCCGGCTGTCCAGCCCGCGCCCCGGTCCGATGGACGACGAGTTCCTCGACGACGCCACGCGGTACCTCGACGCCGGCATGCGGCGGGCGATCCTGGGCCTCTACCGCTCGGCCGACCCCGGTGTGCTGCGCGCCGCCGGGGTGGCCCTGGAGGAGGTGCGCTGCCCGTCGCTGGTGGTCTGGGGCGAGGGTGATCCGTACGTGGGGTCCGAGGAGGCCTACCGGTACGGCGCCGCCCTGGCCGGCTCGACCGTCGAGATCGTGCCCGGGGTGGGCCACTGGTGTTTCAGGGAGGATCCTGCCGTGGTGGACCGTGTGATCAAGTTTCTCGGGGCGGGCTGACCATGACGCGTACCCCGCCGCCCCGGCCCAAGGGTCTCGACTCCGCGGCCGTCGTGCCGATCATGAAGTACTTCGCGCGGGCCCAGGTCTGGGCGTACCGGCGCACCGGTGGCCGGGTCGGCGGGAAGTGGCGGGTCGGCGCCGGCTTCCGCAAACCCGTGCCGACCCTGCTGCTCGACCACCGGGGCCGGAAGTCGGGCAAGGCGTTCACCACGCCGCTGCTGTACATCGTCGACGGGCCCAACGTGGTCATCGTGGGCTCCCAGGGCGGCCTGCCGAAGCACCCGCAGTGGTACCTCAACCTGGTCGCCCACCCGGACACGCACATCCAGATCAAGGCCGAGCGCCGGCCGGTGCGGGCCAGGACCGCCGACGCGGCCGAGCGGGCCCGACTCTGGCCCCTGCTGGTGGACGCCTACGCCGACTTCGACAACTACCAGGCCTGGACCGAGCGCGAGATCCCGGTTGTCATCCTCGAAGCGGCCCGGTGAACAGGATCTAGCGACTCGGCCCGCAAAATCTATCGACTCGCCCTCGGTAGCCGACGCCCGCCGCTGGGCGCCGGGTGCGCGCGTGGTAGCAATGGCTGCTCGGTCGGCTAGGGGTGAGGAGGGGCCGTGACGGAGATTTCCCAGGTGAGCGCCCCGCCGGTGGGGCTGGTCGCCGGTACCGAGGACTCCACGCCGCTGCTGTTCAGCGTGGCGCTGGCGCCGGAGGCCTACCTCCAGCTCGACGACGTCGTGGTGACCGTGCGGCCGGTGCCCGGCGTCGGGCCCGTGCTGACCTCGGGCATCGTCACCCAGGTGCGCGCCCGGCATGAGGGCGCCACGTTCGGCTCCGACGTGTTCCTGATCAACGAGGGCGTGCTGCCGGCGCACGTGCAGGAGATCGCCGAGATCACCACCACCCGCGTCGACCCCGAGTGCTACGTGCCGCCCCGGCCCGGCGTGCCGGTGCACCGGGCCACCGGCGCGGAGCGGGCCAGGGCGCTCTACTTCGACCGGATGGAGCGCAAGGTCCCGGTCGGCATGGGCCGCGACGGCGAGCCGATCTACGTCAACCTGGAGTTTCTCGACGGCACGCGGGGCGGGCACGTCTCGATCAGCGGTATCTCCGGGGTCGCCACCAAGACCAGTTTCGCGCTCTTCCTGCTCTACTCGATCTTCCGCAGCGGCGTGCTCGGCAACCGCGCGGTGAACGCCAAGGCCCTGATCTTCAGCGTCAAGGGCGAGGACCTGCTGTTCCTGGACCACGCCAACCGGCGGCTGACCGACGAGGCCAGCGGACCCGACCTGGTGAACGCCTACGGCCAGCTCGGGCTGCCGGCCGAGCCGTTCGCCTCCGCCGGCTTCTACGCCCCGCCGACCCCGGACGACCCGACCGGCCGGCCGTTCGTGACCGGTCGGACCAGCGGGATCAGCCCGTTCTGGTGGACGCTGCGCGAGTTCTGCGCGGAGGAGCTGCTGCGGTTCGCCTTTGCCGACGCCGAGGACGAGCGCAACCAGTACACGTCCGTCATCCACCAGGTGACCACCCGGCTGCGCCACGACGCGATGGCCGCCGGGGTGGACGGCGCGGTGAGCATCGAGGGCCGGCTGCTGCGCAGCTACGCCGACCTGGTCGGCTTCATCTCCGACAAGCTCACCGACGAGGACAGCTCGGTGCGCGCGCCGTGGGCCGGCCCTGTCACCGGTACCGGCACGATCAACGCCTTCCTGCGCCGGCTGCGGTCCAGTCTCGGCCCGCTGCGCAGCATCGTGCGGGGTGACCTGACCGACGGCCCCGGGCGGCGGATCAGCACCGAGGGCCAGCAGGTCACGGTCGTCGACCTGCACAACCTGCCGGAGCGCGCGCAGCGCTTTGTGGTCGGCGTGGTGCTCGCCGCCGAGACCGCCCGCAAGGAGGCCGCCGGTCCGGGTGGGCTGCTCTTCACCATGATCGACGAGCTGAACAAGTACGCGCCGAGGGAGGGCAGCAGCCCGATCAAGGAGGTGCTGCTGGACATCGCCGAGCGCGGCCGGTCACTGGGCATCATCCTGATCGGGGCGCAGCAGACGGCCAGCGAGGTCGAGCGGCGGATCGTGTCCAACTCGTCGATCAAGGTCGTGGGCCGGCTGGACCCCGCCGAGGCCGGCCGCCCGGAGTACGGCTTCCTGCCGCCGTCGCAGCGCGGGCGGGCGACGCTGGCCCGGCCCGGCACGATGTTCGTCTCGCAGCCCGAGATCCCGGTTCCGCTGGCCGTCGAGTTCCCGTTCCCGGCGTGGGCGACCCGGCTGTCGGAGAGCGCCGGCGAACCGGTCCGCGCGCCGGGCAGCTCCACCAACGGCTCGGGCAACGGAGCCGCCAACGGAGCGCCCCGCAACCCGCTCAGCCGGCTGCCCGCGGTGGACGACGACCCGCCGTTCTAGTCCACGCCGCCTAGTCCACGCCGCCGCTCTGGTGCCCGCGGTTCGACGTGTCGCCGCCGTCGGACTTGTCGCGGGAAATAGGCACGACAAGTCCGACTTGTCGTGCCCATTAGCCACGACAAGTCGGACTGGGTCACCCCAGCGACGGCCAGCTGGCAGGACGGTGTGCGAGTGGGTCAGCGACCGGTGCCGAAGTCGCGGAGGATGCCGGTGTACGGCTTGACCTCCGGGGGCGCGAACTCGCCGCTGGCACCGGTGCGCAGGCCCATGGTGACCAGGGACTGCACGGTCAGCACAGCCGCCTGCACGCCGTCCACCACCGGTACGCCCAGCTCCGCCCCGATCTCGGCACACAGCGCGCTCATGCCCGCGCAGCCGAGCACGATCGCGTCCGAGCCGTCCGTGTCCAGTGCCGTGCGGCAGGCCTCGGTGATCGTCTTGACCGCCGCCGGGTCGGCGTCCAGCTCCAGCACCGGGATGTCGCAGGCGTGTACCCCCAGGCAGAACCGACGCATGCCGTAGCGGTCGGCGAGGTCCCAGGCCCGGCCCCGGGTACGGGCCAGCGTGGTCACCACGCTGAACCCGCGCCCGAGGAAGCTGGCGGCGTGCATGGCCGCCTCCGCGATGCCGACCACCGGCCCGGCGGCCAGCTCGCGGGCCGCGTCCAGCCCCGGGTCACCGAAGCAGGCGATCACGTAGCCGTCCGAGCCGAGCTCCTCACCGGCCGCGATCTCGGCGAGCAGGCCCGGCACGGCGAGCGCCTCGTCGTAGTGGCTCTCGATCGAGGCCGGACCCATGGCCGGGCAGACCACCCGGACCACGGTGTCCGGCCCCGCGACCGCACGGGCCGACCATTCGATCGAACTGGTCATGTCCCAGCTGGTGTTGGGGTTGATGACGGTGATGAGCACCTTGCCCGCTACCTCCCGGCAGGTTCTGGGTCGGCCACCGCGGTCCGGCGCCCGATACCCAGGTACACCAGCAGGCCGATCAGCATGCCGATGAACCAGGTGTACTGCACGACGGTCTTCATACCGGGCCCGTCGGTCCACAGCACCGGGACCATGGCGACGGCGGCGGCGACCACCGTAGCTACGATCGCGGCGGGGTGGTAGCCGCCCTTGTACCAGTAGCGGCCCTCGGGCGAGATGGTGAACAGGTCGTCGACCACCACGTGCTGCTTGCGGATGAGGTAGAAGTCGGCGATCAGCACCCCGAACAGCGGGCCGATGAACGCGCCGAGGGTCTCCAGCGTGTAGTGGATCACCTCTGGGTTGTTGTAGAGGTTCCACGGGGTGATCAGCACCGAGCCGACCGCCGCGATCATGCCGCCGGCCCGCCAGCTGATCTTCTGTGGGTTGACGTTGGAGAAGTCGAAGGCCGGCGAGATGAAGTTGGCCACGATGTTGATGCCCACGGTGGCGATGGCGAAGGTGAGCGCGCCGAGCACGATGGCGAACGTGCTGTCGATCCGGGCCACCGTGTCCACCGGGTCGGTGATCAGCTGGCCGAAGATCGGGATGGTGAGCGAAGCGGTGACCACCACGAGGATGGAGAACACGAGGAAGTTCACGGGCAGGCCCAGGAAGTTGCCCTTCTTGACCGCCGCGAAGGACCTGCCGTAGCGGGAGAAGTCACCGAAGTTCAGCATCGGCCCGGAGAAGTACGACACCACCAGCGCGATCGCGCCGAGCATCACCGGCACCGCGGCCCACCCGGTGTACTTGACCTCGCCGAGGTTGAGGTCGATCGCGCCCCAACCGGCCCGGTGGATCAGGTACCCGGCCAGCAGGAACATCACCACGTAGACGGCGGGGCCACAGAAGTCGATGAACCTCCGGATGGACTCCATGCCGGTCCAGAACACCGCCGCCTGCAGGACCCAGAGGATCGCGTAGGTGCCCCAGCCCATGGTGGAGAGGCCCGCGAAGCCGTGCTGGTGCACGTCGGCGTAGGGCATCAGCGCGGGGAACAGCTTGAGCAGCACGATGTTCAGCGCCGAGGAGGCCAGGTAGGTCTGGATGCCGTACCAGGCGACCGCGATCAGGCCCCGGATGATCGCCGGCACGTTCGCGCCGAACACCCCGAACACGCTGCGGCAGATCACCGGGTACGGCACCCCGGTCAGCTGGCTGGGCTTGGCCACCAGGTTGCAGAAGAAGTTGACGATGCCGATGCCGATCAGCAGCGCGATCAGCACCTGCCAGCTGTTCAGCCCGAGTGCGAACAGGCTGCCGGCGGTGACGTAGCCGCCGACGCTGTGCACGTCCGACATCCAGAACGCGAAGATGTTGTAGGAGCCCCAGGACTGCTTGCGCAGCGGGGCGAGGTCCTCGTTGGTCAGGCGTGGGTCGTAACCGGGTTTGATCAGACCTCCGCCGACGGGCTGGCCGGCCGCCTCGACGAGGTCGTCGTGGCCGGCGGTGGCGTGTGGCGGAACTAGCCGTTCCTGCGTGGGCGGCGCGATTTCGGACATGGCGAACTCCTGTGGCCCTGCGATATCGAGGCCTACCGACGACGCGGCCGCTGCTCGTCGATAGCCCTGCGCACACCTCGGATGAGGCGGAGCCGGAAACTCCGGCGTGCAGAAACCGTAAGTGCGCCGTGTTACGCCGCCGTCACGCGAATCGTATATTTTGCCGCGTCAGCGGGGGTGCGCCCTCAGCCGGGCTCGGCCGCGGCACCGCCCGGCGGCCGCGTGGAGCCGCGGTCCGGGGACGGCGCGGCGCCGTCCGGGGACAGCGCGGGTCCGTCCGGCGGCAGCGCGTGCAGCGCGGACCGCAGCCGCCGATGGTGCGCGCGGGCGCTCCGCAGCAGCGCCGCGGTGTCCCTGGCGAGGAACGCGGCCAGCAGCTCGCCGTGGTCGGAGTGCAGCGCGGCCCGGTCGGCCTCGGTCACCTGGGCCATCGGCTGCAGCGGCTCGGTGATGTTCCACGCCGACTCGTACATGCCCAGCAGCCGCCGCATCCCGCACGGCCGGACGAGCGCCCAGTGGAACCGGCGGCTCTCGCGGTGATAGGCGCGCACGTCGCCGCCGGCCACCGCCTCACCGAGGGCCCGGTGCGCGGCGCTCGCCTCGGTGTCGTCGGCCGGGCCCGCCGCGGCGACCGACGAGGTCAGCGCCGCCGTCTCCAGCACCTCCCGCACCAGGTACAGCTCGTGCAGCTCGGCGTTGGTCAGCGTGGCGACCGCGTAACCGGCGTTCGTCCGGTGCTCCACGAGACCCTCGCCGATCAGTGTCTTGAGCGCCTCCCGGACCGGGATCCGGCTGACCCCGAACACCGAGGCCACCTCGTCCAGCGGGATCGGGGTCCCCGGTGGCACGCCGCCGTCGAGCAGGCAGCGGCGCAGCTCGTCCAGGATCGCGGCCTGCGGCCGGCCGGGACCCTCGTTGGTCAGCCGGGCGATCAACACGGAGCGGGTCCGACGCGCTGGCATGGCTCCTCCGTTGCCCCTGGGCAGAGGTATGAGGATAGGGCGCGCCCACGAGTCCGGCCCCGTGCCGCGGCCGTACCGGGCGCCACCGCGGCCCCTCGGAAACCGTCGGCGAGCCCGGCCGAAAGCGTAGGATCGCCGGCATCATGGCACGGCTGAGCGCGGCCCCCGGTGAGGTCACCTCGGTGGCGCTCGCCCTGGTCAACTCGCTGCACCGGGGTCCGAGCGGCGCCACCGACGACCTGTTGACACCGGCCGAGGTGGCCGGGTGGCTACGGTCGCGGTCGCTGTTCCAGCGCGCCGAACCGGCGTTGGGCGAGCCGGAGGTATGGCGGCTGGTGCAACTGCGGGCGGCCGTGCGGGAGCTGTTCCTGGCCTGCGCGGAGGGCCGGGCCGCCGACCCGGGCGCGCTGCACACCGTGAACCACGCCGCCGAAGGCACCCCGGGCGCGCCTTCGGTCGAGTGGTCGCCGGACGGCCCGGTGCGCACCTGGACCACGGTCTCGCCGGGCACCTTCTCCGAGGCGCTGGCCACCGTCGCGGCCGACGCGATCGACGTGGTGTGCGGCTACCGGGCGCCGATGCTGCGCCGCTGCGAGGCGCACGGCTGCCTGCGGCTGTTCTTCCGCGAGCACGCCCGCCGCCGCTGGTGCTCCACCACCTGCGGCGACCGGGTCCGCGCCGCACGGCACTACCGGCTGCAACAGGTCAGATCATCGGGCTGATGTTCGGTTCGACGCCGAGCAGCGCCTTGCCGTAGATCTCGTAGTTCACCGCCGGCAGGGCCATCGCGTGCCGCATCGCCACGTTGGCGTCCCGCCAGATCCGCTGGAGCGGGTGGTCTGAAGCGAAGCTGGCCGCCCCGTGCGCGGAGACCAGCAGGCCGATCGCGTCGACCACGCTCTGCACGGCCAGCCCGGTGTCGGCGCGCACCCTGGCCCGCCGCAGCCGGTCCAACGGCAGGCCGGTGGCCAGCGCGGAGTCGATGTCGGCGGCCGCCCGGTGGCTGTGCAGCTCGGCGGTGTCGACCTTCAGCGCCGCCTCGGCCAGCTGAAGCTGGAAGGCCACCGAGTCGGCCTGGCGCTGGTAGCCGGTGCCGGTCACGGGCTTGCCGGCGGCGGCCTCGCGGACCAGGCGCACGGCCGCCCGCCCCATGCCCAGCTGCGGCGCGGCCAGGATCAGCGTGAGCAGCGGCGCGAACACCGAGACCCCGTCGATCGTCGCGGCCAGCGGGACGACCCGGTGGTCCGGCACGAAGATGTCCTCGGCCACCACCGAGTTGCTGCCGGTGGCGCGCATGCCCACGTGCGTCCAGGTCTGCTCGACCCGGTAGTCGGCGGCGGGCACCAGGGCCATGCCGCCGCCGTCCGCCGCGCTGCCCCCGCCGTCCAGGGGGATGCCCAGCAGCGTCCAGTCCGCGTGCCACAGCCCCGAGTTGTAGGCCCACCGCCCGCTGACGCGGTAGCCGCCGCCGGCCCGTTCCGCCTGCGCGGTGGGCGCCAGCGCGCCGGACACCCTGGCCAGCGGGTCGGCGCCGAACACCTCGTCCTGGGCGCGCTCGGGGAACAGGCCGGCGACCCAGGCGCAGGCGTTGCCCAGGGTCAGCACCCAGCCGGTGGACCCGTCCGCCTCGCTCACCGCCGCGCCCACGTCGAGCAGGGTCCGTGCCCCGCTCTGGTGGCCGCCGTAGCGCGCCGGTGTGCCGAGCAGGAACAGCCCCGCCTCGGTGAGCGCCCGCAGCGCCGGCTCGGTGAGCCGCCCGTCCCGCTCACCCTGGGCGGCCTGCGCGGCGAGCAGCGGCCGCAGCGCGTGTGCCCGGGCGACCAGGTCGGTGTCCGTGTCAGCGGTGCCGGCCGCTGCCCTGTCGAGAGTGGTCATTTGGCCCCATTCTGCCCAGTCCGCCGGCCCCGTGCTCTCAGCCGAGGGGCCGACCGGGAACCTGCGCTCGGGACGGTCAGGGGTGGCGCCTACCGTGGGCGCCCTATGCGCTTCCTGCACACGTCCGACTGGCATGTCGGCAAGACGCTCAAGGGTCGCTCGCGCCTGGACGAGCAGCGTGACGTGCTGCGCGAGATCGTCCAGATCGCCAGAGCGGAGCAGCCGGACGCCGTGCTCATCGCCGGCGACCTCTACGACAGCGTGGCACCGAGCGCCGGCGCGCAGCGGCTGGTGGTGGATGCGCTGATGGCGCTGGCCGGCACGGGCGCCGAGGTGCTCGCCATCGCCGGCAACCACGACCACGCGGCCACCCTGGACGCCTACCGGGCGCTGGCCGGCGCCGCCGGCATCACGCTGCTCGGCGCGGTGCGCCCGGCAGACCGGGGCGGCGTGATCCGGTTCGCCGCGCGCTCCACCGGCGAGCCGGTCACCGTCGCCGCCCTGCCGTTCCTGTCCCAGCGCTACGCGGTGAAGGCCGCCGAGCTGGTCGGCCAGACCCCGGCGCAGAACGCCGGCGGCTACGACCAGCTGGTCCGCGACGTGCTCGGCACGCTGACCGCCGAGTTCGCCGACGACTCGGTGAACCTGGTGATGGCGCACCTGACGGTCACCGGCGGCGCGTTCGGCGGCGGTGAGCGGGCCGCTCAGTCGATCTTCGAGTACCACGTGCCGGCGAGCATCTTCCCGGCCGAGGCGCACTACGTGGCGCTCGGTCACCTGCACCGCCGGCAGTCACTGCCGGCGCCCTGCCCGGTGCACTACAGCGGCGCCCCGCTGGCGGTCGACTTCGGCGAGCAGGACAACACGAGCGTCGTCTGCCTCGTCGAGGCCGCGCCGGGGCTGCCGGCGAAGGTGACCGACATCCCGATCACCGCCGGGCGGCGGCTGCGCACGCTCCGGGGCAGCGTGGCCGAGATCGCCGCGCTCGCCGACCAGGTCGGCGAGGACTACCTGCGGGTGTGGGTGTGCGAGCCGTCCCGCGCCGGCCTGCGCGACGAGGTGCTGGACCTGCTGCCCAACGCGCTGGAGGTGCGCATCGACCCGGAGTTCGCGGCGCCGGTGAGCGGATCGCGGCCGGCCACGGGGCCCGGCGTGGAGCGGACGCCCGGTGAGCTGTTCGCCGACTTCCTGGCCACCCGCGCGGTGGCCGATCCCCGGGTCGAGGCGCTGTTCGCGCGGCTGCACGACAAGGTGGGTGGCTGATGCGCCCGGTAGAGCTGCGGATGCACGGCTTCGCCGCGTTCCGCGAGCCGACGACCGTGGACTTCACCGGGGTGGAGTACTTCGCCCTGGTCGGGCCGACCGGCTCCGGCAAGTCGACCGTGATCGACGCGATGACGTTCGCGCTGTACGGCTCGGTGCCGCGCTGGGACGACCGGCGCACCGTGTCCCTGGCACTGTCGCCCACCGCGAACCGGGGCACGGTGCGGCTGGTGTTCGACCTCGGGACGGACCGGTACGTGGTGGCCCGCGAGCTGCGCCGGGCGGCCAACGGCTCGGTCACGGTGCGCAACGCGACCCTCGAGCGGCTGCTCGGCTCCAGCGACCCGGTCCCGGAGGCCGGCCTGGACCTGGCGGTCGGTCCGGAGGCGGGGGAGGTGGTGCCGGACCCGCTGGCGGGGGTGGAGACCGAGGTGCTGGCCGCCGACTCGCTGCCGGTGTCCAAGGCCGTCGAGGAGCTGCTCGGGCTGCCGTTCGAGCAGTTCTGCATCTGCGTGGTGCTGCCGCAGGGCGACTTCGCCCAGTTCCTGCACGCCAAGCCGGCCGACCGGCAGAAGACGCTGACCCGGATCCTCGGCCTCGGCATGTACGAGGTGATGGCCAGGGAGGCGGCCGGCGAGGCGAAGCTGCAGGGCCAGCGCGCCGACCTGCTCGCCGAACAGCTGGGCGGCTACGCCGACGCCTCAGAGGTGGCCGCCGCCGAGGCGGCCGACCGGGAGGCCCAGCTGGCCGCGCTGGTCGACCGGGTGGGCGTGGCCGTGCCCGAGCTGGCCGCCCGGGACGCCGAGGTGCGCGAGGCCGAACTGGCCGCGGGCCGGCTGCGCGACGAACGCGACCAGTTGGCCGGGCTGCGGGGTCCGGCCGGGCTCGACGAGCTGGCCGGCCGGGCCCGGGCGGCCGAGCGGGCGGTGGCCGGCGCGCGGCGGGACCTGGTGGCCGCCGAGGCGGCGGACACCGGGGCCAGGGAGCGGCTGGCGGCCGCCCCGGACCGCGAGCCGCTGCGCCAGCTGCGCCGCGACCACGCCGAGCTGGCCACGCTGCTGGCCGGGCTGCCGGAGCTGACGGCCGAGCGGGACCGGGCCAGGGTCCGTACCGCCGAGGCGAGCGGGGCGGCCGCCGGGGCCGCCGCCGGGCTGGACGTCCCGAGGGCCGAGCGGGACCGGCTGGCCGGCGAGCTGACCGGGCTGCGCACCGAGGCGGAGCGGCTGGCCGGGGAGCGCGCCCTGCTGGCCGGGCTGCGGGTCCCGGACGGGGTCGCCGAGCTGGACAAACAGCGCCGGACCAGCGCGGAGCAGCTGAGCATGGCCCGCCGCGAGCTGACCGAGGCGGAGGCCGCCGACCGGGCGGCCAGGGCGGCGCTGGCCGGCGGCCCGGATCGGTTCCGGCTGGCCCAGGCGCGTCGCGAGCACGTCGAGCTGCGCGACGCCGAGGGATCCCGGCGGGCCGGCGAGCAGCGCCGGCGCGAGGCGGCGGAGCGCGCGCGGACCGCCGGCGCGCGGCTGGCCGACACCGAGCGCGCGCTGGCGGAGGCGGAGGCGGCCAGGGCGGCGGCCACCCGCGCCGACCTGGTGGGTGCGCTGCGGCCGGGCCTGGCGCTGCACGAGAACTGCCCGGTCTGCGAGCAGCGGGTGGCCACGCTGCCGCCCCCGGTGGCCGCGGCCGACCTGACCGCCGCCGAGCGGGCCGTGGCCGTGGCCACCGACCGGCGCACCGAGGCGGCCACCGGCCAGCGCGCGGCCACCGAGGCCGAGCACCGGGCGGCCGCCGAGCTCGACGCGCTGGCCACGCGGATCGGGGCGCTGCGGGCCGCGCTGGCCGACGCCCCGGGTGGCCTCGAGCAGGTCGACACCCTGCTGGCCAGGGCGGACGAGCTGGCCGCCACCTCGGCGCGGGCCGAGCAGCGGGCGCAGCGGGCGCGCGAGGAGCGGGACCGGGCCGACACCGAGGGCACCGACGTGGCCAGGCGGCTGGCCGGCGCGGCGGCCGACCTGCGCACCGCCCGGGACCCGCTGGTGGCCCTCGGCGCGCCGGCCGTGGAAGCGCCCGAGGCCGGCACCGAACCCGCCACCGGGCCGGACCGGGACGCCGACCTGGCCACGGCCTGGCGCCGGCTGGCCGACTGGGCGCGGGACGGGGCGCAGCGCCGGGATGGGGAGCTCACCGACACCCGGGCGGCGCTGGCCGGCGCGCAGCGGGCGCACGCCGACGCGGAGCGCGCGTTGGCCGAGGCGGCCGAACGGGCCCAGCGGCTGCGGGGCGCCGAGACCCAGGCCGTCCGCGCGGAGCAGGACGCGCAGGGGGCGCTGACCGGGGGTCAGGGCCGGGCCGAGCAGCTCGAGGTCGCCCTGGCCGGCCAGCCGGCCGACGACGAGCTCGCCCGGCGCCTCGCCGAGCTGGACGAGCTGGCCGCGCAGGTGCGGGCGGCCGATGCGGCGTTGCGCACCGCGCGCGCCGAGGTCACCGCCGCCCAGCGGACCGCCGAGCAGGTGGCCGCCGCCGTCGAGCACGGCTGGCGGGCGCTGCGCGCGGCGCGGGACCCGCTGGTGGGCCTCGGTGCGCCCGCCCCGGACGGCCCGAGCCGCACGGGGGACGACCTGGTCGGCGCCTGGTCGGCGTTGACCGAGTGGGCGCGGGTCGCCGCCGCCGAGCGCGCCGAACGCCATACCACCGCCGAGGCGACGGTCGCCGGCACCCGGGACCGGCGCGGCGAGGCACACCGGGCACTGGCCGCCGACCTCGCCGCCCACGGGGTACCCGTGCCGACCGAGCCCCCCGCCGCCCCGATCACCGAGCGAGCCACCGCCCGCCCCACGCCCGCCCGCCCGGCCGGCCGCTCCCTTGCCTCGGCGGCGGAGGCGGCCGCGTCCACCGAGCTGGAGCGGGCCAGGGGCGCCAGGGCGCGGATCGCCGAGCGCCGGGCGGAGGCGGCCAAGCTCGCGGCCGACCGCGCCGAGGCCGACGACGCCGCCCGGGTGGCCAGGATGCTGGCCGGCCTGCTGCGCTCCGACGCGTTCCCGCGCTGGCTGGTGGCCTCCGCGCTGGACGCCCTGGTGGCCGACGCCTCCCGGAGCCTGGCCGAGCTGTCCGGCGGCCAGTTCGAGCTGGCGCATGCCGACGGCGAGTTCCTGGTGCTCGACCACGCCGACGCGGACTCCCTGCGGCCGGTGAAGACGCTGTCCGGCGGCGAGACGTTCCAGGCGAGCCTGGCCCTCGCGCTCGCGCTGTCCGAGCAGCTGGCCTCGCTCGCCTCGGCCGGCGCGGTCCGGCTCGACTCGATCTTCCTGGACGAGGGCTTCGGCACCCTGGACGAGGCCAACCTGGAGATCGTGGCCGGCACCCTGGAGAACCTGGCCTCGCTCGGCGACCGGATGGTCGGGGTGATCACCCACGTGCCGGCGCTGGCCGAGCGGGTGCCGGTCCGGTTCGCGGTGAGCCGGGACCAGCGCACCTCGTCGATCATGCGTGAGGACCTGGCCTGATGACCGCTGCACCGCTGTCCGGCATGCGCTGGCGGGTGGAGAGCTGGGACCCCGGCTACGGCGCGAGCACCGAGGACCAGGCCGAGCTGGGCCGCTCCACCGCCCAGGTGGCCACGGACCTGGAGCTGCCCGAGGCGCGGTGGCGCCCGGTCGACCCCGACCCGGCCGCCGCCGGCTGGGCGGCGGTGCTGTTCGTGGACGGGGTGCGGCGGATCGACGCGATGGCCTGGATCTCCGAACCGGCTGGCAGCGGGCCCGAGAGCAGGTCCGACAGCGGGCCAGACAGCGGGTCCGACAGTGGGCACGGCGACGGCTCGCCGGCGTCACTGGCGCTGTGCGCGTCCTACGCGGCCGGGGTGGTGTGCTGCCGGCCGGGCGCGGCGCACCTGCTCGCCGCCGAGGTCCGCCGGGGGCTGTTCAGCACGGCCGAGCACGCCACCGACGTGGTCACCCCGGCCGGGCGGTACCGGAGGGTGCACACGCCGGCCCGGGGCGAGCCGGCGGCCGACCTGAGCCTGGCCGTGCAGCGCGCGCTCGGGGACGTGGAGGGGGCGGTCGCCGCCCAGGCCCGCGCCGGTACTGCCAGCGCCGGCGGTACCGAGCACGCCGATGGGGAGGACCTGCTCGTGGTCGACGGCCCGCTGCGGGGCCGCCAGCACCTGCCCAGGGCGATCGGCTTCATCAAGACGCACCGCAGCGAGTACCTGCCGGCGCCGCTGCACCGGGTGGTCGGCCGCCTGGCGCCCGGCCAGCGCACCCCGGTGTTCGGCCTCGGCACCAGCTGGCAGCGGCACTCCTGGTACCTGAAGCTGCCCGGCTCGCCCGCGCCGTGGGCCGGCGTGGTCCGCGTGGAGTGCCCGGCCGAGCTGTCGTTGGGGCGGGTGGTCGAGCTGGCCGACCGCAGCGCGCCGATGCTCTGCCGCTACGCCTCGACCGAGTACAAGGACGCCCGCGCCCCGCAGAACCTGTACCCGATCGGCGGGCTGGAGCGGGAGCTGCGCCGCCGCCTGGGTGACCAGAAGCTCCTCTATCGGGCGATTCGCCGAGCCAGCGCAGGATGAATTCAAGTTAGGGTGACCGGCGTGACTGACATTTCGTTCATCGACCAGGTGGCCATCGTGACCGGGGCCGGTGGTGGCCTGGGCCGGACGTATGCCCTGGAGCTCGCGGCCCGAGGGGCCTCCGTCGTGGTCAACGACCTGGGTGGGTCGTCCTCAGGCGTGGGCAGTGATGCCTCGGCGGCGCAGAAGGTCGTCGAGGAGATCACCGCCAAGGGCGGCAGTGCGGTCGCCTCGCACGACTCGGTGTCCACGCCCGAGGGTGGGCAGGCGATCGTGGACGCGGCGGTGGAGGCGTTCGGCCGCGTCGACATCGTGATCAACAACGCCGGCATCCTGCGGGACCGGACGTTCGCGAAGTTGGCGGTCGAGGACCTCGAGGCGGTGCTGGACGTGCACCTCAAGGGTGCGTTCTTCGTCAGCCAGCCGGCGTTCCGGCTGATGAAGGAGCAGGGGTACGGGCGGTTCGTGTTCACCGCCTCGAACGCCGGCGTCTTCGGCAACTTCGGCCAGACCAACTACGGCGCCGCGAAGATGGGCCTCGTCGGGCTGTCCAACGTGCTGGCGGTCGAGGGCGCCAAGGCCAATATCAAGAGCAACGTGATCTGCCCGATCGCGCGGACCCGGATGACCGAGGAGCTGCTCGGCCCGCTGGCCGAGAGCGTCGAGCCGGAGCTGGTCACGCCGATGGTGGTGTATCTGGCCAGCTCGGCGTGCGAGCTCACCCACGAGGTGTTCTCCGCCGGCGGCGGCCGGTACGCGCGGGTGTTCGTCGGGCTGGCGCCGGGTTGGTTCGCCGGTAAGGGTGTCGAGGTGTCGGCCGACGACGTGGCCGCGCACATCGACGACATCCGCAAGCAGGACGGCTACATCGTGCCCAACTCGATCGCCGACGAGCTGCAGGCCCTGCTGCCGCTGCTGCAGGGCAAGTAACCGCCGACTCACCGCGGACCGACCGGCCGGCCACCTGGGTGGCCGGCCGGTCGTTCGCGATGGGGATGCGCGCCGGGTGATCGTGCGGGAAACTGACGTTCTCCGGACTGACTTCCGCAAGCGTACGCCCTGGTCGGAGGCTTGGCAAGTCACTGACCAGCAACGATGTGTGTAGGAGACTACACAGTCTCGGGGCGCCTAGCTGTCTGTCCGTGTAACATACGGCCATGGAAGCCCTGTCCGCGCTCGTCGTCGAGTGGGAGGTTGACCTCGGCGAGATGGCCCCGTCCAGCCGCGTGGTCTACCGCAGGTCCGTCGCCCAGTTCGGTGCGTTCCTCGACCAGCACCACCCGGACATCACGGAGCTGGACCAGATCACGCAGCGGCACGTCAAGCTGTGGATGATCGCCATGGCGGACGCCGGCCGGTCCGATGCCACCCGGCGGGTTCGGCTGGCCGGACTGCGGTCGTTCTTCGCGTTCTTGATCGAGGACCCGACCATCCCGGTGGTCAAGAACCCGACGATCGGTGTCCCGCTGCCGACGGTCAGGGTCCAGCCGGTGGCCGTCACGCCGGACGCAGACCTCGCCAAGCTGATCGCGTCCATCGAGAAAGCGCCCTCGCTGCACAAACGGGACCCCTTCAACAACACCCGCGACGCGGCCATCATCCGCGTCCTGATCTCGATCGGGTGCCGGCGGTCGGAGCTGTGCGGGCTGGACGTCGCCGACGTGGACACGAAGGAGCGCACGCTCGCCCTGCGCAAGACCAAAAACGGGCGGGCGCGTGTCGTGGATATGGGTGGTGACAAAACCCTCCGGGCGATCCTGCGCTATCTCCGGGCCCGCAACCTGCACGCCGGCAAGGATGACCCGGCGTTGTTCCTGTCCGACCGCGAATCTCCGACGTTCGGATGGCGGCTGACTGGCGAGGGAATAGCCGCGATGCTGGAGCGCCGGACTCAGAAGGTCGGCATACCGAAGATTCGACCGCACCAGCTGCGCCACACCGCCGCGCACGATCTTCTGGCCAACGGTGCTCTCGAAATCGAGGTCGAGCGGATCTTCGGGTGGTCGGGCGGCATGATGGTGCGCAGGTACGGCGCGTCCATGGCCGACGAACGAGCTCGGGCTAAGTCGAGGCTGCTCAAGCGCGGCGATCGGTTCTGAGGATGAAAGCCGCAGAAGATCGAACCAAGCCGACGTGAGCGCAAGACCGAGAGGCTGATCAAATGAACCGCGACCCCGGACACTTCCCCGGCCACCTCCGAGAAGCCTTCATCGCTTGGCTTTGGGCAGGCTTCCCCGAGAAGGCCGACATCGAAGAGAATTACGTAGCGAAACGCCTCACCGCAGACGACTTCCTCCGGGGGTTCATCGAACCGCACTGCTCGGACTGCCTGCCGAAAGACGAACGAGACTGGGTGCGCGCCCACCTCGGACTCGAACACGACGACTTCGGAATGAGCTACGGCAACGCCGCGACCGCACTGCTGGTGGCCCGGATTGCTGGGGCGGCAACCGGAGCGGAGTTCCTCCGCCGTCTAGTTTTCGACTACGAGTGACCTGGCACCCGTGTTTCATCAATGACCTAGAGCCGGCTGACAAGTGGCTGATGAAACGCGTCCTGCGGCTCGCCGAGCTGGGGGACGTCCCCGCCGACATGGTCGAGCATGCCGACCCGAAGTTGTTGCCGCACCACATCGGGTGCCTCCGCGACGCCGAGTCCAAGCTCCGCCAACTCCGGTTACGGATGGAGGAAGCGTTACCGGTCCGAACCTGCCGACGCACGGGCTGCGAGTCACCCATCACCGGCCGCGCGGACGCTCGGTTCTGTTCGGTGCGGTGTCGAGTAACGGCGCACCGAGATAGGTCGCGCGCGCTCAAACAGGAGGACCGATGAAAGCCGCCGACGTGCTCGCCGAGGTGTGCCCGCGCTGCAAGGCTGGACTCGGCGCGACCTGCGTCAAGCGCCCCACCCGTGGCCGGCTCGGGAAGTTCCACCAGGCCCGCGTAGAGCGAGCGGAGCAGACGATATGGCGGGCCAGTGAGCCGCTGCACCGGGAGATCCAGGCCGAGCTCCGGTGGATCAGCGACAACCCGATCGAGGACGAGCTCCGCATCATCGCGAGCGGCGGCCGGATTCCGTCGCTGGAGGAAGTGAATGCCCGGAATCGAGACCCGCTGCTCGAAGCCGTGATCGAGGCAATCGAGGACGAGGGTCACTGAACGCGGGCGCCGATCAGCGCGACACGCCGCATTGCTCCTTGCGTCCCGAGCTGGACGGCGTACAATGCTGCCTAAGTGGTGGGTTCGTTCACGTCACTGCCGCCGGTCCTTACCCTTGGGTAGAACCAGCCGACGGCGGAGCGAAGGTGTCCCGGCTAGATGACCTTGTGTCGGAGCCTGCGCGCCGACCACTCACAACTAAATGTGCGACGCGGGGTAAGAGCCCCCGCAGGGTGGGCACGAACCACTCCAAAACTACATTGCGACGCGCGCGGGTAAGGCCCCGGGCAGTGGCGCAAACCTCGAAAAAGGCAATTGAAACAGATCTCTCCGACGGGACGCCGGCCAGTAAACCGGCGCGTAGATCTCCCGTGACCCACCGGGCTAGTGAATCCGGGGTCAACGAGGCCGGCCAGTAAACCGGCGTTCAGGAGCGAGTAGAGGGTCACAAATCGCCAGGTCGCGCATGCGGCCTGCTTGACCCTGCCCCCTGAATGGAAACCATCATGGTCTATGTACCACAGGCCCGCGACCTTTTCGCGGACGCGAAGACTCCTCTGGAGATGCTCACCCAGTTCGAAGATTACAAGCAGTCTCTGAACAAGAGCTTCCAGCGTCACGTGCCAGCGCCGTACTCGCCCGAGGCGGAGCTCAGCCGGTCTCTCGATAACTTCACCCTGAACAAGTCCGTTTCGCCCGAGCTGCTCGCATCGGTGCGGCAGTCGCTGGACTTCATGGGTAAGGACCTGACGGTCGCCGGCCCCGGCAGTACTGGTGGCCTCCAGGCTTTTGACCTTGAGGCCCCTTCGAAGAAAATTGCTCCCCGCATGACTCCGATCCGGAACAAGATTCCCCGGATCAAGGGCGTCGGCACGAGCCACCGGTACAAGCGAATCACGGGCTGGTCCAACTCGGGAACCGGTGGGGTTTCCGATCTTTGGATGGGTATCACCGAGACCGGCACCAATTCCGTCGGCGGCCAGACGCTGCGTCGCGGACCGGTCATCACCCTGGCCGGCGATCAGGCTAACATCCCGTACTGCACCTTTAGCGCCAGCAATGTTGTGACGTGGGAGGCGCAATACAGCGGCCTCGGCTACGAAGACCTTCGGCAGCTGTCGCAGACCGCTCTCTTGTACAGCTCGATGTTGTTCGAGGAGAAGGCCCTCATCGAGTCGCGCGGCACCGTTTCCCCGTTCAGCGGTGGACTCGGCGCACCGACCGGCGTGGCCGTGGTGAATGCGGCTCCGGGTACTGGCCAGACCGCCACGACCGGCATCACCGGCAATGCGTGGGCTGTGGTGACCGCCGTGACTCGGTGGGGCGAGACCCCGATCAGTTCGGCCGCGCACACCTCGTTCACGACCGGCAATACGACCACGGTGTCGTGGAACCCGGTCGTCGGCGGCTACGCGTACAACGTGTACCTGGGGTCCGGCTCCAGCGACCCGACCACGGCCGCCTACTGGCTTCAGCGGCCCAACGCCGGCACCTTCACAACCTCGGCGACCAGCGTCTCGTTCAGCGGCGCGATCACCACGTCCGGCACGGCGGCCAGCACGGTCAACGTCAGCGACACGACCGCATCGGCGACCGGGTACGACGGAATTTTGGCGACGGTCCTCGGCGCGGACAGCGGCTACGTAAATCACGTCAACGGCACGCTGTCCAGCAATGCCGGCAACGAAATTCAGACCGTCTGCGCGTCTATCTTCGACGCGGTCAAGGGCCAGCCACAGGAGGTTCTGTGCAACGGCTATGACCGCAAGCAGCTTTCGGACTTGCTCAAGTCGACAAGCAACGGCAGCGCCTACCGAATCACGGTGGACAGTGCGGCCCAGTCGACCGGCGGCGTGCACGACGCCACGATCGGCGCACTCGTCTCCGGAATTCAGAACGAAGTGACCGGCGACTTTTTGGACGTCACGGTCAACCCATGGTGGCCGCAGGGAACGATGGGCGTGATGTCTTGGACGCTGCCCGTGCCGGCCTCGGAAATCAGTACGGTCTGGGCGGTGGTCGGGCCGCAGGATTACATGGGAATCGAGTGGCCGCAGACTCAGTTCACCTTTGACTGCTCCAGTTGGTGGATGAACTCCCTCGTCTGCTACGCGCCCGAGTTCAATGGGGCAGTGACCGGGATCGTCCGTAGCTGACCCGCACTCGCGCCACGGCTGCCATGAGGGTGTCCGGCTGTGCGCGCGGCCCCGGGCTAAGTCGGGCCTACTCCTCTTAGCCCGGGGCCACCTCTCGAACTTCGGTCGATGGTTTCCGCCTTCACCGATTGTTTCGGGTGTCTCTGTGGTGGGGACTCAAGCCCGGAACACCTTGCCCCCGGTGCCGTGTCTTGGTCACGGCACCGGGGGCGCCCGACTTTTCCCCGCGAAAGGGGCAACGAAATGGCACCAAGCAGGGGTAACCCCCGGCGCACGGCACAGGCGGTCGAGCGCGAGGGTCGAATTCTCCAGTGGCTCTTCGAGGGTCAGACGACGACGGAGATCGCGCGGCGCGAGGGCGTGACGCAGCGGCGCATCAGCCAGATTATTACGCGCGCAAACCTACGCCGGATCTCACCGCTCGTCGATGAGTGCCGGGCTGCGCAGCTCGGTCGAATCCAGATCGCCACCCGCGAGCTGTTCGAGCTCGCACGCAATCCAAAGGCGAGCTTTACGGCGCGGGCATTGGCTTACGGGACGATCAAGGCTTGGGCGGACCGCGAGGCAAAGTTGATGGGTCTCGATATGCCGGCGCGCAGCGAGATCCGGGTGCTCACCGAGGATGCGGTCGACGCCGCCATCCACGATCTGCAGGCGGAGCTGGCATTGAAGTCGCAG